>NZ_JTJR01000022.1 GCF_001678475.1 Gallibacterium genomosp. 3 | reverse complement strand
TTAGAAAATAATTATTAGCAACCACTTTGTCCACTTGGTGTAGTTTTTTAAAAATCAGCAACCATTTTGTCTACTACACCGACTTTTTTATAAGATGAAGAAATATGACAAGCCTATTGCCATTTGGCAATAGGCTTTTTATCAGATTATTTTTTATAGATATAGGTACCATTGCTTTGGCGAATAAATTTTGAACCATTTGGTAATTGTAGTTCAGAAACGCGACCATCATTATTTACTTTGACGGCTACTTTATCGCCAGGTTTAAAGCTGCTTAATGCATTACCTGCACCATTTGCTTTAGTCATTGCATTAACATCAGCAATATTTAATTTGTTATCACGGAATACCTGCATTAATGAAGTACCAGCTGGGACAGTTAACATCTTGCTTTGCCCACTGGAGGTAGAGGCGGTAGATGAAGTTGTCGCTTTTGGCGCTGTTCTTGGTACAGGTTTAGCTTCAACAACAGGAACTTCTTTGCCATTTAATAAGGCTTGTGCTTTACGACTTTCTTGCTGTTGTTTTGCTCTAAATTCTTCGCGAGCACGTTGTTCAGCACGCGCTTTAGCTTGAGCGATAAGACGTGCTTGTTCTTCTTGGTAAGCTTTTTTCTCAATTTGATTAATTTGTTCTTGAGAAAGTGCAGGTTGAGCTGGTTTTTCAGCTAGTGCTGCCGGTGTAACACTTGAACTATCAGATCCAGCAACGTTCGCAGCAGTAGGCGCATCAGTAGTGATTGGCGTATTATCGACTGGCGCAGGTTGAGCTGTTGGATTTACTGCTGCATCTTGGGTTAAAGTATTTGCTGTCGCAGCAGCATCATTTGTAGTAGTTGCGGTTTCAGTTGTTGGTGCAGTAGCTCCTTCTGGTGTCGCATTTGGTTGCGGCGGTGTATTTGCTTCTGCTGCATTTGGATCAATTGGTTGGAATTCAATTGGTAAATTATTATCTTGTGATTGTAGGTTATCGACTGGTTGACTATTTGGTTTTAACCAAATAAATAAACCGATAATAACCAATAGAACAACTAAACTAATGGCTAAACGGCGATAACGTGTTGGTAAGTTTTTAATTGCACTCGCTTTAGTTACGGCAACAGGCTCAGCGTCAAATTCATTGTATTGAGCTTGATTATTTTCTTGAGCTGGTTCAAAGGATGGTTGTGCAGTCTCTTGTTTTGCTACTTTTTTCGGTAGTAATCCTTTTAATTTATCTAAAAATGAAGATTCTGCTTCAGGGAGCTTTGTCGCTTTTTTGGGGGTAATAGGTTCAAACTCATCAAAATCAAAGTTTAATTCACTCTGCTTATTATCTACTTGATCAGGTTGCTGTTCCTTGTCGATATTACTCACGATATACCTCAAACTATTAAATACATAGGATAAAGATTTTTGCTAATAGTATAAGGGCTATGGATGATAGCCTTATATTGAGAATTCTTAATGCTGTGTGAGAAGTTTTGTTACTCACTAGGCTTAGTTAGATTTGCTATTTTAAAGGAAAAAAAGTTGTATTACTAAGCCTAATCTTGATTTATGGTAGAAAATTTTAACTGTACCAAGTTTTACTCGGTTCTCCTGCAATTTCTCGGGCTAATTTAGGCACAAGATAGCCAGAAGAAAGGATGATTAGTTTACGATAGATGGCAAGAGCTTGTTGATCATCGATCCAAAAATGGCTAGCACCTTCTACTTTATCTAAAAGGTGTAAATAATAAGGTAGTACACCATTAGCAAACAGCTTATCATTTAATGCTTTTAAAATTTCTGCACGATCATTAATCCCTTTTAATAAAACAGATTGATTTAGTAATACAATACCCGCTTGTTTGAGTTTATTCAGATAACTTGATAATAAAGGATCAATTTCATTCGCATGATTAATATGTAACACCATGACTTTATTAAGTGATAAACGGGTCAATCGTTGCACTAAATCATCCGTGATTCGTTGTGGAATTACCACCGGTAAGCGGGTATGAATGCGTAGCGTTTTAAGGTGGGTGATTTTTTCTAATTCAGTTATCAGCCAATCAAGCTCATGATCTTTTGCCATTAAAGGATCACCACCAGAAAAAATCACTTCTTCTATTTCTGGATGTTGAGCAATATACGTTAATGCTTGTTGCCAATTAGCTTTATTGCCAGGGTTGTCTGCATAAGGGAAATGACGACGAAAACAGTAACGACAATTAATAGCACAGCCACCTTTAACCATTAGTAAGACTCGATTGTGATATTTATGTAATAAATTAGGAACAGGATTATCTTGTTCTTGTAGAGGATCTTTGACAAATCCAGGCGTTGCTAAAAACTCTGATTGATTCGTCATAACTTGTAAAAAAAGTGGGTCATTAGCATCCCCTTTGCGCATTTTTGCAATAAAAGGTGATGGAACACGCATAGCAAATAAGCGGCGTGCGGCTAAGTCTTGCTGATAGTTTTCAATAGGAAGCTCTAATAATTTGAGTAATTTAATTGGATCAGAAATTGCAGTCACGAGATAATCTGTCCAACTTGATACTTCTCTAATCAGGTGGTTTTGAGTTATCATAAGTACTTTTAAAAACGTGAGCCTTTGTATTTAAAATAAAGGACGCTATTTTTTCATTAATGAGGATATTATGGCAAGTTATTCTACCAGTGATTTCAAACCAGGTCTTAAATTTATGCAAGACGGTGAGCCTTGTGTAATTGTTGAAAATGAATTTGTGAAACCAGGTAAAGGTCAAGCATTTACCCGTACTCGTATTCGTAAACTTATTTCTGGCAAAGTATTAGATGTAAACTTCAAATCAGGTACTACTGTTGAAGCAGCTGATGTTGTTGATACTAACTTAACTTTCTTATACAAAGATGAAGAGTTCTGGCATTTTATGAATAACGAAACATTTGAACAACTTGCAGCGGATGCAAAAGCAGTTGGTGATAATGATAAATGGTTGTTAGATCAAGCAGAATGTATCGTTACTTTATGGAATGGTTCACCGATCAGTGTAACTCCACCAAACTTCGTAGAGTTAGAAGTTGTTGATACTGATCCAGGTTTAAAAGGGGATACTGCGGGAACTGGTGGTAAACCAGCTACATTAAGCACTGGTGCAGTTGTTCGTGTACCACTTTTCGTACAAATTGGTGAAGTAATCCGAGTTGATACCCGTTCTGGTGAATATGTATCACGTGTGAAGGACTAATAATTAAGTATTAGTGGATAATGAAATACCCTAAATAAGAGATTATTTAGGGTATTTTTATGAACATTAAAAGGAGACTAAAGTGAAGAATCAGAATATTTTAGTTGTTAGAAATGATAAGTTAGGAGACTTTTTATTAGCATGGCCTGCGTTTGCTATGTTAAAACGCTCATTACCATTATCCAGAATTACGGCACTTGTTCCTGAATATACTTCGGAGTTAGCTCAAGCATGCCCTTACATTGATAATGTGATTATTGATGTAGGAAAAAATAGTTCTAAAGCTGAAAAGAAAAAAATGTTATCAAAAATACGGCAACAACATTTTGATAGTGTAATTGCTTTTTTCTCAGATCGGTATAATGCTACTTTGTTATGGAGAGCAAAAATACCTTATCGGTTAGCGCCTGCAACAAAAATTATTCAATTCTTATATAACTATCGGCTATCCCAACGACGTTCTAAATCAGAAAAACCGGAGTTTGTTTATAATTTGGATCTTGTAAGATATTTTCTAAAAACAAATAATATTGAAGCTATTGAGCCAAAATTACCTTACTTTCAATTTGAAAATGATATCCTTAAATTGCAACGTACTAAACTTATTCAACAACTTAAATTATCAACAGAGAGAAAGTGGTGTTTTATTCACTCAGGTACTGGAGGATCAGCAAAAAATTTAACATTACAGCAGTATGCTCGATTAGCTAAGGCATTAATGAGTTATTTTGATTATCAAATTATATTAACTGCTGGTAAAGGTGAATGTGAAAATGCATTAAAATTACAGCGTTTTATTAATGATGAGAGAGTAATCATATACGATAAAAATGATGGATTAGTGGATTTTGCAAAGTCTATTGCGTGTTGTGATTTATTTATTGCTGGTTCGACAGGACCTTTACATCTGGCAGCTTCATTAAATAAACCTGTTATCGGGTTTTATCCTAGTAAACGATCGGCTTGTGCATTGCGTTGGCAACCAATCAATGAAACAACTAAGCAGTTATTAATTAGTGCAGATCATAAAAATCCAGAAGAAACACAAATGTCACAAATAGATATTACAGTAGTGATAGAAAGAGCTATACCGTTTATTAAGTCATTGAATCTTTAATGATTTTGTTTTCTAATCCACAAATCAGCATATTTAATAAAAGTAGAGTGTGATGATAAGATTGCTAATAAAAATCCTTGTTTACCATCTAGAAATCCAGCTTTAAGTAGATACATTTTGATAAAGCAGCCTAAAGCATGAGATAGACCTTTAGCAAGAGAAGATGTTTTACCTTGAGTCTCTTTTTGGTCAGCCCATGCTTTTGCATAGTTCGCTGATTTAACTAAATAATGATGAAGATCTTTATAAGTATAGTGTAATAAATCACCATTTAATTTTTCTAAAGTAAAGCCTTTTGGTTGGATAACTTTTTCATGAACAAGGGAATCATTATATTGAGTATCTTGAGTGCGATAAAGTCTAGTAACAAAGTCAGGATACCAACCAGAGTGACGAATTTCTCTGCCAAAAACTTCACTAAGCCTACCAATTTGGTAGATTGTATTAGGTTTATTTTGTTGTATGGCAGAAAGGATACTTTGTTTTAATTCAGGAGTAATGATCTCGTCTGCGTCTAACCATAATACATATTCACTTTCAATATAGCTTTGTGCAATTTGTCTTTGTTTTCCAAAACCTTGCCAATGTGGATGAGAAAAAACTTTATTAGTATATTGATGAGCTATATTTAAAGTTGAATCGGTACTGCCTGAATCAACAATAACAATTTCATCAACCCAATCTTTAATGCTTTCTAAACAAGAAATTAGATTTTCTGCTTCATTTTTAACAATTAGTGCTACAGCAAGACGTGGTGATGACATAGTTCTTTCCTTGAGAATGTTGAATCTTTAGAATAATGCGTTCAGTTTAACATATTCAGTAAAAAGATGATAAGATTCAGGCTTATAATCATTAATGATGGATAAAGATGCTACGTTTAATTTATACACTATTATTCTTTCTATTATTACCATTTATCTTACTATTGTTTTTGGTTAAAAGCCGTAAGGAAAAAGGGTATCGGCTACGGTGGGTAGAACGTTTTGCTCTATTTAAAGTTCCATTGCAGAAAAACAGTATTGTGATTCATGCGGCTTCTGTGGGTGAAGTGTTATTGATCGCACCACTGATTCGACAGATATTGGCACAATATCCCAACACAAGATTAACCATTACTACATTCACACCAGGTGGTTCTGACCAAGTTAAATTGTTATTTGGTGAACAAGTGCAACATTGTTATCTGCCGTTTGATTTGCCTTTGTTGATGAAGCGGTTTTTACAACAGTTACAGCCAAAAGCATTTATTATTGTAGAAACTGAATTGTGGTTTAATTTATTACATCAATTACGTATAACACAAATTCCTACCTTATTAATCAATGCGCGATTATCAGCAAAATCAGCAAAACATTATCGTTATTTTCAGGCTGCACTAACCAATGTATGGCAAGGATTTACTGCCGTTGCAGCACAAGATGAATTAAGTGCTATGCGTTATCGAGATTTAGGCGTACCAGCAGAAAAAGTTAGCTGTACAGGTAATTTAAAGTTTGATTTAAATTTATCGGATGAGGTGATTGCGACTTATCGTCAGCAAAAGCAACAGATGTTTAATGATCGTCCTGTTTGGATTGCAGGGAGTACACACGCAGGCGAAGAGAAATTGATCTTAGAGGTACACCAACAACTGCTGGCAACTTATCCTGATTTATTATTAATTTTAGTTCCTCGCCATTCAGCGCGATTTGCGGAAGTAGAAGCCTTAGTACAAAATTCAGGATTAAGTTATCAAAAACGTAGCGAGGGTGGGATAATTTCTGCAGATACGCAAGTTATGCTAGGAGATACAATGGGAGAGTTGTTGAAACTCTATGCTTTAGCCGATATTGCTTTTGTGGGTGGTAGCCTTATTGAGCGAGGTGGGCATAACCCATTAGAGCCTTTGTTGTTTAAAATTCCTGTTATCTCTGGTCAATATACCTTTAATTTTAAACAAATTTATCAACAATTAACCTTAATCCAAGCCGTGATGATTGTGGAAAGTTCGGTGACAAGTTTAGCTTTAGCATTATCATTACTACTAACTGATCCTGAAGCCGTAAAACAGTATGGAGAAAAAGGATTTTCTTTTTTACAACAAAACCGTGGTGCTTTACAGCAAACTTTAGCTTTATTAAAACCTTATTTGAGTGAGTAAAAACATCATGATTACAATGATTTATCCTGGAACGTTTGATCCAATTACAAATGGACATCTTGATATTATTTGTCGTGCGGCGAAGTTATTTCCTAAATTAATTGTAGCGGTTGCGGCTAGCCCAAGTAAAAAGCCGATGTTCTCTTTGCAACAGCGATTGGAAATGGTAAAAGCAGCAACGGTGGAATTACCAAATGTTGAGATTATTGCTTTTGATGGGTTATTGGCTCACCTTATTTTAGAGAAAAATGTGCAAGGGATTATTCGTGGTGCAAGAACATCAAGTGATTTTGACTATGAACTACAATTAGCTCATCTAAATCGTCTGCTAACTAATGGAGTAGAGAGTCTATTTTTCCCACCATCAGAAAAATGGTCTTATGTTTCTTCAACTATGGTGAGAGAAATCTTACTGCATGGTGGGGATATTGGTAAATTAGTACCAGAGCGTGTTTTTCAATATATTGCTCAATGTGAATGATAGCCTTGCAGTAAAGTTTGCCAATTTTGTGGTGTAAACTGAATTTGATAACGATGTATCTCTTTTTGAAATGATCGATAAAGCCGTTGTAAATTGGCGGCTTTCCATTCATCTCCTTGACGAAAATCACATTTATCAAAATCAAGTAACCATAACTTATATTGCTGATTATCTAGCGATTGTAGCAGAATGTTGTGAGCATTAAGATCGCTATGAAATACCTGCTGGTCATGTAATTGGCGAATTAACTTGCCGATTTGTCGCCAAATGTCATCAGATAAGATTTTTTCTTGCAAGATCGCAATAAGATCGCGACCATTTTCAATTAATTCAATCAAAATATCTGCTTGGTAACAGAGTAATGTACGTTTTACTCTCGCAGCAATAGGTGTAGGAACAGGTAATCCTTTTTGTTTTAGTTGTTGCAATAGCTGAAACTCTTTGATACTGCGACATTGATTTAAGCCAGTAAACAAAAAGTGATCTTTGATAAGCTTACCGAATAAGCCACCACGATAGTAATGGCGTAACGCTGAATTACACTTTACTTGCTGCTCAGTAGCGATAAACCAAGTCACTCCGCGCCCTGTTGCGGAACCTAAAATTTTGTTTTGTCGTTTCCAATAAGCAGGGTCAAAATAATTTTCTAGATTTTGTTGTGCTAAGTTGGGGTGGAATAAATAGTGGATTTGACTCATTTTTATACTCAATGTACTGCGAACAAACCAGTTTTTGATTAAAATAGGCAACAATTTTAGCATATTGTGAGCAAAGATAATGACTCTATTTTCTCAACCACCACAATCATTATGTATTTTACGATTATCCGCTATTGGGGATGTGTGTAATGCGTTAGCGGCAGTTCAACAGATACAAGCATTTTATCCAAATACAAAAATTACTTGGATTATTGGTAAGGTAGAAGCGCAATTATTGCAAAATATCCCGGGAATTGAATTTATTGTTTTTGATAAAAAACAGGGGTGGAAGGGGGTATTCGCTTTATGGAAAAAATTACGCCCTTATAAATTCGATGCGTTATTAGATATGCAAGTTGCTATTCGAGCCTCGATTCTTTCATTAGGTATTCGAGCAACGTATCGAATTGGTTTTAATAAACAAAGAGCGAAAGAGGGGCAGTGGTTATTTACCAATAAAAAAGTGGGAGAAGCTAAAGGCTATCACGTATTAGATGGATTTTTAAGTTTTGCTGAATATATTGGTGTACCGATTCAGCCACCTCGCTGGCATTTTCCAATCAGTGAACAAGACCTTCAGTATGTTCGCCAATTTGTCGATTCAACCCGTAAAACAGTATTAATTTCACCTTGTTCAAGTAAAAAAGAGAAGGATTGGTTACTAGAACGTTATGTAGAAATTGCACGTTTGGCCGCCGAAAGAAATGTACAGGTGATTATTTCTGGTGCACCAACTCAACATGAAATGGCGGTGGCAGAACAAATTTGCCAACGTTGCCCACTCCCTATTTTGAATTTGGCTGGTAAAACAAGCTTGCAACAATTAGTTGCCTTACTGGGAGAAGTCGATCTTGTAATTACGCCAGATTCAGGACCAGCACATATGGCAACAATGCAAGGAACTCGTGTGTTGGGACTATATGCGTATCATAATCCACAACGTACTGGCCCTTATTATGATGTTGAAAATGTTGTTTCCGTCTATGCAGAAAATGCACAAAAGCAATATGGTAAAAAGTGGCAGGAATTACCGTGGGGAACTAAAGTGTACGGCAAGGATTTGATGGCACAGATTAGTGTGGATCAAGTGGCAGAAAAAATGTGGCAACTTTTACAGCTAAAATAGTTTTTTAACTTGCTTTTTGAGCAGATTTGAGTAAAATCTGCGCCTCACAGTCGTTCCGTTTTTTCGTTCCTTGCTTCCGCAGATTGGCGACTGGTCTATAGTCGGAGGCTGATTAACCCGTAAGGAGCAGTAATGCGTCACTACGAAATCGTGTTTATGGTTCACCCAGATCAAAGTGAACAAGTACCTGGCATGATTGAACGCTACACAGGTTCTGTAAAAGAAGCTGGTGGTCAAATTCATCGCTTAGAAGATTGGGGCCGCCGTCAATTGGCTTACCCAATTAATAAACTACATAAAGCACACTATGTGTTAATGAATGTAGAAGCACCGCAAGAAGTCATCGACGAGCTTGAAACAACTTTCCGTTACAACGATGCAATTCTTCGTAACGTAATTATTCGTACTAAGCACGCCGTAACCGAAGCGTCCCCAATGGTTAAAGCAAAAGATGATCGTAAAGCTTTAGCTGATGTTGATAACAACGATTTTGAGGATGCTGAAGAGTAATTTGAGGATTGATAATCGTTTTTCGCTAATCGGAACTGTAGTTTCACAGCCAAAACGACATCAAAGCCCAAGTGGAATAGCGCATTGCCAATTTTGGTTAGAACATCGTTCACAACAGCAAGAAGCTGGATTAACTAGGCAAGCATGGTGCAAAATCCCTATTCAACTTAGCGGTCATCAATTAACAAGTAAAACTCAAGGCATTACGGTCGGCAGTAAAGTTTGTGTTTCAGGATTTATCCATTCACATAAAACTAATCAGGGTATTGACCAATTAGTGTTACATGCCGAGCAAATCGAATTTATAGATTAGGAGAATAGCCACATGGCACGTTATTTCCGTCGTCGTAAGTTCTGCCGTTTCACAGCGGAAAATGTAGTAGAAATCGATTATAAAGATATTGCTACATTAAAGAACTACATTACAGAGAGCGGCAAAATTGTCCCTAGCCGTATTACCGGTACTCGTGCGAAGTACCAACGCCAATTAGCTCGTGCAATCAAACGTGCACGTTACTTAGCGTTGTTACCGTACACTGACAATCATCAGTAATTAACAAGAGAGGATACGGTAATGCAAGTCATTCTTTTAGATAAAGTTGTTCACCTTGGTAATGTAGGTGATCAAGTAAATGTAAAATCTGGTTATGCACGTAACTTCTTAATCCCACAAGGAAAAGCGGTTATGGCAACTAAAGCAAACATCGAGTATTTCGAAACTCGTCGTGCTGAATTAGAAGAAAAAGCAGCGAAAGCATTAGCAGCTGCACTTGACCGTGCTGAAAAACTTCAAGCATTAGGTTCAGTAACTATCGCTTCTAAAGCAGGTGATGAAGGACGTTTATTCGGTTCTATTGGTACACGTGATATCGCTGATGCGATCACTGCAAAAGGTGTTGAAGTTGCGAAGAGCGAAGTGCGTCTTCCTACTGGCCCATTACGTACCCTTGGTGAACACGAAGTACGTTTCCAATTCCATGGCGAAGTGTTTGCGTCATTAAACGTAATTATTGTTGCAGAATAATTTCTAATTATTCTAGATACATAAAAACCTCAGTCAGTTGGCTGAGGTTTTGTTTTTCTAATGTTGTCAAAATCAATGACAACCATTTGCCTACCATACAAATAGAAAAATAAAACGTCTATAAACTTTAGATAACTCTTTCTCTTTGCTGGAATTTTTCGTATTCTACGCAATTATTTTTTATAGGTCAGAAGTTATGCAGTGTCCATGCCAATCAGGTTTAAACTATACAGACTGTTGTCAGCCATTACACCAACAAACAAAGTTTGCACAAAATGCAGAACAATTAATGCGTTCACGTTATGCAGCATTTGTATTAGCAGAAATTGATTATATCATTACAACTACTGTGCCTGCTCAACAGCCATTATTAAATGCTAAAGCACTGCGACAATGGTCATTAAGTACAGAATGGTGTGGGCTAGAAGTAATAAAATTTGTTCCTGAAGCAGATAAGAATCACGCTTTAGTTGAATTTAAAGCCTATTATCAACAAAATGGCACAACTATGGCCCATCATGAATTATCCGCCTTTGTGTATAGCCATGATCGTTGGTATTTTCTTGATCCAACAGTGCTGCCAAAATTAACTATGAAACAACCTTGTTTATGTGAATCAGGCAAAAAATTTAAACAGTGTTGCGCACCATTTTTATTGTAATGTTATGACTGAACCTTTTTTCTTTTTAATTGATTTTGAACAGCAACAGCCACGAGTTATCCCATTTGCCGAAGCAGCAGAACAAGGAATTTATTTTAATATTTTAGGGATTAATAACATTCCTTCATCATTTATTACACCAGTAAAACCACTTTCTTTAACAGCTAAACCAATGGCATTCAGTGATTACCAGCAAGGGTTTAATTTGGTACAGGAGCAGATTCAGCGTGGAAATAGTTATTTATTAAATTTGACTTATCCGACAAAGATTGAAACTAATTATAGTTTGCGTGATATTTTTATGCTGAGTGAAGCACCATATAAATTATATTTCCAAGATCGCTTTGTGTGTTTTTCTCCAGAATGTTTTATCAGGATCAACAACAATAAAATTTATACCTATCCAATGAAAGGAACGATTAAAGCAGATATGCCTAATGCTAGAGAACAGCTTTTGTCTTGTAAAAAAGAGCTTTGGGAACACAATACCATTGTAGATTTGCTTAGGAATGATCTTGCAATGGTCGCAACAAATATTGAAGTTTCTCGCTTTCGTTATGCCGAATTAATTCAGACAGCACGTGGTGCAATCTGGCAAACAAGTTCAGAAATTTGTGGTGATCTCGATGAAAACTGGCGTGAAGATCCCATCTCATTATTGAAAACATTGCTGCCTGCTGGTTCTATTAGTGGAGCTCCGAAAGAGAAAACTATTTCAATCATTCAACAAGCGGAACAACAGCCTCGTGGGTTTTATACTGGTATATTTGGTTATTTTGATGGTGAAAATTTAGAAAGTGCGGTGATTATTCGTTATATCGAACAGACAGAAGACGGCTTACAATTTCGCAGTGGAGGTGGCATTACTCGGTATAGTGAAGTTACTAGTGAATATGAGGAATTATTGGCAAAAGTCTATATTCCGATAAATAAGAGGTAAAGTATGTTTCGATGTTTTGAAACATTAGCGATCCAGGACGGGAAAATTCAGCGTTTGGCATACCATCAAGCACGTTATCAGCGGACGATGGAAGCACTTTATCCACAGGATGAGAATGGATTGGTTGATTTAGCAAGTATGATTGCTATTCCACCTGAATTTCAGCAAGGGCTAGTACGCTGTCGAGTGGATTACGGCAAAAACCAAATTCAGATTCAGTTTTATCCTTATCAACGGCGCCAGTTTCGTTCTTTCCAGCCTATTATGGCTGAAAATCTAAATTATCAATTTAAGTATTGTGATCGTCAGCAACTCAACTTGTTATATCAACAGCGGCAAACAGCAGATGAGATTTTGATTATTCAACAAGATAAAGTGACTGATTGTAGTATTGGTAATTTAGCTTTTTTACGACAGGGAGAATGGTTCACACCGGATACACCATTACTTGCAGGAACACAACGCCAATATCTTTTAGATCATCAGCAATTACAATTACGTCCGATCTATATGTCCGAATTATCGCTATTTGAAGAGATTCGGGTAATTAATGCATTAAATCCGTTAGAAGATTAAGGAAAAAGCCAAGAAATACAGGAAATTCAGCTATAATAGCTGCTGGGAAAAGAACTTTTTAGAAAGTCGCACGTTAATAATTAAAATGAGGAAAAAACGATGATGCAGACTATTCAAATAACAGATCAAGGATATTGGTTATTAACTCAAGGATCAGCACTTTATTTACAAGATGGAGAATTACCTTTTGGTACTGCTGAACAATGTGGTGTTGTTGGATTACAGGGCTGTGTGATTGGTGAATTTAGGCAGCAACCATTATGGTTAATTGCAGAAATCCCAAATGATCAGCAACATTCATATACCTCTTTACGGGATCAACTTTATCGTAGTGAAGACGAGTTCAATCTATTAAATCGAGGTGTGGCGCTAAATTATTTTTTTACAACACACCGTTTTTGCAGTAAATGTGGTGAACGTAATTATTTACCAACAGATGAATTTGCAGTGGAATGTCCAAAATGTGGCTATCGTCATTACCCAGTAATTTGTCCGTCGATTATTGTTGCAGTTAGACGAGGAAAAGAAATTTTATTAGCCAATCATCAACGCCATATTGGTGGTATCTATACAACGTTAGCAGGGTTTGTAGAAGCGGGAGAAAGTTTGGAACAAACTGTACATCGTGAAATTTTTGAAGAGGTAGGTATTAAAGTAAAAAATGTTCGTTATTTTGCTAGTCAGCCTTGGGCATTTCCTAATTCTTTGATGGTTGGTTTTTTAGCTGATTATGAGAGTGGCGATATTCACCTACAAGATAGTGAAATTCATGATGCAAAATGGTTCCGTTATGATAAACCGTTACCGCAATTACCGCCCGAAGGAACAATTGCGCGCAAATTAATTAAAACAACATTAGCACTCTGTGCAGAGGATTAAAAGTTTATGACCGAATTAAAAAATGATCGCTATTTACGTGCATTATTACGCCAGCCTGTGGATATGACACCCGTTTGGATGATGCGTCAAGCTGGACGTTATCTGCCAGAGTATAAAGCGACTCGTGCAGAAGCGGGTGATTTTATGTCACTATGCCGTAATGCAGAGTTAGCTTGTGAAGTGACATTACAGCCATTACGTCGTTATGCATTAGATGCAGCTATTTTGTTTTCTGATATTTTAACAATTCCAGATGCAATGGGATTAGGGTTAAGTTTTGGGGCTGGGGAAGGACCAAAATTTGCTAAAACTATCCAATCACTGGCGGATGTTGAGCAGTTACCGATTCCAGATCCAGAAGATGAGTTAGGCTATGTGATGAACGCAGTAAGAACAATTCGTCGCGAGTTAAAAGGTGAAGTGCCTTTAATTGGCTTCTCTGGTAGCCCTTGGACCTTAGCAACCTATATGGTGGAAGGTGGATCCAGCAAAGCATTTACCAAGATTAAGAAAATGCTTTATTGTGAACCACAACTATTACACCGTTTATTAGATAAGTTGGCAGATAGTGTTATTTTATATTTGAATGCACAAATTAAAGCAGGTGCACAAGCTGTAATGGTATTTGATACTTGGGGCGGTGTATTAGGACATTTAGAATACCGAGATTTTTCATTACGTTATATGGAAAAGATTGTTGCTGGATTAATTCGTGAGGCAGACGGGCGTAAAGTGCCAGTTACTTTATTTACGAAAGGTGGTGGCTTGTGGTTAGAAGCGATCGCGGCAACAGGATGTGATGCGATTGGTTTAGATTGGACTATCGATATTGCAAAAGCTAAAGCACGTGTAGGGGATAAGGTTGCATTGCAAGGGAATATGGATCCAAGTGTATTATATGCTGCACCAGAACGCATTGAACAAGAAGTGAAAACGATTCTGGCAGGGTATGGTAATGGCTTTGGTCATGTGTTTAATTTGGGGCATGGTATTCATCAAGATGTACCAGTAGAAAGCCCAAAAGTGTTTGTAGATGCGATTCATCGTTATTCTCAGCCTTATAAAACAGTTTAAGGATTAAGAGAAATGAGAAATCCAATTCAAAAGCGTTTAGCTAATTTAGAAAGCTGGCAACAGATTGTATTTATGGCTTGTCTTTGTGAGCGTATGTATCCAAATTTTGCGATGTTTTGCCAAATTACGGAGCAACCTCAACAGGCGAAAATTTATCACAATATTCTAAACTTAGTGTGGGAATATCTAACTGTTAAAGATGCGAATATTAATTTTGAGCATCAATTAGAGAAGTTAGAAGCTGTGATTCCAGATATTAATGATTATGACTTTTTTGGCATTGTACCAGCGGTAGATGCGTGTGAAGCATTATCGGATTTATTGCATACTATTATTGCAGGTGAATCGTTAGAACAAGCTGTAAAAGTGAGTGTGCTTTCTTTACAAACAGTTGTAGCATTATTAGAAACAGAAGAGAATCGTGAATTTAGTGAAAAAGAGTTAAAAGATAATCCACTAATTAGTGATGAATTAGATGTGCAATGGGCGATTTATCGTACCCTAAACGAATTAGAAAAGCGGGACATTGAGGTGATTAACGGGTTAAAAAATGAGATCCGTGCCACAAAAATCAGCAATATTGGGGTGGAAATTAACAATTAATGTGACTTTTTTCTAATTTTAAGCATAAATTACTTTTCATCTGATGAAAGTTAGATTAATCTGATGGCTCGTGACAAGGCTTGAGCTGGGGTGGAAGAATGGATATTCACCAATTAAAACTATCTCGGCTTTCGATAAAGAAATTGAAACAGAGATAATCTATTCAATTTATAACCATAGTAAATTTATAGAGGGTAATTATTTATGAACAAGACTGAATTAGTTGATGTAATTGCACAAAACACTAAGTTAAGCAAAAAGGATGCTAAAGCTGCATTAGAAGCAACTTTAGATGCAATTACAGCAAGCCTTAAAGCAGGTGATCCAGTACAATTAATTGGTTTCGGTACATTCAAAGTTAACCAACGTCAAGCACGTACTGGCCGTAACCCACAAACTGGTAAAGAAATTAAAATCCCAGCAACTAAAGTACCAGCATTCGTTTCAGGTAAAGCATTAAAAGACGCTGTAAAATAAGAAACGTTTTTTGAACAATAAATAAGCCGCTTTAATAGCGGCTTTTGTTTTATCTATTAAGAAGAGTATTAGCTAATATAAGTTTTCACAGCAGCTTGCGTGAACAGTTGTTTATCTTCCCAACGCAGCATTGTCATACGATTTCCCCAAACACATCCCGTATCTAGCGCATAAATCATATTTGGTGTTGGATAATCAATTAGGCTAGCCCAATGACCAAATAAAATATTTGTCGGTTGAGAGAGCGAATTAGGTAGCTCAAACCAAGGTTTTAATTCTGATGGTGCTTCTAGAGGAGGTAATTTACAAGCAAACTCTAAACGTTTATCAAGAAAACAGAAACGCATTCGGGTGAATACATTGATGCTATAACGTAAACGCTCGATACCAGTGAGTTGTTCAGACCAGCGATCTGGTTGATCACTATACATTTCAGTTAATAATTTCTGATAATCACCACATTGTAAAACCAGCTCAACTTCCTGGGCACATTGTTTAGCGGTATCTAAATCCCATTCAGGGCTAATTCCTGCATGGACGACTACAAAGCCTTGCTGTTGTGAGTGATCAATTAATAATGGTTGATGTCGTAGCCACTCAATTAAGTCAGCAAAATCAGGAGCACTAAATAAAGCATCAACTCGATCTTTTGCTTTTACTTTTTTGATGCCATATGCAGTAGCGAGTAAGTGGAGATCATGGTTACCAAGCACTGTTTGTGCAGCAGAGCCAAGCGATTTGACGAAACGTAAACATTCTAATGATTTATCACCACGAGCTACTAGATCGCCAACTAAATAAAGGGTATCAATTTTAGGATCAAAAGACACCTTCTCTAGTAATAATTGTAATTCGTCAAAACAACCTTGTAGATCACCAACAATATACGTTGCCACGTTATCTCCTTAAAGCGTTGTTAATAAATAAGCTAAATAGATACCATAACTGGCTAGCAGAATAGTCCCTTCCGAGCGTGTAATTTTTTTGCCTGTAGCCGCAAATAGCCAGAGTAAAATCGTACTGATAATGAGCATAGCAAAATCAAGATAAGAGATATCGCCGACTGAAAGTGGGAACAGGGCAGAGCAAGCGCCCATAACGAAAAAGATGTTGAAGATATTGCTACCAACTACATTACCAATGGCTAAATCTGAGCTACCTTTTTTTGCGGCAAAAACAGAAGTCGCTAATTCTGGTAAAGATGTTCCCGCAGCGACAATAGTTAAACCAATTACGGCTTCACTGATACCAAAATTTTGTGCAATTTGAATGGCACCGGAAACAAATAGATCACCACCCCAAATCAAAACAGCTAAACCAATAATAAGATAAAAAGCGACTTTACTTAATGGCAACAAAGTGGTTGGTTCATTATCCGCTTCTAAATCCTGTTGTTTAGCAGAAGAAAAGGTGTAGCTTAAGAAAATGATAAAAAACAGTAATAAAATTAAACCATCGGCACGTGAAATATAATCTGTATTTTGAGCATTTAAAAATTTGTCAAAACATAACAGAATAAAAGCAATTGCCGCGAGTAAAGAAAATGGGATCTCTTTTTTAATCGAACTGGCTTTTATAGCAATCGGTGTAGCAATTGCACTTGCTCCCACAATCACTAGGGTGTTAAACAGATTACTACCAATAATATTCCCGACGGAAACGCCCGAATTGCCTTTTAATGCTCCCCAAAAACTAGTAATAAATTCAGGTAGAGAAGTACCAAAAGCAACGATTGTTAGTCCAATCACTAATTCATTAATCTGAAAACGGCGAGCAAGGGCTATCGCCCCATCGGTAAAACGATCGGCTCCCCATAGAATAAAAACAATGCCTACCAAGAGCGTGATATATTCCATATTATGCCTCAAGATCCTCTAAGTTATCGGAAGAAGTTTGTGGTGGATTATCGGCTAACCAGTTAGCTAAACGTGCATAATCCGCAATAGAGAGATTTTCCGCACGATCTGTCAGATTAATATTAAGGGTGGTTAATTGTTCTGGGGTAAACAGATCCATTAATGAATTACGTATTGTTTTACGGCGTTGATTAAAAGCTTGAGTACAGACACGATTTAGCCAATAGAGATCTTTTACAGGGTGTGGCAGTGTTTTATGCGGTACTAAACGTACCACAGCAGAATCTACTTTAGGCGCTGGTTTAAATGCTGTTGGTGGTACTTCTAATACAGGAATGACTTGGCAAAAATATTGCGCCATAATTGTCAGCTTACCATAAGCTTTACTATTAACGCCGGCACATAAACGGTTTACGACCTCTTTTTGTAACATAAAGTGCATATCTTGAATGACATTATGATATTGGAAAAGATGAAACATAAGCGGTGTAGAAATGTTATAAGGCAAATTGCCAAACACGCGTAAAGGTTGTTGTGTTTCTTGTGCTAGTTGTTGGAAATCAAAACGCATCACATCTTGTTCAATTACCGTCAATTTTTGATGTAAGAAAGGATGGTGACGTAATCTTTCAGCAAGATCTCTATCCAGTTCAATAACGGTAAGATGATCAACTTGTTCTGCAACAGGTTCAGTTAAGGCGCCAAGTCCTGGACCAATCTCAATTAAAAAATCATCTTTTTGTGGATTAATCGCAGCCACAATACTTTGAATAATGTAATTATCATGTAAGAAGTTTTGCCCAAAACGTTTACGAGCTGTATGCCCAAGATGTGTTTTTGAATTCATAGTGCTATTTCGTCTATTACTATTTATCGATTATGGAAAAAATGACCGCACATGATGTGCGGTCTGTAATTAGTGCAGTTTATGCTACAAAGATTATTTTTGCAAAATCTTAATATCAGCTGAACGGCGTAAAGTTTTTACCCAGTCTTTTGAGGCTTCCATCGCTTGTTGATTAACGACTTGTTGATAAGCCTTTTGCATATAGCTGTCTTTGGTTCTATCTCCCTTACGGGTATCGACCACTTGCAAAATATGCCAGCCATATTTTGTTTTAAATGGTTGAGAGATAGCCCCTTTTTTTGTGTTTTTAATCATAACTTGGAATTGTGGTTCATACACTTCAGGGAAGTTCCAACCTAAGCTACCGCTATTAGCACCTGAGAGATAATCTTTAGAATAGGTTTTTGCTGCATCAGCAAAGGAGGTTTTACCAGCAAGAATATCTGCGCGTAATGAGGTTAGTTGTTGTTTTGCTTGAGTATCATTTAGCAATGGGTTAGTTTTGATTAGGATATGACTGACTAAATATTCTGGAGCAGTAACAGTTTTTAACGTACCTTTTTGTTTTGCATCGTTATACATCTGTTTTGCAAGTTGCTCAACTTGTTCACGTGATACCGAGATACTTTCACTAATCGCTTTATTACGGACTTGCCCCATAATAATTTGATGAGCAATTTGTTGACGGAATTTTGCTTCACCAATACCTTGATAATCCAATGCATCTAAGAATTGTCCGTAGGTTAAACCGTTTTGATCGGCAATTTGATGCATAATTTGTTGAATTTGTTGTTGAGATACAGAAATTTTAGCATCAGCAATCGCTTTTTGTACTAACATATCATCAATAATATCATCTAATGCGGCTGCACGATTTGCAGGGGTATTGGCTCTTTTTCCTAAAGCTTTGCTTACTTGGCTGTTGAGGATTGGGGTACCATTAACCGTAGCAACCACTTTTTCTACTGCGAAACTGGTTGCTGCAACTGATAAACAACCTGCTAAAAGAAGCAATTTGATCCATTTATTTTTCATACCATATTGTCCTATTTTTGCCATTTAATATCACGATTTGGTTAGAGTATTAAAAATTTAAAAGGTTTCATTCAGGTTTTAATAAATCCACTTGATAACAACCATCAAATTTCATTGTTTTTACCTGAATTTGTTCTTGTCGAGAAGTGGGTACGTTTTTACCTACATAATCGGCTCGAATTGGTAATTCACGATGTCCTCTATCAACAAAGATGACTAGTTCAATGCGTGTTGCTCGTCCGAAATCAATTAATGCATCTAATGCTGCTCGAATAGTTCTTCCAGTAAATAATACATCATCAACAAGAATGACATTTTTATTTTGGATATTTATTTGTTCAGATGCACCATGATAAACAGGAAGCTCAGTAGGATCTGCATATTGAAGATCATCTCGATAAAGCGTAATGTCTAGCTCCATATAAGGCAGCGTTATATTGGTTAATTGTGCTATTTTTTGACGAAGTAATTCGGCAATTTCTGCACCACGGCGTTTAATTCCGACAATAATTAAATCATCAAGTGTTTGATGTTTCTCAATAATTTCATGAGAAATGCGTGAAATCGTACGAAAAAACTGACTCTCATCGATAATCACTTTTTCCATAAATAAAAAACCTTTGATTAATAGAAAAAACACGTATCCAAAATAACATAAAATTAATATTAACGCACATTGAAAACGTGTTTTTGTAGAGAAAATAAACGTGTATGAAGCATAAATTCATACACGTTAGCGTAAAATTAGATAGCCCAGTGACCTGCGTAGAAGATAACAAGAATAATCGCAATAATTACTGTGCCTAGATTGAGTTTACGCACTTCGCCAGCGACAATACGTCCAATCACTAATGAAGCAAAACCAAGCATAATACCTGTAACAATATTTGCAGTGAGAACAATAAATACTGCGCAGATTAAACCGCTCATTGCACCAACAAAATCATCAAAATCTAATTTAGTCACATTGCTTAACATTAATAATCCAACGTACATTAATGCAGGTGCTGTCGCATAACCAGGAACTAATGCAGCAAGTGGTTGGAAGAACAACATTAATAAGAATAATGCACCAACAACGATTGCAGTAATTCCTGTTTTTCCGCCTGCCGCAGTACCAGCAGCAGATTCAATATAGACAGCTGCAGGTGCAGTACCAAATAAACCTGAAAAAATACTACTTACTGAGTCAGAAGTTAAGGCTTTACCCCCATTAATGATTTGTCCATCTTTATCGAGTAAATTCGCTTGTCCTGCAACGGCTCGGATTGTTCCGGTCGCATCAAATACAGCTGTCATGACTAAAGCAAATACAGCAGGTAATACCATTGGTTGTAAGGCACCAACAATATCAAGTTGTAAGAAATGAGAGGTTTCTCCAAAAGAAGGCAGTTTAAAAATTTGACCCGCAAATTTGACATTTGGATCAAAAATTAAACCAATTAAAGTAATTGCGATGATAACGAATAAGATTCCGCCTTTTACTTTTAAACGTTCAAGACCAATAATCGCTGCTAAACCAAGTAATGACATGATAACTGGAAATGAAGTGAAATCACCAAGTTTGACTGGGAGCCCAGCATTATTACCGACAACAAGACCAACACCATTCGCAGCAATTAAAAGTAAGAATAAACCAATACCGATACCTGCGCCGTGGGCGATGCTGGCAGGAAGATTGCGTAAAATCCATGCTCGGATCCCAGTGGCAGAGATGATACTGAATAAAACCCCCATTAGGAAAACTGCACCTAAAGCAACAGGGACACTCACTTTTTGACCAAGCACTAAACTAAATGCAGTAAAAGCAGTTAACGAAATTGCCACACCAATCGCCATTGGTGCATTTGCCCAGAAACCAATTAGGATTGATCCTAGACCAGTAACTAAGCAGGTTGCAATAAATACGGATTCAGCAGAGAAGCCAGCATTACTTAACATTCCAGGGACAACGATCACAGAATAGACCATTGCTAAGAATGTGGTGAGCCCAGCAATTACTTCCTGACGTAAAGAACTGTTGCGGGCAGTAAGTTCAAAACGTTGTTCGAGCATATTAGCCATTGAAATACCTTCTAAAAAATGACAAGAAATAAAATAGGGGTGAATTTTACCTGAGATAAAAAAAATCTACTATCGAAAAATGCAAACGTTTGCTTTTGAATTATAAAAAGAGAAGTTTTGAGTAAAAAGTGGAAGGCGTAAAAAGGAATATCCCCTGCTATTTGTAACATAACAGGGGATAAAGTGATTAATCTTGTAGTGAATAAATACCGAGTTGATCAAGTTTTCCTAAGCCACTGACTAAGGCTGATGCACCATTAATCGTGGTCTGAATCATCACTTTATGTTGTAATGCATTACGACGAATCGAATGACTATCCGCAATAGATTCAGGTTTACCATCAACCGTATTGATAACTAAAGAAATTTCACCGTTTTTAATTGCATCTACGATATGAGGACGGCCCTCACGGACTTTATTTACATGCTGAACGATAATGCCATGTTCCGCAAGGAACTGTTCTGTACCATAAGTTGCACATAAACCAAAACCTAAGCGTTGTAATAATTTCACGATAGGCAATAAACGTTGTTTATCTTGATCCGCAATCGATAAGAAAACTTTACCGTTATGTGGAATATGTTCACCTGCCCCTAATTGTGCTTTGATAAATGCTTCTTCAAATGTCGTACCAACCCCCATAACTTCACCAGTAGAACGCATTTCAGGGCCTAAAATGGTATCTACACCAGGGAATTTAATGAATGGGAATACGGCTTCTTTCACAGAGAATTTTTCTGGAATAACTTCCTGAGTAAAACCTTGTTCAGTTAAAGAGATCCCTGCCATCACACGTGCGGCAATTTTAGCTAATGGCACACCAGTAGCTTTACTTACAAATGGTACTGTACGTGAAGCGCGAGGATTGACTTCTAAGACATAAATAGTGTTGTTTTGAATCGCAAATTGTATGTTCATTAAACCAACTACTTTTAATGCTTTTGCCATTTCCGTAGTTTGACGACGGATTTCATCTTGGATTTCTTGACTGAGCGAGTATGCAGGTAAAGAGCAAGCAGAGTCACCACTATGAATACCGGCTTGTTCAACGTGTTGCATAATACCGCCAATTACCACTGTTTCGCCGTCGCAAATACAATCCACATCAACTTCAGTGGCATTATCAAGGAAGTGATCTAATAAAATTGGGCTATCTTCAGAAACTTGAACAGCTTCACGCATATAACGGTTCAATTCTTCTTGGTTATATACAATTTGCATTGCACGTCCACCTAATACATACGAAGGACGAACCACCAAAGGATAACCAACTTCATCTGCTAATTGAGCCGCCTCTTCACTATTACGTGCGGTACGGTTAGGAGGCTGTTTTAGGTGAAGATCATTTAAAATTTGTTGGAAACGTTGGCGATCTTCTGCTGCATCAATGCTATCCGCAGAAGTACCAATAATATTGACACCATTTTGATGGAGAGCATTAGCCAATTTAAGTGGAGTTTGCCCACCATAATGAACAATTACGCCATAAGGTTTTTCAATATGAATAATTTCTAATACATTTTCGAGAGTAAGCGGTTCAAAATATAAGCGATCTGAAGTATCAAAATCAGTAGATACCGTTTCTGGGTTGCAATTCACCATAATAGTTTCAAAACCGCTTTCACGTAACGCTAATGCGGCATGAACACAACAGTAGTCGAATTCAATACCTTGACCAATACGGTTTGGACCACCACCAAGAATCATAATTTTTTTACGATTAGATGGATTAGCTTCACACTCTTCTTCATAAGTGGAATAGAGATAAGCTGTGTCAGATTTAAATTCACCTGCACAGGTATCGACTCGCTTATAAACAGGATGTAAATCTAATTGATAACGACGTTGTCTTACTTCCGCTTCGCTAGTTTTGGTTAATTGACCAATACGTTTATCAGAGAAGCCTTTACGTTTTAAACGACGTAATTCTGCGTAATCTAATTGCTCAAACGTTTTCTTTTCAAGTACAAGCTCTTCTAAGACTAAATCTTGGATTTGTCTTAAAAACCAAGGATCAATTTTGGTATAGCGATATACATCTTCAATTGACCAACCAAGACCAAACGCATCAGCAACATATAATAGGCGTTCTGGACCTGGGTTAGAGATTTCATGGCGTAATTTTTCGTTATCTTCTGAACGCAAATTGAAGCCACAGATACCTGTTTCTAAGCCACGTAATGCTTTTTGCAATGATTCTTGGAATGTACGTCCCATTGCCATTACTTCACCAACGGATTTCATTTGTGTAGTAAGGCGATCATCTGCTTGTGGGAATTTCTCAAAAGCAAAACGAGGTACTTTGGTCACTACATAGTCAATAGATGGCTCAAAGGAAGCTGGAATTAAACCACCAGTAATATCATTACGTAACTCATTTAATGTATAACCGACAGCTAATTTAGCAGCAACTTTAGCAATTGGGAAACCTGTTGCTTTGGAAGCTAAAGCAGAAGAGCGGCTGACACGCGGATTCATTTCAATCACAATCATCTCGCCATTTTCTGGATTGATCGCAAATTGCACGTTAGAACCGCCTGTATCTACACCAATTTCACGTAATACAGCTAAAGATGCATTACGCATAATTTGATATTCTTTATCAGTGAGCGTTTGTGCTGGTGCAACAGTAATGGAATCCCCTGTGTGTACACCCATTGGATCGAGGTTTTCGATAGAACAAACGATAATACAATTATCAGCTTTATCACGAACCACTTCCATTTCATACTCTTTCCAACCTAATACCGATTGTTCAATAAGTAATTCATGGGTAGGAGAAGCATCAAAACCACGTTCACAAATTTCTTGGAATTCTTGACGGTTATAGGCAATACCACCGCCCGATCCTCCCATAGTGAAAGATGGACGAATTAATGTTGGGAAGCCGACTTCCTCTTGAGCTTGCCATGCTTCAGCAAAGCTATGGCACACGAAAGATTTTGGCGTATTTAGTCCAATCTTTTGCATTGCTTCTTTAAAGCGACCACGATCTTCCGCTTTATCAATGGCATCTTCAGTAGCGCCGATAAGCTCTACTTGATATTGGGCTAAAATACCATTTTTGGATAGATCCAATGCACAGTTTAATGCGGTTTGTCCACCCATTGTTGGCAAAATAGCATCTGGACGTTCTTTTTCAATAATTTTAGCTAATGTTTGCCAACGAATTGGTTCAATGTAAGTGACATCAGCCATATTAGGATCTGTCATAATAGTGGCTGGGTTTGAGTTTACTAAAATAACTCGATAACCTTCCTCACGTAGCGCTTTACAAGCTTGTGCGCCTGAATAGTCAAACTCACAGGCTTGACCAATAACAATTGGACCTGCCCCAATAATGAGGATTGATTTTATATCTGTACGTTTTGGCATAATCTATTTTCCGTTAATTTTTTATCATTTTTAGTAACGAACTACATAAGAAGCAGCAGTATGGGTATGACGAGCAACTTCCATTTCGTGAATAAATTTATCGAATAGGTAAGCAACATCATGTGGTCCTGGGCTAGCTTCTGGGTGTCCTTGGAATGAGAATGCAGACTGATCAGTTAATGCAATCCCTTGAACAGAACCATCAAATAAAGAACGGTGCGTAATACGTACATTATTAGGTAAACTGTCTGCATCCACTTCAAAGCCATGATTTTGGCTTGTAATTAATACTTTTTGTGTATCAAGATTTTCTACTGGATGATTACCACCGTGGTGGCCAAATGCCATTTTTTTGGTTTTACCGCCAACAGCAAGTCCTAAGAGCTGATGACCCAAACAAATACCGAAAATAGGTTTCTTACTTGCTAATAATGCTTGAATCGCGGTAATCGCATACTCACAAGGCTCTGGATCGCCTGGACCATTAGATAAGAATATCCCATCAGGGTTAAGTGCTAATACTTCTTGGGCTGGTGTGGTCGCTGGGACAACCGTGATACGACAATCTCGTTCCGCTAACATCCGTAAAATATTACGTTTCACCCCGAAATCATAAGCTACAACATGGAAACGGAAATTAGTTTGTTTTGGATAACCAACACCTAATTGCCATACTTTTTCAGTCCAATCATAAGGTGCATTACAGGTGACTTCTTTGGCTAAATCTTTACCTGCCATAGAACCAAAGCTTTGGGCTAACTGGAGTGCTTTTTTCTCATCAATTTCTCCTGCCATAATGCAACCAGGCATGGCTCCTTTATCACGTAATAGACGTGTTAAACGACGGGTATCAATATCCGCAATCGCTACAACATTATTTTGTGTAAGATATTGTTGTAATGACATTTCACTACGAAAGTTGCTGTGTAATAACGGTAAATCACGAATAATTAAACCAGCAGCATAAATAGCATTGGATTCCACGTCTTCGCTATTTGTACCTGTATTACCAATATGAGGGTAAGTTAATGTAACAATTTGTTTGGTGTAGGATGGATCGGTGAGAATTTCTTGATAACCCGTCATTGAAGTGTTAAATACGACTTCACCAATAGTGTGCCCTAATGCGCCGATTGAAGTACCATGAAAAATAGAACCATCAGCAAGGACAAGAATAGCTTGTTCAGACATCAATTACTCCTAAATTAAAATTTATGTGTTTGGTCGAACACTTACGAATGCTCATTAACCACAACTTAGATCAAACGGTAACATCATAATACTTTTACCATGTTGGCTAAATCGTGTCTGAATATTTTTTCACAAAAGGGAAAAAATCGCGTTATTTTAATGGAGCAAACGTTTAAATACAAATAAAAGATTGTTTATTATTGAAAAAATATGCACTATTTTTGAATATTTATTCATTAAAGGCAAGTGTTATTTTCAGCGAAACATTTTTTTACGTTGAAATTTTGATTAAAATAAAGAGCAATATTGATCTAAGGTGGAAATAGCAAATGAAGATATTATTCAGTAAAAAATTATTAGTAGTTGCAATAGCTACTGCGGTAACGGCAGGATGCGCTAGTCATAATGAATCGGGGGAGCGGAATGATCCATTACAAGGTTTTAACCGTGCAATGTGGAATGTGAACTATAACTATCTTGATCCTTATATTTTACGTCCAGTTGCACAAGGTTGGCGTGATTATGTTCCTGCACCAGTAAAAACAGGGTTAACGAATTTTACCAGTAACTTAGATGAACCGATGAGTTTTGTAAACCGTTTATTAGAGGGTAATTTTAAACAAGCGATGGTGCATTTTGACCGTTTCTGGATCAATAGTGTATTTGGTTTAGCTGGATTTATTGATATTGCTAGTGCAAGTAAACCGTTGAGAAAACAAGAAAGTCGTGAATTTGGTGATATGTTAGGACACTATGGAATGGGAACCGGGAGTTATGTTGTGTTACCAGGATATGGTGCTGCAACACCACGTCAAGATATCGGACATTTGGTTGATATGACTTATCCAATGTTGTCACTATTAGGACCTTGGAGTTTATTAAAATGGGGAATCCAAGGTGTGGATAAGCGAGCCAGTGTTCTAGATCAAGATGCGTTATTAAAACAAGCACAGGATCCTTATGTGACTTATCGAGAAGCGTACTTCCAAAATTTACAGTTTAAAGTTTCAGATGGTAAGGCAGAAACAAAAGCAAAAGAAACATTAGATAAAAATATTGTTGATGAAATTGACTAATAGTGTCTATTTTCTCTTTTTTTGATTCAAATTAAGGACAGGCGAACGTTAATCTTTTACAGTAAGCGCCGTCAAAGTTTTTTAGTATTTTAAGAAGGATAGCATCATGGAAATGACCTCCACCCAGCGATTGATTTTAGCTAATCAATATGAATTAATGGCATTACTTAACCCTGAACAAGCAAATCATTTTCGCCGTTTAAAAACGATTGTTCAGTGTGGTTTTGCGAAAGAACTACAAGAATTAGATAAAGGTTTCTCTTATTTAAATGAAGCTGAATGTAAGATAGTACGCGATACATTAGAAATGTATCATGCATTACAAGTTTCTTTTAATAACTTAAGCGATAAATCTGCGGTGAGTGAACATCAAATTAAATTTGTAGGCTATTGTGCCGTAAGAGAGAAAAAATATTGTCAATATGTCAAATTCTTACGCGAAAGCGAAAAACTTTATACTGATGTTGTATTCTATTCTAATGATAGTGATGCACAAATTTGTATGGCAGATAAATATCAGAAGATGTTAGCCGCGTGGCGTGCTTGTCCACATGAATATCATTTAAGTGCAGAAGAAATTCGTAAAATTTTAAATGCCTAAGATTTAAACATTAAAAAAGCAGATCAAGATGATCTGCTTTTTTTTATGCTGAATTTAACGATTAGAACGTAATTCAATTTCTTGATTAACCTGGCCATAAATCATCATAGTGAAGACGACAGTTCCTCCTAAGATATTTCCAAAGCAGGTTGGCAATAAAAAAGTAACAAAATAATCATATAGTGAGGCATCACCTTGAAAAACAAGATACGCAATTTCAGCAGAGCCTACTATAACGTGTGCGAAATCTCCTAATGCAATCAAATAAATAAAGAAGAAAATCATAATAAATTTCCCACTATTCACCGACGGCATCATCCATACGACAGACGCAATCAGAATTCCAGCAGGAATTCCTTTTAGAATATTCTCTGAAACAGTCATATGTTTGACGTGCATAGCAATTTCGTGCATAGCATTAACAAATTCAGGATTAAATACTTGATGATTTTGTAAGAATAACGCTGCTAATGCGGTGCCAATTAAATTAGAAATAAAAACGATCAACCATAAGCGAGAAACGGCTGTCACTTTACGCCAAGTTAATGGATTAAATAGTGGCACAACAGTTGTGATCGTGTTTTCAGTAAATAATTGCATACGCCCTAAAATAACCAATAGGAATCCTACGGTATAGCCCATATTAGTGATTAAAGGCGCCCAAGGTTGATCTGGAACATAAGCGGTAAAAATCGCTTTAAATACAAAAGAGAATGTTACAACTAAACCAGCGGTAATCCCGGAAAAGATTAATGCTTTGGTTGGTCGAGTTAGCTCCTCAATCCCATCCTGACGAATAATTTCATAAAGTAAGCGAGGACTAAGACGTTCATATTCCTCAATCGCCATTTTATCTCGGTAGGAAAGTGTTGAAGTATCTAATTCTGATTTCATTGAGTTTCCTCCTTAATTTTTTGTACTAATAAAGTGATAACGTTTAGCGTATTGATTTTTACATAAGTTGTGTATTCTATCATAAATCCTTAGCCGACTAACAAATTTCTACTAAAGAAACTAGGCTAAAGGGATGGAATACTCTATAATTGCGGGTTTCTAATGTTAGGTAAGAATGAAATTGTATGTTTGAAATTAACCCTATAAAAAATAAAATTAGCGATATTGGTGAAAGAACCCTAGCGCTTAGGGGGTATCTTTGACTTCGATAGTAAGGTCGAACGCTTAGAAGAAGTCAATGCAGAATTAGAACAGCCAGATGTTTGGAATGATCCAGATAAAGCGCAAGCCTTAGGTAAAGAACGTTCTTCATTAGAAGCAGTAGTAGATACCATCAAAAATCTTGAGCAAGGTTTAGAAGATGTTGAAGGTTTATTAGAGTTAGCGATTGAAGCTGATGATCAAGAAACGTTTGATGAAGCGGTTGCTGAATTAGATCAACTAGAAGAAAAATTGGCTAAATTAGAGTTTCGCCGAATGTTTAGCGGCGAGCATGATAGTGCAGATTGTTATGTTGATTTGCAGGCAGGTTCAGGCGGTACAGAAGCACAAGACTGGACTGAAATGTTGTTGCGAATGTATCTACGTTGGTCAGAAAGTAAAGGTTTTAAAACAGAATTAATGGAAGTTTCTGATGGCGATGTGGCTGGCATTAAGTCTGCAACGATTCGTGTCAGTGGAGAATATGCATTTGGTTGGTTACGTACTGAAACAGGTATCCATCGTTTAGTGCGTAAGAGTCCTTTCGATTCAAATAATCGTCGTCATACATCATTTAGTGCTGTGTTTGTGTATCCTGAAATTACCGATGATATTGATATTGAAATTAATCCAGCTGATTTACGGATTGATGTGTATCGAGCATCTGGTGCAGGTGGGCAGCACGTAAACCGAACTGAAAGTGCGGTGCGTATTACACATATGCCAAGTGGTATTGTGGTGCAGTGTCAGAATGATCGATCACAACACAAAAATAAAGATCAAGCAATGAAGCAATTAAAAGCGAAATTATATGAGCTTGAGTTACAAAAGAAAAATGCAGAAAAACAAGCACTTGAAGATAGTAAGTCAGATATTGGTTGGGGGAGTCAAATTCGTTCCTATGTATTAGATGATGCCCGAATTAAAGACTTACGTACCGGTGTAGAGAATCGTAATACACAAGCGGTGTTAGATGGGGATTTAGATCGTTTTATTGAAGCAAGCTTAAAAGCAGGATTGTAAAAAATCATTAAAAAATAAAGGTATAACTATGTTAGAACATAACCAAGAACTTGATCTTAATGGAGAGATGTTAGCTCGCCGTGAAAAATTAGCAAGTTTACGTCAAAAAGGGAATGCATTTCCAAATACATTTCGCCGTGACAGCCTTGCAGGTGATTTACATACAGCGTATGAAAATGAAGATGGTGAAGTATTAAAAGATAAAGAAATTGCAGTAGCCGTGGCTGGTCGTATTATGACCCGTCGTAAAATGGGAAAAGCAAGTTTTATTACTTTGCAAGATATGAGTGGTAAGATCCAACTTTATGTTGCGCGAGATCTATTGCCTGAAGGTGTATATGAAGAAGTAATGGCAATGTTAGATCTTGGCGATATTGTTGGTGCTAAGGGAACATTATTTAAAACAAAAACCAATGAATTAACCGTTCGTTGTACAGAAATTGAATTACTTACCAAAGCATTACGTCCATTACCAGATAAATTCCATGGCTTATCTGATCAAGAAATGCGTTATCGCCAACGTTATTTAGATTTAATTAGTAATGAAGAATCTCGTCGTACGTTTGTGATTCGCTCAAAAGTGATTGCTGGTATTCGTGAATACTTTATTAGCAAAGGCTTTATGGAAGTTGAAACCCCAATGTTGCAAGTGATTCCAGGTGGTGCTTCAGCACGTCCATTCGTTACTCACCACAATGCATTAGATATTGATATGTATCTTCGTATTGCACCAGAATTATATTTAAAACGTCTTGTTGTGGGTGGTTTTGAACGAGTATTTGAATTAAACCGTAATTTCCGTAATGAAGGGGTATCAGTTCGTCATAATCCAGAATTTACGATGTTGGAATATTACCAAGCTTATGCTGATTACCATGATTTAATGGATAATACAGAAGAGTTGTTACGTAAATTAGCACTAGATATTTTAGGAACTACGATTGTGCCTTATGGTGAATATGAGTTTGACTTCGGTAAGCCATTTGAGCGTATTACAATGCATGATGCTGTGTTGAAATATGGTGCAGAGAAAGGCATTGTTAAGGAAGATCTGTATGATCTTGATCGTGCTAAAGCAGTAGCAGAGAAATTAGGTATTGAAGTACAAAAATCTTGGGGATTGGGTAGCTTAGTTAATGCTATTTTTGAAGAAGTAGCAGAACATCACTTAATTCAACCAACTTTCTTAATGGCACACCCAGCAGAAATTTCTCCATTAGCGCGTCGTAATGATGAAAATCCAGAAGTAACAGATCGTTTTGAATTGTTTATTGGTGGGCGTGAAATTGGTAACGGTTTCTCTGAATTAAACGATGCTGAAGATCAAAATGAACGTTTTAATGCTCAAGTAGCGGCAAAAGAAGCAGGTGATGATGAAGCAATGTTTAAAGATGAAGACTTTGTTGTTGCGCTTGAACATGGCTTACCACCAACAGCAGGTGAAGGTCTTGGTATTGACCGTTTAGCAATGTTATTTGCAAATGCAGCTTCAATTCGTGATGTGATTTTGTTCCCAGCGATGAAACACAAAGCGTAATTAGTCAATCATAAGAAAAAATCGGCACACTAAAACGTGTGCCGATTTTTTATCAAAAAAGTTTTGAATAAAAAGATTATTTAATTACACCACAAGCCATACGTGCACCGCCACCGCCAAGCGCTGCAGGATGATCAGAATGATTATCACCACCGGCATGAATCATTAATGCTTTATCTTTAATTTGATCAAGTGATGTTAAGCGAGGAGCGAGAACAGGATTTGTCGCAGTACCGTCATGATTTACAGCTAATGCAGGAAGATCTCCTAAATGTGCGTCATCTTGCCATGGGAAACCGTGTTTTTTAGTTTTATTTGGATCCCAATGTCCACCAGCACCTAAACCAGCGGTTAGTTTGCCATCTTTCTCTTTTGCTGCGCAGCTAGCATTTTCATGAATATGGAAACCATGAACACCAGGGCTTAAATTAGTGAGTTTTGGAGTAAAGACTAAGCCATATTTAGATTCTGTGACTTCTACAACACCAATATCTTTATCACCATTAGCAGGATCTAAAAGTTTCATATTAATGGTAACAACATTGTTGGCACTGACTGCCGCACTAAAAAGCCCACAAAGAGAAAGGAATAATAATGATTTTTTCATGTTAATCACCTTTGGTTGGTTAGTTTGCATACAAAGCAGCTGTAAACTAGCACTAAAATAAATCGTTGTATAGTACCGAAGAGTATTACCTTTCTGTTATTAGATAAATAATTTTATTTTTTCGAATTAGCTCACATTTTTTACAGTAAAAACAACTTCTTTTATCGTAATTTCTTATGTTAAGACCTTTCGATAAAAGGAGGCATTATGCGAATTGTTTATTTTATTTACTGTTTATTATTTTTGTTACCAGCCGCAGCGAAAGAGTCTGTGATGTTATTAAAAGAATATCAAGATCAAGACCTTAATGGATGGGTAATGAGCGAAAAATTAGACGGTGTTCGTGGTTTTTGGGACGGTAAGCAGTTGATTACTCGGCAAGAGAATCGTTTATCTCCACCAGACTATTTTATTAAAGATTTCCCTCCGTTTGCGATTGATGGCGAATTATTTAGTGAACGCGGTAAATTTGAAGAAATTTCTAGTATTACTCGTAGTTTAGAGGATAAGGGATGGCATAAGTTAAAATTATATGTCTTTGATGTTCCTAATGCAGAAGGAGAGCTCTGGCAACGGTTACAAGTACTACAAGATTATTTAGCAAAACATCCTTCACCTTATATTGAAATTATTCCACAGTTACCAATAGCAAATAAGCAGGCCGTATATCAATTTCTCGATCAGATAGAACAATTAGGTGGAGAGGGCGTTGTTGTACGTAACCCAGCAGTCCATTATACCGTTGGACGGAGTAGCCAAATTTTAAAATTAAAACGCTATCAAGATGAAGAGTGCACAGTGATTGCACATCATAAAGGGAAAGGGCAATTTCACAATGTGATGGGATCATTAACATGTGAGAATTATCGAGGAAAGTTTAAAATCGGATCCGGTTTTTCATTAGCTGATCGAACAAATCCACCACCGATTGGAAGCGTGATTACCTATAAATATCGTGGGGAAACTGCAAAAGGTAAACCGAAGTTTGCCGCTTACTGGCGACAACGTTCTTCTTCATTGACTAATTGATAGTGAATTACATACAACTGATCTGTATTTGGATAAATATCACGAATAACTTGTTTTAATTCTGGCAAGGTCATATTTTCTTGACTCGCATGAGTATCATTTAATTGATGATAAGAGAGCGGCGTGATTGCCAGAATCTTAATTTTTGCAAACCATTGATGTTGTTCATAAGTAAATACATCAACGATACTACCAATAGCGAAATCTTTTTCACTAGCATCACGGATTGTGATAGTTTTTGTTCCGTTGAGAATATTGGTCTGGAAACATTGGTAAAAAGTAATTTCTGTCATCATTTTATTTTTTCCTTTTTGGTAATTTATTCACCCAAGCCCAATTTTTATCTTCTTGATAATCAAAAACAGGCAAACCTAGACCGAAACGAATAGCGAGTAATCGAGAGAAAAAGCCTGTTGCAAGAGTAATTAAAATAACGGCATCTTGTGGAATATGAGTTTCTTGTAAGGCGATATAAATGACCGTGGCTAAAAAGGCAATACTGGCATACAGTTCTTTCTGAAAAACGAGTGGAATGCGGTTACAGAGTAGATCTCGTAATACTCCACCAAATGCACCAGTAATAATTGCTGCAACAGAAGCAATAATAAAACCATGTCCCATATCGAGAGCTACTTGTGCACCAATAATTGAAAAAACGATTAAGCCTAACGCATCTAAAATTAAGAAAACTGCTTTTAGATAACGCATTAAAGGAGCAATAAAGACAGTTAATATGGCAGCACCAGCGACAATAGCAATATATTCTGGGTGCTTTACCCAACCTAAAGGGTAATGTCCTAATAACACATCACGCACAGAACCACCACCGATGGCAGTCACAGAAGCAATAATGATAACGCCAAAAATATCCATTTTTTCTCTACCTGCGGCTAAAGCACCTGTAATAGCTTCAGCAGTGATACCAATTAAATAAAGAATTGTTAATAGCATAATGATCTGTCTTCTATTGTGAGAGGTAGAGATTGTACTTGAAAGTACATTTTTTCGTGAGTGTTTTTTATTAGTAATATTGTCAATAGGTTACAGAAAAAGTAATAAAAGGATTAAATAATCAGCAAATAAACTGTTACGGAGTTGTTTTTAATAAAAAAATTAAACGCTAACAAGTTCCTCTTGCTTAATTATCAATAAGTTAATCATGATGTAATTTGGTTTTTTATTCTTATAAATTATAAAAATGTAGTTTTTTATAAAATTTAATCAGGGATAAACTCTGGATTTTGACATTGATCTCAGGATTTTTTTGTGTTGTGATTTTTGAGATAACACAACTTATTACATATAAAAAGAGCATTTACTATGAATACAACTACTTTAGATCAACACTCGTCAACTTCTACAATCAAAAGTTGTCTTTCTGCATTAGGGCCAGGTATTTTAATGGCTTCTGCCGCAGTCGGTGGATCACATCTCATTGCTTCAACACAGTCTGGTGCTATTTATGGTTGGCAATTAGCGATCATTATCATTTTGGCGAATGTCTTTAAATATCCTTTTTTCCGTTTTGGAGTGCAATATACGCTGGATACAAATAAAACCTTACTTGAAGGATATCAAGAAAAAGGAACATTCTATCTATGGATTTTCTTTTTACTCAATATTTTTGCCACAATGATTAATACGGCAGCAGTTGCATTGCTCTCTGCGGTGATTTTATCTTTTGTACTGCCATTACCAGTACCAACATTAAGTTTAACTGTATTGGTGATTAGTTTAGGGATTTTGTTATTAGGACAATATCGTTTATTAGATGGTTTGTCTAAGCTGGTGATGATTTGCCTAACAGTTGCCACAGTCTTAGCAGTGGCTATTGCTGCGATTCGTGGTGGTGTTGCTCCAGAAGGTTATGTGAGTGAAAGCCCTTGGCAATTAGGTGCGTTAGCCTTTATTGTCGCATTAATGGGATGGATGCCAGCGCCAATTGAAATTTCTGCAATTAATTCTATGTGGGTGGTAGCAAAAAAACGGATCACCGAAGTGTCATATCGTGATGGGATATTTGATTTTAATGTGGGATATATTGGTACAGCGATTTTGGCGCTTATCTTTTTGGCATTAGGTGCATTAGTGCAGTATGGTTCTGGTGTACCTGTGGAAATGGTAGGTGGTAAATATATCGCACAATTAATTGGAATGTATTCATCAACAATTGGTGAATGGGCAAAAGGGTTAATTGCATTAATCGCATTTCTCTGTATGTTTGGTACTACTTTAACCGTAATTGATGGGTATTCACGTACAAATGTCGAAAGTTTGAGATTATTACTTCATAAAAAAGGTACAAGAGCTACTTATTTAAATATCTCTTTTATTTTAGCAACGTTATCTGGTGCAATGATTATTTTCTTCTTCAATAATGCATTAGGCCCAATGTTAAAATTTGCAATGATTGCTTCTTTTGTTACAACACCAATTTTTGCTACATTAAATTTATTGTTAGCCTTGCGAGGAAAGCATCGAGTAACAGGCGGACTCTACTGGCTTTCTTTAATTGGCTTACTTTATCTTACTGCATTTGCATTATTATTTATTGTGTATCAATTAGGTTGGTTAAATTAATCAAATACTTGCTTGCTATATTTGAGATAAGGCAGTAATTTTACTGCCTTATTTTTTTAGTTTATAGGAAATTACTATGCATAAAATCAGTGTATTATTTGTCTGTTTAGGGAATATCTGTCGTTCACCAATGGCTGAATTTATTTTTAAGGATAAAGTACAGAAAGCGGGATTAAGTGAATTTATTCAGATTGATAGTGCAGGAACCGCTGGTTGGCATAGTGGAGAAGGAATGCATTGCGGTACAGCAGATATGTTAGATTTACATAAAATTGAGAGCAATGGCTTTCGTAGTCGGCAAGTACGCAAACAAGATATAACACAGTTCGATTATATTATTGGTATGGATGACAGCAATATTGAAGATTTAGAACGTTTGTTTGGTCATCACCCAGAGCAGGTTTTTAAAATTACTAACTTATGCCCACAATTAACCAAAGAGCATATTCCAGATCCTTGGTACACGCATAACTTTGCGGAAACATATAGTTTATTAGATCAATGTTGTGAAGCATTATTGCAGAAAATAAAACAACAAATAGACAAAGTGTGATGTTGTTCACAGTAGCTTAATAGGAAAAACGCTATATTAAGGATAAGTTACTATCCAGAGGAGAAAGTTATGTTTCCAGAATATCGTGATTTAATTAGTGTATTAAAAAACCAAGATAAGCATTTTGCTAAATTATTTGATGAGCATAATGAACTCGACCATAAAATTCAAAATATGATAGATAAGATCGATTATGGCACTCCAGAGGAAATCGAAACGCTTAAAAAAATGAAATTACGTTTGAAAGATGAGATGTATGTCATTCTGAAACAATATGCAGAAAATAAATAAGATAAAACCCAGCTAAAAAGCTGGGTTTTATTTTGTTGTGATATGGTAAAAATAAAGGCACATTTAATGTGCCTTTATTTATTATATCTAAGTAAGTTATACCGCACCTATTGCATTTGGTAATGCAAGAGAGATAGCTGGAATATAGGTTACAGCGAGGAGGAATGCCAACATCAATAACAACCAAGGTGTAGCTGCTTTGATAACTTGTGGTAATGATAATCCTGTAATCGCTGAAGAAACGAACAAGTTAAGTCCAACTGGTGGAGTAATCATACCAATTTCCATATTTACAACCATAATGATACCTAAGTGAATTGGATCAATTCCGAGTTGTGTTGCGATAGGGAACAAAATTGGTACTAAAATTAAGATAATTGCAGATGGTTCCATAAATGCGCCAGCAATTAACAGAACGATATTAACCACAATTAAGAATTGCCAACCTTGGAGATTCATTTCTGTCACAAGTTGGGTAAGTTGTTGTGGAATTTGTTCAGTGGTGAGTACATGCGCAAATAACATTGCATTGGCAATGATGAACATCAACATGATACTTAACTTACCTGCTTCGAGAAGCACTTTTGGACACTCTTTTAATTTGATGTCTTTATAGATAAACACAGAAACAAAGAATGAATAGACAGCTGCAACGGCAGCAGCTTCAGTCGGTGTAAATGCGCCACTATAAATACCACCAAGAATAATGACCATGAGGATTAATCCCCACAATGCTTTTCTGGCAGCTCTGAACCACTCTCTTACACTCGCTCTTGGTAAAGCAGGCAGATTTTTTAGTCGAGCAACAATATAGATAGCAACCATTAAGACCACACCAAGGAGTAATCCCGGTACAACCCCAGCCATAAATAACCGTCCTACGGAAGATTCAGTTGCTGCGGCATAAACCACCATAACTACAGATGGTGGAATTAAGATACCTAATGTTCCTGCATTACATACGATACCAGTACCAAATTCAACCGGATAACCTGATCTTACCATCCCAGCAATTGCGATCGAGCCAACAGCCGCTACAGTAGCGGGACTTGAACCTGATAATGCAGCGAAAAGCATACAGGAGAGAACAGAGGCAATGGCTAGACCACCGCGAATATGTCCAACGGTTGCATTAGCAAAATCAATTAAACGGCGAGCTACACCGCCAGTTGTCATAAATGCACCCGCAAGGAGGAAGAATGGAATTGCTAATAAAGTATAGTGTTCAGAGGTTTCAAAAAGTTTTATTGCCACAGAGCTAATAGAGTCTTGGCTGAATAAAATAATTACTAAAGAACCCGATAATCCCAATGCAACGGCAATTGGTACGCCGATAAACATTAAGAAGAATAAACATGCAAACAAGAAAATAATAGTCATAGATTACTCCTTATGTTCTTCTTCAGAATCTTGTAGTTTGACGGCGTCTTTCGCTTCATCAGCTAAACCGAGATCATTTTGTTTACCTTGTAATAAGCGAACAAAAATTTCGATGAAACGGGCAAATATCATGAAGTAACCGATAGGAATAATCATACCGAGATGCCATAGTTGGATACCGAAATGTTGTAAATCCTCTGCACCTACATTCGCAATAAGTAATGCTGTTACCCAATCGATGCTTGCTACCATAATGATGCCTGTATAAATTAAACAGGTAAGACAAGCGAAAATACTGATGTATCGTTGAGTTGGTGTAGAGAATTTTTTAACGATAGCATCAATTCCAATATGACCCGCTGTACGCACTCCATAGGAAGCGCCAAAAAAGATTAACATTGCAAAGAATAATTTTGTTAAAGCAACACTCCATGTCATTTCTTGAGCAATTGTCATTGAGAATGTTGCGATAGGAATACAGATAGATTCGAGGCTTGGGTAGGCATCCGCTAAGTCAAAGAAAGGCGTATAAAGATTGTTAAACATGACATAAACGAATGTGACCAAGGTCATTAACGCTAGGGAAAATGCAATCATGAACTCCTCGAGTTTTCCCCAGAGGTAATTAAATTGTTGCATAGATGCTCCTTACAAACTTGAGCAGAGAAAGTGCGGTAGCTTGTACCGCACTTACGTTTTACAGACTATTTTTTGTTAGATTCTTCGGCAGCTTTGATTAAATCAGCACCGATTTTATCTTCAAATTTTTTCCAGACAGGGCGCATTGCATCACGCCATTCTTTTCTTTGTTCTGGTGTTAAAGTAATGATTTCAGTTGTTTTCGCATCAAGAATACGTTGTTTATCAGCAAGGTTGAATTCATGTGATTTTTTGTTCACATCATCACTGACAACATCCATTACTTCCATCAAACCTTTACGTACATCATCTGGTAAACCGTCCCAGAATTTACTGTTTACGATAACCATATAAGAAAGTAAGCCGTGGTTAGATTCAGTAATGTATTTTTGTACTTCATTGATTTTTTGTGAATAGATGTTTGAGTATGGGTTTTCAGCACCATTTACTACACCAGTTTGTAAGCCTTGATACATTTCACCGAATGCCATTTTACGAGGTACAGCATTAAGTTGTTTAAATTGAGCATCAAGCACTTCAGAGTTTTGTACACGGAATTTCAAACCACGAGCATCTTTAGGTAAGACAAGTTTTTTATTTGCTGAAAGTTGTTTAAGGTCATTGTTCCAGTAACCTAAACCAATGATACCTTTATCTTTCATACTATTAAGTAAGCTTTTACCTGCATCACTTTTTTCGAAACGTTGTACAGCTTCGATGTCGTTAAATAGGAATGGCAAATCGAATAATTGAATTTTTGGTGTGTATTTATCGAATTTAGCTAAAGATGGTGCAAGCATTTGTACGTTATTTAATAACAATGCTTCCATTTCTTTTCCATCCCCATAAAGAGATGAGTTTGAATAAACTTCAACTTTTACTTTACCTGGGAATTTTTCTTCAACTAATTTTTTAAATAATAAAGCACCTTGACCTTTTGGTGTATCATCTGCAACAACGTGAGAGAATTTAATCACAATTGGGTCAGTAGCAAATGCGCTTCCAGAGAAAATTGCTCCGAAAGTAGCAACAGTAGCAAGAACTTTAAACATAGTTTTTTTCATAAGCAGATCCTCTAATTTATATGAGTGAGTTTGTGTATGCACAAATAAGATTATTTAAATGCTAAATTTTAGTAAAGCGGATTTTTTTAAAAAGTTGATCTCATTCTCAAAAATTTAATAGAAATTTAATAAAACCGTTTAAAAATAAAGCATAAGTATAGAGAAAAGCTTTTTTGAGCATGTAAAGGGATATAACTCTTTGGTGGTAATTTTTTTTATGGTTAGGAAGAGAATCATTGCTGTAATAGTGAGTTGGCGTTGTTTCTGTAATGAAAGGATGAAGAAGATGATACGTAAATAGTTATTTTTGAGAGTAAGTAATCAGCAACATGAATTTGTTAATAAAAAGAGAAGAAAATGGTTGAGATACATTATGTATATAAGAATGTATCTCAACTAAATAATTAGTGGCAAGATTTCTGATTTGATTGGGTTCCACAACGACAACAATCGCCACAAGCATTTCCTTTAGCTCGTTTTTGTTTAAAGTTATAAAACAAATAAGCTACAGCACCAATAAATAAGAGGGCAACAATAAGATATTGGATCATAAACCGGCTCCTAATGCGAGATGATAAACGATATAGGCAAACAGATATGCCAATAGTGAGAGATATAGGGTAATTAGTAAGGTTTTTTGGTTGATTTAGTTTCTCGTTTGATCACAGCAAGCGTAGCCATACACATTGGTACATAGACATACCAAGCTAAGAACGATAATGCAGTAGGTAGTCCCCAACTTTGATTAATAATTAGTGGAATCAAAAATTGTTGGGCTGCTTCTTCAGAAACTGAACCGACCGAATAAACTGTACCAAGCGCTGCAACTACCACCTCTCTTGCCGCAATACCCGGCACCATAGCGATACACATTTCCCAAGTAAAGCCAATTGGGCGGAAAATTGGTTCAAGGAAATGCCCTAAGGTACCAGCAAAGCTATAATCAATTGCCGGTCCAGCTGCTTGTTCTGGTGCAGAAGGAAAACTGACTAATACCCAAAGAACGATGCTTAAGGCAAAAATAATTGTACCGGCACGTTTCAGAAAGGCACTAACTCGTTCCCATAGTGTGACCAAAATATGTTTAAAGTTTGGCACCCGATAAGTTGGTAATTCCATTAATAATGGGAACTGTTGTACTTTTCCTTTATGTTTGGCAAAGAGTTTTAAAACAAAAGCAATGAATCCCACTGAAATAACACCGATCGCATAGAGTGCAAAAAGCGTAAGCCCTTGTAAGTTAAAAATTCCCCATACTTGTCGATCAGGAATAAGCGTAGCAATAATTAAAGCATAGACGGGTAAACGAGCTGAACAAGTAAGTAACGGTGCAATGGCAATCGTTACTAAACGTTCACGAGGATCGGTAATCGTTCTTGCTGACATAATTGCTGGAACTGCACACGCAAATCCAGATAATAAAGGAATAAATGAACGACCAGATAATCCACTTTTTGCTAGAAAACTATCCAGTAAATAAGCTCCACGAGGGAGATAACCTGAATCCTCTAAAACTAACAACAAAGCAAATAAAATCGTAATTTGTGGCAGGAAAACCAATACGCTACTGATTCCAGCAATGACCCCATCAACCAACAGATCCCGAACAATGCCTTCCGGTAATACTGTGGTTACCCATTCAGCTAACCAACCAAATCCAGCTTCAATCAGATCCATAAAAGGCGCGGCCCAAGTATATACAGCTTGGAACATCAGTAACATCACAATAATAAGGGCGAGTAATCCCCAGACAGGATGTAAGAAAATATGATCTAAAGTTTGATGCCAGCGAGGTAATGAATTTACATTCTGTACACTCTCAGCAAGGATATGATCTACTTGTTAGAATAATAATTCACTGTCTAGATTATCGGTAATTTGTTCTAACTCGGCTGTTGTTTTTTGCGTTGGTGTAACGGTTTGCATTAATGCTTCAACAGCAGTTTTGACGTTTTCTAACCCTTGTTTCCTAACAGCAATGGTACTAATTACAGGTACTCCAAGGAGTTGAGTCATTTTTTTGTATCAATTTTTAAACCACGAGCAGTTGCTACATCATATAAGTTGATCGAGATAATCATCGGCAAACCAAGTGATTTAAGTTCTAGTGCCATACGTAATGTCATACGTAGATTAGTGGCATCAGCGACCGCAATAATAGCATCTGGAATTTTCCCAAGATGACCAAGTAATACATTACGGGAAACTTCTTCATCAGGGCTGGTGGTATGCAGGCTATAAGTACCTGGTAAGTCTAAAATAGTGATATTAGGATGGCCCAGTAACATACCTTCACGTCTATCTACTGTAACACTAGGATATTTAGTGATACGAGCATTAGAACCGGTTAAGGCATTAAATAAAACGGTTTTCCACAATTCGGTGGGCCAATTAAGGCAAAATTAAGATGATTTGACATAACAACAAATTATTTTAAGTAACACAGTATTTTTTCAGCTTCTGCTTTGCGTAAAGAAAATTGTGAATGGTTATCAAGGCGTACCACATAAGACCCTTTCCCGAGTAATCCTTTTGCAATGATAGTGACAGGACGATGAGAGGAAAAGCCAAGCTCTGCTAAGCGAAGGCTAACAGAACGATCTTGTGAACCAAAAACTGGATTATCGATAATATCTTTAATATAAGCTTGTTGATGTTTAGCTAACTGATGAAGAGGATAAACAGACATAGTAATAATTTCCTAACTTCTTTCTGGTGAATCTTATTTTAAATCTAAATAAGAAATATTCCTAATATTGATAATGGGAAGTAATTCTAGCGGATAGTCTGTGGATATTGTTTGGTATATATCAAGTTAATTTAGGGGAGAGGAGGATAAAAAAAGGATAAAAACGCACTAAAAATAGAAGAGGAGGAGGTGGCGTTTTTATCCTAAAAGGTGGAAATTAGTATTCCCATTTATCGGGATCGATGCCTTTTTCACGCATTAATACTTTAGCATCTTCAGGAATTTCATCATGTCTGTCTTTTAGAAGATCTTCATCTGTTGGTAAAGGCTGACCAGTAAATGCGTGTAAAAATGCTTCACAAAGTAATTCACTATTGGTTGCGTGGCGGAGGTTTCGAATCTGACGGCGGGTGCGTTCATTAGTTAAAATTTCCAAAACTTTAATTGGAATTGACACAGTAATTTTTTTTACTTGCTCACTTTTTTTGCCATGTTCTGCATAAGGACTGATATATTTGCCATCCCAGTCAGCCATAATGTATTTCCTCTAAATTCCACACAATGTGTAGTATTTTAATCAAAATTACCTATGATGACAATCTAGCCTTAAAGACATCTAGATTTCTTTTTCATTAAATTTTGTTGTGCTGCGTTGTAATAGGATTGTGTTAGAATACTCAGCGTTTCTGTATATCGCCATTGGAAGGAGGTTAAGGATGCAGACAGTTTCTCGTTATCAAGTGCATAAGTTTGGTGGCAGCAGTTTAGCTAATGTGGATTGTATCCGAGGTGTTGCCTCAATCATTCAAAATTATAGTAAAGAAACTGATGTAATTGTGATCTCGGCGATAGGTAAAACTACAAATTTATTAATCGAATGGGTTGAAGCGTCACGTACAGATACAGTGAGTGCTAATCGTATTTTACAGAATTTGCGCCATCAATATCTCTCTTTAGTGAATAGTCTATTAAATCACCCAGAAGAAGTCGCACAATCTTTCGTTGATGATACCCTCTATCTTTCCTCATTATTAGATAAGCCATTTAGTGAAGCAATTTATGCAGAAGTAGTCGGGCATGGTGAGATTTGGTCAACTCGTTTAGTCACCGCTTATTTAAACCAACAAGGTATTCCAGCAGTATTTGTTGATGCAAGAGATTTTATGGTGGCAGAACGTACTGTATTACCTAAAGTCCGTGTTGCGCCAAGTAAACGACGTTTACAGCCTATTTTAGAGGCTTATCCAGATAAACGTTTAGTTATTACCGGGTTTATTAGTCGTAATGCAGCTGGGGAAACAGTGCTATTAGGGCGAAATGGTTCGGATTATTCTGCGACACAAATTGCAGAACTAGCAGAAATTGAAAATGTAACGATTTGGAGCGATGTGGCGGGGGTGTATTCGGCTGATCCTCGGTATGTAAAAAATGCAACTTTATTGCCATTATTGCGGTTTGATGAAGCGAATGAATTAGCGCGGTTAGGTGCCCCTGTATTGCATAGCCGTACATTACAGCCAGTGAAAGAGTGCCAATTAAAATTGCAATTACGCAGCAGCTTAAAACCAAATGAAGGGACAACGCGTGTCGAGCACGTTTATTCATCTTCTGCGCAAGGTAAGATTGTGACTTTCCACAACCATATCGGTTGGATTGAGTTAGTGATTCCACAAAACCAAGTTTTGCAAAGTTGGTTACAACGTTTTCGTGCTTGGATGCAAGAGCATCAATTAGATGCTTTGGTTGAACAATTTATTGAAAGTAGCCGTACTTTACGTTTGGTTTATACCAACGAATATATTGATACGGCATTTATGCAGTTTAAACAATTACCGTTAATCACAGATTCAATCTCTATTCGTTATGATTTAGCCTTATTGGCGATTGTTGGTGCTGGCGTATGTCAGAATTCGTTACAGATGTTACGTTTCTCGCAAATGCTAAAAACACAGCCATTAGAGTTTATGTGGCAATCTGAAGATAACATCAGTGTAGTTGCTATTTTACGTCAATCAGTAAGTCGAGAATTATTACGTAATGTGCATGATGATTTATTCAGAGCACATAAAACAGTAGGCTTAGTGGTATTAGGAAAAGGTGAGGTCGCTAAAACTTGGGTAAATCTTTTCCGCCAAGAACAAGAGAAAATTGCGGCACGCAGCCATTTTGATTTTTCTTTAATTGGGATTGTTTCTAGCCAAAAAGCGTGGCTCGATCATCAAGGGTTGCTAACCCATATCAAAGAAAATAATTGGGATAATCAATTTGAACAGTCAGCTCGAGAGTTTGTGCCGGATGAATTGATCCAGTGGATGAGTATGCATCCGTTTGATGAATTAGTTATTTTGGATTTTACCAATAGTGATGAAGTTGCTGCGCATTACGCAGATTATGCAAAATATGGTTTCCATGTGATCAGTGCGAATAAACGTGCAGCTGCATTTGATCTTGATACATACCATCAGATTGAAGCAGCATTCTTACAATCAGGGAGTTATTGGCTGTATAACGCAACTGTGGGTGGTGGATTACCTATTAATACTACTATCCATGATTTGGTGGAAAGTGGGGATACAATCTTGTCAATTGAGGGAACATTCTCCAGTACTTTGGCTTGGTTGTTCTATCAATATGATGGGTCGGTGCCTTTTTCTATGTTGTTAGAACAAGCATGGCAACAAGGGATGACTGAACGAGATCCTCGAGAAGATTTATGTGGATTAGATGCGTTACGTAAATTATTAATTGTGGCAAGAACGGCGGGCTATGATTTGGATCGTACAGATGTCAAAGTAGAACCTTTGATCCCAGAACATATGCTTGACGTACCATTAGCAGAATTCTTTGAACAATTACACGAAATTGAGCCTTTTATTAATGAACATTATCATGATGCCAAAGAGGAACATGGCGTATTACGTTATGTAGTGCGTTTCCTTGCGAATGGACAATCAAAAATTGGCTTAGAAATTTGCTCAAGTGAAGATCCAATAGGACGTGTGCTACCGGGGGAAAATTTATTCCTGATTAGAACATTATGGTATCGCGATAATCCATTAGTGATTCATGGGCCAAGTGCTGGTGTGAAAATGACTGCGGGAGCAATCCAAGCAGATTTAAATCGCTTAGTAAAATTATTATAGAAAGCGAAAGGATACACCTTGAGCAAGTATAGATAACTTGTTAAAATTTCGGCTTGGTTTCAAGAGCAAACTTGAAACCGAGTTCGGATGAAGGTAGCTGGAGAGTAGAGAATTAACTCTACGCCGACGAGGTAAACTCTTTCAGGCGCTGTTTACAGCATGGACTGTTACTGGACGAACCCTTGGAGAGATCCGTAATAAACGGACGCCGAAGGCGCAAAAAAATCTTTGATTTTTGAAACGCTCAGGCAAAAGGACAGGGGCAGGAAAGATAAAATTTCATTTCATGTTATCGCTTTTTGGCGATTTTTCTTCTTTTATTCTTTTCTACTCCTTGTATTTAGCTTTTTTATTTACGAGGAAGTCATGAGTTTCAATGAAATCTTAGCATCAATTGATAGCTTTGTTTGGGGACCACCGCTCTTAATTTTATTAGGTGGAACAGGAATTTATTTTAGTTTTCGCTTAGGGTTCTTACAGATTTGGGCTTTACCGCGTGCATTACGCTATATCTTTAAAAAAGGGAATACCGGTGAAGGAGATGTATCTGCGTTTGCAGCGTTATGTACAGCACTCTCAGCAACGATTGGAACAGGGAATATTGTCGGGGTAGCTACAGCAATTCAAGCAGGTGGACCAGGGGCAATTTTCTGGATGTGGATTGTTGCTTTCTTTGGAATGTCAACAAAATATGCAGAATGTTTATTAGCGGTGAAATATCGTACCAAAGACAAAAACGGCTTTATGTCAGGCGGACCAATGTATTACATTGAACGCGGCTTAGGTATCAAATGGTTAGCTAAATTATTTGCAATCTTTGGCGTGTTGGTCGCTTTCTTTGGTATTGGAACATTCCCACAAATTAATGCAATCACTCATGCAATGAATGATACCTTTGGGGTCTCAACAGTGATTACAGCAATCGTGATGACTGTATTGGTCGCGATGATTATTCTAGGCGGAGTAAATCGTATTGCTGTGGTTTCTTCATTAATCGTGCCATTTATGGCGTTACTTTATGTAGGAACTTCAGTAGTTATTTTAGTATTGAATTGGAATCTCATTCCTGATGCGCTTGCCTTAATTATCCATAGTGCATTTAATCCAGAAGCAGCCTTAGGTGGGGTAATTGGTTTCACGGTGTTAAAAGCGATTCAATCTGGTATGGCAAGAGGTATTTTCTCCAATGAATCTGGTCTAGGTAGTGCGCCAATTGCCGCAGCAGCAGCACAGACAGAAGAGCCAGTACGCCAAGGATTAATTTCAATGACCGGTACATTCTTTGATACCATTATTATTTGTACCATGACGGGGTTAGTGATTGTATTAACAGGTGTCTGGAATAGTAATATTGAAGGAGCCGCAGTAACAAATTTAGCTTTTGCACAAGGTTTAGGTCATAGCGTTGGTGCAACGATTGTGACAATTGGTTTGTTATTCTTTGCCTTTACCACTATTTTAGGCTGGTGTTATTACGGTGAACGCTGTTTTGTCTATCTAGCAGGGATCAAAGGGATTAAATTTTTCCGCACTTGTTTTATTCTATTAATTGCGGGTGGTGCTTTCATTAAATTAGAAATTATCTGGAGTTTAGCGGATATTGTGAATGGTTTGATGGCAATACCAAACTTAATTGCATTAATTGGATTACGTAAAGTCATTATTCAAGAGACAAAAGATTACTTTGCTCGTTTACGTGTTTCAGCGAAAGATCGAGATGAGGTGTTAGCTGAGAAGGGGTTTAGTAGTAGTTATAATTAAATGGTGAAGTGTGTAGTATAACTAATACTATGTACTTAGACTTGTTGGTAAACTTGAAATTAATTACAAATCTTAATAAGTGTCTAGTGGGTTCCCTCTCACACTT
>NZ_JTJR01000021.1 GCF_001678475.1 Gallibacterium genomosp. 3 | reverse complement strand
AAGAAAGAATATATTGCCCCCCCCCTTTAAGGGGTAATGGTAGCACTATTGTGCGGTTGTCAGTTTTTACATGCCCCTTGAGGGGCATGTGAAGTAATAGACCCTTATAGGGTAACCTAAAAACCGCATGTTTTACGTGCGGATTGTTATTTGTTGTAATGCAGCTTTTAAATGACCTTGTGTCCCTTGTAATAATTGTTCTGCATCTGAACGAGAGAGTTGACCTAAAATCATCATAATAGCCAGTTTGGCTTGATTATCGGCTAGTTTTAGGTAATGAGCTGCAGTTTGTTGATCACAATCTGTTGCTTGCATCACAATCTTCACGGCACGATGGCGTAACTTTTCATTTGTTGCTTGTACATCAACCATTAAGTTTTGATAACACTTACCCATTTGTACCATACTTGCTGTGGAGAGCATATTGAGAACCATTTTTTGTGCAGTACCTGCCTTTAAGCGTGAAGAACCAGTTAATATTTCTGCACCTACAACGGGGGTAATTGCGATATCAGCGATTTTTGTCATAGCAGAATTTGGATTACAGCTTATGGCAATTGTTGTAGCTCCGATTTGTTTTGCGTATTTTAGTCCACCTAACACATAGGGTGTTCTGCCGCTAACCGCTAAGCCCACTAAAATATCTTTTTCTGAACATTGTAACTGTTGAAGATCGGCTTCTCCGGCACGTTCATTATCTTCGGCATTTTCAACCGCTTGGCGAATAGCAGTATCACCACCAGCAATAATACCGATAACTTGTGTTGGCTTGACCCCAAACGTAGGTGGACATTCCGAGGCATCTAAAACACCAAGACGACCGCTTGTACCAGCCCCTTGATAAATTAAACGACCACCGTGATGAAATGCTTTCACAATTGCATCAACGGCCAAGGCAATGTAAGGAAGCTGAGATTGTACGGCTAAAGCGACTTGTTGATCTTCATTATTCATTAGTGTGACTAATTTGAGTGAAGACAGCTGATCGAGATGCCAAGAGTTGGGATTACGTTGTTCAGAGGTTAATTGATCAAGTGTATGAGTAAGAGAAGACATATTATTTCCCTAAGAAAAGAAAGGATCGGCTAAATGAATTGCTCCTAGAATAGCAGGCTGTGATGCACCAGTAACTGTAGGTAGATTTCCTGGTTGATGATGCATAGTTTGATAGGCTAGCCAAGCAAAAGCAGCAGCTTCAACAAAATCAATATCAATGCCTTTGGCATTAGTGGTGAGAATTTGCCATTGTGGTAATAGGTATTGTAAGCGTTGCATTAATAATTGATTTTTAGCACCTCCGCCACAGACCAGTAATTGATAAGGTTGTGATTTGGTTATTTGGGGTAATTGTTGTGCGATCGATTGTGCTGTTAATTCAACTAATGTAGCTTGAACATCAACAGGCGAGATAGGTGGTAATGAAGCAAGTTTCTGTTGTAACCAAGTTAGATTGAATAACTCTCTGCCGGTACTTTTGGGCGGCAATAATTGAAAGTAATTTTCACTAAGACAGGCTTTTAGAAGTGTATCATTTATTCTGCCCTGTGCAGCCCATTCTCCATTTTTGTCAAAGCGTTGCCCTTGGTGTTGTTGGATCCAAGTATCAAGTAGCGTATTACCTGGACCTGTATCAAATCCAGCGACAGTACCATTAGGTGGTAAAAGCGTAATATTACTGATTCCTCCGATATTCAGTACCACAGTAAATGCGTTAGGCTGTGAAAAAATTGCTTGATGAAAAGCTGGAACGAGCGGAGCACCTTGCCCACCATAAGCCATATCTTTACGGCGGAAATCTGTGATAGTCGTAATGCCTGTTTTGGCGGCAATTAAGTTACCGTCAACAAGCTGCATAGTAAAAGGATATTTTCCTTGAGGTGAATGCCAAACAGTTTGTCCATGACAGCCAATTGCACAAATTTGTTGCGGTTTAAGTTTTGTAGTTTGTAATAAGTGCTGAATCTGTTCAATGTAGCAGTAGGAAAGTTGTTGTTCGATTTCACCTAATTGCTGCAAATTTGTCTGACCTTGCATTAGTTTATTTAAGGTATGCCGTAATGAGTCTGGCATAGGGGAAAATTGCGTAGCAACCATGTGTGGTTGTTTATTTGTAAAATCCAGTAATGCAAGATCAATACCATCTAGGCTGGTACCTGACATAATGCCGATATAAAAAACAGATTCCATAATGATTATTTTAATAAATCTTCATTTTTTGCATGATTCCATTTACCAAGTTTTTTATCTATATATTGGAAGTATTCATTAGTAAATGTTCCTTGTGCACAAGTTAATTTATCACGACGAAAATTCACAGATTCATTTAGGAGTGCTTGATTGAGGCATACTGGACCTGTTAATTTAAATACACCACCATCAATACGGCGATTTTCAATATTATCAATAATAATATCTAAGGTATTTTTGAGAAAAGGATTACCTTTTTCACTTGCCATAAAAAAATTCGTGTATTGATTACGGCGTTTAATTAATACTTCATGGTCATCTTTATTAATAATGCTATCTAAATTCCATACAAGATGTCCGTCAATATCAATATAGATTCCACCTTTATGATATAAAACAAAAATACGCCAGAAATCAGCCTGAGAAGCGCCATCTGTGAGTTTACTATAAGCATCAAAAGTACGCTGATCAGCTGTATTTCGAATAAACTCTTCTCGTTCTTCAGTACTGACATAACAGTAATCATAATTTAATGAAAGAAGGCGATTAAAGAGATAATTACAATATACGGGGAGGCTTACTTGATTACTGTAATTAGTTTGCCAAATAGTACGGGTAATTCTTTGCGTTCGTTGTCTTTTAATAATAGCAGGACTAAATTTAGGGATAGTAAATCGTTTATGAGGAAATACAAAATGAAATAGGTAACTGAATATCTTAATCAGATTGCCAAATAATCTTTCTAGTCCATTAAAAATAAGAATGATTTTTTCATATTTTATTGTCTTGTTCATAAGGTATTCTAATAAGTTAGTGTATCAAGTTAATAAATAAACTTTAACATTTTATTGCAAAGAAATCATCTAACTAAAAGAAGAAAACAATAAGATAGGCAAGCCGTTATGGTGGGCGATACCGGTCTCGAACCAGTGACCCCCTCCTTGTAAGGGAGGTGCTCTCCCAACTGAGCTAATCGCCCGAATAGAAAATATTCGTTGCTATTAACAAGCGTGGTGGGCGATACCGGTCTCGAACCAGTGACCCCCTCCTTGTAAGGGAGGTGCTCTCCCAACTGAGCTAATCGCCCACGCTGTTAATCTTGGGTAATGTCATAAGTGGTGGGCGATACCGGTCTCGAACCAGTGACCCCCTCCTTGTAAGGGAGGTGCTCTCCCAACTGAGCTAATCGCCCTTATGACAAAAAACAAAATATGGTGGGCGATACCGGTCTCGAACCAGTGACCCCCTCCTTGTAAGGGAGGTGCTCTCCCAACTGAGCTAATCGCCCATATTTTGTGTTCGAGGCATTATAATTATAATTTATAAGCAGTCAATCGCTTTTTATAGCTTTAGTGTTAATTGTTGTAAAAGTAAGCATAAAATAGAACTTTTTGTTAAGAATCACGCCAAGTCGTAGTAAAATAACGCGGTTTTTTGACATTGAATTATGATTAATAGGCAAAAGCGATGGAAATCAAAAGTTTATTTAATTTAGATCCTAATGTGAAAGTGCGTACTCGTTTTGCCCCGAGTCCAACAGGTTATTTGCATGTAGGTGGTGCGAGGACAGCACTTTATTCTTGGTTATATGCAAAACATAATCAAGGTGAGTTTGTATTACGCATTGAAGATACCGATTTAGAGCGTTCAACACAACAAGCAACAGATGCTATTTTAGATAGTATGGCATGGTTAGGACTTTCTTGGGAACATGGTCCTTATTACCAAACCAAACGTTTTGATCGTTATAATCAAGTGATTGATCAAATGTTAGAACAAGGATTGGCATATCGTTGTTATTGTAGTAAAGAGCGTTTAGAAGCGTTAAGAGAAGAACAAGAAAAAAATAAAGAAAAACCGCGTTATGACCGTCATTGTTTACATGACCATAGCCATGATCCAAGTGAGCCGCATGTGGTACGCTTTAAAAATCCTACTGAGGGTTCAGTTATTTTTGATGATGCAGTACGTGGTAAAATCGAAATCAGTAATAGCGAATTGGATGACTTAATTATTCGCCGTACTGATGGTTCTCCAACCTATAATTTCTGTGTTGTTGTGGATGACTGGGATATGGGAATTACCCATGTTATTCGTGGTGAAGATCATATTAATAATACACCTCGTCAAATTAATATCTTAAAAGCATTAAATGCACCTATTCCACAATATGCACATGTATCAATGATTCTTGGGGATGATGGACAAAAATTATCAAAACGTCATGGTGCAGTGAGTGTAATGCAGTATCGTGATGAAGGTTATTTACCAGAAGCACTATTGAATTATTTGGTGCGTTTAGGTTGGGGACATGGCGATCAAGAGGTCTTTTCAATTGAAGAGATGATTGAGTATTTTGATATTCATGGAGTGAGCCGTTCTGCAAGTGCGTTTAATACAGAAAAATTGTTATGGTTAAATCATCACTATATTCGTGAGTTGCCAGCAGAAAAAGTAGCGAAGTATCTTGAATGGCATATGCAGGATCAAAATATTGATACTACTCATGGTCCAGCATTGACAGAGATTGTGAAGGCGTTAGGTGAGCGCTGTAAGACCTTAAAAGAAATGGCTGCTTCTAGTTGTTATTTCTATGAAGATTTTACTGAATTTGATGAAGCTGCCGCGAAAAAACATCTAAAATCTGCTGCTTTAGCACCATTAGCTGAAGTATTAGAACAGTTAGATTTACTAGAAATATGGGAAGCTCATCAATTACACCAAATCATTGAGCAAACTGCGGCGAAATTAGAAATTGGTATGGGTAAAGTCGGTATGCCTTTACGTGTTGCTGTTACAGGTGCAGGACAATCGCCATCACTTGATATTACGATGGAGTTAATTGGTAAAACACGTTGTTTAGCCCGTATTCAACAAGCAATAGACTTTATTAAGAATAAAGCAGAAGCCGTATAATATGGTTTCTTTTTAGCCAAAAGGGAAGTCGAAATTCCTTTTTGGCTAAATTACATTGACATCCAGAAAGGTGGCAATTAATATTAGCAACGTCCAATATATGTGGGGATATAGCTCAGTTGGGAGAGCGTTTGAATGGCATTCAAAAGGTCGTCGGTTCGATCCCGATTATCTCCACCATCCTAAATTCTTTTACTTCACTTATTTCTCTCCAAAAAATAATTTAGTCACTGATCCCTAGCATTGAAGATACTTTTGCTTTATTCTTGCATTTCTATTTTTTAGTCTAATGGCTATATTATAGCTATTCATTTTGCATACATTGTTCAAAATAAGGAGCCTTAAATCAGTGGAAAAAACTGTCCTCAATCCTGAACTTCAAGCTGTTTCTAGTAATGCTGATACTATTCGTGAAGCCTGCAATATTAATTATTGGGGAATGAATTACTACAATGTGGATGAGAATGGTGAAATTTATGTTTGCCCTAATCCAGAAAAGCCAAATAGCAGAGTGTCTTTAGCTAAATTAGCTGAAAATATGCAGCAGCAAGGTGCTCGCCTACCAACATTATTCTGTTTCCCACAAATTATTCAGCACAGACTTCGTTCTATTAATGCTGCTTTTGCTCAAGCAAGAGAGGAGTTTGGCTATGAAGGGAATTACTTTTTGGTTTATCCAATTAAAGTAAATCAGTACCGTCGGATTATTGAATCATTGATTACTTCAGGGCAACCACTAGGATTAGAGGCAGGATCTAAAGCTGAATTAATGGCTGTGCTGGCTCATGCTGGTCAAACTAAAACAGTGATTGTCTGTAATGGTTATAAAGATCGTGAATATATCCGTTTTGCACTAATGGGAGAAAACTTAGGGCATAAAGTTTATTTGGTGATTGAGAAAATTTCTGAGATTTTCTTAGTATTGGAAGAATCAAAGAAACTTAATGTGCGTCCTCGTTTAGGTGTAAGAGCAAGATTAGCTTCACAAGGTTCTGGAAAATGGCAATCCTCTGGTGGTGAAAAATCAAAATTCGGTTTATCTGCTTCTCAAGTATTAGAGTTAGTGAATTTATTGAAAGAACAATCAAGTTTGGATTGTTTACAGTTATTGCATTTCCACTTAGGTTCTCAACTAGGCAATATTCGTGATGTAGCAACGGGGGTACGTGAAAGTGCACGTTTTTATGTTGAATTACATCGTTTAGGGGTAAATATTCAGTGCTTTGATGTGGGTGGCGGTTTAGGTGTTGATTACGACGGTAATCGTACTGAATCTGATTGCTCAGTGAATTATGGGTTACGTGAATATGCTGAAACCGTAGTTTGGGGAATTGGACAAGCTTGTCGAGAACATAATTTACCACACCCAACGATTATTACGGAATCAGGACGTGCAGTGACCGCACATCATGCAGTATTAGTATCTAATGTGATTGGGGTTGAACGCTATTTACCAACAGAATTGGCTCCGCCAAAAGAGAGTGATCCGCGTGTATTACACAGTATGTGGGAAACATGGACAGATATTTTATCTTCGCGGGAAAAACGTTCTTTACGCAGTTGGATTCATGAGAGTCAATTCGACCTGTCTGATGTACATAACCAATATAACGTTGGCTTAATTAACTTAGAGCAACGTGCTTGGGCAGAGCAATTATATTTAAATATTTGTCATGAAGTAGGAGAGTTATTTAGTGAACGCCATCGTTCACACCGTACTATTATTGACGAATTACAAGAACGCTTTGCGGATAAACTTTACGTGAATTTTTCTTTATTTCAATCGCTACCAGATGCTTGGGGAATCGATCAATTATTTCCAGTATGTCCACTGACTCAATTAAATGAACCAGTGAGTCGTCGAGCAGTATTGTTAGATATTACTTGTGATTCGGATGGTACCATTGATCACTATATTGATGGTGACGGGATTACAACAACGATGCCAATGCCAAATTATGCAGTCGATAATCCACCGTTAGTTGGCTTCTTTATGGTGGGCGCATATCAAGAAATTTTAGGTAATATGCATAATTTATTTGGTGATACCACAACGATTGATATTGTGTTAGATGATCAAGGTGAAGTAAAAGTATTAGCGCATGATGCAGGTAATACAGTGGCGGATATGTTGCATTATGTGTATTTAGATCCTAAACAATTAATCGCGCGTTATCGTGAACAGATAGAACATTCAACATTACCAGCTTCGGAAGCCTTACAATTCTTAAAAGAGTTGGAAGACGGGTTAAACGGTTATACTTATTTGGAAGAAGAGTAAAGCGTATGTTTAATACACTTGGTCATAAAGAAGATATTTCATTAGTTTCTAATAATTTTGGCTTTTTACGTTTGCCATTAAATTTTATGCCACAACAAAGTGATGCAGACTGGGTGATTACAGGAGTGCCTTTTGATGCCTCTGTATCAGGGCGTTCAGGGACACGCTTTGGTGCGGAAGCAATACGCCGTGCATCAGTTAATTTAGCGTGGGAACATTGCCGTTTCCCGTGGCATTTTGATGTTCGTGAAAAATTAAAGATTGTTGATTGTGGGGATTTAGTTTATTCCTACGGTGATAATCAAGATTTTGTTGAACAATTAGAAGCACACATCAGTTCGTTATTACAAGCTGGAAAACGTTGCTTAACATTAGGTGGTGATCATTTTATTACGTTGCCTGTATTACGTGCATATGCCAAACAATTCGGTAAATTGGCGATGATCCATTTTGACGCACATACAGATACGTATGAAAATGGCAGTCGTTATGATCACGGTACGATGTTTTATCATGCCCCTAAAGAAGGACTGATTGATCCTAAACATTCTGTACAAATTGGGATTCGTACAGAATATGATCGTCATTTAGACTTTACTGTGTTAGATGCTCCATTAGTTAATGATCTTAGTGTAGAAGAGGTTGTTAACCGAATTAAACAGACGGTAGGTTCTGAATTACCAGTTTATTTAACCTTTGATATCGACTGTTTAGATCCAGCCTTTGCACCAGGTACAGGAACACCAGTGTGTGGAGGTTTAACCACCGATAAAGCATTAAAAATTTTACGTGGTTTGGCGGATGTGAATATTGTAGGAATGGATGTGGTAGAAGTATCTCCTGCATATGATCAGTCTGATATTACAGCATTAGCAGGTGCAACAATCGCATTAGAAATGTTGTATTTGCAAGGTAGTAAGCAGAAATAAATAAACTAAAAAAATAGAGGCAATTAGCCTCTATTTTTATCAGTAATGGAATTATTTATGACAAAACAAAAAATCGTATTAGCCACAGGTAATCCAGGTAAAGTCAGTGAAATGGCAAATGTATTAGCTGAGTTTGGTTTTGAGGTAGTGGCACAAACTGAATTAGGAATTGAGAGCCCAGAAGAAACAGGATTAACATTTGTTGAAAATGCCTTAATTAAAGCTCGCCATGCTGCAAAAGTAAGTGAACTACCAGCGATAGCAGATGATTCTGGACTAGCCGTAGATAGTCTTAATGGTGCACCAGGGTTATATTCAGCACGTTATGCTGGTGAAAATGCCAATAATGCAGAAAATCGGGCAAAATTGTTGGCTGCGTTAGCAGGTGTACCAACAGAAAAACGAACTGCTAAATTTGTTAGTTGTATTGTTTTGCTGCGTTCAGCTGAAGATCCTGTGCCAATTATTGCTGAAGGAGAGTGCGTTGGACGTATTACAGAGAAAGAAATAGGTGAAAATGGTTTTGGTTATGACGCACTATTTTTCTATCCTGAGAAACAGCGTACGTTTGCACAATTAACTAAAGAAGAAAAACAACAAGTTTCCCATCGTGCGAGAGCTTTAGTTCAACTACAACAAAAATTAAGATGATTGTTTTACCTCCATTAAGCCTTTATGTTCATATTCCTTGGTGTGTGCAGAAATGTCCTTATTGTGATTTTAATTCGCATGCACAAAAAGGAGTCATTCCAGAACAAGACTATCTTCAACACCTTTTAGCGGATTTAGACCAGCAATTAGCGTTTGTGCAAGGAAGGCAACTCCATTCTATTTTTATTGGTGGTGGCACACCGAGTTTATTCGCTGCAGAAAGTATTGAATATTTGCTCACAGAGATAGCAAAAAGAATTGAATTTCGACAAGATATTGAAATTACTTTAGAAGCAAATCCTGGTACAGCAGAGGCAAGACGTTTTATTGGCTATCGACAAGCTGGCGTTACTCGGCTTTCTATGGGGGTGCAAAGTTTTGATGACGGTAAATTACAGCAGTTAGGGCGTATTCATAATAGTGCTGAAGCCAAAGTTGCCGTGGATTTTGCAAAAGCAGCAGAATTTACTCGTTTTAACCTTGATTTAATGCACGGATTACCAAATCAAACGTTATCAGAAGCATTATCCGATTTACAACAGGCGATTGAATTAAGCCCACCTCACCTTTCTTGGTATCAATTAACGATTGAACCGAACACGCTATTTGCAAGTAAGCCACCTCGCTTACCTGATGATGATACTTTGTGGGATATTTTTGCGGAAGGACATCGTAAATTAACTGCGGCGGGTTATCAGCAATATGAAACCTCTGCGTATGCGAAAGAAGGGTATCAATGCGAACATAATTTGAACTATTGGCGATTTGGTGATTATTTAGCTATTGGTTGTGGTGCACATGGTAAAGTGAGTTTTACTGACGGGCGGATTTTAAGGTATTCACAGACCAAACATCCGCAAGGTTATCTGGCAGGAAACTATCGTTATCAACAGCATGAAGTGGCAATAGCAGATCGTCCGTTTGAATTTTTTATGAATCGATTTCGATTATTGGAGCCTGTTCCCAAACAAGACTTTCAGCAATTAACGGGACTTTCATTAACGGTAATTGAAAAGCAAATAGACGAGGCATTAAAACAAGATTATATTGTAGAACAAAAGGAATGCTGGCAAATTACGGAACATGGCAAATTATTTTTAAATGATTTGCTGACACTTTTTTTATCTGAATAAATTGAAAGGATAATGGCATGGATCAATTAACAATGAAGAAAATGGCGGCAAATGCTGCCTTACAATATGTTCAAGCAGATTCGATTGTTGGTGTGGGGAGTGGCTCAACAGTAAACTGCTTTATTGAAGCACTTGGTACAATTAAACATAAGATTAAAGGTGCGGTAGCTGCCTCTAAAAATTCTGAGGCATTATTACGTGAACAAGGAATTGAAGTGTTCAGTGCGAATGATGTATCAGGATTAGATATTTATGTAGATGGAGCTGATGAAATTACCCCACATAAAATGATGATTAAAGGTGGTGGTGCAGCATTAACTCGAGAAAAAATTGTGGCTGCTTTAGCAAAAACATTTATCTGTATTGTTGATAAATCTAAACAAGTTGATGTGTTGGGCTCTACCTTTCCATTACCTGTAGAAGTGATTCCAATGGCACGATCACAAGTGGCCCGTAAGCTTGTCGCGTTAGGCGGTTCGCCAGAGTATCGTGAAGGGGTTGTTACAGATAATGGGAATATCATTTTAGATGTACATAATTTTAAAATTATTAATCCTATTGAGATGGAAAAAGAATTAAATAATGTTGCAGGCGTAGTAACAAATGGTATTTTTGCGTTACGTCCCGCTAATATTGTGATTGTGGGGACGCCTGAAGGGGCTCAAATTCTTAAATAAACTTAATAAAGAAAGGAAAATGCAAACATGACAGCGAAAGTATCTTTAGATAAAGCAAAGATTAAATTTTTATTGTTGGAAGGTGTACATAATAGTGCCTTAGAAGTGCTACATAATGCAGGATATTCAAATATTGAATATCACAAAAAAGCATTGGATGAAGAAGAATTAATTGAAGCAATTAAAGATGCACATTTTATCGGTATTCGTTCACGTACGCATCTTACGGAGAAAGTTTTACAGCATGCACATAAATTGATTGCAATTGGTTGTTTCTGTATTGGTACGAATCAAGTTGATCTTGAAGCAGCAAAACAACGTGGTATTCCGGTATTTAATGCACCATTTTCTAATACGCGTTCTGTGGCAGAGCTTGTGCTAGGAGAAATCCTGCTATTGATGCGTAATGTACCGAAAGCAAACTTTGAAGTACATCGTGGTGTGTGGAATAAGTCTGCTGAGGGTTCTAATGAAGCAAGAGGTAAGATTTTAGGTATCGTAGGTTATGGACATATTGGCTCACAATTAAGTGTGATTGCAGAATCATTAGGGATGAAAGTCTATTTCTATGATATTGAAAATAAATTACCACTAGGTAATGCACAACAAGTAAGAACATTAGAAGAATTATTAACAATGAGTGATGTGGTTTCTCTCCATGTTCCAGAAAATAATTCAACTAAGAATTTAATGAGTGCAGAACGGATTTCCCAATTAAAACAAGGGGCTATTTTAATTAATGCTGCACGTGGAACAGTAGTCGATATTGATGCGCTTGCGAAAGCATTAGATGAAGGAAAATTGCGTGGTGCAGCAATAGACGTATTTCCGAAAGAACCAGCGTCAATTAATGAAGTATTTGAATCTCCTTTACGCCGTTTTGAAAATGTGATTTTGACACCACATATTGGTGGCTCAACGGCAGAAGCACAAGAAAATATTGGTACAGAAGTAGCAAGCAAATTTGTGAAATATTCTGATAATGGTTCGACTGTAACCGCAGTAAACTTCCCTGAAGTATCCTTACCAAGCCATAGTTTAGCGAAAGCAAAACGTTTATTACATATCCATCATAATCGTCCAGGTATCTTGAATAAGATTAACCAAATCTTCGTGGATAATGGTGTAAATATTGCAGCACAATATCTACAAACTGATGAAGCGATTGGCTATGTTGTGGTTGATGTAGAGTCAGATAATACAGAAAGTTTACAACAAAAACTTAAACAAATTGATGGGACTATCAAAGCCCGTGTTTTATATTAATTAATCAATTATTAATCTCCATAAAGCAATTCGCTGTATGGAGATTTTTTTGTTTGATGTTTCCTTATCTAATTTAGGTTTGTTTCCAATTTGGAAATGAATTGTTGCTAAATGTCACCTTAATTTCCTATTTGTTGATTGCTAGAATGTGTCATTACTTATGAATAATTAGGGAATCACTTAATATGTTATATGTTAGAAAAGCAAATCAACGTGGACACGCTAATCATGGATGGTTAGATACTTATCACACTTTTTCATTCGCTGGGTATTATGATCCTCGCTTTATGGGATTTTCTCATTTAAGAGTTATCAATGAAGACAAAATTATGCAAGGTAAAGGATTTGGTACACATCCGCACCAAAATATGGAAATTCTTACTTATGTATTAGAAGGAACCGTAGCGCATAAGGATAGTATGGGAAATGTAGAGGAACTGAAAGCGGGAGAGTTCCAAATTATGTCGGCAGGGACAGGTATTACCCATTCTGAATTTAATCCAAGCCAAACTGAGGGTTTACATCTATATCAAATTTGGATTGAACCTAATCAAATAAATATTACACCACGCTATGAGCAGAAAGCATTTCCAGCACAAGAAGGTGCAACATTGATTCTATCGCCACAAGCGGAGGGAAATTCATTTAAAGTATTCCAAGAGATGAAATTATGGCGTTATCAATTCAATAATACCAAACAAGAGCTATTGGATATTAAGGCAAATCGCCATTATTGGTTGCAAATGGTAAAAGGAAAAATCATGTTGAATGAGGTAGAAGTGCAAGCAAGTGATGGGGTTGCTATTACTGAAGAAACGCAATTATCTTTGGAAATGATAGAAAAAACAGAGTTCTTACTGTTTGAGTTGGTATAACTGGTAAAATACAAAGCTTCTTTGTCTGAAAAGATCAAAAAAGTACTTGCTATTTTGTTAAGGTTATATAAAATACACAGGCTTTTTTAAGCCATTTGATGTAATCATTTATCAAATGATGGCAACACAGGCTTTATTATCGTTGTCATAAGAAAATGTTCCCGATTTGGGAGCTAAAATAGGTTAGTCGCACTTCTTTCCAAGATAAATTGGAATTTGAGGTGTGAATTTTTTTATTAATCATTTTTTGAATGGAGCTCTGGTCTCATGCAGAACCAAAGAATCCGTATCCGCTTAAAAGCATTTGATCATCGTTTAATTGATCAATCTACAGCGGAAATCGTAGAAACGGCAAAACGTACAGGTGCTCAAGTTCGTGGTCCAATTCCACTACCAACCCGTAAAGAACGTTTCACAGTATTGATTTCTCCACACGTAAACAAAGATGCGCGTGACCAATATGAAATCCGTACTCACAAACGTTTGGTTGATATCGTTGAGCCTACTGAAAAAACTGTTGACGCTTTAATGCGTTTAGATCTGGCTGCCGGTGTTGATGTGCAGATCAGCCTAGGTTAATTTAAGAGGTTATTACAATGATTGGTTTAATCGGTCGTAAAGTTGGTATGACTCGTATCTTCAATGAAGATGGTGTGTCTATTCCAGTTACAGTAATCGAAATCGAAGCCAACCGCGTTACTCAAGTGAAAACCCTTGAAACAGATGGCTACTGTGCAGTTCAAGTTACTACTGGCTCAAAGAAAGCAAGTCGTGTAACTAAACCTGAAGCAGGTCATTTTGTTAAAGCAGGTGTTGAAGCTGGTCGCGGTTTATGGGAATTCCGTGTGGCTGAAGGTGAAGAATTCACTTTAGGTCAAGAAATTAATGTTGATATCTTCGCAGACGTGAAGAAAGTTGATGTTACAGGTACTTCAAAAGGTAAAGGCTTTGCAGGTACTGTAAAACGTTGGAACTTCCGTACTCAAGATGCTACACATGGTAACTCTTTGTCTCACCGTGTTCCTGGTTCTATTGGTCAAAACCAAACACCAGGTCGTGTATTCAAAGGCAAAAAAATGTCTGGTCACTTAGGGAATGAACGTGTAACTGTTCAATCTTTAGAAGTGGTTCGTGTTGATGCTGAACGTAAATTACTATTAGTTAAAGGCGCTGTTCCTGGTGCAACTGGTGGTGATTTAATCGTTAAACCAGCAGTGAAAGCATAAGTCTAGGAGATAGGAATGGAATTAGTAACTAAAGATGCACAAAGTGCATTAACTGTTTCTGAAACTACCTTCGGACGTGAGTTTAACGAAGCGTTGGTTCACCAAGTTGTTGTTGCTTATGCAGCAGGTGCTCGCCAAGGTTCTCGTGCACAAAAAACTCGTGCTGAAGTGTCTGGTTCAGGTAAAAAACCATGGCGTCAAAAGGGTACAGGTCGTGCTCGTTCAGGTGACATCAAAAGCCCAATTTGGCGTTCTGGTGGTGTGACTTTTGCGGCTAAGCCACAAGATCACAGCCAAAAAGTGAACAAAAAAATGTATCGTGGTGCAATCAAGAGCATTCTTTCTGAATTAGTTCGTCAAGATCGTCTCGTTGTTGTTGAGAAGTTCGAAGTTGAAGCACCTAAGACTAAAGTTTTAGTTCAAAAATTAAAACAAATGGCACTTGATGATGTACTTATCATCACAGCAAATGTAGATGAAAATTTATATTTAGCTGCACGTAATTTATATAAAGTAGATGTACGTGATGTTCAAGGTATCGATCCAGTCAGTTTAATTGCTTTTGAGAAAGTAGTTATGACTGTGGACGCAGTGAAGCAAGTTGAGGAGATGTTAGCATGAGTCAAGAACGTTTGCTAAAAGTGCTTAAAGCACCACATATCTCTGAGAAAGCAACAAATAATACTGAGAAGTCAAACACTATCGTTTTCAAAGTTGCATTAGATGCAAACAAAGCAGAAATTGCTAAAGCAGTATCTGAATTATTTGAAGTGAAAGTGGATTCTGTTCGTACTGTGGTTGTTAAAGGTAAAACTAAACGTCACGGTGCAAGAATGGGACGTCGCAGTGACTGGAAAAAAGCTTATGTAACACTTGCTGAAGGTCAAAGTTTAGACCTTGCAGAAAGTGCAGAGTAATCAGAGGAGATAATCAATGGCTATCGTTAAATGTAAGCCGACCTCCGCTGGTCGTCGTCACGTTGTAAAAGTTGTCAATCCTGAATTATATAAGGGTAAACCTTATGCGCCACTTTTAGAAAAAAATGCTAAAACTGGTGGTCGTAACAATTTAGGTCGTATTACTACTCGCCATATCGGTGGTGGTCATAAACAACATTACCGTTTAGTAGATTTCAAACGTAACAAGTTAGATATCCCAGCGGTTGTAGAGCGTTTAGAATATGATCCAAATCGTTCTGCTAATATTGCATTAGTATTATATAAAGACGGTGAACGTCGTTATATTTTGGCACCAAAAGGATTGTCAGTTGGAGATCAAATCCAATCTGGTGTAAATGCACCAATTAAAGTTGGTAATTCATTACCAATGCGTAGTATTCCAGTGGGTACAACTGTACACAATGTGGAATTAAAACCAGGTAAAGGCGGTCAAATTGCACGTTCTGCGGGCGCATATGTACAAATCATTGCTCGTGAAGGTAATTATGTGACTTTACGTCTTCGTTCTGGTGAAATGCGTAAAGTATTAGCTGAGTGCCATGCAACCGTAGGTGAAGTAGGTAACTCTGAGCATATGTTACGCGTATTAGGTAAAGCTGGTGCTAACCGTTGGAGAGGTGTTCGTCCGACTGTTCGTGGTACCGCAATGAACCCAGTAGATCACCCACACGGTGGTGGTGAAGGTCGTAACTTTGGTAAACACCCTGTTACTCCATGGGGCGTTCAAACTAAAGGTAAGAAAACTCGCCATAACAAACGTACTGATAAATATATCGTACGCCGTCGTGGTAAATAATTTTTAATTGAATAAAGAGGATAAGCCATGCCACGTTCTCTCAAGAAGGGTCCTTTCCTTGACCTACACTTGTTGAAGAAGGTAGAGAAAGCGGTGGAAAGCGGGGATAAAAAACCAATCAAAACTTGGTCCCGTCGTTCAATGATCATTCCAAGTATGATCGGATTGACCATCGCAGTCCATAATGGTCGTCAGCACGTTCCTGTTTATGTTACTGATGAAATGATTGGTCATAAATTAGGTGAGTTTGCACCGACTCGTACTTACCGCGGTCATGCCGCAGATAAGAAAGCTAAGAAGTAAGGGGTAGATGATGGAAACTATTGCAAAACATCGTTTCGCTCGCACCTCAGCACAAAAAGCTCGCTTAGTTGCTGATTTAATTCGCGGTAAAAAAGTAGCGCAAGCATTAGAAATTCTTACTTACACTAACAAAAAAGCAGCAGCGTTAGTGAAGAAAGTGCTTGAATCAGCTATCGCTAATGCAGAGCACAATGACGGTGCAGATATCGATGATCTTAAAGTCGCGAAAATCTTCGTTGATGAAGGTCCTAGCATGAAACGCGTAATGCCACGTGCTAAAGGTCGCGCAGATCGTATTTTAAAACGTACTAGCCACATCACTGTGGTTGTGTCAGATCGTTAATCAGTAGGAGAATAGCAAATGGGTCAAAAAGTTCATCCACATGGTATTCGCCTAGGTATTGTTAAACCTTGGTCATCTACTTGGTATGCGAATACACAAGATTTCGCCGATAACTTAGACGGCGACTTTAAAGTACGTCAATTCTTGAATAAAGAATTAGCGAATGCTTCTGTTTCACGTATCACTATTGAACGTCCAGCAAAAAGTATTCGTGTAACAATTCATACTGCTCGCCCAGGTATCGTTATCGGTAAGAAAGGTGAGGATGTTGAAAAATTACGCAACGCAGTTGCAGCAATTGCAGGTGTTCCAGCGCAAATTAATATTGCGGAAGTGAAAAAACCTGAATTAGATGCAAAATTAGTTGCAGAGAGCATTGCCTCTCAATTAGAACGCCGTGTAATGTTCCGCCGTGCTATGAAACGTGCAGTTCAAAATGCAATGCGTTTAGGTGCAAAAGGTATCAAAGTTGAAGTTAGCGGTCGTTTAGGCGGTGCAGAAATTGCACGTTCTGAATGGTATCGTGAAGGTCGTGTACCATTGCATACTTTACGTGCGGATATCGATTACAATACTGCTGAAGCTAATACTACTTATGGCGTCATTGGCGTTAAAGTATGGATCTTCAAAGGTGAGATTCTTGGTGGAATGGCTGCAGTTATGCAATCAGAACAACAACAACCTGCGGATAAGCCGAAAAAAGCTCCGCGTAAAGGTCGTAAGTAAGGAGATTCGCTAAATGTTGCAACCAAAACGTACTAAATTCCGTAAAATCCACAAAGGTCGTAACCGTGGTATTGCGGCAGGTACTGATGTAAGTTTCGGTACCTTTGGTTTGAAAGCAATTGGTCGTGGTCGTTTAACAGCTCGTCAAATCGAAGCGGCTCGTCGTGCGATGACTCGTGCGGTTAAACGTCAAGGTAAAATTTGGATTCGTGTATTCCCAGATAAACCAATTACTGAAAAACCATTAGAAGTCCGTATGGGTAAAGGTAAAGGTAACGTTGAGTACTGGGTAGCCTTAATCCAACCGGGTAAAGTTCTATATGAAATGGATGGTGTGTCTGAAGAAATCGCAAGAGAAGCGTTTGCATTAGCAGCGGCTAAATTGCCTATTAAGACCACTTTCGTAACTAAGACGGTGATGTAATGAAAGCTCAAGAACTACGTACAAAAAGTGTTGAAGAGCTGAATGCTGAATTGGTTAACTTGTTAGGTGAGCAATTCAAGTTGCGTATGCAAGCAGCCACCGGTCAGCTTCAACAAACTCATCAGTTAAAACAAGTGCGTCGTCAAATTGCAGTTGTTAAGACTATTCTAACTGAGAAGGCGGGTGAGTAATGACTGATAAAATTCGTACAGTACAAGGTAAAGTGATCAGCGATAAAATGGAAAAATCTTTTGTTATCGCTATCGAACGTATGGTTAAACACCCAATCTATGGTAAGTTTATCCGTCGTACAACTAAATTACATGTACACGATGAAAACAACGAAGCAAAAGTTGGTGATATTGTAGAGATTCGTGAATGTCGTCCTATCTCTAAAACAAAATCATGGACTTTAGTTCGTGTAGTAGAAAAAGCAGTAATCTAATCTATTGCTGTTTATAAATAAATTGATTAAAAGCCCTTGGCCAATGCTAAGGGCTTTTTATTTTCTCTTTTATCCAAATTATTCTATTTATTAAGTAGATGATTTCGATAAAGATGTCGTCTGTAGCAACAGAAAATAATAAATATTTTGATTGCTTAATTCTTTCTTAGTCACTCAATATATAGACTAATTTTATTTACTGCTATTTTCTATAAAATCAGGTTGCTTTTTGTCTATACGTTATGCTAGAATCCGCACCCTATCCGCCTATAGGCGAGGTAGAGGTAAATTTGTCCCGAAAGGGTTTTTTAATTTTAGCGGAGTATTAACATGATCCAAGAACAGACTATGCTGGACGTTGCTGATAACTCAGGCGCTCGTAGCGTAATGTGTATCAAGGTTCTAGGTGGATCGCACCGTCGTTATGCTGCTGTTGGTGATATCATCAAAGTTACTGTGAAAGAAGCAATTCCACGCGGTAAAGTGAAAAAAGGTGATGTACTTAAAGCAGTTGTAGTGCGCACCAAGAAGGGTGTTCGTCGCCCAGACGGGTCAGTTATTCGCTTCGATGGTAATGCTTGCGTTATTTTAAATAATAATAGTGAGCAACCAATCGGTACACGTATTTTCGGACCGGTAACTCGTGAACTTCGTTCTGAGAAGTTTATGAAGATTATCTCTTTAGCTCCAGAAGTACTGTAAGGAGAAGTGAGAAATGGCTGCAAAAATCCGTCAAAATGATGAAGTGATTATGATCACTGGTAGCGTTGCCAAAGGTAAAGGTAAACGCGGTAAAGTAACAAAGGTATTACCTAACGGTAAAGTAATCGTTGAAGGTTTAAATTTAGTTGCTAAACATGAGAAACCAGTTCCTGCATTAGGAAAACAAGGTGGTATCGTGCGTAAAGAAGCACCAATTGATGTTTCTAACGTAGCAATTTTCAATCCTTCTACAAACAAGGCTGACCGTGTAGGTTTCAGATTTGAAGATGGCAAAAAAGTTCGTTTCTTCAAATCTACTGGTGAAACAATTAAATAAACTGGAGTAATGCGATGGCGAAACTGCATGATTACTACAGAGATCAAGTAGTAAACGAATTAAAAACTAAATTCGGCTACAAATCTGTCATGCAAGTCCCACGAATCGAGAAGATAACCCTAAACATGGGTGTGGGTGAAGCATTGACCGACAAAAAATTGCTAGATAATGCAGTAGCAGATTTAGCAGCAATTAGCGGTCAAAAACCTTTAATCACTAAAGCTCGCAAATCTGTTGCTGGCTTTAAGATTCGTCAGGGATATCCGATCGGTTGTAAAGTAACCCTACGCGGCGAGCGTATGTGGGAATTCTTTGAACGATTAATTTCTATTGCTGTTCCACGTATCCGTGACTTCCGTGGTTTAAATGCGAAGTCTTTTGATGGTCGTGGTAACTACAGCATGGGTGTGCGTGAACAAATCATCTTCCCTGAAATCAATTACGATAAAGTGGATCGTGTACGTGGTTTAGATATTACTATTACCACTACTGCGAAGACAGATGAAGAAGGTCAAGCACTACTTGCTGCCTTTAACTTCCCATTCCGTAAATAAGGCAGGTTCTAATGGCAAAACAATCAATGAAAGCACGTGATGTAAAACGTGTTGAATTAGCTGAAAAATATTACGCAAAACGTCAAGAATTAAAGAGAATTATCTCTGATGTTAATTCTTCTGATGAAGAGCGTTGGAATGCAGTGTTAAAGTTACAAACTTTACCACGCGATTCAAGCCCAATTCGTCAACGTAATCGTTGCCGTCAGACAGGTCGTCCACACGGTGTATTGCGTAAATTTGGTTTAAGCCGTATTAAGGTTCGTGAAGCAGCAATGCGCGGAGAAATTCCAGGCCTTAGAAAAGCGAGTTGGTAATATACCACTTTATTTTGGAATCATGGGAGTAAAGAAACATGAGCATGCAAGATCCAATAGCAGATATGTTGACTCGTATTCGTAACGGTCAAGCTGCAAATAAGATCGCGATCAACATGCCTTCATCCAAGCTAAAAGTGGCAATTGCCGACGTTCTAGCTAAAGAAGGTTATATTGAGAGCTTCAAAGTTATTGAAGGTGTAAAACCTGAATTGGAAATTACTTTAAAATATTTCCAAGGAAAACCAGTTGTAGAAAGTATTCAACGTGTAAGCCGTCCTGGTCTTCGTATTTATAAACGTAAAGACGAATTACCTAAAGTATTAGGTGGTTTAGGTATTGCTGTTGTTTCTACATCTAAAGGTGTTATGACTGACCGTGCTGCACGTCAAGCAGGATTGGGCGGTGAAATCATTTGTTATGTAGCTTAATAGTGAGGTAGGAAATGTCTCGTGTCGCAAAAACACCTGTTAATATTCCTGCCGGTGTAGAGGTAAAACTCGACGGACAGCTATTAACAGTAAAAGGTAAAAATGGCGAGTTAACTCGCAACATTCATAAAGCAGTTGAAGTTACAATTGATAACAATGCATTACATTTTTCACCTCGTTTAGAAATGGCTGGTGCAGATGCACAAGCTGGTACAGCGAGAGCATTAGTAAATGCAATGGTTATTGGTGTTACTGAAGGATTCACTAAAAAATTACAATTGGTTGGTGTTGGTTACAGAGCACAAATCAAAGGTAATGTGCTTGCATTAAGCTTAGGATATTCTCATCCAGTTGAGCACACTTTACCAGCAGGCATTTTAGCGGAATGTCCTTCTCAAACTGAAATTATTTTGAAAGGCGCTGATAAGCAATTAATCGGGCAAGTCGCTGCAGATATTCGTGCTTACCGTCGTCCTGAACCTTATAAAGGTAAGGGAGTACGTTACGCTGATGAAGTGGTTCGTACTAAAGAGGCTAAGAAGAAATAAGTAGGGTAACACTATGGATAAAAAATTGGCTCGTATTCGTCGTGCAACCCGTGCACGCCGTATGATTAAAGAGCAAGGTGCAACACGTTTGGTAGTACACCGTACTCCACGTCATATTTATGCTCAAGTTATTGCACCTAACGGTTCAGAAGTGCTTGCTACAGCTTCTACTCTTGAGAAAGCGATCCGTGAGCAAGTGAAATATACTGGTAATAAAGAAGCTGCAGCGGTAGTTGGTAAATTAGTTGCTGAACGTGCTTTAGAAAAAGGTATTAAAGAAGTTGCCTTTGATCGTTCAGGTTTTAAATATCATGGTCGTGTGCAGTCGTTAGCAGACGCTGCTCGTGAAGCTGGTCTACAGTTCTAATAGAGGTAATTTGAGATGGCAAGCATCGAAAAACAAGCTGGTGAACTGCAAGAGAAGCTAATCGCAGTAAACCGTGTGTCCAAAACAGTAAAAGGTGGTCGTATTATGAGCTTTACTGCTTTAACAGTAGTAGGTGATGGTAATGGCCGTGTTGGTTTTGGCTATGGTAAAGCACGCGAAGTTCCGGCAGCGATCCAAAAAGCGATGGAAAAAGCTCGTCGCAATATGGTAAACGTAGCTTTGAATGAAGGTACATTACAACATCCTATCAAAGGTAGTCACACAGGTTCTCGCGTATTTATGCAACCTGCAAGCGAAGGTACAGGTATCATCGCTGGTGGTGCAATGCGTGCAGTATTAGAGGTGGCTGGTATTCGTAACGTACTATCAAAAGCTTACGGTTCAACAAACCCAATCAACGTAGTTCGTGCTACGATTGATGCGTTAGCTAATATGAAATCACCAGAAATGGTCGCAGCTAAACGTGGTAAAACAGTTGATGAAATTTTGGGGTAATTGATCATGGCAAAAACTATTAAAGTAACTCAAACTCGTAGTTCAATTGGTCGTTTACCAAAACATAAAGCTACTTTACGTGGTTTAGGTCTTCGTCATCTTAACCACACTGTTGAGTTAGTTGATACTGCAGCAGTTAGAGGTATGATCAATCAAGTATCATACATGGTTAAAGTGGAGGAGTAATAAATGCGTTTAAATACTCTATCTCCGGCTGAAGGTTCTAAACACAGCGCTAAACGTCTTGGACGTGGTATTGGTTCTGGTTTAGGTAAAACTGGTGGTCGTGGTCATAAAGGTCAAAAAGCACGTACCGGCGGTGGTGTAAGACGTGGTTTTGAAGGTGGTCAAATGCCTTTATACCGTCGTTTGCCTAAGTTTGGTTTTACTTCAATGAAAGCAGCTGTAACAGCTGAAGTACGTTTAAGTGATTTAGCAAAAGTTTCTGGTAATGAAATTACATTAGAATCTCTTAAAGAAGCTAAAGTGATTTCTTCAGAAATCCAATTCGCTAAGATTATTCTTTCAGGTGAAGTTAAGTCTGGCGTCGTTGTTCGTGGTTTACGAGTGACTAAAGGTGCTAAAGCAGTAATTGAAGCTGCTGGCGGTTCAATTGAGGAATAATTAACAGATGGCTAAACAACCGGGATATCAAAATAGAAGTACTCATAGCGGTACAAGTGAATTAAAGCGCCGTTTATTATTTGTTTTAGGTGCACTGATTGTATTCCGCATTGGATCTTTCATCCCGGTTCCTGGCATTGATTCTGCCGTATTGGCTCAAGTTATTGAACAACAAAAAGGTACTATCGTGGATATGTTCAACATGTTCTCTGGTGGTGCCTTGAGCCGTGCGTCAGTATTTGCTTTAGGGATCATGCCATATATTTCGGCATCGATCATTATTCAGCTATTGACGTCTGTTTATCCTGCATTAGCAGAGTTAAAGAAAGAAGGTGAAGCAGGAAGACGTAAGATTAGCAAATATACTCGCTATTCTACGTTGGCACTTGCAACCATTCAGGCAATTGGTATCTCAACAGGGTTACCAAATATGTTACCTGGATTGGTACCTAATTTAGGATTTGGTTTCTACTTTACTGCAGTTATCAGTTTGGTAACAGGAACAATGTTCTTAATGTGGTTAGGGGAACAAATTACTGAAAGAGGTGTTGGTAATGGTATTTCTTTAATTATTTTTGCAGGGATTGTTGCAGGATTACCTGCAGCAATTGCGCATACAATTGAACAAGCTCGTCAAGGTCAGATGCATCTGCTAGTTCTCTTATTAATTGCTGTTGTTGTATTTGCAGTAACTTATTTTGTTGTATTTGTAGAACGTGGACAAAGAAGATTAGTCGTTAACTATGCAAAACGTCAACAAGGACGTCATATGTTAGCTGCGCAAAGTTCACATTTACCTCTTAAGGTTAATATGGCAGGGGTTATCCCAGCAATCTTTGCGTCAAGTATTATTTTGTTCCCAGCAACAATTACACAATGGTTTGGTCAAGGACAAGGTTTAGATTGGTTAAATGATTTATCTATGTTGTTACATCCAGGACAACCTTTATACTTGATTTTATATGCAGTAGCGATTATATTCTTCAGCTTTTTCTATTCTGCGATGCAATATAATCCTAGAGATACAGCGGATAATTTGAAAAAATCTGGTGCATTTTTGCCAGGAATTAGACCGGGGGAACAAACATCACGTTACATTGATAAGATAATGACTCGTTTAGCATTAATTGGTGGTCTTTATGTTACCTTTGTATGTTTAGTTCCGTACATTATGACATCAGCATGGAATGTTCAATTCTATTTTGGCGGTACTTCTTTACTGATTGTTGTAGTGGTAATTATGGATTTCATCGCTCAGGTTCAAAGTCACTTGATGTCAAGTCAGTATGAATCAGTGTTGAAAAAAGCAAACCTTAAAGGGACAAGATAATAGATAATATTATCTTCCAAATTAAAAAGGATAAGCAATGAAAGTTCGTGCGTCCGTAAAGAAATTATGTCGTAACTGTAAGATTGTTAAACGTGAAGGCGTAGTTCGTGTGCTTTGCAGCGATCCTAAACATAAACAACGTCAAGGTTAATTGATATATTTTTCTTGAAAAGAATTGATTGAGTAGGTATACTGCTCGACTCTTTTATATAGTGTATTGGTATGTTGTTTGAGTATCCTGAAACGGGCTTTTCAGATCAACATACCAGATTTTAGTAATCAAAAAATAGGAGTGCATAGTGGCCCGTATTGCAGGCATTAACATTCCTGATCATAAACACGCTGTAATTGCTTTAACAGCAATCTATGGTATCGGTAAAACCCGTGCTCAACATATTTGTGATGCAGTGGGTATTGCAGGAAGCGTTAAGATCAGCGAATTGTCTGAAGAGCAGATTGATAAACTGCGTGACGAAGTTGGTAAATTTACTGTTGAAGGTGATTTACGCCGTGAAGTAACACTAAACATCAAACGTCTTTTAGACTTAGGATGCTACCGTGGATTACGTCATCGTCGTAGCTTACCGGTACGTGGTCAACGTACTAAAACTAACGCGCGTACCCGTAAGGGCCCACGCAAACCGATCAAGAAATAATCGGGGTAAATGATAATGGCTAAAACACCAGTTCGTGCGCGTAAGCGTGTAAAAAAACAAGTTGTAGATGGCGTGGCTCATATTCATGCTTCTTTCAACAATACTATTGTTACGATCACTGATCGCCAAGGTAATGCTCTAGCATGGGCTACTGCAGGTGGTTCAGGTTTCCGTGGTTCTCGTAAATCTACTCCGTTTGCTGCACAAGTTGCTGCAGAACGTTGTGCCGAAATGGTTAAAGAATTCGGCTTAAAGAACTTGGAAGTTATGGTTAAAGGACCTGGTCCTGGTCGTGAGTCAACAATCCGTGCATTAAATGCTGCAGGATTCCGCATCACTAATATTACTGATGTGACTCCGATTCCTCATAACGGTTGTCGTCCACCGAAAAAACGTCGTGTGTAAGACGTGTTAGGATAGTTGGAGAAAGAAAATGGCAAGATATTTGGGGCCTAAGCTCAAACTAAGCCGTCGTGAGGGCACAGACTTATTTTTGAAGTCAGGTGTTCGTGCGATTGAGTCAAAATGTAAAATTGATACTGCACCAGGTCAACACGGTGCACGTAAGCCACGTTTATCTGACTATGGTAGTCAATTACGTGAGAAACAAAAAGTTCGTCGTATGTACGGCATTTTAGAACGTCAATTCCGTAACTATTACAAAGAAGCTAACCGCTTGAAAGGTAACACCGGTGAAAACCTATTAGTGTTATTGGAAGGTCGTTTAGACAATGTTGTATATCGTATGGGATTTGCAGCAACACGTGCAGAAGCTCGTCAATTAGTTAGCCACAAGGCTATCGTTGTTAATGGACGTGTAGTAAACATTCCTTCTTACCAAGTTTCTGTTGATGATGTTATCGCAGTGCGTGAAAAATCTAAAAAACAAGCTCGTATTAAAGCATCATTAGAATTAGCAGAACAAAGAGAAAAACCAACTTGGTTAGAAGTCGATGCTGCTAAAATGGAAGGTGTTTTCAAACGTATTCCAGAACGTTCTGATTTATCAGCAGACATTAACGAACATCTGATCGTTGAGCTTTACTCTAAATAATAAAGCTTAACAGCAAAGAGAGGATAAAATGCAGGGTTCTGTTACAGAATTTTTAAAGCCACACTTAGTAGATATTGAGCAAATTAGCTCTACCTATGCTAAAGTGACCTTAGAGCCGTTAGAACGTGGCTTTGGCCATACATTGGGTAATGCATTACGTCGAATTCTTTTGTCATCTATGCCTGGTTGTGCAGTGACGGAAGTTGAAATTGATGGTGTATTGCATGAGTACAGCAGTAAAGAAGGGGTTCAAGAAGATATTCTTGAAGTGCTTTTAAACTTAAAAGGTCTAGCGGTTAAAGTGCAGAATAAAGATGACGTATTTCTGACACTAACAAAATCTGGAATTGGCCCTGTTGTTGCCGCGGACATCACTCATGATGGTGATGTTGAAATCGTAAATCCGGATCATGTCATTTGTCATTTGACAGATGAAAATGCCTCTATTAATATGCGCATTCGTGTACAACGTGGTAGAGGATATGTTCCTGCATCAGCACGTGTACATGATGAAGAACGCCCAATTGGTCGTTTATTAGTGGATGCGTGTTATAGTCCAGTTGACCGTATTGCTTATAATGTTGAAGCAGCACGTGTTGAACAACGTACTGACTTAGATAAGTTAGTTATTGAAATGGAAACTAATGGCACATTGGATCCAGAAGAAGCGATTCGTCGAGCAGCAACAATTTTAGCAGAACAGCTTGATGCATTCGTTGATTTGCGTGATGTTCGTCAACCTGAAGTCAAAGAAGAAAAACCAGAGTTTGATCCGATTTTACTTCGTCCAGTGGATGACTTAGAGTTGACAGTTCGTTCTGCTAACTGTTTGAAAGCAGAAACAATTCACTATATCGGTGATCTAGTTCAACGTACAGAAGTTGAGTTACTTAAAACACCTAATCTTGGTAAGAAATCTCTTACTGAAATTAAGGATGTGCTCGCTTCTCGTGGCTTATCACTTGGTATGCGCCTTGAGAATTGGCCACCGGCAGGTATTGCCGAAGACTAGTTTGGTCATAGGTTAAAGATTTTTCTGAGAAGGATAAGGTCATGCGCCATCGTAAGAGTGGTCGTCAACTAAACCGTAATAGCAGTCATCGCCAAGCGATGTTTCGTAATATGGCAAGTTCTTTAGTTAGTCATGAAATCATCAAGACTACATTGCCTAAAGCAAAAGAATTACGTCGTGTAGTTGAGCCGTTAATTACTTTAGCTAAAGTAGATAGCGTTGCAAATCGCCGTCTAGCTTTTGCTCGTGTTCGCGACAACGCAGTTGTTGCTAAATTATTTAATGAATTAGGTCCACGTTTTGCTGAACGTGCGGGTGGTTATACTCGTATCTTAAAATGTGGTTTCCGTGCCGGTGATAATGCACCAATGGCATACATTGAATTAGTTGATCGTCAAGTTACTGAAGAAGCAGCTGTAGCGGCAGAATAATTCAAAATTCATTTTCTATAAAAAACTGCATCCAATGGATGCAGTTTTTTTATCTCTTGATTTAGCTATTACTTTCTATTCTTAATAACAAATTAGCATAAAGTTTCTAGACTTTACGAATGTTTTTTATTTTTAAAGTCACCAATAAGTTGCTATAATCAGTAAGTTTTTTAACTAATCGCTATTTTGCTGTATAAAAAGCAAGCTTTGGAGGACTTATAAATTGAAATTTTTATCTTTTTCTCAGCTATCTAAAACAATTCTACTTTCTTTTCCTATCTTATTTAGTTCATCTCTTCTTGCAGAAAAACTCTACATTTATAACTGGACAGAATATATTCCTACATCATTACTTAATCAATTCACTAAAGAAACTGGAATTGAAATTGTATATTCAACTTTTGAAAGTAATGAAGAAATGTATTCGAAGATGAAATTAACTAATGGGGGAGAATATGATTTAGTTTTCCCATCTAGTTATTACATCGGTAAGATGGCAAAGGAAGGAATGTTAGAGAAATTAGATAAGAGTAAGTTAAAAAATTTTTCTCAAATTACACCGGATTTATTAAATAAGCATTTTGATCCTAATAATCAATACTCTTTGCCATATGTCTATGGTTTGACAGGAATTGGTCTGAACACAGCAGAAATTGAGCCAAGTAAAATAACAAGCTGGTCTGATTTATGGAATCCTGAATATAAAGGTAAAGTATTATTAACTGCTGATTCACGAGAAGTATTTCATATTGCTTTATTACTAAAAGGATTCTCTCCTAATACAAAAAATGAAAAAGAGATTGAATCTGCTTATCATCTATTACAAAAACTTATTCCAAATGTACTCGCATTTAATTCTGATTCACCAGATGTTCCTTATTTACAAGGCGAAGTTTCATTGGGGATGATTTGGAATGGTTCCGCATTCCGTGCGCATAAAGAGAATGAAAATATTAAATTTGTTTATCCAAAAGAAGGCGTCATTATTTGGATGGATAATTATGCCATTCCTAAAAATGCAAAGCATAAAAGTGCTGCATATAAGTTCATTGATTTTATGTTAAGACCTGAAAGTGCCAAAGAAGTGATAGAAACTATGGGATTTTCTATGCCAAATGAAGGTGTAAAAACACTCCTTTCAGCAGAAGATGTTAATGATCCAACATTATTTCCAAGCAAAGAAGAGCTTCAAAAGGGTATTTTGCAAGAGGATGTTGGTGATGCTATTGATATTTATGAAAAATATTGGAATAAGTTAAAAACTAATTAAGGTTTTTCGGCGATTTCCTCTCAAGAAATGTATATAATTATGCATATGCTTAAGGCTCCCTCATTATGTTTGCCCGTAGTGAGGGAGTTATATTAATCAAATCTTTCAGAAAGTTTTACTTATTATCCTTCCATTATTAGTGGATTAAATTAGACATTTTATAGGAATTATTATGGAAAAGTTTCGTGTTCATGGGCGAGCTTGCTTAAAAGGTACAGTTAATATTTCTGGTGCGAAAAATGCGGCATTACCAATTCTATTTGCTTCAATTCTTGCTGAAGAACCAGTGACATTACACAATGTTCCTCGCCTACGTGATATTGAAACCACATTAAAAATTTTACGTAAATTGGGAATTAAAGCAGATTGGTGTGGTGAACAGACAGTTTGTATTGATGCAAACAATGTGACTAGCTTTGTTACACCTTATGAATTAGTTAAAACAATGCGTGCATCAATTTGGGCATTAGCACCACTGACAGCACGTTTTAACCAAGGTCAAGTATCTTTACCGGGTGGTTGTTCGATTGGAGCAAGACCAGTTGATTTACATATTTCTGGGTTAGAAAAATTAGGTGCAAAAATTACTTTGGAAGATGGGTATGTGAAATCATTCGTTTCTTCCCGTTTACAAGGAACCCGCATTGTTATTGATAAAGTCAGTGTAGGTGCAACTATTTCTATTATGACTGCAGCGGTGTTAGCGAAAGGGATAAGTGTTATTGAAAATGCTGCAAGAGAGCCAGAAATTGTGGATACTGCAGAGTTTTTGAATAAGATGGGAGCAAAAATTCAAGGGGCTGGTACAGATACTATTACAGTAGAAGGTGTTGAACGTTTAGGGGGCTGCGAACATACCGTGATCCCTGATCGTATTGAAACAGGAACGTTTCTTGTGGCAGCAGCTGTATCAGGTGGACGAGTTGAATGTCTTGGTATACGAGCTAATACACTTGAAGTAGTGATTGAAAAACTACGAGAAGCAGGTGCACAAATTGATGTAACAGAGAATAGTATTACCTTAGATATGTTTGGTCAGCGTCCTAAAGCAGTCAATATTCGTACTGCACCCCATCCAGGTTTCCCAACAGATATGCAAGCACAATTTACCTTATTGAATATGGTTGCCTGTGGGACAGGGATTATTACCGAAACCATCTTTGAAAATCGTTTTATGCATATTCCAGAATTAATTCGGATGGGAGCAAAAGCCGAAATTGAAGGTAATACTGCAATTTGTCATGGCGTGGATCATCTTAGTGGTGCTGAAGTAATGGCAACAGATCTCCGCGCTTCTGCTAGTTTAGTTATTGCAGGGTGTATTGCACAAGGTGAAACTATTGTTGACCGGATTTATCACATTGATCGTGGTTATGAACATATTGAGGAAAAGTTACGTGGATTAGGTGCTCGTATCGAGCGTTTTTCTGATGCGGAAACTGCATAGATATACTCGTTATTAATTTGTCGAATCGCTAACCTCTTGTTCTCATAAAAAAAGCAATAGGTTAGCGATTTTTTTTCAGGTATTGTAATACTTGAATTAAACAAAATAAGTGTAACAAGAAAAGTAGGTTATACTTATGTTTGATCCCTATTTTGGATAAGTTAGCGAATGAAGTATTGTATAGACTTGATTTGCAAGCTTTAGTGAAGTAGGGAGCAGCTACGTTCGCGTAGCTGTGTGCTAAAACAGCTACATTCGCGTAGCCAAATGCCAAACAATAAAAAATCTGCACTTTAACGTAGTAATAATTAAAGTGCAGATCATTTAAAAAAGTTTGGTTTAGTTAAACAACTTAATTTTTTTGTTGTTTTTGATAAGCGTAAGCTGCTTTAATAAATCCTTCAAATAATGGATGTCCATCACGAGGTGTTGAAGTAAATTCTGGATGGAATTGGCAAGCGACAAACCAAGGATGATTTGGCACTTCAATAATCTCAACTAGTTTCTTATCAGCTGACCAACCAGTAACTTTTAAGCCCGCTTTTTCGATTTGTGGAAGTAACTTATTGTTTACTTCATAACGGTGACGATGACGTTCTTCAATGGTTTCTTTACCATATAATTGGCGAGCTAGGCTACCTTCCACAAGATGGCATTGTTGCGCACCAAGACGCATTGTACCGCCAAGATCAGATTTATCACTGCGCACTTCAACATTACCATCAGCATCTTGCCATTCAGTAATTAAGCCAATTACAGGTTGTGGACAGTTCTTATCAAACTCTGATGAACTCGCCTCTTTCATACCAGCGACATGACGAGCATATTCGATAAGAGCAATTTGCATACCTAAACAAATACCTAAATAAGGAATATTATTCTCGCGTGCATATTGTGCAGTTAATATCTTTCCTTCAATCCCACGATAACCGAAACCACCAGGAACAAGAATAGCATCAAGACCTTTTAATAATTCAGTGCCTTTTGATTCAATATCTTGAGAATCAATATATTTGATATTGACACTTAAGCGATTTCTTAAGCCACCATGTTTTAAAGCTTCATTAACCGATTTATAAGCATCTGGCAATTCAGTATATTTACCAACCATACCAATCGTAACTTCACCAATTGGGTTAGCTTCTTGATAGAGTACATTTTCCCATTCAGAAAGATCTGCTTCTGGACAGTCTAAATGGAAACGTTGGCAAATAAAGTCGTCCAGCCCTTGAGATTTTAATAAAGCTGGGATTTGATAAATTGAGTTTACATCTTTTAATGAAATAACCGCTTTTTCTGGTACGTTACAGAAAAGAGCAATTTTTGCTCGTTCATTTGGTGGAATAATACGATCAGAACGACAAATTAATACATCAGGTTGAATACCGATTGATAATAACTCTTTAACAGAGTGCTGAGTTGGTTTAGTTTTTACTTCACCTGCGGTAGCAATATAAGGTACCAGCGTTAAGTGCATGAATAGCGTTCTTTCACGCCCAACTTGCACAGCGAGTTGACGCAATGCTTCTAAGAATGGTAACGATTCAATATCACCAACAGTTCCGCCAACTTCCACAATCACAACATCATGACCTGCTGCGCCTTCGATAACTTTAGCTTTAATTTCATTAGTAATATGGGGAATCACTTGAATTGTTGCACCAAGATAGTCGCCACGACGTTCTTTACGTAAAACTTCAGAATAGATTTTCCCAGTCGTAAAGTTATTACGTTTTGTCATTTTAGTACGAATAAAGCGTTCATAATGGCCTAAGTCAAGATCTGTTTCGGCGCCGTCTTGAGTAACAAATACCTCACCATGTTGTGTTGGGCTCATAGTACCTGGGTCAACGTTAATATAAGGATCCAGTTTCATCATCGTAACGTTTAGCCCACGAGCTTCTAAAATAGCTGCAAGAGATGCCGCTGCAATGCCTTTACCTAAAGAAGAAACGACACCGCCTGTGACAAAAATATAATTGGTTGCCATTGTTTATGCCTATTTAATAAAAAGTGAGTGGAAATTTAAGATTAAGAGATACGCAAGTATCAAGACGGGATGATAGTTTACAGGATTTATAAATTTAACTCAATCATAGAATCGAGAGATTGCCTTTGCAGGCAATCTCTCTTTCTTACCAAGTCATTTGTTGATCCTTATTATATAAGGAGCGATAACCAAAATAGAGCGAACCAAAAACAGACAAGCAAACGGCAGTACAAATCGCAATCATAATTGCAATTTGATACAAAATAGCAGTACTAGGTAAAGTTCCCGAAAGAATTTGCCCGGTCATTAATCCAGGGAGAGCAACGATTCCCATACCAACCATTGAGTTAAGTGTAGGTAAAAGAGCACTCTCTAAGGCTTGGTTTACAAAAGGCGTTAAAATATGTTGTGGTGTAGTACCAAAATTCAATAAGGTTTCAATCCGTTGACGTTCGCTTGCGAGACTTTCTCGAAAAGTTTTTACCCCAAGATTCACGCCTGTCATTGCATTTCCCATAATCATTCCGCTTAGTGGAATCACATATTGTGGATGGAAAAGGTTTTCATTGACGACAACAAGAATAAAGAAAGCTAATACAGCAAGTCCAGAAAATGAAATTGAACCAATAATAGCGTATTTGAAGCGAGTATTAATATTAGGGTTCTTTGATAAGACACGGTGTACAGCAAAAATGATCATTGCCAATAAATAAAGCACCGTAAAAATAGGATGGGGATTCTGAAAAATATAAGTCAAAATAAATCCAGCAAGAATAAGTTGTAACGTCATTCTTAAACTTGCTACAAACAGTAATTTAGATTGATTGATCTGACACTTTTTCATAATGAAAAGGACGATCAAAAGCAGAAGATAAACCAGACTAAAATTAAAAAGATGAATTTCGGCAATATTATTCATAATGACCTCGATGGTTTAATTCAATAATTTTGTCAGCATAACGTTGAGTGAGCGAATGATCGTGGCTAATAATAATCAGTGTTGTATTAGGCAGACAAAATTGTTTAATTTGTTGTATCACTTGAGTAGCTACGGTGGGATCTAATGCTGATGTAGGTTCATCTAACATTAAGACTTTTGCTTTAAAGCTCAATGCAATCGCTAGAAATACACGTTGTTTTTCACCGCCAGAAAGATGCGCAACATTTTGATTTAGCGGAAAAGGAATATGGCAAATATCAAGATATTGTTGTAGCTGTTTATGTTCTGGCAGTGTACTTTCACGATAGTGATGATACTGTTGAAAATTATCTAAAATGGATCCTGGAAATAGATAAGATTGTTGTGAAGCAAGTAATACTTCGCGGCGTAATATAATCTTATCTAATTGTTGGATATCACGATTTTGGTATAAAATTTTTCCTTCTGTGATCGGTAAGGTGCCATTAAATAGATGGAGTAAAGTGCTCTTACCACAACCACTTGGCCCTTGTAGAAAAGTTGCTTGTCCTTCAGGAATTTCAATTTTTGGATAATAGATTTTTTGCTGAAAAATAACATTTTCAGCCGATAAAATAGCGGACATAATTAATACCTAATATTTTTACATAATGATTTTATAGGAGAAATTTTATATGAATTTCCAACAGATTTTGATGACCTTACCGCCTATTGATGAGATTCGTCAAATTGATATTTTGAATCAGAAGGGAGAAATTATACATTCTATTCCTGCAATAGCAGGAAAGTTAGGCTCGCTACGAGTTTATCATGCACTTGCACAAAAGTTTGCTGGAAAACTGGATAGTGAAAGCGCAGAACAGGGATTAATTTGGTTTGCCGAACATTGTGACGATGCGCGTCAATATCCGGGAAAACACCCAAATATAGATCTATTATTTGCCGTGATCAAACAGCAACAACAGCTACAAATTAATGTAATTCGTGGATAGTTATTTTCTTAATTTCACTGTATTAATGGCGTGGTCTTCGCCTTTTACCAAAATTAAACTGGCACGTTCTTTGGTTGGTAAGATATTTTCATGAAGGTTTACGCCATTGATGGTATCCCAAATGTGAGAAGCAATCTCTATCGCTTCTTTTTCTGATAATTTTGCATAATGATGGAAATAAGAGTTTGGATCAGCAAACGCACCCTTACGAAATTTTAAAAAACGTTTGATATACCAACTTTTTAGCAATGTTTCTTCAGCATCAACAAAAATAGAAAAATCGACAAAGTCTGAAACGAATAAATTATGTGCTTTATGACCACGTTGAAGAACGTTTAACCCTTCAATAATTAAGATGTCAGGTTGATTGATTTCAGTATATTGTCCTGGAATGATGTCATAAGTGAGATGTGAATACACAGGTGCTTTAACAGCCTTTTTTCCTGATTTAATATCAGAAACAAATTGGATTAAAGCATGGGTATCATACGAAACAGGGAAGCCCTTCTTTCCTAATAAATCCAGTTGTTTTAACTTTTCTAAAGGATACAAAAATCCATCCGTTGTAATTAAATCAACACGGCGATCCGCTTGCGTTAATAAAGCCTGTAGAATTCGAGCAGTGGTACTTTTCCCTACCGCAACACTTCCTGCAATACTAATAATGTAAGGGACTTTGGGATTATCGATACCAAGAAAACGTTGAATAACGGTATGACGCTGTAAATTTTCTTCTATATAGTAATTTAGCAAACGCACCAGAGGCAGATAAATAGAACTTACTTCATCTAAAGACAGTTCATCATTAAAACTAAGCAAGGGTTTTAAATCTTGTTCTGTTAATGAGAGAGGCACAGATTTTCTTAATGCTGCCCATTGTTCTCGTGCAAAAGTTAAAAAAGGAGAAAAGTTATTTACAGGCTGATTAATCACAATGTCCTTCTTATGAAGTTAATAGAGAGATGATGGCGGTATGTTATAGAAAGCGAGAACAAAAGGCAAAATTTATCTATTTATTAGCAGAGCAAGGTAAATATTAATAAAAAGAGTGGTTAATAGATGAAAGTAGATAAAAATAAAGAAATTAAGCAGTAAAAGGAGTAATTGAAAGCATATATACAGTACTTATTTTGATATCGTGTTATCGCATACTGTTGGGATTTTAGACGGAAACTGTAAAAAACAGACAATTTTTGCTTGAGATTTAGGCTACCGATAAAAAATCCTATTTTTTTTCAAAAAAAGTCTTGCCAGAAGAAAAAAGATCCCTATAATACGCCTCACTTGCTTAACGATGCCGACTTAGCTCAGCAGGTAGAGCAACTGACTTGTAATCAGTAGGTCACCAGTTCGATTCCGGTAGTCGGCACCATCTTCTCAAGTAAGTATTAGCATTAGCGTTGTGGAGGGATTCCCGAGCGGCCAAAGGGGGCAGACTGTAAATCTGTTGGCTCAGCCTTCGAAGGTTCGAATCCTTCTCCCTCCACCATTTTATGATGGGACAGATGAATATAGGTGCGGGCATCGTATAATGGCTATTACCTCAGCCTTCCAAGCTGATGATGCGGGTTCGATTCCCGCTGCCCGCTCCACGCTGATATAGCTCAGTTGGTAGAGCGCACCCTTGGTAAGGGTGAGGTCGGCGGTTCAAATCCGCCTATCAGCACCACCTCTATTTTTCTTTCCTTTTTTATTCAAATCCTGTAATTATCTTTGGTTAATGTGGTAGTTATACGCCATCGATAACCGTGTTTTTTTTAGGGGACTTTCCATGTCTAAAGAAAAATTTGAA
>NZ_JTJR01000019.1 GCF_001678475.1 Gallibacterium genomosp. 3 | reverse complement strand
AATCTTATTGGAATGAGGAGAAGCAAGTGTGCGAGGGCGTGTTTCTTTTGCTTCGTTTTCTTTACACGAGTAAAGAAAATGAAGTCGCCTTTTAGGGCGAAACCTAAACAATAATGCCCTTTAGGACGAAACCTAAATAAAATTCCATCACTATCAAACTTAAAGGGCATAGCTCCTGCTATGCCCCTCAAATAGATACTATTTTATTTAAAAATCTAATTCATAGGAAGATACTTGCGATAGAAACAATGGTAAAACCAACGACACCAAGAATTGTTTCTAATACTGTCCAAGTTTTAAATGTAGTTTTTGTATCCATATCTAAGAAACGACTGATTAACCAGAAACCTGAATCGTTTACGTGAGATAATACAGTGGCACCAGAAGCAATTGAAATCACGATAAAGCAAAGGTCAAATTGACTTAAACCTGGTGTTGCTGTAATGGTTGGTGCCATTAATGCTGCGGTAGTGGTTAAAGCAACAGTAGCCGAGCCTTGGGCAACACGTAAACAAGTTGAGATAACGAAAGCTGCCACGATAACTGGTAAACCAGTATTAGAGAGCGTTTGTGCAAGTACATCACCAATACCACTCGCACGTAATACGCCACCAAACATACCACCAGCACCTGTTACTAATACGATAGAACAGATTGGACCTAATGCGCTATCACAAAGTTTTTCGATTTGTTCTTTAGTACGTTGACCTTTTAATAATAAGATGGATGCTAATAACGTAATTAGTAATGCTACTGGCGTTTTTCCTAACATTCTAAGAATTTCAACCCAAGTTTGTGACCCATCAATCGCTTTAATAGTGCTAAGTGTATTTAATCCAGTATCTAAGAAGATTAAGCAAAGTGGTAATAACAGAATGAATAATACTTTACCAAAGCTCGGTACTTCGAAGTTTGCAGTTTCTGATACGACATTTTTACTTAAGAATGTGGTTGGAAGTGGAATGTGGATACGTTTGCCAATAAATTGACCATAGAGATAACCGCCAATATACCAAGTTGGAATGGCTGTGATTAAACCAACGATTACAAGTAAACCCATATTTACCCCAAGTAATTCACCAGATGCAACTGGACCCGGATGTGGAGGTAAAAATGCGTGCATTACCGCGAAAGCACCAGCAGCAGGGAACGCATATTTTAATGTTGAATCTCCAAAACGTTTTGCCACACTAAAGATTATCGGTAACATTACCACTAACCCAGCATCAAAAAAGATTGGGAAACCGAATAAAAGTGAAGCGACACCTAATGCAAATGGAGCACGTTTTTCACCAAATCTATCAATAAGTGTATCGGCTAATACTTTTGCCCCTCCGGTAATTTCAAGTAAACGACCGATCATTGCACCTAAACCAACCAGTAAAACAACGGAGGCAAGGGTATTACCAAAGCCGGTTAGCATTGTTGGTACAATTTTCGCAAATGGGGTGCCTGTTGCGAGCGCCGTTAATAAACTAACGAGCGTCAATGCAACGAAAGCATGAATTTTAAAGCGCATAATTAAAACTAATAATGTGGCTACTGCACAGAGTGCAATCAACAGTAGTGAAGTTGCATCATGAGCCATAGTAAATTCCTCCGAATGAATTTTTGCGTACAAATAAGATGAGTATTTTTTAATGTGTAAATGTTACCGATAACTAAGAAAAATAAAAGAGGCTAACCTCTAAATTTTGTAAAAGTGAGATCTGGATCATATTATTTATTAAATTTAGATTATTTTTTATACATTTTTATTATGTTTTGGTCATTTATCCTATTTATTGACAAAGGTCACAAAAATTTTATAGAAAATTAAGCAGATGTTGAATGTTACCGATAACGTGATAAGATGTTGCCAGTTTTTAGAAATTATCCAATTAATGATGAGGTGTGTTATGTCAATCGGTAAAAGTTTTATTCTTATGGGGGTATCAAGTACAGGTAAAACTAGTGTAGGTACAGAAATTGTTAAACAATTAGGCATGAAATTAATTGATGGGGATGATCTTCACCCTCGTGCCAACATTATTAAAATGCGTGATGGGCATCCGTTAAATGACGAGGATCGTGAACCATGGTTAGAACGTATTCGTGATGCGGCGTTTAGCTTAGAACAAAAATCAGAAAAAGGGATTATCATCTGTTCAGCATTAAAGAAAAAATATCGTGACCAAATCCGTGAAGGGAATAAGGATGTGAAGTTTATTTACCTTAAAGGGGATTTTGATCTGGTGTTATCTCGGATGCAAAAACGTCAAGGCCACTATATGAAAGTGGATATGTTAAAAAGTCAATTTGCGACATTAGAAGAACCTCAAGCTGATGAAAAAGATGTGATTCATATTGATATTAATGCCCCTTTTGCAACGGTGGTTGCTCGTTGTGTTGCCGCAATTAAACCATTTTTAAATGAATAAGGCGCAAATAATGAATCCAATTATCTCTGAAATTACACAACGGATTACCCAACGTAGTAAGGCAACACGTCAGCAATATTTACAATGGATTGAACAACAATTAGCGCGTGGTAAAAGCCGTGCTCATTTAAGTTGTGGAAATTTAGCACATACTGTGGCGACCTGTTATCCGGCACAGAAAAAGACAATCCTCGACTTTACGACTATTAATGTGGGAATTGTGTCTGCCTATAATGATATGTTGAGTGCACACGCACCTTATCTGGACTATCCGGCGCAAATAAAACAAGTGCTTAGCGAATTGGGACATTCTGCTCAAGTTGCTACCGGCGTTCCTGCAATGTGCGATGGGATTACGCAAGGGCAAGAAGGGATGGATCTTTCTCTGTTCTCACGTGATTTAATTGCTCAAGCAACAGCAATAGGACTTAGCCATAATACCTTTGATGCCACATTGTTATTAGGGATTTGCGATAAAATTGCACCCGGTCAATTAATGGGCGCATTAGCGTTCGGACATTTACCTACTGCGTTTGTGCCATCAGGCCCGATGTCAACGGGGATTTCGAATAAAGAGAAAGTGGCAATTCGTCAGCAATATGCGGCGGGTAAACTGGGTAAAGAGGCATTACAAGAGATGGAAAATGCAGCTTATCATAGTAATGGAACTTGTACATTCTATGGTACAGCTAATACCAACCAATTAGTGTTTGAAGCTATGGGCTTAATGTTGCCTGGTTCAGCTTTTGTGCCAGTAAATAGCCCATTACGTCCGTTATTAACTGAGTTAGTTAGTAAACAGATGATTAAAATTAGCCATAATGGCAGTGATTTCCGTCCATTAGCGAAAGTGGTTGATGAAAAGAGTTTAGTAAATGGTCTGGTTGCCTTATTGGCTTCAGGCGGCAGCACTAATCATACAATGCATATGGTCGCAGTTGCACGTGCTGCTGGTTTTATTATTAATTGGGATGATTTTGCTGAGCTTTCTAATGTGGTACCACTATTGGCGAAAGTCTATCCAAACGGACCAGTGGATGTGAATGATTTTCATCAAGCAGGCGGAGTGCCATTATTGTTAAAACGTCTAGCAGAACGTGGGTTATTGCATTTAGAAGCAACGCCAATTTATGGCACGATGCAAGACTATTTCACACAACCAACCTTAGTTGATGGCAAGATTGTTTATCAACAAGTGAACGAAACGGCAGATCCAAATGTTATTGCACCAGCCGGTTGTGAATTTAGTGCACAAGGTGGCTTAAAAGTTGTAGATGGTAATTTAGGACGTGGTGTGATTAAGATTAGTGCGGTTGCACCGGAACACCGTAAAATTACTGCGCCTGCGATTGTGTTTGAAGATCAGGAAGATGTAGTTAAAGCCTATAAACAAGGGCAATTACAACAAAATGCTGTGATCGTGGTACGTAATAGCGGCCCTGCGGCTCGTGGTATGCCAGAGTTACATCAACTGATGCCAATTTTAGGTAACTTAATGGAGCAAGGTTTACAAGTCGCGTTAGTGACTGATGGCAGACTTTCAGGTGCTTCTGGTAAAGTGCCGTCGATTATTCATGTATCACCTGAATCCTATAAAGGTGGCCCATTAGCGTATCTACAATCTGGCGATATGATTGAAATTGATGCAGAAGCAGGTATCTTACGTTGTTTAACTGATTTACAACAGCGTAGTGCAGTTAAAATTGATTTATCAGCAGATTATCAGTTGTCAGGAAGAGAGTTATTTTCTCTGTTTAGGAAAAATGTCTCTTCTGCAGAACAAGGAGCTACGATTCTTTATCAGGAAGATTAAGGGATAAGTAACGAAAAGTTTCCTCACATAGTGGTTTAAGATAAATACCTCACAATGGCGAGGTATTTTTTTATCTTATTAGCTGATAGGGTTATATATTTTAATTAACATTGCTATTATTTTATTTACTACTTATTAGATATAGGAGTAATAAAATGGAAATTAGTTACCGACAATTAAAAGCTTTCACTTTACTGGTGGAAGAAAAAAATATGCAATCGGCAGCAGAAAAATGTTTTATTACTCAATCTGCTTTAAGTCAGTCGATGAAAAGGTTAAGTGATCAATTAGGATGCCCACTTTTTATTCGCCAAGATAATAAATTGGTTCCTACAGAAAAAGGGAAATGTTTTTACCTGGAAGCAAAAGAAATTGTAGGGCGTTTAGAACGTTTTAAATTAGAAATAGATCAGTCAAATTTTACTATTTCCAGTTTATATTCGTTAGCTGCTTCATTCATTCCTATGGCAATTTTTCAAATACAGAAAAAGTATTTGAATACAAATTTTATTCTTTTAGAGACGAAGTATAAACAAATTGAAATGGAAGTACGCTCAGGTATAGCAGATATAGGCGTGACAATTATTGATCCAAATTGGACTGATCTAGAAGGATTACCATTATTTAATGATCACTTATGTTTTATTTGTAATGAAGAACATCCATTAGCAATGAAAAAAGAGGTAAGTTGGGAAGAAGTTTATCCACTAGTAAATATTAGTGTAGCGCCGGAGAATTCGATTAGATATTTGGTGGATGAAGCTTATCAACAATTAAAATTGGATTATTCACCTCAGTTTAATATTAATCGTGCTGAAACGATAATTGGTATGGTACAAAATAATTTAGGCTGTTCAATTCTTTCATCTACATTTGCTTTTTTAAAACAACATGAGAAAGTTAAATTTATTCCATTAAACTCGCCAAAAGTATTAAGAACCATTGGCATAATAAAAAGAAAAGGGCATCATCATCCGATGATAGCCGCTTTTCATGAATCTAGTTTAGCTTTATTGCCAAAATGGGATGCAACAATAAATGATTACATTGGGCCTATTGGTAAACCAAGCGCATAGTAAATTAAAAATAGAGCCATCCAACTAAAGAGCAGTATGATCGCATAAGGAAGCATCATAGCCAAAAATGTACCAAAACGGACTTTATTTGAGTATTGAGCAATAATAGCTAATATCATTGGCATATAAGAGTTAGTTAGCGAGATAACATTAGTCGTTGAATCACCAATACGATAGGCCATCTGAATAGCTTCAGGTTCTATGCCCAGTAAGACAAATACAGGTACAAAGACAGGAGCCATCATTGCCCATTGTGCTGAACCACTAAATACAATGAGATTGATAGCCGCTGCAGAGAGGGTTAATCCTGCAAGCATCACAATAGGTGGAAAATTTAAATGCATAAAGAAGTTCGCCAATGTTATGGCAAGATAAGTAGATAAGTTTGTCCAATTAAACCAAGCAATAAATTGGGCAATAACAAATACTAATACAATATAACTACCGGCACCTCGCAAAGATTTAGCCATAAACTCTGGAATATCTTCAGCACTATTCAATTTTTTCGCAATAAATCCAAATAATAGTGAACAGCTTAAGAAGAAAGTAATTAGTATTGGGATAATTCCATTTAATAGCGGTGAGGGAACTAAACCACCCGATTTATTACGTAATGGAGAACTATCAGGATAAATAAATAGTATAAGTAATAATATAAAAGCTAATGCAAATATTCCGGTTATTTTTAGCGCTTTATATTCTTGTCCCGTCACATCATGAATATCTTGAGTATGTGTTTTTTGAATATCATCAAGTTGATGAGCAAATCTAGGTTCAATAATTTTTTCAGTAATGAATGTACATGTAATGACTAAAAATGGAACAGAAACCAACATAAAATACCAGTTTGCCACTGGTGTAATTTGTTTATCAGAAACAGATTTTATAACTTCATTGGTAATTCCAGATAATAAAACATCGGTGCCTGCAATAAAAATATTTGCTGTAAATCCGGCTGCAACAGCAACAAATCCAGCAGCTACGCCAACAACAGGATTTCTTTTAGTGGCAAGAAAGATAATTCCAGCGAGAGGTGGAACTAAAATAAATGCAGCATCAGAGGCAAGATTTCCAATAATTCCAACTAGAAATATACTGGCAGTCACGAGTTTTTTTGGTGTATTTAATAATAATGCTTTAATAGCAGCACTGGCTAATCCAACTTCTTGCATAAAACCAATCGCTATCATCATACATAACACCAAACCTAAAGGTTTAAATGAAATAAAATTCTGCACAGTAGAATTTAAAATATAAAGTAATCCTTCTGTGCTAATAATATTTTTAACTGCAACAACCTTTTGTGTAGCAGGGTGAATAACACTACTATTGCTTAGAAATAATGAAATTATTGCAATTGCAATACATAAATAAATAAACAGAAAAAATGGATGAGGAATTTTATTTCCTAAATGCTCAATTCTATCGGCAAATGTTTTTGATGTGGTAGCCATAATTTACTCCTTGCGATAAGAGTGAATAACTTCGACGAAATAAGCTGCACCATAAGGAATAATTTCATCATTAAAATCATAGTGTGGATTATGTAATGAAGCGCTGTGTTTACCATTACCTAAGAAACCGTAACAGCCTTTGACAGCCTTCAGAAAGAAGGCAAAATCTTCACTCCCCATTAAAGGGGCAACATCAGTGATAACTTTAGAAGAAACGCGTTTTGCCGCATTAATTGCAATATCAACTTCAGTATTATGGTTTACTGTTGGTGGATGACTAATGGTACCTAGTTTAAACTCTGCTTGCATATCAAATGCTTGGGCAACATTTTTCACAATTCTTTCTAAACCATTGATGACTTGATTACGAATACTATCGCTATGTGTCCTGAATGTACCGACAATATTGGCTTCGTCAGCAATAACATTTGATGCCTCACCGCATTGCATTTGGGTCACAGAAATGACCACAGGTTGTAGAGGATCAAATGATCTTGCAGTAAAACCTTGGATTGCTTGATAAATTGTACTGGCTACCAACATGGGATCTTGGGTTAAATGCGGGATAGCAGCATGTCCACCTTTTCCTTGAATTCGAATATAAAAACGATCGGAACTTGCCATAATACTGCCTGTACGAAAGCCAAATTCACCAACATCTAAATGGGGCATGTTATGTAATGCATAGACAGCTTCTATCGGATAATGTAATAGAACGCCATCAGAGATCATTGTTTGGGCCCCGCCTAATCCTTCTTCAGCAGGTTGAAAAAAGAGAATCGCTTTTCCTGGGAAATTTCTATGCAAACAAAGATATTTTGCTGCCATAAGTAACATAGTGGTATGTCCATCATGCCCACAAGCGTGCATTTTATTGCCGTTGTTAGATTTATGTTCAAAGTGATTTTGTTCAGTGATAGGTAAGGCATCAATATCAGCACGTAAACCAATAGCTGGCCCACTTTGATTACCTTGGATAACGGCGACAACCCCAGTTTTAGCAAATTGAGTATTGATCTCATCAACATCATATGAGGTTAGTTGTTCAATGATTAATTTCTGTGTATTGATTTCATTAAAACCAATTTCTGGAAATTGGTGTAAGCGATGGCGTAACTGTGTTGCTTCAGCTTGCCAAGTTGAGATTTCATCAAAAATTAAAGATTTAGACATATAACCTCCTAATAAGTGATTTATTAGGAGGTTATATTTATGTGAAAAATATGTAAAATTAATTTTATTAATAAGTTAATTAGCTAAGCTTAATTACGCTGGATTATCAATATCTTTAAATTCTACATCTAATGGGTAATTCTCTGCTAACCAAGTAGATAATGCCTTAATGCCATAGCGTTCAGTCGCGTGATGGCCGGCGGCAAAAAATTGAATATTTTGTTCTCGTGCGGAATGTACGGTTTGTTCTGAAATTTCACCAGAAATAAACGCATCACAACCTTTGCTAGCAGCAAGATCAATGTAGCCTTGTCCACCGCCTGTACAAAGGCCAATTTTACGAATTGGTTGGTTAACATCATTCGCACAATGTAAGCAGGTACGATGTAATACTTGATTAATCCGTTGTGCAAATTCAGCCCCTGATATAGCTTGTGGCAGATTTCCCCACATTGGAATGGAATTAGGTGTATCTTCTAAAGGAAAGAGTTCAGTAATCCCTAGTAATTTAGCAAGTTGAGCATTATTACCTAAGGTTGGGTGCATATCTAATGGAAGATGATAGGCGTATAGATTAATCTCATTTTTTAATAATGTTTGAATGCGTTTTCCTTTCATACCACGAATACAAGGATTTTCACTCTTCCAGAAATAACCATGATGCACAATAATCGCATCAGCGTTTACGCTCACTGCATAATCTAGTAATGCTTGAGATGCAGTTACTCCAGTAACAATTTTTTGAATCTGTGGTTTACCTTCAACTTGTAAACCGTTAGGCGCATAATCATTAATTTTGTCGCTATCTAGTAACTGATTAAGCACTTGTTCAAGTTCAAGATGATTGATCATTATATTTTATCCTTTAATTTGCAGTAGAGATTGCTAATACTCGGCGTTGATAAAGTTGTTGTTTAATTTGTTGCTGACGAAAGCCAGCAGCAATAATTTGCTGAACATCAACCGCTTTGGCGTTTTGATACCATTGTTGCCACTGTTGTTGCTGTTCTAAACTAAAATCAGGCAATACCGCACGATAAATCAGACATAAATGCGCTAATCGTTGTGATTTTCTCCAACAATCAAGTTGATCGAATAAGTCGATAATTTGTGCAGCAGAAAGTGTGTAAGTTTGTGCAAACGGCATTACAAATTGTAACGCTAAGACAGCACTTTCTTGGTAGGTTGTGGGTATGCGATAACGCTGACATAATTGTTTAATCTGCTGTTGATATGCAGTAAGGTTTTGTTCAGAAAACGAGTCTGTGATAGGCAACGATAACATTACTGTGAATAAGGCAAAACGTGCGGTAAGTTGTTCTGAAATAGGAATGTCTGCGGAAGCTGTGAGTGTATTTAAACGAGCAAGTGCTTGTTCTAGTGGCAGATTTTGAACTTGAAAAAGAGGTTGTAACTCGGCAAATAAAAGCCTCAGTGCCCCGATCTGTTGTAAAACATAGAAATAGATTTCTGGATGTACACAATTCAGGGCTTTTTCTGTTTCTAGCCAAACTCGTTCAGGCGTTAAGGTCTGTAATTCACCACTAGCCACCATAGTTTTCATTAAAGCTAAGGTTTCTGCTGCAATCGTAAAACCTAAATCATAAAAACGTGCAGCAAAGCGTGCTACACGTAAAACTCTTAATGGATCTTCACTAAAGGCTGGGGAAATATGACGTAATTTTTTTTGGTGTAAATCCTGAATACCGTGATAAGGGTCATACAGATTACCTTGTAGATCTTCAGCTATTGCGTTGATAGTGAGATCACGTCGAATCAGATCTTGTTCCAGTGTAATTTCTGGGGAGAAATCACAATAGAAGCCAGTATAACCTTTACCTGTTTTTCGTTCTGTACGTGCAAGTGCGTATTCCTCTTTGCTATGAGGGTGCAAAAAAACAGGAAAATCTTTACCGACTTGTAAAAAACCTTGTGTTTGTAATAAGTCAGGTGTTGCGTGGACAATCAACCAATCTTTATCTTTCACTGGTAAACCAAGTAAACGGTCGCGAACCGCACCACCGACTAAATAGATTTCTGGTTGTTGTACCATTACCAACGATCTCTACGGCGTCTAGGAATTAAGACCGGAATAATTAAACCAAGAATTAATCCTGCTGCTAACACTGAACCGCCATAAATAAACCAACGAATAATAATGCCGCGCTTTTCTGAGTCAAGCATCGCTTCTAGGTCTTTATTTTTATTTTTCAGAATATCAAGCTGGCGATTGAGTTGTGAATTTTGTTCAAGCAGTTCACTACTTTGCTTTTCTGCTTGTTGCGTACGGCGTTGCATTTCGTTAGTACGTTGCTGCCAGTCGTTATTGATTTGATTAAGTTTTAAAGTCAATTCATCAATTTTTTTCTGTAATGTTGGAACTTGTTCTTTGCTGCTTGGTGTATTGCTTAATTCACTGGTTAATAGCCAACCTTCACGATTACGGCTATCTCGAATTTGAGTGTATTTATCTTTTTGTTCTAACACAGTAACGGCTTCACCTGATTTAATGGTGCCAACAATTTTGAATTGATCTCCAGCACCTTTTCTTAAATAGGTACTTAAATTTTCTGAAACATACTGAGTTTGTGCAAAGGCACATTGGCTAACAATGACAAGGGTAGAGAAAATCCCTAAAAGGCGAGAAAATTTTTTCATAACTTTGTACTTTAATTATTTGATGATTACTGTTTTTAAACAAGATAGGAAGATTTATCACTAGATGTGGAGGTTCCACACCTAGTGAATTGGATATGTATTTTACAATAACACAGCTTTAAGGGTATAGAAAATAATAATTGAGAATACCGCACCCGCAGGTAACGTAATAACCCAAGAAGAGATAATATTACGAATAACTGTTAGATTCAGTGCAGCAATACCACGCGCAAAACCAACTCCTAATACAGCACCTACCAATGTTTGTGTAGTGGAAATTGGTAAACCTGTACCAGAAGCGAGAATTACGGTAGTCGCAGTAGCAAACTGAGCTGCGAAGCCACGGCTTGGTGTTAAGTCTGTAATCCCTGTTCCAATAGTTTCCATAACTTTTTGTCCCATAACAGCAAGACCAGCGATAATTCCTAATGCACCTAATGGTAATACCCACCAAGCCATTGTGGTTTTCCCAGCGATTACACCGCCATGTTCAATAATAGAAACGACTGCTGATAATGGGCCAATTGCATTTGCAACATCATTTGAACCATGTGCGAATGCCATTGAGCAAGCGGTGAGTAGCATTAACATACGAAAAACTTTTTCTACGGCACCAAATCCTGCAGTGGCTTTTTTCTCAAAAGATTGACTGCGTAAATAAATAAAGCAACCGATAATTGCAATAACGCTTAAGGTAAGAGAAATTATAAATGTTTCTCCATTAGTGAGATGTAAGCCGATATGTTTAAGTCCTTTTTTTATGGTAACTAAAGAAATAATAAAAATAGTTAGTCCCATGTAAAAAGGAGCAAAACGTTTTGCATTATTTAGAGGTGTATCAGTGTCAAAAATTAATTTTTGTGTACTGCTAAAGATTAGGTAGGCAATGATACCTGCAATAAAAGGCGTGATAATCCAGCTACCAAAAATACCAGATAAGCTACTCCATTCAACTGCGTCACTTCCTACAGTAACACAAGCAAAACCGACAATAGCACCGATAATAGTATGTGTCGTAGAAACAGGCCAGCCCACACGAGAAGCAAAAACTAGCCAAAAACCAGCAGAAAGTAAGGATCCCATCATTCCTAATACTAAAACTTCAGGTTGATGAATAAATAAAGTTGGATCAATAATTCCACCTTTAATTGTTTCAGCAACTTCTCCACCAGCAAGATAAGCACCTGCCCCTTCAAAAATAATTGCAATGATAATAGCTTGGCGAGGTGTAATAGCTTTTGAACCAACTGAAGTTCCCATCGCATTTGAAACGTCATTTGCGCCAATTCCAAATGCCATTAAAAAACCAAAGATTGCAGTTAGAATCACCAGCAGAGTGCTATAATGAGATAAGGTTTCCATAAATAATCCTCATATTGAAAATGGTCATTAAGAACGAGCTAGCATTAATTCAATACGTGAGCCTACACGTTGTGCTTGATCGGCTAATACGCCTACCCATTCAATAATTTTATATAAGAAAACCATATCAATTGGATTGTAAGAATCTTCTAATTCTAATAGCTTACGACGTAATAAGATCTGCATATGATCAGTATCATCTTCGATTTTATCGAGTTCATTGATCATATCGTTAACAAAATTTACTTCACGTCCTCTAAATCCAGTTTCAAGTAATTGATCCATTTCATCAATGACACGGCGAGCTTGGTCACTAGAATCTAAGCTACGGCGTACATAAGCTAAGAATTCAGTTTGAATTTGTTCTGGTACTTTTAATTGGCGACCAATGACACGACCTGAAATATCTTTCGCATAATTAGCAAGTTTGTCTAATTGTGTCACTAATTCTAATAAATCGGTACGTTCTACTGGCATAAATAAGCCACGAGGAAGTTTTAAACGAATTTCACGTTTTAATGAATCTGCTTGTTTTTCTAATTCAGAAATTTTATTGCGTAATTGTTGTGCAGTTTCCCAATCATCTGCATAGCAAGCTTCAAAAAATGGGATTAACATTGCACAAGCTTCATTAACTTTTGTTGAGTGCTTTTGTAGAGGTTTAAGAGGGGATTGGGCAAATAGACCAAGAATGTTATTTATTGCCATAAACATCTCCTTAATTGTGAGTTTGTAAGCAAATTTTCAAATATAAAGCTGGCGCGAATTTTACAATAGACCTTTTTGCAGTTACAAGATTTAATTTTAGGCAGTTACCAAAAAATTTGCTAAAGTAACTTTCTTTGAGAGTTAGCGATGAGAAAACAAAAATGTCACCAGAAATAGAACTAAAATTATCAGTAAATCAAGATGTTATTAATAGCATAAAGCAAGAACTCAGCCATTTTAAATTAATTAAGCAGCAACAAGTTTTTAGTCAAAATAGCTATTTTGATACGCAGGATTATTTTTTCTCAACTCGAAAGATGGGGTTACGAGTAAGAATGGAGAATGATACCTATACGATGACCTTAAAAACTGCAGGAAAGGAGCAAGGTGGCTTACATATTCGACCAGAATATAATGTGACATTAACCAAACCTACGCCTAATCTAACGCTATTTTCACAATATCCTGAATTACAACTTGCGCAAGATTATCAAACCTTACAAGCAACTTTACAGCCAATTTTTAGTACCAATTTTCAGCGTGAATACTATGTATTAGAAACTGGAAAAGGCGCGCAATTAGAAATTGCGATTGATCAAGGCAAAATTGAAGCCAATCAGCAACAAGCGCCCATTAGTGAAATTGAGATTGAACTGAAATCAGGTGAGATCACAGATGTATTAAATTTTGTGCAGAATTTGTTATTTTTAGATGGTATGCGGATTGGGCAAGAGAGCAAAGCGGAACGAGGCTACCAACTTGCTGGATTGGGTAAAACATATCAATCAGTATCTATTGATGATTGGCGTCATCTTTTAGAAACTAAATTTTCATCAGCAGCAGAGCAGTTAGAAGCTTTATTACAATTTGAGTTACGTTTGTTAAAACGGTTAGATAAATCACTTTCAGGTGAATTAGCACAAGAGGCTTTTGCTGTAATAGAATTAATTGGCTTGTTCTTTAATCTTTACCAATGCTATTGCAATGAAACTGCGTTGTTTAATCAATTAGGTGAACAGTCAAGTGAACGAGCGGAATTAGTCAGCGAATTACAAGAGGTAAATCAACTGTTTTATCAACAACTTCGCCAAATTATTGCTCGTCATGTGGAGCAACAAGATCACCACAAAGCAATAGATCAACTCTTTGAATTAACTTCTCGTGGCAAATATCTACAAATAATAATGAATTTATTAAAACTTACCTTGAAATAAGATTATGGCAAAAGTAAAAACAGCATATGTATGTAATGATTGTGGAGCGGAATATGCGCGTTGGCAAGGGCAGTGTAGTGCTTGTCAGGCATGGAATACCATTACAGAAGTTAGACTAGCAACAACACCGACCAAAAATGATCGCTTTAGTGGTTATGCGGGAGCGAGTGGGAGTAAGGTTCAAAAATTATCGGAAATTAGCTTGTCAGAATTACCTTGTTTTGGCAGCGGGTTTAATGAATTAGATCGTGTATTAGGCGGTGGGATTGTGCCGGGGAGTGCGATTCTGATTGGTGGGCATCCAGGTGCAGGGAAAAGTACCTTATTGCTGCAAGTGATGTGTGGTTTAGCACAACAAATGCCAACGTTATATGTAACAGGTGAAGAATCATTACAACAGGTGGCGATGCGAGCTAAACGCTTAAATCTGCCGACAGAGAATTTACAGGTTTTATCGGAAACGTCAGTAGAACAAATTTGTCTGCACGCAGATCAATTACAGCCAAAAATTATGGTAATTGACTCAATTCAAGTCATGCATTTAGCCGATATTCAATCCTCACCAGGGAGTGTAGCTCAGGTACGTGAATGTGCCTCTTTTCTCACACGTTATGCGAAGACTAAACAAGTGGCGATTATTATGGTGGGGCATGTAACGAAAGATGGAACTTTAGCTGGACCGAAAGTATTAGAACACTGTATTGACTGTTCTATTTTATTAGAGGGGGAAGCGGATTCCCGTTTTCGTACATTGCGCAGTCAGAAAAATCGTTTTGGTGCGGTAAATGAGTTAGGGGTGTTTGGTATGACTGAGCAAGGATTAAAAGAGGTGAAAAATCCTTCTGCAATCTTTTTAAGTCGAGGTGAAGAACAAACGCCGGGTAGCTCAGTAGTTGTATTATGGGAAGGAACAAGACCGCTGTTAGTTGAGATTCAGGCATTAGTGGATCATTCTATGTTAGCTAATCCAAGACGGGTTGCTGTGGGGTTAGATCATAACCGAGTAGCGCTGTTATTGGCAGTTTTACATCGTCATGGTGGCTTACAAATGGCGGATCAAGATATTTTCGTGAATGTGGTTGGTGGGGTAAAAGTCAGTGAAACCAGTGCGGACTTAGCTTTATTGCTTGCATTAATTTCTAGTTTTCGTAATCGTGCGCTACCACGAGATTTGGTGGTGTTTGGTGAAGTTGGCTTGGCAGGTGAAATTCGTCCAGTGCCAAGTGGTCAAGAACGAATTAGTGAGGCGGCAAAGCATGGCTTTCGTCGTGCGATAGTGCCTTATGCGAATCGACCAAAAAATCCTATCGATAATATGCAAGTTTTTGTAGTGAAGAAATTGAGTGATGCCCTGCAAGTATTAGATGGCTTTTAAAGAAAATATTTCTCGATAAGCATTGGTTTTTAGTACGTTTTATGGTATAAAACGCACCGCCTTTTTGTCGTAAAATTTTTGAAAGGCAAATTTATTATTTCACACACATATCTATACTAACAATCGGGGTGCCAAACGGTCGATTGTCTAGGGGTATGTGGAGGCTAAACCCCAATTAAATAAGGAAAAAATTATGGCACAAGTTACAATGCGTGAAATGCTACAAGCTGGCGTTCATTTCGGTCACCAAACTCGTTACTGGAACCCAAAAATGAAACCATTCATTTTCGGACCACGTAATGGCGTTCATATCATCAACTTAGAAAAAACTTTACCTATGTTTAATGCAGCGTTAGAAGAATTAAAACGTATTGCAACAAATAACGGTAAAATTCTTTTCGTTGGTACAAAACGTGCCGCAACTGATCCAGTACAAGCAGCAGCATTAGATTGCCAACAATACTATGTTAACCACCGTTGGTTAGGTGGTATGTTGACTAACTGGAAAACAGTTCGTCAATCAATCAAACGCTTAAAAGATTTAGAAACTCAATCTCAAGACGGTACTTTTGATAAATTAACCAAAAAAGAAGCGTTAATGCGTACTCGTGAGATGGAAAAATTAGAGTTAAGTCTTGGCGGTATCAAAGATATGGGCGGTTTACCAGATGCATTATTTGTTATTGCAGCTGATCACGAACATATCGCAATCAAAGAAGCAAATAATCTTGGTATTCCTGTGTTTGCAATTGTTGATACTAACTCTGATCCAGATGGCGTTGATTATGTGATTCCTGGTAACGATGACGCAGTAAGAGCAATCCAACTTTACTTAACTGCAGCAGCAGACGCTGTTAAAGAAGGTAAAGCACAAGCTCAAGGTGCAGTTGCAGAAGAAGCTTTTGAACAATTAGCAGCAGAAGCGGAAGCTAAAGCAGAATAATCTTATTGGGATCTAATAAGGTTAAATCCCTTATTAACCACAGTAAACTCATTGGTTAGCAGGGGACTCATTAGGGTTCCCTGTTTTATATAAAATGTGGTCTTATTTGACACAGAAAGAGGATTTAAAAATGGCTGAAATTACAGCATCATTAGTAAAAGAACTTCGTGAACGTACTGGCGCAGGTATGATGGAGTGCAAGAAAGCACTTGTTGAAGCTAATGGCGACATCGAATTAGCAATTGACAATATGCGTAAATCAGGTCAAGCGAAAGCAGCTAAAAAAGCAGGTCGTGTAGCAGCAGAAGGTGTTATCATCGTACGTATTCAAGACGGTTACGGTGTTGCTGTTGAAATGAACTGTGAAACTGACTTCGTTGCAAAAGATGCAGGTTTCTTAGGATTAGCAAACAAAGTTGCTGATTATGCATTAGAAAATAAAGTCACTGATATCGAAGTATTAAAAGCTCACTTTGAAGATGAACGTGCAGCATTAGTTGCAAAAATCGGTGAAAATATGAATATCCGCCGTGTTGCAGCAATCAATGGTGCAGCAGTAGGTTCATACTTACACGGAGCGAAAATTGGTGTATTAGTTGCAGCAGAAAATGCTGATGAAGAATTAATGAAACACGTTGCAATGCACATTGCAGCAAGCCGCCCAGAATATGTAAATCCATCTGATGTTCCAGCAGAAGTTGTTGCTCACGAACGTCAAATCCAAGTGGATATTGCAATGCAATCTGGTAAACCACGTGAAATTGCAGAAAAAATGGTTGAAGGCCGTATGAAGAAATTCACTGGTGAAGTTTCTTTAACTGGTCAACCGTTTGTAATGGATCCATCAAAAACTGTTGGTGATTTATTAAAAGAAAAAGGTGCAACAGTTGTTAACTTCATCCGTTTAGAAGTTGGTGAAGGTATCGAGAAAGTTGAAGCAGACTTTGCAGCTGAAGTTGCAGCAATGTCAAAAACTTCTGCTTAATAGCTAAGTGAAAAAAAGCGAGGAAACTCGCTTTTTTTATAAGCTGAAAATATAACCAAGTATTTCACCAGGTGAAGGAAGCTAGGTAAATTATTTGCTTATATTTTCACAACAACAAAAGAAGGAAAATCAGATGAGTCAATTAAAACCAGTATATAACCGTATTTTACTTAAACTAAGTGGTGAAGCATTACAAGGTGAAGAAGGCTTTGGGATCGATCCTTCTATTTTGGATCGTATGGCAGCAGAGATTAAAGATTTATTAGAACTAGGTGTTCAAGTTGCTGTTGTATTAGGTGGTGGAAATCTATTCCGTGGCGCTAAATTGGCGAAAGCTGGGATGAATCGTGTTGTTGGTGACCATATGGGAATGTTGGCAACTGTGATGAATGGCTTAGCAATGCGTGATTCATTACATCGTGCGGATGTCAATGCAAAATTAATGTCAGCATTTCCGCTTAATGGTGTTTGTGATAGTTATAGCTGGGCACAAGCGATTCGTTTGTTAAGACAAGGTCAAGTTGTGATTTTTTCTGCAGGTACAGGTAACCCATTCTTCACCACAGATTCTGCTGCTTGTTTACGTGGTATCGAAATCGAGGCGGATGTTGTCTTAAAAGCGACTAAAGTAGATGGGGTTTATGACTGCGATCCAGCGACTAATCCTAATGCAAAATTATATTCACAATTAACTTATCAAGAAGTATTAGAAAAAGAGTTAAAAGTGATGGATTTAGCTGCGTTTACGCTTGCGCGTGACCATGGTATGCCAATTCGTGTGTTTAATATGAATAAACCAGGTGCTTTACGTCGCGTCGTGTTAGGTGAGAAAGAAGGCACTTTAATTACAGATAAAAAATAGATTTAAAAAAAGTGTTACATTAGTTAAAATTCGGCGGCAGTTGTTATTCGAGTTAAATTAAAAAGGAATATAGTGTGATTAAAACAATTAAAGATGAAGCGCAACAACGTATGGAAAAAAGCGTAGAAGCGTTAAAAAGTCAAATTTCTAAGATTCGTACTGGGCGTGCGCATCCAAGCCTATTAGATGGTATCCATGTCGAGTATTATGGTGCAGCAACACCATTACGCCAAGTGGCAAATGTGGTTGCTGAAGATGCTCGTACATTAGCAGTCACTGTATTTGATCGTAGCTTAATCTCAGCAGTAGAAAAAGCAATTATGGCTTCTGATCTTGGGTTAAACCCGGCGTCTGCGGGAACAACTATTCGTGTTCCATTACCACCATTAACCGAAGAACGTCGTCGCGATTTAACTAAAGTTGTGCGTGGTGAAGCAGAGCAAGGTCGTGTTGCGGTACGTAATATCCGTCGTGATGCGAATGATAAGATTAAAGCGCTATTAAAAGATAAAGAAATTAGTGAAAACGAAGAACGTAAAGCGCAAGAAGAGATCCAAAAATTAACTGATCTTTATGTGAAAAAAGTTGATGAAGCATTAGCTGAAAAAGAAAAAGAGCTAATGGATTTCTAATTTTTTCTTTTGGTAACTGGCGATCCTGTTCGCCAGTTATTTTTTTGTTCCCTCAATATAAGCCGCACATACTATTATGAAAAATATCATTATCTTAGGTTCTACTGGTTCTATTGGACAAAATACACTTTCTGTAATTAAACAAAACAAGCAATATCAAGTTTTTGCTTTAGTTGCGAATAGCAATGTAGAGTTAGTGACGAAACAGTGTTTAGAATTTGAACCCGTATTTGTGGCGATGGCTAATCACGATGCAGCGAAACAAGTTGCAAAGAAATTGAAGCATCAAGGTTGTGCAACAGAGGTGGTCGCTGGTGAACAAGCGATTTGTGAATTAGCAGCCCATGAAAAAGTAGATATGGTAATGGCAGCCATTGTTGGTGCAGCTGGATTGTTACCAACATTATCTGCAATTAAAGCAGGTAAACGTATTTTATTAGCAAATAAAGAATCTTTGGTAACTTGTGGCCAAGTGTTTTTAGATGCAGTGAAAAAATATGGTGCGACTTTATTACCTGTGGATAGTGAACATAATGCGATTTTTCAATCATTACCAGTAGAAGCACAACAAAATATTGGTTTTTGTGATTTGGCTGGACTAGGTATAAGTAAAATTGTTCTAACTGGCTCAGGTGGCCCATTTAGAACAAAACCTTTAGATGAGTTTGAGAGTATTACGCCAGTTCAGGCAATAGCTCACCCTAACTGGTCAATGGGAGCAAAAATTTCTGTTGATTCAGCTACGATGATGAATAAAGGATTGGAATATATTGAGGCACGTTGGTTATTTAATGCAAGTGCGGAACAGATGGAAATTATTATTCATCCACAATCAATTATTCACTCTATGGTGCGTTTTATTGATGGAAGCGTGATTGCACAAATGGGTAATCCTGATATGCGTACCCCGATTGCAGAAACAATGTCTTATCCACAGCGGATTATGTCTGGTGTTGCACCATTAGATTTCACTAAAATCACTGAATTAACGTTTATGGCGCCAGATTTTCAACGTTATCCTAATCTTAAATTGGCTATTGAAGCGTTTGAAGCAGGGCAATATGCGACAACGGCAATGAATGCTGCAAATGAAGTGGCTGTAGATGCTTTTTTACATGACAGAATTAGCTTTACCCAAATTGCACAATTAAATCGCTTTGTAGTAGAAAAAATTCCAAGCCAAGCTATTACGGCGGTAGAAGATGTGTTAGCCGTTGATAAAATCGCCAGAGAAATAGCGAATGATCGGATTTTAAGTTTTTAATTGGTGGCTTGCGTGGTATATTGTCGCTCGGCGTGAGCAACATTATTTTAAATTATTATATGGCGTTAGATCCTGAAAATATCCCACAACACGTTGCTATCATTATGGATGGTAATGGTCGTTGGGCAAAACAAAAAGGCAAGTTAAGAGTGTTTGGACACCGTAATGGCGCACAAGCGGTAAGACGTGCGGTCTATTATGCTGCTCAAACAGGAATTAAATATTTAACTCTGTATGCCTTTAGTAGTGAAAATTGGCAAAGACCTGAGTCAGAGGTTAATGCTTTAATGGATCTCTTTATGAGAATGTTAGATCTTGAGGTGAGTAAATTACATAAAAATAATATTCGCTTGAAGATTTTAGGGGATACTTCTCGCTTTAGTGAAAGCTTACAGAAACGTATCCATTATGCGGAAGAACTTACTCAACATAATACCCAATTAACTTTGAACATTGCTGCCAATTACGGTGGATGTTGGGATATTTTACAAGCGACTAAACGTATTTGTAATGATGTACAAGCTGGTCATTTAGCTTTACAGCAATTAGATGAAAATAAGTTTGCAGAGTATCTGACAACTGTGGATCAACCGATGGTTGATTTATTGATCCGTACCAGTGGTGAACAGAGAATTAGTAATTTTTTATTGTGGCAAGTAGCCTATGCAGAAATCTATTTTACTGAAGTATTATGGCCTGATTTTTCAGAAAAAGAGTTTGAAGACGCATTAGATTTTTATCAACAACGAGAGCGCCGTTTTGGCTCACTTTCTAAATAATCATAATAGGAGTTTATTTTGTTACAAGCTCGAATCTTATCAGCACTGGTATTAGTTAGCCTAGTATTTATTGTGTTGTTTGTATTTCCACCCCTATTATTTGCTTGTACCTGTGCATTATTAATTGTGCTAGCCGTTTGGGAATGGACACAATTTGCCAACATTAAACAACCTATTTTACGTTGGATTATTACAAGTATTGCCGCTGCATTTTTATATCTATTTATTTATGCCAATAGTGATTTTATCGCTAGTGGTAAGATTTTAAATAATGTGTCTGAATTATTAATTGTGTCATCCTTAATTTGGTGGATTGTAGCCTTTATTTTGGTAATGACTTATCCGAAAAGTACGGCTTTTTGGGGAAATTCGACTATTGCTCAAATCTTATTTGCTTTCTTCACATTAGTTCCTTTCTTTTTAAGTTTACTTGCGCTCCGTTTTTATCATTACAATAGTAGTCCTTATCAAGGTATTACTTTATTACTGTATGTATTTTTATTGGTATGGACAGCAGATACTGGAGCTTATTTTGCAGGAAGAAAGTTTGGTAAGCATAAACTTGCGGAAACAGTTTCACCAAAGAAAACATGGGAAGGAGTTATTGGTGGAATTGTTCTCACCGTGATTGTGGCTGCAATTTTCTTAACGATTACTCCATTATATGAAGCAACTCGCTTATCTTTTGCAGAGTTAGTCGCTGTTTCCGTATTAACTGTTGTTGTTTCTATTTTAGGTGATTTAACCGAGAGTATGTTGAAACGTCACTGCGGTATCAAAGATAGTAGCCAACTGATTCCAGGACATGGTGGCATTTTAGATCGTGTTGATAGTTTAACAGCTGCGTTACCGGTGTTCAGTGCATTTTTTTTTATTTTAACTTGATCGGAATTGAGTATGTTTTCGTTTTTATGGACTGTTGCTTCATTTATTATTGTTATCGCTGTCTTAGTTTTTGTGCATGAACTAGGACATTTTTGGGTAGCAAGGCGATGTGGGGTAGCGGTACAACGATTCTCTATTGGTTTCGGTAAAGTGTTATGGCGAAAGGTTGATAAACAAGGGACAGAGTTTGTGGTCTCGATGCTCCCACTTGGTGGCTACGTTAGAATGTTAGATGAGCGTAATGAAGACGTGTCACCTGAATTATTGGCTAAAGCATTTAATCGCCAGCCAGTCCGTTCTAGAATTATGATTTATGCTGCTGGACCTTTAGCTAATTTTATTTTCGCTTTACTTGCATTTTGGGTTGTTTATTTACTCGGCATTCCCACCTTAAAACCAATCATTGCTGATTTGCGTCAGAACTCTCTTGCAGCGCAAGCTGCATTACCAACTAACTATCAAATTACAGCGATTGATAATGAACCTATCCACAACTGGGAAGATGTCAATTTGGTGTTGGCAGCGAAAATGGGAGAGGGGGAAGTCGCATTCCGTTTGCAAGATACAGATTCAGATAAAACCATTCAGCGTACTATTGACTTATCGGATTGGAAGTTTGATCCAAGTAATGAAACTGCTTTTACCTCGTTAGGCATTGAGCCAAAAAGAGCTAAAGTTGACAATACAATCGCCAAAGTATCAGAAAATTCACCTGCTGAAAGAAGTGGTTTAATGGTTGGCGATAAAATTGTTGCCGTGGATGGTCAGAAAGTGGATTGGCAACAATTTGTTACTCAAATTCAGCAACATCCAAAACAAGCTATGGTGATTACAGTTGAACGCAATGGTGAGCAGCAAATAATTTCATTAACACCAGCATTAAACGATAAAGGGAAGCCGTATGTGGGGTTAGTGCCTGTGGTACATTCTCTTAATCTACAAGATATTGAAATGCAACGCTACGATCTATTGTCGGCGTTTTCTCATTCATGGCAAATGGTCGGACAACTTTCTTGGGCAACAATTAAGATTATTGGTAAACTTTTTACAGGAGAAGTGAGTCTAAATAGCCTGGGTGGTCCAATTTCTATTGCACAAGGTGCAGGGATATCATCAGAGAATGGCCTTACCTATTTTTTACGCTTTATGGCATTAATTAGTGTGAATTTAGGTATTATGAATCTTTTCCCGTTGCCAGTATTAGATGGCGGACAACTTGTGTTCTTATTTATTGAAGGTTTGACTAAGAAACCAGTGCCGGAAAAAATACAGAATATGGCATATCGACTTGGTGTGGTGTTATTGCTATGGCTTACGGTTTTTGTGTTATTTAATGATATAATGCGTTTATAATATGGCAGTAAATTTCACTTTTACTGTTATTGAAAAAACAACAGGATTGAACAATATGAAGAAACTTTTATTAACTAGTTTATTATTTAGCAGTACCGCAACGTTTGCTGCACCATTTGTCGTGAAAGATATTCGCTTAGATGGTGTTTCAGAAGAGAATAGAAGTGCAATTATGGCACGTTTACCGGTCAAAGTTGGGCAAACTATTACCGATCAAGATATCTCTAATCTTGTTCGAGCATTATATCTGAATGGTTCCTTTTCTAATGTTCAAGCTTCTCGAGAAGGAAATACTTTAGTTCTTTATATTGCTGAAAGAGCGGTGATTAATAGCTTAGAGTTTTCTGGAAATGATTCGATTCCAAAAGATGCCTTGCAAGATAACCTCAATGCGAATGATATCAAAGCTGGCAGCTTACTTAATCGTGAAAAGTTAGATGCATTTAAAACTGAATTAGAAAATTATTATCACTCTATTGGTTTTTATAATGCCAAAGTTAATTTCGATATTGATCAAGTTGCAAGCAATCAAGCTAATGTGAAATTAAATATCACTGAAGGTGATCGCGCATTAGTGAAAGAGATTAATTTTTCAGGCAATAAAGCATTCGATAAAGATACATTATTAGATCAAATGGAAGTTCAACCGGATGTTTCTTGGTGGAATTTCTTTGCAAGTAGTAAATTAGATCAACAAAAATTCCAAAATGATCTACAAGCGATTAAGACTTTTTATCTAAATAAAGGTTATCCAAAATTTAATATTACTGATGTAAAAACGAAGGTCAGTGATGATAAAAAAGATATTGCAATTACCATTGATGTTTCTGAAGGTGAACAATACACCGTAAGTGGCGTTCGTATTGTAGGGGATACTGCGGGATTAATGCCACAAATGGAACCATTATTGAAGAAAATTTATGTAGGTGAATTGTTTAATGGTGATAATGCGAAAGATGTTGAAGATGGGATTAAAGCTATCTTAGGTGACAATAGTTATGCTGCACCACAAGTGAATTTAGTGCCTGAATTTAATGAAGAAAAACATGAAGTGAATTTAACTTATGTGGTGGATGCAGGACGCCGTTATTACGTACGTAACATCTTATTCAAAGGTAATGATGCGAGTGCAGATAAAACATTACGTCAAGAAATGCGTCAACAAGAAGGTGCATTGTATTCTTTATCTGCTATTCAACAAGGTAAATTACGCCTAGAACGTACAGGTTTCTTTGAAACTGTGGATAGTTCTACGGAAATGGTGAAAGGCACTAATGACCAAATGGATGTTATCTATAAAGTAAAAGAGCGTAATACAGGAAGTATTAACTTCGGTATTGGTTACGGTACAGAAAGTGGTTTGAGTTATAACGCAAGTGTAAAACAAGATAACTTCTTAGGGACTGGGGCGTCAGCAAGTTTATCTGGGACACGTAATGACTATGGAATGAGTATTGCATTAGGCTATAACGAGCCATACTTTACTAAAGATGGAGTAAGCCTTGGTGGTAATATTTATTATGAAAAATATGATAACTCAAAAAATAATAGTCAAGCCTCTTACTCCAAAACTTCTTATGGGCTTGATACAACTTTAGGATTCCCAGTAGATGAAAATAACTCTTACTACTTGGGATTAGGTTATGCGCATAATAAATTGAAAGATATTCAACCAGAATATAGTAGAGCGCTTTATCTAAAATCAATTGGATCAGATAGTTGGAGTTTCTCTAATCATGATTTTGATTTTAGTTTAGGTTGGGGATATAACAGCTTAAATCGTGGTTTCTTTCCAACTCAAGGGATTAAAGCCAATATTGGCGGACGTATTAGTATTCCAGGTTCAGATAATAAATATTACAAACTAAATGCGAATATTGTAGGCTATTATCCGTTAAATCGTGCTGAAACTTGGGTATTATCAGGTAAAGCAAGTTTAAATTATGCGAATGGATTTGGTGGTAAAAAATTACCATTCTATCAATACTATACTGCTGGTGGGATTGGTTCATTGCGTGGGTTTTCTTATGGATCAATTGGACCAAATGCTTTTTATCTGACAAAAGATGCACCGAATAATTGTTTAGATGGTTCTATTCATAGTGAATTTCAGTGCTATGTAGAAGGTGATAGTAAAGATATTATTGGTGGTAATGCAATGGCAACTACTAGTGTTGAACTGATTGTACCGACCCCATTTGTTAGTGACAAAAATCAAACAACCGTAAGAACATCATTCTTTGTTGATGCTGCTAGCGTTTGGAATACTCAATGGAATAAATCATTTTCTACAAAATATGATTTACCTGATTATAGCAATCCAAGTCGGATCAGAGCTTCAGCGGGAATTGCATTTCAATGGCAATCTCCAATTGGACCATTGGTATTCTCTTATGCGAAACCAATTAAAAAATATGAAGGTGATGATGTAGAGCAGTTCCAATTTAGTATTGGTGGTACATTCTAAAAAATTTATGAGAACTTATTTGTAAATAAGTTCTCTAATACAACCCAATTTAATTAATAAATATACTCTAGGAGTTTTTATGAAAAAATCTTTAAAAGTTGCAGGATTAACTTTAGCGTTAGCAAGCAGTGCATTATTTGCTTCGGTTGCAAATGCAGAAGAAAATATTGCTATTATTAATTCTCAATATGTTTTTAAAAATGCACCAGAATACCAAGAGGCATTAAAGAAATTAGATGAAGAATTTAAAGCACCTGTTGAACAATTACGTGCAAAAGAGAAAGTAATTGTAGATAAAATCCAAAAATTACAAAAAGATGGTAAAAACCTACGTCAAGCAGACATCAAAAAACGTGAAGATGAAATTAATAAATTACGTGCTGACTATGATAAAGAAGCCAATGAATTACAACAAAAAATTAACCAACGCCGAGTAGAAGAAGAAAATAAAGTTGTAGAATCTATTCAGAAAGTGATTAATGATATTGCAAAAGAGAGAAAATATTCTCTTGTTCTTGATACTTCAACAGTTGTATTTGAAGCTGATGGTAAAAACATCACTAAAGATGTGATGGATAAACTTGTTCCAGCAGCACAACCAGCGAAAAAATAAGGAATAGCTGGAATTATGCAACAATACCGTCTAAGCGAGTTGACGGAAAAAGTCGGCGGTACTCTAAAGGGTAACGCCGATATTTTCGTAGAAAGTATTGCACCTCTAGAGCGAGCAACCTCACAACATTTAACATTTATTTCAAATCCTAAATTCCGCCCACTATTGGCTGAAAGTCAGGCGGGTGCATTATTAGTAAGCGAAGCAGATCTTCCACATTGTTCAGATAAACAAAATCTGATCGTGGTGAAAGATCCTTATGTTGCTTATGCGATTTTGGCACAATATATGGATAAGACACCGAAACCAGCAACAGATATTGCTGAAAGCGCAGTCATTTCAGCAACCGCACTGTTAGGTAAGAATGTGAGTATTGGTGCTAATTCAGTCATCGAAGATGGAGTCGTTTTAGGTGATGATGTTTGTATTGGGGCTGGTTGTTTTATTGGTAAAAATGCCAAAATTGGTGCTAGAACAAAATTGTGGGCTAATGTTTCGGTTTACCATGAAGTAGAAATTGGTACAGATTGTTTAATTCAATCTTCTGCTGTGATTGGTAGTGATGGCTTTGGCTATGCAAATGAGCGTGGAAAATGGATTAAAATTCCACAAACAGGAACAGTGATTATTGGTAATCATGTCGAAATTGGTGCTTGCACTTGTATCGATCGTGGCGCATTAGATGCGACAGTAATTGAAGATAATGTGATTATTGATAATCTTTGTCAGATCGCACATAACGTACATATCGGTACAGGAACTGCGGTGGCTGGGGGTGTGATTATGGCGGGTAGTTTACATGTGGGACGTTATTGCTTAATTGGTGGCGCAAGTGTCATTAATGGACATATGGAAATTTGCGATGGTGTAACTATTACTGGAATGGGAATGGTTATGCGCCCAATTACTACGCCAGGTGTGTATTCTTCTGGTATTCCATTACAACCTAATAAAGAGTGGCGTAAAACAGCGGCGCTTACATTAGGGATTAATGATATGAATAAGCGAGTAAAAGAATTAGAAAAACAAATTAAAAATATTAGCAAATGATATAAATATTATTAAGGGGCAACCAAAGTGACAATTGAACGAGAACCAAGGATAGTTGATATTAACGAAATTATGCAGCTTTTGCCACACCGTTACCCATTTTTATTGGTTGATCGTGTGTTAGATTTTGAAGAAGGTAAATGGATCAAAGCAGTAAAAAATGTAAGTGTGAATGAACCTTGTTTTACAGGACATTTTCCTCAAAAACCGATTTTTCCAGGCGTATTAATTTTAGAAGCATTAGCACAAGCAGCCGGCGTTTTAGCATTTAAAACAACACAACTTTCACCAAATGAGTTGTACTATTTTGCTGCAATTGATAATGCACGCTTTAAGAAACCTGTGTTACCAGGCGATCAATTAATATTGCAAATTGAATTTGAACGTGAAAGACGTGGTGTGATGCGTTTTAAAGGAATTGCGACCGTTGATGGGCAATTAGTTTGTGAAGCCGATTTAATGTGTGCTAGACGAGGAGTTTAAGATGATCCATCCAAGTGCGAAAATCCATCCAACATCGATTGTTGAAGAAGGGGCAACTATTGGTGCCAATGTCGTTATTGGACCATTTTGTATCATTGAAAAAGATGTAGAAATTGGTGCGAATACTGTATTGAATTCACATATCGTGATTAAAGGTAAAACCAAAATTGGTGAAAATAACCAAATTTATCAATTTGCGACAATTGGTGAAGTTAACCAAGATCTTAAATATAAAGGTGAACCAACATTAACCGTTATAGGTAATAACAATCGTATCCGTGAACACGTGACTATCCATCGTGGTACGGTACAGGGTGGTGGCACAACGAAGGTTGGTGACAATAATCTCTTTATGGTGAATGCACATATTGCACATGACTGTCAGATCAAAAATAACTGTATCCTAGCAAATAATGCGACATTAGCGGGACACGTTGAATTAGATGATTTTGTGATTGTTGGTGGAATGTCAGCTATTCATCAATTTGTAATTGTTGGAGCTCACGTTATGTTAGGTGGTGGTTCAATGGTAAGCCAAGATGTACCGCCTTATGTTATGGCTCAAGGTAACCATGCGCGCCCATTTGGGATCAATATTGAAGGTTTAAAACGTCGTGGTTTTGATAAACCAACATTACACGTTATTCGTAGCGTCTATAAATTGATCTATCGTAGTGAGAAAACGTTGGAACAAGTGATGCCTGAAATCGAACAAATCGCAGAAACTGAATCATCAATTAGTTTTTTCTTAGATTTCTTTAAACGTTCAACACGTGGTATTATCCGCTAATCATTTGCTATTGAAACCGCACTCATTATCTGTTGTTTGAGATAGAGTGCGGTTTATTTTATATCTATTGAGGAAAAAATTATGCAACAAGCTGTTTCTGAGAATACTTATGCACCGACAATTGCGATTGTGGCTGGAGAAGTATCAGGTGATATTTTAGGTGCAGGGTTAATTAATGCATTGAAAATCCGTTACCCTCAAGCAAAATTTATCGGTATTGCGGGGGTGAAAATGTTGCAAGCTGGATGTGAAACCTTAGTGGATATAGAAGAGCTTAGCGTAATGGGGTTAGCTGAAGTAATTAAACATCTTCCTCGCCTACTTAAAATTCGCCAATCGCTAATTAAGAGTTTAATCAATATTAAGCCAGATATTTTTATTGGTATTGATGCACCAGATTTTAATATTGGCGTTGAGCTGAAATTGAAACAGCATGGGATTAAAACACTGCATTATGTTAGCCCGTCAGTATGGGCTTGGCGTCAAAATCGTATTCACAAAATTGCTCAAGCAGTGAATATGATGTTGGTGTTTATGCCGTTTGAAAAAACTTTTTATGATCAACACCAAGTTCCTTGTCGTTTTATTGGACATACCTTAGCGGATGCGTTGCCATTGAAACCCGATCGTTTGGAAGCTTGTGAGTTTTTACAGATTGATCCAACACAACGTTATTTAGCGATTTTAGTGGGAAGTCGTCATAATGAAGTAGCATTCTTAGCAGAAACGTTTATCAAAACAGCTATTTTGTTACAGCAACAGTATCCTGATATAAAATTATTGGTGCCACTAGCAAATCAGAAACGTCGTCAGCAATTTGAACAGATTTTGCAACAAGTAGCGCCAAATTTAGAGGTCATTTTGATTGATGGTCATGCGAAACAGGCAATGATTGCGGCGGAGGCAACATTACTTGCATCTGGAACAGCTGCATTAGAGGCAATGTTGTGTAAATCACCTATGGTTGTTGGTTATAAAATGAAAGCAAGTACATATTGGCTGGCGAAACGTTTAGTGAAAACAAATTATATTTCACTACCGAATATTTTAGCGAATGATCTGCTTGTGCCAGAAGTGATCCAAGAACAGTGTGAGCCAGAGTTATTGGCAGCAAAATTAGCGATTTATTTTTCCAAAGAGGAACAAGATCTGCGACATAAAGCTCAATTACGACAAATTTTTACGGATTTACATCGTTCAATTCAACAAGATGCAGATAAATTAGCTGCTGAAGCAGTGGTTACTTTATTAGAAAGTGAAGCGAGGATTTAAGATGGAATTTATTTATCCTCTTGCTAATCTGATTGCTGGGGTGGATGAAGTGGGACGAGGTCCACTGATTGGAGCGGTAGTTACGGCGGCAGTGATTCTTGATCCAAATAAACCGATTCAAGGTTTAGCTGATTCAAAAAAATTATCAGAAAAGAAACGTTTAATATTAGCGGAAGAGATTAAAGAAAAGGCTTTAGCTTGGAGCTTAGGTAGGGCTGAAGCTAATGAAATTGATCAAATTAATATTTTGCAAGCAACAATGTTAGCGATGTGTCGTGCAGTACAAGGATTACATATTCAGCCAGATTTTGTCTTAATTGATGGTAATCGTATTCCAAAAGATTTGGGGATTGCTGCACAGGCTGTAGTTAAAGGTGATAGCTTAGTTGCTGAGATTAGTGCAGCCTCGATTTTGGCGAAAGTTGCCCGAGATCAAGAGATGATCGAGTTACATCAAAGATACCCAGAATATGGTTTTGATCAACATAAAGGCTATCCGACAGCCTTGCACCTAGAGAATTTGGCAAAATATGGTATTTTGCCAGAACACCGCAAAAGTTTTGCGCCTGTAAAACAATATATAAAAGGATAAATTATGAAGAAAAGTGCTCTAGCTCTATTACTTGCAATGACAACCACCGCTGCATTAGCCGATGATGCACAAATTACCTCAGAATTAAAAAAATTAGGGGTAAATGAGATTCAAATTACGTCTTCACCACTAGCTGGGATCAAAACAGCAGTGACTGATAAAGGAATTGTTTATGTATCAGAAGATGGTAAGTATGTGTTATATGGTAATCTTTATCAAATTACGGATAAAGGCGCTGTGAATATGTCAAATAAATTACTGTTTGAGCAAGTTGAAAAACTTTCTAATCAGATGATTGTGTATCCTGCAAAAAATGAGAAATATGTTGTTACTGTGTTTATGGATATCACATGTCACTACTGCCATTTATTGCATGAGCAAATGAAAGATTATAACGATCTTGGTATTACTGTACGTTATTTAGCCTTTCCACGAGAAGGGTTAGGTGGGCAAGTTGCTCAACAGATGGAAAGTATTTGGGTAGCAAAAGATCCTGTATTTGCATTAAATGAAGCTGAAAAAGGCAATTTACCGAAAGAATTACATGCACCACAAATGGTAACTAAACATTATCAATTAGGTTTGCAATACGGGGTAAACGGAACACCGAGTATTATTTTACCAAATGGTGAATTATTAGGCGGATATGTGCCACCAAAAGAATTATTGAAGGTATTACAAAGTTTGTAAGCTATTTCGTATTATAAAAGGTGATGTTGGTATAAAAATATTGTTGTTGAAGTTGTAATAGAAAAAGGCTGTTGTTGTGATCAAAAAAATTGAAAGGAGAGCATTATCTGATGGAATTGCGGTAAGTCATGATCCTTTATTGGATCGTATTTACCGAAGCAGAGGGATCACAACAGACCAACATCTGAACTATGCTTTAAAATTTATGTTACCCCCTACGTTGCTTACTGATTTAGAGCAGGCAACTACCTTACTAATTCAAGCCTATCAACAGCAGCAAAAAATTGTTATTGTCGGAGATTTTGATGCAGATGGCGCTACAAGTATTGCGTTAACTGTGTTTGCATTGCGTCAATTAGGGTTTCAATTTGTTGATTATTTAGTACCGGATCGTTTTGAACAAGGATACGGTTTAAGCGTTTTGGTTGCTGAACAGGTACTGGCAAAACAAGCTGATTTGGTGATTACTGTGGATAATGGTATTTCTTCATTTGAGGGGATTGCTTATTTAAAGCTACATCAAATTAAAGTGATTGTGACAGATCATCACTTACCAGGTGAACAATTACCTGAGGCTGATGTGATTGTGAATCCAAATTTGCGTGATTGTAGTTTTCCATCTAAATATCTGGCTGGTGTTGGTGTTGCATTTTATCTAATGGTAGCGTTGCGTGCTGCATTTCGTGATCAAGGACTTTTTGCTGATAAACAAGAACCAAATTTTGCCGAGTTATTGGATTTAGTCGCATTAGGCACCATCGCTGATGTCGTACCATTAGATTACAATAATCGTATTTTGGTTTCACAAGGCCTAGCGAGAATTCGTGCTGAACGTTGTCATTGTGGAATCAGAGCATTAATTGAAGTTGCTAATTTAGAGATTTCTCAAGTTGTAGCGAGTAATTTAGGATTCTCAGTTGCACCACGTTTGAACGCTGCTGGGCGTATTGATAATATGTCGATTGGGGTCGAGCTGTTGTTGGCAGAAAGTATGGAGCAAGCACGTGCGTTGGCCCTGGAGCTGGATAGTTTGAATCAAACGCGTAAAGAAATTGAAACAGGAATGAAGCAGGAGGCTTTGCATTTCTTACGCGAATTAAAACACGTCTATCAACAAGATACATTTGCGATAGCGTTATATCAACCTGATTGGCATCAAGGGGTATTGGGAATTTTAGCAGCAAGAATGAAAGATCAATTTCATCGGCCAACAGCAGTATTTTCCCAGGAAGAGGAAGGGATTTTACGTGGATCAGCCCGTTCTATTGAAGGGTTACATATTCGAGATTTATTAGAGTATATTCATAGCCAGCACCCTGAAATCATTATTAAATTTGGTGGCCACGCGATGGCGGCTGGTTTGAGTATTCATGAACAGTATTTCACTAAGTTTCAACAGTTATTTAATCAATATGCAAAAGCATGGTTAGATGAAAAATCATTACAAGGTGTGATTTATACAGATGGTGAGTTAGAGTCACAACAGATGAATGTTGAAACAGCAGAGAAATTACAATTTGCCGGCCCTTGGGGACAACATTTTCCTGAGCCGCAATTTGATGGAGAGTTTCGTATCTTACAGCAACGTATTGTAGGAGAAAAACATTTAAAAATGTTGGTAGAGCCTATTACCGGCGGTAATATGTTTGATGCCATTCAATTTAATGTTGATACTCGCTTATATCCAGATTTATCAATTAAATCAGCTAGAATGGTTTACCATCTAGCGGTCAATGAATATCGAGGAAATAGACAAGTACAATTATTAGTTAATTATATAGAAGCGTTAGGATAAGCAATGAATCGGATAAGATTTGTGATACGTTTGTGGGCTTTAACTTGGTTAAGTATCGTATTATCAACCAGTTACGCTGAACAATTACCTATTTTTAAAGATGGTAAGGACTATTTTTCCTATAAAAAACCATTACAGGAAGCGCCTTTACCAGAGAAAAAGGTCAAAATTAAATTTTTCTTTGCCTATGAATGTCGTATTTGTTTAATGGCAGCGGATAATTTAAGTTTATACAAACGTATGAATCCGAATGATGTTGATATTGAATGGATTCCTGCGGCAACGGATACAGGACACTATTCTGCTTCTGTGTATTATGCGTTAGAAAACATAGGTCGTCCGGATCTTGCTGATCTATTTATTTTTGATACAGCAGAATTGAAATTTGATCAAAATCGTAAAGGACGTGGCGAATTTCTACAACAGTGGTTAGAGCACAAGAAAGTCAATATCAATGCCTTTTCAGAGTTATTAAATTCACCTGTGATAGAAAGTAAAGTACAGAAAGCGATTGCTGACACTAAAAAATATGGGGTCTTTACCTTGCCTTTTGTTGCAGTTGGTGGGCGTTATGTTTTAACAGAAAGTACGCTCTATAATGATGATTACACTATGGCCGTTTTAGATTCTCTCACAGATAAACTTTTACAAGAACAACGAGGACATAAATGAAAATCGGAATTGTTGGTGCAATGGCACAAGAAGTTGAAATTTTACAAGGTTTAATGCAAGACAAACAAGAAAAGCAGTTAGCAACTTGTACGATTTATGAAGGAAAAATTGGTCAACATGATGTGGCATTATTGAAATCTGGGATTGGTAAAAGTGCTGCAGCGATGGGAACAACAGCATTAATTTTAACTTGTCAGCCAGATTGTATTATCAATACTGGATCTGCAGGTGGTTTAGATCCAGAACTCAATATTGGCGATATTATCATTTCAGATCTGGTTTGTTACCATGATGCAGATGTGACCGCATTTGGTTATGCCAAAGGGCAGCTACCAGCTTGTCCAGAGAAATTTGTTGCCGATCAGAAGTTAATTGATGTGGTAGCAACAGTTGTGGAAGAGCAGGGGCAACACGCAGTGACTGGCTTGATTTGTTCAGGTGATCAATTTATCAATGGTATTGAGGCAATAGCACGTATTCGTCAAGATTTTCCAACTGTTGCCGCAGTAGAAATGGAAGCCGCAGCCATTGCACATATTTGTTATGCTTTTAAAGTGCCATTTGTGGTGATTCGTGCAATTTCTGATGTGGCAGATAAAGAATCTCATATCTCTTTTGATGAATTTTTACCGACAGCCGTCAAACATTCTTCACAAATTGTTTTAGCGACCTTAGAAAAATTGGTAAATTAATAGCCATGATTTCTCTCTCGGTAGTGGAGCACTGCCGAGCAAAATAAGGATTCGCTTATGCAACTTTCGCCAACACAACAACAACGTTTATTCGATCTATTACAAACAGCCCATCTTGATCAACAATATTCACTTCCGCTTGAAATTAATGCTTTACCAACGGGATTAAAACAGATAGCAATAGCAATCTATTTCTCTGATTTTGTTGCGGACACACTGCATAAATATCCAAATCTATTTCAGCAATGGCTTGCTTTACCACCACAATTTTCCGATTGTGATAATTATCAACAACGCTTACGAGAAAAATTGGCAGAGATCACAGATGAAACTCAGCTTTATCAAATATTGCGTCATTTTCGTCATCATGAGATGGCAAAATTAAGTTTTTGTCAGAGCCTAAATTTAGCCAGTGTTGAACAAATTTTCCATCAACTTTCTGCTTTAGCTGAAGCGATTATTGTTGTGACCAAAGATTGGTTATATGAAAAGTTATGTGCCGAATTAGGAACACCAATGAATTCGGAAGGCGAAGCACAAAAATTAATTATCTTAGGAATGGGAAAATTAGGTGGTAGAGAGCTGAATTTTTCATCAGATATTGATCTCATTTTTACTTATCCAGATCATGGTGAAACCGTAGGCGCAAGACGAAGTATTGATAATGGACAATTCTTTGTACGTTTAGGGCAACGTTTTATTAAAGCATTAGAACAACAAACGATTGATGGCTTTGTGTATCGGGTTGATATGCGTTTACGCCCGTTTGGGGATGCGGGGGCATTAGCACTCAGTTTTGCTTCAATGGAAGATTATTACCAAGAACAAGGGCGAGATTGGGAACGTTATGCCATGATTAAAGCACGGATTATGGGGGAAGATAGCAACGATATTAATCATCGCTATTTGAATCAGCTGTTACGTCCATTTGTTTATCGTCGTTATATTGATTTTAGTGCGATCCAGTCTTTGCGTGATATGAAGCAAAAGATTAATGCGGAAGTCCGGCGGCGTGGTTTAGTTGATAATATTAAATTAGGCGCAGGTGGAATCCGAGAAATTGAATTTATTGTGCAAGTTTTTCAACTTATTCGTGGTGGACGTGAAAAGAGCTTACAACAACGAGAGTTATTAGCCATCTTACCGAAATTAGTCGAGTTAGACTTGTTAAAACAGTTGGAAGCGAACCATTTATCACAAGCGTACCTATTTTTAAGACGAGTGGAGAATGTGTTACAAGCGATTAATGATCAGCAAACTCAACTGTTGCCAACCAATGAACAGGATAAACAACGCTTAGTTGAAGCTTGCCGTGCATTTACTTATTTTAATCAACAAGGGCAGGTGGTGACGCTAGAGTATCCAATTTATGATTGGCAAAGTTTTTATCAAATTTTGACTCAACACCAACAAAATGTGCGAGAAGTGTTCCACCATTTGATTGGCAGTGAAGATGAAAAAGATGAAGCGACCGAAAGTGAATGGCAGGACTTTCTTGGTATCAGTTTTAATTTGCAAGATGTGACCACGTTATTAGCTTCATTGGCAATTGATAATCAGGAAAAAATTGCTGAAGATCTTTGGCAGTTTAAACAAGATATCTTACGCAAATCTATTGGTGTTCGAGGACGGGATGTATTAGAGCAGTTGTTACCTGTATTAATTGATGAAATGCTAGCAATGGAACAAGCGGCAGTATTAGTTCCTCGGATTTTAGAAATTATTGGCCGAATCGCAACACGTACTACCTATTTGGAATTGCTACGTGAAAATCCAAATTCACGTACATTATTAATGAAATTGTGTAGTGTTTCGCCTTTTGTGGCAAGACAGATTGCCGATTATCCACTGTTGCTAGATGAGTTATTAAATCCTAATATCTTATTATCACCGCCGCCATTTACACAGTATCAAGCAGAATTAGAACATTATTTGTTACGTGTACCACAAGAAGATGAAGAACAGATGATTGATGTGCTGCGCCAATTTAAGTTAGCAACGCAATTACGTGTTGCTGCTGCTGATATTTTAGGTGCATTGCCTGTCATGAAGGTGAGTGATCATTTAACTTATTTAGCGGAAGCGATTATTGCGAGTGTCGTTAATTTGGCATGGCGACAAGTCACACAGCGTTTTGGTACGCCGGATCATTTACAAGGTGATGAGAAATCGTTCTTAGTGGTTGGTTATGGAAAACTTGGAGGCATTGAATTAGGGTATAAATCAGATTTAGATTTAGTATTTTTATATGATGCACCGGCGAATGGTCAAACTATTGGGGGTAAACGCAGTATTGATAGTGGGCAGTTTTATTTACGCTTGGCACAAAAGATTAATAGTATCTTTAATATTAATACAAATTCTGGGATTTTATATGAAGTCGATATGCGATTGCGCCCTTCAGGCAGTGCAGGGTTATTAGTCAGCTCAATTCATGCGTTTCATGATTACCAACAAAATGAAGCTTGGACTTGGGAGAAACAAGCCTTAGTCAGAGCAAGGGCGGTATATGGAGAAACAGTGATGCGTCAGCAGTTTGATTCAATTCGTCGTGCCGTGTTATCGACAGCTCAAGATCAACAACGTTTAAAAAACGATGTGCGAGAAATGCGAGAAAAGATGTATGAACATTTATCGCATACTCCAGCAGGTTACTTTGATATTAAGAAAGATCGTGGCGGGATTACCGATATTGAATTTATTGCACAATATTTGATGTTAGCAAATGCACCAACAACTCCAGAATTGACAACTTGGTCTGATAATGTACGTATTTTTGAGGATATGGTGAAATACCAAGTGATTTCAGCCGAAATTGGACAACGCTTAACAGAAATTTATGTTGAACTACGCAACCACATTCACCACTTAAATTTAGCTGGCAAAAATTCAGTGGTGGAAGAAATGCCTTTTGCTGAAATGCGTACTTTTATTGGTGAAGTGTGGCAACAGTTATTTGATTAATGTTATTTAGGGGAGAGTGGATATTGTGCCACTCTCTGCATCGTATGCTGACGAAAAGGCATTACTGCGGTGGCAAGTGATTCACCATCAGGCAGTATCAGTTGTGGTGCAATATCAAATAACGGGATTAGGACGAATTCCCGATTTTTCATCTCTTTATGCGGTACAGTTAAACGTTCCGTATCAATAATTTCCTGGTTAAATAACAAAATATCAAGATCAAGTGTGCGTTCACCCCAACGGCGTAAACGTACTCGCCCTTGTTGTTGTTCAACTGCTTGTAATAGGTCAAGCAGCGCAAGCGGCTCAAGAGAAGTCTGTATTTGCGCAACCGCATTTACATAATCAGGCTGATCTTGTGGGCCAAGCGGTTTACTAGAATAGAGCGGGCTGACCGCAATAAGTTGAATAGCGGGCTGCTGTTGTAAGTAATCTAAGGCAGTAGTCAGTTGTAAAATAGGTTGATTGAGATTACTGCCTAAAGCAATGTAAACATTATTCATCAGTTATTGTTTATTTTCACTAAAGCGTCTTTTCTTGCGATTGTTACGGTAACGACGACGTGGTTTGTGTTTATTTGGCACACCATGTTCAGCTTGTCGTTTTTGTTGAATTTGGATTAATTCATTACGTTGTGAAGTATTACTTTGTTGATATTCGTACCACCATGTTGCTAACTCGATTGTTTCACCATGCTCAATTTCAGCACGTAAAGCAAGTAAGTCATAAGCAGCCCGGAATTTTTGGTGTTCCAAGGTTAATTGTGGACGTTTACCGGTGCGTTTAGTAAATAACAGTTGTAATGACCAAATATCGCGAATAGTTGCGGTATGACGACGTAAAATAGCAACGCGTTGGCAGACGAGATGGAGTAAATCATTACTTGCCAAAGAATAAGCATCAAAATTATTCAAACCACCTTCATTTTTTAAGATTTCAATTCGTTCACGTAACGGATACCAAAAGAATGCTGCAAATAAAAAGGCAGGATTAATTCTTAAATGGTCTGCAATACGTTCATCCGTTGAGCGTAATGCTTTGATTAACATCTTTTCAGTAAATGAATCGCCGTTTTCAGTGAAAAATGGCGTTAATACAGGGAAAAGTTGTTGGAATAATTGATATTTATAAAGGAGATGATAGGTTTTTTCACCTTGCCCAGTTTGTAGTAATTTTAATGATTTATCGAATAAACGTGCTGCTGGGATATTTTGTAGTAATGGTGCAAGTTCATAGATTGGTTGTTCACAACGTTTATCTAAAAACATTTCTAATTTTGCCATAAAGCGAATTGCACGTAGCATTCGCACAGGATCTTCTTGATAACGTTGAACAGGATCACCAATTAAAACTAAACGGCCTGCACGTAAATCTTTAATGCCATTAAAGAAATCATATAACTGATCTTTGTTTGGATTGTAATAAAAAGCGTTCACTGTGAAATCACGGCGTGCAGCATCATCTTCTAAATTACCATATACGTTATCACGCAATAACATACCTTCCGCACTTTGTTTAGCAAATTGATCATTATTCACGGTATCGTGTGCTGCACGGAAAGTTGCTACTTCAATGATTTCTTTACCAAACAGAATATGCGCTAAGCGGAAACGACGCCCAACTAACCGGCATTGACGCTGAAAGATCTTCTGAATTTGTTCAGGACGTGCATTGGTCGCAATATCAAAATCTTTAGGGGTTTTCTCTAATAAAATATCACGTAAACAGCCACCAACAACGTAGGCTTCAAAACCATTATTTTGTAATTTTTCAATAACTTGAAGAGCTTGACGGCTGATAAGATGAGGATAAATACCGTAATCTGAAGCTTTTAGGATATGTGAACGATGCACAGCAGAAGATGCTTTGCGTTGTGATGTTTTCTTTCTTTCTGTTTGTTTTTTCTTGCTAGCTTCGATTGTGGGTTGACTAGCAGGCTGGATAGTTTCCTCTTTCGTATTACTTTTATGAAAGAGTTTACGAATATAATTAAAAATAGTTCACCTCAGTTATGACTTATCTGTTTCTTATTAAAAATAAGAACCTCTCCCTAATTAAATTAGGGAGAGGAAAGCGAATTTTTCGTTACAATACATTGAGTTAAACGATGGTAAAAAATTAACCACCGATCTGTTTTTCACGAATTTCTGCAAGTGTTTTACAATCAATGCAGAGATCTGCTGTTGGTCTTGCTTCTAAACGTCTGATCCCGATTTCTACACCACAAGATTCGCAATAACCAAAATCTTCTGATTCAATCTTTTTAATGGTACGTTCAATTTTTTTCAATAACTTACGCTCGCGATCACGGTTACGTAATTCTAAACTAAATTCTTCTTCTTGGGTTGCACGATCAGATGGATCTGGGAAATTTGATGCTTCATCACGCATATGCGCAACGGTACGATCTGCTTCACCAACAATTTGAGCATGCCATGCAGTTAAAATCTTTTTAAAATGAAGCAGTTGAGCTTCATTCATATATTCTTCACCAACTTTCTCTTGATAAGGTTCTACACCGGCAAGAGCTAAAATACTTAGTGATGATTTTGGCGTGTTTGCTGTCATGTTTAATCTCTCCTAGACACCAAAATTGATAATACAAGCAACTGTCGGAACTCCATTATGAGCGAGTAATGCATCAATATTTAGGAGGTTGTGAAATACAAATTTCCGCCAATTTTTATACTACTTGGAGGGGTCTTCCAAAAAGCCGCATATAAATAGCAGAACTTCTCATTTTTAGCAAACGAAATTTGCGAGATCGCTGTTTATTTATACAGAAATTAAAGTGAAAAAAGGTTTTTTTGTAAATTTTCGAGAGAGTTCACATTTTTGCTGTTTGGTTTTTGTTCAATAAGGTAAAGGAAGATTAAAGTATCTGGCTTGAAGATATATGAATTTATAAAAAAATTTATTGTAAAAATATGGAGCGGATTTGTTTAGTTTTGATTGTCATTTGCCTATCAATTATGTATCTCCCCTTAACTTGGTTACAAGCTTCTGATTGGCAGTTAGGATTAATAATAGTGCTGTCTGTTTGTACCCTTGTATGTTGGTGGAAAAAGAAAAAACAATTGGCATTAATAGGCGTAGCGATAGTGATTTCAGGCGTATGGAGTGTTATCAATATAAAAGGACTAGTGATACAAACTCAGCAAGTACCAGTTTATTTTGCGAATACAAAACCAGTTATCATCAAAATTGAAAAAGTACTTCATCAAGGCGATTACCAAACTGCAATCGCACTATTACAAACGACAGAAGCTGCGGAGCAGTACCGTTTTTATCTTACTTGGCTACCAAAACAACCGTTACAATCAGGGCAAATTTGGCGAGGAGAAATTAAGTTAAAACCTTTTACTTCAAGATTAAATCAAGGTGGATTCCAACGGCAAAAATGGTTTTATGCCAACCGAATTGTGGGAACGGCTAATGTTAAGCAAGCAAGATTATTGTCCGATCAGCCTAATTTACGCCAACATTTACTGCGTTTTGCACAACGGCAATTAAAGGATCACCCTAGTACAGGATTATTATTGGCATTAGGTTTTGCTGAAAAATACCATTTAACACAAGAACAATTAAAACTTTTTCAACAAACCGGAACTGCGCATTTAATTGCTATTTCAGGGTTACATATTGGTCTAGTATTTTTCTTTGGGTTGCTAGTGGGGCGAGGGATTCAATATCTTTTGCCTACTCGTAAGATTACCCCAATCTTACCACTATTATGCGGAGGTGCGCTGACGATCTTTTATAGCTATTTAGCTGATTTCTCTATTCCAACAACTCGAGCTGCTATTGGATTAATTTTATTATTGTTATTACGTTTTCGGCGATGTCATCTTACTTGGTGGCAACTCTATCTTCGTTGCCTTGCCCTTTTTATTATGTTTGATCCTATTATTTTATTAAGTGATAGCTTTTGGTTATCGGCATCAGCCGTTTTCTGTTTGTTAGTATGGAATGAATTACTGCCTTTATCCGTATGGCAGTGGCGAGGAAAACCATTATCACAATTAGGAAAGGTACCTTATTATCTGTTGGGTTTGTTGCATATCCAAATTGGCTTAAGCTTACTATTTACGCCAATTACCTTATTATTTTTTCATGGTATCAATCTACAAAATGTATTAATTAACTTATGGATTGTACCGCTATTTAGTTTATTACTGATCCCTTGTATTTTGTTGTCAATTATAACCTTCAATGGCTTAGGAAGTTGGCAATGGTGTGTAACAATCGCAACAAAAAGTTTAGAGTGGTTAATGCCATGGCAAACAACATGGCGTGAATTTTCTTTATTAGAATCATTATGGATGAGATTAATTTGTCTGTGTATGGTGCTGATTATAGGGTGGTATGTTTACTATCAGAAGCAGCACTTAAACAAAAATAGCACCTTATTAGCTCAATTACAGCCTCAAATAATCAGTTTTAATCGAGAACAGCTACCAGATATAAAACGGTTACATTATATGATTATAAGCGTGATAGTGGGTTTAATTTGGCAGTTGATGTTGTTAGGACACCACTATTATCAGCATTGGCAAACAAGATGGTCGCTAGAAATGTTAGATGTTGGGCAAGGGCTAGCCGTGTTGATTCGCCAAGGTGATAAAGGTGTTCTCTATGATACTGGAGTAAGTTGGCAAGGTGGAAGTATGGCGGAGTTAGAGATTTTGCCTTATTTACAACGTCAAGGGATTAAACTAGAGAAAATTATATTGAGCCATGATGATAATGATCATAGTGGCGGAGCGACTAAATTATTAATGCACTACCCCAAAGCAGAGTTCTATACTCCTTCCCAAGTAACTTATGCCAATCGTTCACCGTTACCTTGTATGCGTGGTAAAGAGATGCAATGGCGTACTTTGCGTATTTCGATGCTAGCACCAGAACAGATTGTCGCTCAAGCCCGTAATCAGCATACTTGTGTATTGTTGATAGAGGATGGACAGTATCAAGTATTGCTAACAGGGGATTTGGATAGAAAGAGCGAATTGCGTTATTTATCTCTTTTGCCGAAGGTCGATATCGTACAAATTGCCCATCATGGCAGTAAAACCTCGACGAGTCAGCCTTTTTTACAGCAAATTGATGCAAAAATTGCATTGATTTCGTCTGGTTTGGGAAATCGTTGGCATTTCCCACATTTAGAGGTGTTAGAACGTTTAGCGATGCAGAAAATGCAAATTTTGAATACGGGATGGGATGGACAAATTAGATTACGCTTTATGCGAAATAATGAATTAATCATTACAACTGAGCGTCATCAAAGGACGGCGTGGTTTAACCAGCTGGATGAGGTGGGCGGTTGGAGAAATAGCAGATTAAAGGTAGAATAGCGCTTTAATTTTATTTTTACATCATAAAATTCTTTGTATGAATGATAAAGACTACTCTACGAAAGAGACCTTTAAACGCCTATGGCCAATGATTTGGCAATATAAATTAGGGATTTTAGTTGCAATTATTGCGTTAGTATTTAATGCCTTAACTGAAGCTGGATTAATTTATTTATTAAAACCATTATTAGATGAAGGCTTTGGCAAGGCAGATCTGACTTTTCTCAAATGGCTACCTATTATTGTCATCCTATTAATCATATTGCGTGGATGTACCAGTTTCGTCTCAGATTATAGTTTGTCATGGGTATCAGGTAATGTAGTGATGGTGATGCGGCGAATGCTATTTAAGCATTTAATGTATATGCCGGTGAGTTTCTTCGATCACCAAGCAGCGGGAAAACTGCTTTCTCGAATTACTTATGATTCAGAACAAGTTGCGAACTCTTCGTCTAATGCCTTAATTACTATTGTCAAAGAAAGTGCCACTGTTATTTCTTTATTAGCGTTAATGTTATATACCAGTTGGCAGTTATCTTTAGTGTTATTTGTCGTTGGGCCGATTATTGCAGTTTTGATCCGTATTGTTTCTAAACATTTCCGCCGTTTAAGTAAAAATATGCAAAACTCAATGGGGGAATTAACTGCCAGTGCAGAACAAATGTTGAAAGGGCATCGTGTAGTGCTTTCCTTTGGCGGTCAAAAAGTAGAAGAAGAACGCTTTAATCTAGTTAGTGATGATATGCGTAGAAAAAGCCTTAAAATGATGGCAATGAGTGCAATTTCTGATCCGATCGTACAAATTATTGCGTCTTTTGCTTTAGCTGTTGTGCTTTATCTCGCTACTGTGCCAACGATGATGGGAGGACAACTCACTGCTGGCGATTTTACTTTAGTTTTCTCCTCTATGTTTGCTTTATTGCGTCCGTTAAAATCATTAACGAATGTTAATGCACAGTTTCAGCGTGGTATGGCGGCGTGCCAAACCTTATTTGCTATTCTTGATTTAAAGAAAGAAGAAGATCATGGACAGTACATTACTGAACAAGTAAAAGGGGATGTTAGGTTTGATGATGTAAGCTTCTATTATGAAGGGAAAGATGAACCTGCACTATCACATATCTCTTTTTCAATTCTAGCAGGTAAAACCGTTGCATTAGTCGGACGTTCTGGATCAGGAAAATCAACAATTGCCAATTTAATTACGCGTTTTTATGACATTCAACAAGGCGCGATTTATTTAGATGAACATAATATTAAGGATTATACCTTAGCCAATTTACGTCAGCATTGTGCTGTGGTTTCGCAACAAGTTCATTTATTCAATGATACGGTGGCGAATAATATTGCGTATGCAGCTACTGAAAAATATAGCCGTGAGCAGATTATTGCTGCGGCAAAAGCGGCGCATGCAATGGAATTTATTGAAAAAATGGAACATGGGTTAGATACCATGATAGGTGAGAATGGAGTTTCTTTATCTGGTGGGCAACGTCAACGTTTAGCTATTGCACGTGCATTATTACGTAATGCGTCCGTGTTGATTTTAGATGAAGCGACATCTGCATTAGATACAGAATCAGAGCGTGCCATTCAGCGAGCATTAGAAGAGTTGCAGCAACATAAAACATTGCTTGTTATTGCACACCGTCTATCTACCATTGAAAGAGCTGATGAAATTATTGTTATCGATCAAGGACAAATTGTAGAGCGAGGCACACATCAACAGCTATTACAACAAGGGCAAGTTTATGCACAGCTGCATAAAATGCAATTTGATGGGTAATCAGAGGTAATATGAAATTTTGGTATCAACAGTCGTGGTTACAATGGTTACTATTACCATTCGCTTGGTTATTTCAATTAATCACCTATCTACGGAGAAAGGCTTATCAAACGGGGATTTTTGCTAGTTGGAAAGCACCTTGTCCAGTGGTTGTAGTAGGCAACCTTTCTGTTGGTGGTAATGGCAAAACGCCATTAGTTGTCTGTTTAGTAGAACAATTACAAGCAAAAGGTATTCGTGTCGGTGTTATTTCACGTGGTTATGGTGGATCAAGTACAGAATATCCTTTTTTAGTTTGCGCTAATTCAGATCCACAAAAGAGGGGTGATGAACCCGTTTTAATTGCAAAGCGTACCTCAGCACCAGTTGCAATTTCCCCTAATCGCCGTGAAAGTATAGAGTTGTTATATAAAGCTTACCATCCACAAGTGATTATCAGTGATGATGGTTTGCAGCATTATAAGTTACAACGAGATGTGGAATTGGTTGTTGTCGATGGAGAACGCCGTTTTGGTAATGGACATCTATTGCCTGCTGGCCCGTTACGTGAGTTACCACAACAACGTTTAGCCGAAGTTGATGCGGTTATCTGTAATGGCGGAAACGCACAAGATGGCGAAATTGCAATGCAATTAGCGACCGAAGTCGCCATAAATTTAGTCACAGGTGAACAGCGCTTATTGACAACTTTTTCACAAGTCAATGCAGTAGCAGGAATTGGACATCCTCCACGCTTTTTTGCCACCTTGCAGCAACAGGGATTAACATTGTTAAAACAGTATGCGTTTGCTGATCATTATGCTTTTCAAGCAACAGATTTTCAGCCTATTGATAATGCAGAGATCCCTTTATTGATGACAGAAAAAGATGCCGTGAAATGTACCGCTTTTGCACAGGAGAATTGGTGGTACGTTCCTGTTTCTGCACAGATTGAAACAACGCAGTTAAATCATTTAATTGAAAAAATTATGTCTAAGGTCATCTAAGAATGAAACAAAAAGTTATTTCAATGTTAGCTTGTCCGCATTGTCATCAACCATTAAGTTTTGATGCGGAACAACAACGTTTTATTTGTCAAAATGAACAGCTAGCTTATCCAGTGATTAATGGAATACCCGCTTTATTACCTGAAAATGCGGTACCTCTCACATCACCTTCTACATCAGAAGCACAAGGAGCCTAAAATGAGTTTTAGTGTGATTATTCCTGCCCGTTATGCCTCTAGTCGTTTACCAGGAAAACCGTTAGCAGATATTGCAGGTAAACCGATGATTCAACATGTATGGGAAAAAGCACAATTATCTGGCGCTAAACGTGTGATTGTAGCAACGGATCATCCACAAATTGTAGAAGTGGTTAATGCTTTTGGTGGAGAAGTATGTTTGACTTCAGAACACCACTCTTCAGGTACTGAGCGTTTGGCTGAAGTGGTAAGTCAATTAGCGTTGGCAGATGATGAAATCATTGTGAATATTCAAGGAGATGAACCTTTAATCCCACCTGTGATTGTGAAACAGGTTGCGGAAAATTTACAAAAATATCAAGTGAATATGGCAACTTTATCAGTTGAAATTGATGATTCAACAGAGTTATTCAATCCGAATGTAGTGAAGGTATTAACGGATAAAAATGGTTATGTACTCTATTTTTCGCGTGCTGTGATTCCTTGGCATCGTGATCAATTTACTACGGTGTATCAACAGCCAGAACAGATTCCTAATTTAGCGATCGAGCAGCAACATTATCAACGTCATATCGGAATTTATGCTTATAAAGCAGGCTTTATTCGTCAATATGTTACTTGGCAGCCAACAAGCTTAGAAAAATGTGAATCACTAGAACAGTTGCGGGTATTGTGGAATGGTGAACGTATTCATTGTGAGCCAGCGCTAGAAGTTCCCGCTGTTGGCGTGGATACAATGGAAGATCTGGTTAAAGTACGAGAATTATTATCACGTTAAAGCCAATGTTTGATGCAAAAGTTTTTCTACGCGATGCGCCAGAGCAACCTGGTGTATATCGGATGTATGATCGTAATGACACGGTTATTTATGTTGGTAAGGCAAAAAATTTAAAAAAACGCCTTTCAAGCTATTTCAGAAAGCAAGTTAGTAGTAAAAAAACAGAAGCCTTAGTTGCAGCGATTGATCACATTGACACCACAATCACACATTCAGAAACTGAGGCTTTACTGCTAGAGCATAATTTTATCAAGCAGTATCAGCCACGTTATAACGTGTTATTGCGAGATGATAAGTCTTATCCTTTTATTTTATTAACGAATGAACGACATCCTCGTATTACCTCTTATCGTGGGGCGAAAAAAATAGTAGGAGAGTATTTTGGCCCTTATCCACACTCATCAGCAGTGCGTGAAACCTTATCGTTAATGCAAAAGCTATTTCCAATACGTCAATGTGAAAATAGTGTCTATAACAACCGTTCGCGACCTTGTTTACAGTATCAGATTAAACGCTGTTTAGCGCCTTGTGTTGCAGGTTATGTGAGTGATGAAGAGTATCAACAACAGGTTGAGTTAGCACGATTATTTTTACAAGGTAAAGATCAACAAGTTGTCACTCATTTGATCCAGAAAATGGAGCAGGCTAGTCAAGAATTGGATTTTGAGAATGCAGCCCGCTTTCGTGATCAGATTCAAGCGGTTCGTTCAGTGATGGAAAAACAATTTGTGAGTAATGATCGCCTTGATGATATTGATATTATTGCGATTGCGTATAAATCGGGCTTGGCTTGTGTACAAGTATTATTTATTCGTCATGGTAAAATTTTGGGTAATCGTAGTTATTTCCCTAAAATTCCAGCAGATACGACTTTATCAGAAGTTATTGAAACCTTTTTAGGGCAATTTTATTTACAAGCTCATCAAGGACGTAGTATTCCAGATAGTATTGTATTGGATCATACCTTAGCTGATAAAAGTATGTTGGAGACTTTACTTAGTGAACAGGCTGGGCGACAAATTCAGATTCAAGATAAAGTGAAAGGGGATAAGAATCGCTATTTGCAGTTGGCACAAACTAATGCCAAAGTGGCACTGACAACGCAATTACAACAACAAGGACGAATTGAGGAACGTTATCAAACGCTACAAACCTTATTAGGTATCACAAAAATTCAACGTATGGAGTGTTTTGATATTAGTCATACTATGGGAGAAAATACCGTAGCTTCTTGTGTGGTATTTGGCGCAGAAGGGCCATTAAAAGCGGAATATCGCCGTTTTAATATTGAAGGGACTCATGGTGATGATTATGCAGCGATGGAGCAAGCATTACATAAGCGTTATGACAAAGATCTGAGTGCCGATAAAATTCCTGACATCATTTTTATTGATGGTGGAAAAGGACAATTAAATCGAGCCTTGTCGGTATTTGAACAATTAAAGGTAAATTGGAATAAAGATAAACCGCTTCTGATTGGTGTAGCAAAAGGGGTTGATCGTAAAGCTGGTTTAGAAACTCTATTAATCGGTAGTTCAGAGCGCGAGATTCATCTCGAACCTGATAATTTAGCCTTACACCTGATTCAGCATATTCGTGATGAATCACATAATCATGCAATTTCAGGACATCGTAAGAAACGACAAAAAGCCTTTATGCAGAGTGGTTTGGAGAGTATCGAAGGTGTTGGGGCAAAACGCCGTCAGGCATTATTAAAATATCTTGGTGGTTTGCAAGGTGTCAAAGCGGCTACTGTGGAAGAAATCGCTTCAGTTCCAGGGATTTCTCGGGCATTAGCCGAAAAAATTTTTGAAATTTTAAAACATTGATTTTGCTTATAGGCAAAGCCAGTGAATATGTTTACAATAGTGATGCGTAGTGTTAAGTGATCTGGTGATCAAGATGAAATTAAATATTCCAAACTTTTTAACCTTTTTTCGAGTTGTACTGATTCCATTCTTTATTATTTTATTTTATTTACCTTTTAGCTGGGCACCATTATGGACTGCAATTATTTTTACCGTAGCGGCAGTAACTGACTGGCTAGATGGTTTTTTAGCGAGAAGATGGAAACAAACAACACGTTTTGGTGCTTTTCTTGATCCTGTTGCTGATAAAGTGATGGTGGCAGCGGCATTAGTGTTAGTAGTACAACACTACCATGTATTTTGGATTACCATTCCAGCTATCATCATGATTTCTCGAGAAATTATTATTTCTGCATTACGTGAATGGATGGCAGAATTAGGTGATCGTAATAAAGTTGCGGTGTCTTGGTTAGGTAAAGTAAAAACAACCTCACAAATGATAGCGTTAATCGGTTTATTATGGCGTTATAACCCAACCATGGAGATTATTGCTATCATTGCCTTATATGTGGCGGTGATTTTAACCGTATGGTCAATGTGGCAATATTTATCTTTAGCCAAAGAAAGTTTGCTGAAAGAAGATGAGTAAACAATCAATTAAAAAATTGCCTTAGTTAGTTGCTAAGGCAATTTTGTATCTGGTGTTTGTAAAATCAAATGCTTTCACCAATATGAATATGATAGCCGAGATCAATAATGCTACTTTGCTGTTGGATACCATTAATGCGATTTAACAACTCTTCTGCTGCACGTTGGCCAATAGTAAGACGTGGGGTAATTACACTGGCGAGTTGAGGATTCATAGCCTGTCCAACATCATGACCATGGAAACCAGCAATACCAATCTGCTGAGGCACATTAATTCCTAAACGTTGGCATTCAAATAATGCACCAACCGCTAAGTCATCATTGGTACACATAATCCCATCCATATCAGGATATTTAGCCAACGCTTTATGTAATAATTCTGCCCCTAGTGAAAATGAAGAAGGCAATTCAGTGATCATACTATGTGGCGTTAATCCATGCTTTTTCATTGCCAGTTCATAGCCTTGCATTTTAAGTTTTGTCCGTTTATCCATACGGGCAGTAAAATAAATAATATGCTGATGACCACGTTGGATCATTGTTTCCACCATCGCTTGGGCAGCGACAGTATTATCGAAACCGATGACTTGCTGAATGCCTAATTGGTTACTATCCATAATTTCAATCACTGGTATATTAGCGATTTCAATCATTTTTAAGGTTCTGTCAGAGTGTTGATTTTCAGACAAAATTAAACCATCTACATTGTAAGAAAGTAGTGATTCAACACGTTGTTCTTCTATCTCTAAACTATAACCATAGTGAGCCAGCATGGTTTGATAACCTGCTTTATCTGTGATTTTTTCGATCCCTTTAATCACATCAGCAAAAACTTGGTTCGTTAATGATGGTACTAATACACCAATAGCTCGACTTTTGGCATTGGATAACATACTTGGTGCACGATTAGGAATATAACCAAATTGTTCAATTGCTTTAGCGATTCTTTCTCGAGTATCAGGTGCAACAGAATCAGGATTACGTAAATAACGGCTAATCGTCATTTTGGTGACACCGAGATGATCGGCAATAGTTTGTAAAGTTGGACGTTTATGTGGTGTGTTCATGATGACAACAAAACAATAAAAAAACTCCCTCTATTCTAGGCGAAATAGAGGGAGGAGAAAATCAGAATTTAACGTGTACTGGTACTAGTCGTTGTACGATTAGCACGTTTACGCTCAACTTCTGTTAAGTATTTCTTACGAATACGGATTGAAGCTGGTGTCACTTCGACTAATTCATCATCATCAATAAATTCTAATGCTTGTTCTAGTGTGAAACGTACTGGTGGAACTAATACGACAGCTTCGTCTTTTCCAGCTGCACGCATATTGGTTAATTTCTTACCTTGTAAACAGTTTACAGTTAAGTCATTAGAACGGCTATGAATACCAATAACTTGCCCTTCATAAACTTCAGCACCATGGTCAATCATTAATTTACCACGATCTTGTAAACCGAATAGTGCATAAGCGAGTGCTTTACCAGTTGCGTTTGAGATTAATACCCCGTTTGGACGTTGGCCAATTTCGCCTGGTCTAACATCGTCATAATGGCTGAAACTTGAGTAGAGTAAGCCAGTACCAGAGGTCATTGTCATAAATTCGTTACGGAAACCAATTAGACCACGGCTTGGAATAATGTATTCTAGGCGAGTACGACCTTTACCATCTGGCACCATATCGCGTACTTCACCTTTACGAATACCTAATGCTTCCATTACCGCACCTTGATGTTGTTCTTCAATATCAATGGTAACTTGTTCAAATGGTTCTTGTTTACGACCATCAATTTGGCGGAAAATAACTTTCGGGCGAGAAACCGCTAATTCATATCCCTCACGACGCATATTTTCAATTAACACAGAAAGATGCAATTCACCACGACCAGAAACACGGAAAGCATCTGGGTCTTCGGTTTCTTCAACACGTAATGCAACGTTATGAACTAATTCTTTATTTAAACGTTCAAGAATTTGGCGAGAGGTGACATATTTACCTTCACGGCCACAGAATGGTGAAGTATTAACGCAGAAGAACATGGTTACAGTTGGCTCATCAACTGTTAATGCTGGTAAGGCTTCAACGTTATTTACATCACAAATAGTATCGGAAATATTTAATTCGCCTAAACCAGTTAATGCAATAATGTCACCTGCATTCGCGATATCTTCTTCATAACGTTGTAAACCAAGGTGACCTAATACTTGACCAATACGTGCATTGCGGGTCTTACCTTCACTGTCAATAATAACAACGGCTTGATTTGGTTTTACTGAACCACGTTTAATTCGACCAATACCAATGACACCAACATAGCTGTTGTAATCTAATTGAGAAATTTGCATTTGGAATGGTTTATCTAATTCTACTTTTGGTGGTTCAACATATTTCACGATAGCTTCAAATAATGGGGTCATATCGTCAGCTAACTCTTCATGTTCTAAACCAGCAACACCATTTAATGCTGAAGCATAAATAATCGGGAAGTCGAGTTGTTCATCGGTTGCACCAAGATTAACAAAAAGATCAAATACTTGATCAACAACCCAATCTGGTCTTGCGCCTGGGCGATCGACTTTATTGATAACAACAATTGGTTTTAAACCGTGAGCAAACGCTTTTTGGGTAACGAAACGAGTTTGTGGCATTGGGCCATCAAACGCATCAACTAATAGAAGAACGCTATCTACCATTGATAATACACGTTCTACTTCACCACCAAAATCGGCGTGTCCAGGTGTATCAACAATATTAATCCGATAATCATTCCAGTTAATCGCGGTATTTTTTGCCAAAATGGTGATGCCACGTTCTTTTTCTAAAGCATTAGAGTCCATTACACGTTCATCTGTATCACCAGTGCGTGAGGCTTCTAATGTACCTGATTGTTGGAGTAGTTTATCAACAAGCGTAGTTTTACCGTGGTCAACGTGCGCAATGATCGCAATATTACGCAACTTACTAATATCTAAATCGTTTTTCATGTGAAAATTATCTTCGTTTATTCGGGTTGTAGTATTTTGAAATAGTTTGGCTTTCGTTATACTGAATACTGCTTGTTGCCTTATAGAAAGCTCAACGTTAACAGCATAACGGGTGAAAAGGTGGGAAATTATACTGCGTTTTAATACAGACGGCTATTAAATAATATAGGTACCTATTTTTTGTTTTTAGATATTTTTTTAAAAAAAACAAAAAAATCTATTTTATTTTTAATAAAAATAGGATATTGTTTATCTGAATTCAAAAAAACAACATTATCTTTATAAATTAACCACTCCAAAATTAAGAGGATTGATTATGGCAAACACACAAGCAATTGATAAAGTTTTCGAACTTATTGAAGAACACGGTATCCGTTTTGTTGATCTTCGTTTTACTGATATTAGAGGTAAAGAACAACACGTTTCTGTACCAGTAAGCGCAGTAGATGAAGATTTCTTTGAAGACGGTAAAATGTTTGATGGTTCTTCTATCGCAGGTTGGAAAACAATTAATAAATCAGACATGGTTTTAATGCCAATCCCTGAAAGTGCATTGGTCGATCCATTCTTCAGCGTACCAACATTGTCAATTCGTTGTAATGTTTATGAACCAACTACTATGCAAGGTTATGATCGTGACCCACGTTCAATTGCAATCCGTGCAGAAGAATATCTAAAAGCATCTGGTATTGCTGACAGTGTATTAGTTGGTCCTGAACCAGAATTCTTCTTGTTTGATGATGTACGTTTCAAAACTGGTATGTCTGGTTCTTTCTATCAAATTGATGATATTGAAGCGAGCTGGAATACAGATAAAGAATATGAAGGTGGTAACAAAGGACACCGCCCTGCAACCAAAGGCGGTTATTTCCCAGTTCCTCCAGTCGATTCATCACAAGATTTACGTTCTGAAATGTGTTTAGTCATGGAAGATATGGGCCTTGTGATTGAAGCGCACCACCATGAAGTGGCAACTGCTGGTCAAAACGAAATTGCTTGCCGTTTTAACACATTAACTTTAAAAGCTGACGAAACTCAAATTTATAAATATGTAGTACATAGCGTTGCGTTTGAACATGGTAAAACAGCGTGCTTTATGCCAAAACCATTATTCGGTGATAACGGTTCAGGTATGCACTGCCACATTTCTTTAGGTAAAGATGGTGTGAACTTATTCGCAGGTGATAAATATGCTGGATTATCTGAATTATCACTTTACTTCATTGGTGGGGTAATTAAACACGCTAAAGCGTTAAATGCGTTTACTAACCCAACAACTAACTCTTATAAACGTTTAGTACCAGGATATGAAGCACCAGTATTATTAGCTTACTCAGCAAGTAACCGTTCTGCATCAATTCGTATCCCAACTGTATCTAGCCCGAAAGCACGTCGTATTGAAGTGCGTTTCCCAGATCCGGGTGCGAACCCATACTTAGCATTCTCTGCACTTCTCATGGCAGGTTTAGACGGTATTATCAATAAGATTCACCCGGGTGATGCAATGGATAAAAACCTCTATGACTTACCGCCTGAAGAGTTAAAAGAGATCCCAACAGTAGCAGGTTCATTAGATGAAGCACTTGCAGCATTAGCTGCAGATCACGAATTCTTAACTCGTGGTGGTGTATTCAGCAATGATTTCATTGAAGCATACATTGAATTGAAAAACAAAGAAGTTGATCGTGTACGCTTATTACCACACCCAGCAGAGTTTGAATTATATTACTCACTCTAATAGGTTGGTTTAACAAATAAATTGAAAAGACCTCATAGGGTAAAACTTATGGGGTTTTTTATTTGTGATAATGGCAAGTATGAAACTTGATCAAATGAGGATTTTATTGAAGAATAGTGATGGATTTAACTCAAATGGGGAGCAAATGATGAGACTTTATACTTATGAACATTGTCCATATTGTGTGCGGGCAAGAATGATTTTTGGACTCAAAAATATTCCAGTTGATGTGATTGTATTAGCCAATCATCACGATGAAACACCAATGAAATTAGTAGGTAAAAAAGTCGTTCCCATCTTAGCAGATAGTGAAGGTATGGTAATGCCAGAAAGCCTGGATATTGTACGTTATGTGGATAAAAAGTTTGGTGAACCTTGCTTAAAAGAGTTAGTGCGTGAAGAAGTTGATCAATGGCTGAAGAAGGTTTCAAGTTACCATAATCATTTGGTTTTACCACGTTTTACGCAAATTGGTTTAAAAGAGTTTGAAATGCCTGAGTCAGTAGAGTATTTCACGATGAAAAAAAGTAAGGTAATTGGTAGTTTTGCTGAAAACCTTGCACAAACACCAGAGTATCTCGCTAGAATTAATCAAGATCTTTTAGAGTTAAATGATCTGATTGTGAGTCCAAAAGCGAGTTCGGGTGAATTAGCTATTGAAGATATTGTGTTATTCCCAATTTTACGTAATTTAACGATTGTTAAAGGAATTGAATTTCCAAATAAAGTTGCAGCTTATGTACAAAAAATGTCGTTAATGACTGGAGTTGAGCTTTATACAGATCGGGCGGTGTAATAGAAAAATTTGCTTTTTATTGTAATTAAAAAATTTCCCGAGAAAAGCTATTGCATTTTTTTGTGTAATCCAGTAGTGTAACTAGCGGTTTTTAATTAAGGATAAACAAATGAATTTTACTCGAATTGCTCATCATCACCATCATCAACCTGATTAATCTTTCAGGCGATGTTGCGTGGAAGATTAACTGATCTTCCGAGCATTCGACAACAATCACAATCCTCTCGGAAGACAATTTCGAGAGGATTTTTTATTATTACAGATAGGAAAAATAGTATGAGCATAACACAACTTTTACGTAAAAATATTCAAGCATTGACTCCTTATCAATCTGCACGCCGTTTAGGTGGAAAAGGCGATGTTTGGTTAAATGCTAATGAATATCCTGTTTCTCCTGATTTCTCTTTAATTAGTAAAAATTTTAATCGTTATCCAGAAGCACAACCACAAGCAGTCATTCAAGGTTATGCCAATTATGCAGGGGTATTGCCAGAGAATGTATTAGTGAGTCGTGGTGGAGATGAAAGTATTGAATTGATTATTCGAGCTTTTTGTGAACCAGAACAAGATGCAATTTTATATTGCCCGCCAACTTATGGTATGTATTCAGTCAGTGCGGAAACCTGCGGAATTAAGTGTAAAAAAGTACCACTAACAGACGATTTTCAATTAAATCTAGTGGAAATTGAACGCCAATTAGACGGCGTAAAAGTGGTGTTTGTTTGTAGCCCAAATAACCCAACAGGAAATCTAGTGAATCGTCAAGATTTAATCGCATTATTAGAGATGACCAAAGAACGAGCAATCGTTGTTGTTGATGAAGCTTATATTGAGTTTTGTCCAAGTGCAACGATGGTGACAGAATTAAAAAATTACCCTCATTTAGCGATTATCCGTACTTTATCTAAAGCCTTTGCTTTAGCGGGATTACGTTGCGGTTTTACGCTTGCCAATGCAGAGCTTATTAGTGTATTGCAAAAAGTGATTGCACCTTATCCGGTTCCTGTACCTGTTTCAGATATTGCTGTTCAGTCCTTAAGCAAAGAAGGGTTATTGCAAATGCGAAATAATGTAAAAATGGTGATTAAACAGCGTCAATGGTTAATTAAAGAGCTAAAAAACTTAACGCAGGTAGAACAAATTTTTGATAGCGAGGCAAATTATCTTTTAGTGAAATTTAATGATGGTCAAAAGGTTTTCCAACAGTTATGGGAACAAGGCATAATATTACGCAATCAACACACAGCCTTAGGTTTACAGAATTGCATACGGATAACCATTGGAAATACTTCGGAAAATCAGCAAGTTATAAACACATTAAAAGTTATTTAGATATTGAATAAATAGCTAAGAGAAAAATTAATGCCCTGAGGTTGAGGAAAAAAGATTGATTACAAGTACGCCCCCGATAATCATTGCCATACCGATGAAACCAGCAAAATCAGGTTTCTGACCAAAAATGAGAAATGCGATAAGGGCAGTAAGAACAATTCCAACTCCTGACCAAACAGCATAAGTAATACCAACAGGGAGAGTTTTAAATACGATAGAGACTAAATAGAGTGCGACTCCAAAACTAATAATCCCAACGAATGTAGAGGGTAGTTTGGTAAAGCCATCGCTCTGTTTTAACATTGTAGTACCGAGTACCTCAGCAGAAATAGCTAAAAGTAACAAAATCCAAGCGTTCATTTTATTTCCTTGATAGGTTAATAATTGATAGCGCTATATTTTATACTAAATAACAAATTTAAATCACGCTTAAAATTTGCATTTTAAGTAAATATAAAACTTGCAAAAAACATTATTTTTTGAGCAATTAGTACAGAAAATTATTTATAAGGAAAAATAAAATGACACAACAATCCATTCTTTTTATCGACCGTGATGGCACATTAATTGACGAACCAAAAACAGATTTTCAAATTGATAGTCTAGAAAAATTAAAACTTGAAGCTAAGGTGATCCCAGCACTATTAAAACTACAACAAGCGGGCTATCGTTTGGTGATGGTGAGTAACCAAGATGGTTTGGGTACGGCATCTTTTCCGCAAGAAAGTTTTGATAAACCACACAATGCAATGATGCAGATTTTTAACTCACAAGGCATTCAATTTGATGATGTTTTAATTTGTCCACATAAACCAGAAGATGGCTGTGAGTGCCGCAAGCCGAAAGTGAAATTATTAGAAAAATATATCAGCCGACAGCTGTTTGATCCTGCAACAAGTTTTGTGATTGGCGACCGTGCAACTGATGTTGAACTTGCCCAAAATTTAGGTATTCAAGCTTTGCAATATCACCCAGAAAAATTAAATTGGGAGCTGATCACCGAAAAATTATTAGGGCAAGCAGTCACCAACATTGGCGACCGCACACCACGCTATGCTGAAGTAGAGCGCAAAACCAAAGAAACTGACATTAAAGTTCAAGTGTGGCTTGATGAAACGGGCGTAAATCAAATTAATACTGGCGTGGGCTTTTTCGATCATATGCTCGACCAAATTGCCACACACGGTGGTTTCCGTATGAATATCCACTGTAAAGGTGATCTCTGGATTGACGAACACCACACTGTAGAAGACACCGCACTGGCACTCGGCACGGCATTAAAACAGGCAATTGGTGATAAACGAGGTATCGCTCGTTTTGGTTTTGTCTTGCCAATGGACGAATGCAAAGCAGAATGTGCAATGGATCTTTCTGGGCGACCGTTTATCAAATTTAAAGCCGATTTCAAACGAGATAAAATCGGTGATTTCAGCACAGAACTGACCGAGCATTTTTTCCAATCTATCGCTTTTACTATGTTAGCAACCTTACACCTTGCGACACAAGGCAACAACGATCACCACAAAATCGAAAGCCTATTTAAAGTATTTGGACGCACACTAAGACAAGCGATTCGTATTGAAGGAAATGAGCTGCCAAGTAGTAAGGGGGTGTTGTAGTCTTACAAAACAAAAGTACGGTTGTTTTTTGCAAATTTTTTTGGAAAGGTAACCTCTTGTTATATAAATATGTTTGAAGATAAGTATTATCGCAATAAGATGGTTAAAAATAAAAATGTTAAATAAATTAGATAATTGGCTTATTTACCATAAGCCAAACACTCAACTTAATAGCATAAAACGTTTTACCAGAGAATTTTTATTTTTTGGTTTAAAGGAAGCAAGATCTTGCCTGTTTGCTGGATTATTTTTTATTACCATTTTTATTGTTCCTAAATCAGGGATATGGGGCATTCCACGTTATGATGTTTTATTTATTTTAGCTTTGATTCTACAAGGCATTATGTTTTGGGCAAAATTAGAAACCCTAGATGAAATAAAATCCATTACCTTATTTCATTTTGTTGGTTTTATTTTGGAATATTTTAAAACATCAAGTAGCATTCAATCGTGGGCTTATCCTGATTTTGCGTATACTAAAATAGCAGGCGTGCCATTATTTGCAGGATTTATGTATGCTGCTGTCGGTAGTTATATTATTCAAGCGTGGCGGTTATTTGATTTAAAAATTAAAAGGCATCCACCATATTGGCTTTCTACTTCAGTGGCAATACTAATTTATTTAAACTTTTTCACTCATCATTATATTGATGATTATCGTTGGTATTTAGCCGCCTTTGCAATGGGGCTTTACGCACGTACTTACGTTTATTTTACACCTTATGATCGTAAACGAAAAATGCCCTTGTTATTGGCATTTGCATTAATCGGCTTTTTTATTTGGTTAGCAGAAAATATTGGTACTTTTATTGGTATTTGGCAGTATCCTCATCAAATTTCTGCTTGGACAACCGTTTATTTAGGGAAGTGGGGAGCGTGGTCGCTGTTAATTGTGATGACATTTACCATTGTGGCAAATTTAAAACATATAAAACATACAATTCATGTTTCAAGGGATTGATTTGGAAAAATTTTATGACAGTCGAATTACTTGTAACAAAAAATAAAGGAAATAGTGAATAAAATGACAAATATTATCATCATCGACACAGGTTGTGCCAATCTATCCTCTGTAAAATTTGCATTTGAACGCCTAGGATATAAAGCAGAGATTAGCCAAGATCTTAATCAAATTAAGCAAGCGGATAAATTATTGCTACCAGGAGTAGGAACCGCTAAGGCTGCGATGCTCAACTTAGACAATCGAAATTTAATTGACACAATTAAACAGCTTACACAGCCAGTCCTCGGCATCTGTTTAGGAATGCAACTATTGGCTCAATTTTCTCAAGAGGGCGATGTAGCAACATTAGGCGTTATGTCGGGAAAAACAGAGAAACTGCCTGATAAAGGATTACCCTTGCCACATATGGGTTGGAACCAAGTAAAATTTGCTGAAAATGAACCGCTCTTTTCGGATATTCCAGTCAATAGCTACTTCTATTTTGTGCATAGCTTTGCAGTGCTACCAAATGAGCATACCATTGCTACCTGCGATTATTCTGTACCATTTTCTGCGGCATTGCGTAAAGAAAATTTTTATGGTGTACAATTTCATCCCGAACGCTCTGGCAAGGTAGGCTCGCAGTTATTGCGAAATTTTGTGGAAAATCTGTAATGAAAAAAATCAAAAGTGCAATAAAAAATCTATTCATTTTCGCCTTGTTATTTGGTGTTATATCTTTTGCTATTGATTATTGGCGGAGACCTAACGCTCCTGAAAATGCCTTACACCAGATGTTGGTTGCACTAAATGGTGAAAAATTTCAGCTAGCAGAATTAAGTCATGAAAAACCAATACTACTCTATTTTTGGGGGAGTTGGTGTCATATTTGTCAATTTACTTCACCAAGTATTGCAAGCCTTGCTAATGATGGCGTACAAGTCATTAGTGTGGCATTAAAATCTGGGGATAATCAGGTGGTACAAGACTATTTACGGCAGCATAAATATGATTTTTTAACGGTAAATGATCCACAAGGTGAGCTTTCCGCACAATGGCAAATTCAGGTTACTCCAAGCATTATCATTATTAAAAATGGCAAAATTGTTCATACTACGACAGGGCTGAGTAGCCCATGGGGCCTGAAATTACGCTTATGGCTTAGTTAATCAAAATATAAAGAGAACACAACAATGAAAAAAACATCACAAATTATTCCTGCACTTGATCTGATTGATGGCAAGGTTGTACGTTTACATCAAGGGGATTATGCAAAACAAACAACTTATAGTGATAATCCTATTGAGCAGTTTGCTGATTATGTGGCACAAGGCGCAGAACAGTTACATTTGGTCGATTTAACAGGAGCAAAAGATCCGAATGCTCGCCAAACAGAGTTAATTGGTAAAATTATTGCTGCAATAGATTGTCCAGTACAGGTTGGTGGTGGTATTCGTAGTGAACAAGATGTTGCTGATTTACTGAATATTGGTGCAAGTCGAGTTGTCATTGGTTCGACTGCAATTAAACAACCAGAAATGGTAAAAGCCTGGTTTAAGCAGTATGGTGCCGAAAAATTTGTGTTGGCATTAGATATTAATATTGTTGATGGTAAAAAACTGATTGCAATTCATGGTTGGCAAGAAACCAGCAGCTTGACATTAGAACAAGTGATTGACGATTTTGCACAAGTAGGCTTACAACACGTTTTATGCACGGATATTTCAAAAGATGGTACGTTAGCTGGTTCTAATGTTGCCCTTTATCGTGAAATTTGTCAGAAATATCCAACTATTCAATTCCAATCTTCTGGTGGTATTGGATCATTAGCTGATATTGAAGTGCTCAAAGGTTCGGGTGTGGCAGGTGTGATTGTTGGTCGTGCTTTATTAGAAGGAAAATTTACAGTAGCGGAGGCAATCGAATGTTGGCAAAACGGATAATTCCTTGTTTAGATGTACGTGATGGACAAGTTGTGAAAGGGGTACAATTCCGTAATCATGAAATTATTGGTGATATTGTGCCACTTGCAAAACGTTATGCAGAAGAGGGGGCTGATGAACTGGTATTTTATGATATTACCGCATCTTCTGATGGACGTACGGTGGATAAAAGCTGGGTAGAACGTGTTGCACAAGTAATTGATATTCCTTTTTGTGTAGCAGGAGGGATTAAAACAATCGAAGATGCAGAACAAATTTTTGCGTTTGGGGCGGATAAAATTTCAATCAATTCCCCTGCCTTAGCTAATCCTGCTCTGATCAATCAATTAGCAGATCGCTTTGGTGTACAGGCGATTGTAGTGGGGATTGATAGCTGGTTTGAACAGGAAACAGGAAAATATTGGGTAAATCAATATACCGGTGATGAGAAGCGTACTCGCCAAACGAATTGGCAAACAGTAGATTGGGTACAAGAAGTACAAAAACGTGGTGCAGGTGAAATTGTACTTAATATGATGAACCAAGATGGTGTGCGTAATGGCTACGACTTAGTGCAACTGAAAAAAGTACGTGCTGTATGTCAAGTGCCACTAATTGCTTCAGGTGGTGCAGGGGAGATGGTGCATTTCCGTGATGCCTTTATTGAAGCAAATGTAGATGGGGCTTTAGCCGCGAGTGTGTTTCATAAGCGGATTATTGATATTGGAGTTCTCAAAAGTTACCTTGAAAAAAATAATATAATGGTGAGAAAATAGCCCTTAATTTATTATGAAAAAATAGGAAAAAACAATATGGATACTAAAAAAACTAACTCATTAAAAGATAAACTAGGAATTAATGACCTAGAACTTATTACAAATGAGCAATTTGATCAAATTCAGAAAATGATAAGTGAAAAAAAACTTACTCAAGAAGAAATAATACTCCTTATTCAATTAGCACCAAATATAGTGGAACTACAAAAAGAATTTATTAATGGAGTAAAACACATAGCAGAACGAGCCAATAACAGCCAAACTTCAGCTTTTAATATCATAGATCGCCAGATGCAAACATTCGAAATTTTGGCTAAATCAGCAGAGAGTGACGAAACAAGAATAAAGCTAGCAGAACTTTTAATAAAAATGTCGGAACAAGTTAATAAAGTTCTTGAAAATATGAATTCTGATAATAATAACTTTTGGCGCAAACTTGCTCAAGGAACGGCTTTTACTGTTGTCGCTATAGTTACTGGCATTACAGGTTTTATATATGTTAAAAAAAAGAATGACTAGTATGCAAATAGAAAAAATCAACTGGCAAAAAATAGATAATCTGCTACCTGTTATTGTGCAAAATGCAGATACTTGTGAAGTATTGATGTTGGGTTATATGAACCAAGAGGCGTTAGCAAAAACATTGACAGAGAAGAAAGTGACTTTCTTTTCGCGGACTAAGCAACGTTTATGGACAAAAGGTGAAACCTCAGGAAATTTCTTGAATGTAGTAGATTACACATTAGATTGTGATAAAGATACTTTGCTAATTTTAGCTAATCCTGTTGGTGTAACTTGTCATGAAGGAACAGATAGCTGTTTTTCTGCAGTTTCGGAAACACCAAATTGGATCTTTTTCAGTAAATTAGAAAAATTATTAAATGAGCGGAAAAATGCAGATCCAGCAAGTTCTTATACAGCTTCTTTGTATGCAAGAGGAACAAAACGCATTGCACAAAAAGTGGGTGAAGAAGGTGTAGAAACAGCGTTAGCGGCTACGGTAAAAGATCGTGAAGAAACTATCTGTGAAGCAGCAGATTTAGCCTACCATTTAACAGTATTACTACAAGATGCGAATTTAACGTGGGCGGATGTGATCGCTAAATTAAAAGAACGTCATCAGTAACGTCATTAGCAATAAAAAATGGCTTAAATCGTGGTATTTAAGCCATTTTTCAATCTGAGGAATCTAATTAGTATTTTTTAAATAATCTAAAACCACTTGATGATGTTCACCTGCTTTAAACTTATCAAAGACTTTTTCGATAATTCCCTGTTCATTGATAAGGAAACTAATGCGATGAATCCCATCAAAAGTTCTACCCATAAATTTTTTCTCGCCCCAAACACCAAAAGCTTCTGCAACCTGGTGATCAGGATCAGAAAGTAAAGTGAAATTAAGTTCTTTTTTTTGTTCAAATTGGGCAAGTTTATTTGGCTGATCAGGACTAATCCCTAATACTTTTACGTTTAATGCTTGCCATTGATCGTGGGTATCACGAATACCACAAGCTTGGGTAGTACATCCTGGAGTTAATGCTTTTGGATAAAAATAGACTAATACTTTTTGTCCGCTAAAATCGGTTAAAGAAACGGTTTGGTTGTGTTGATCTAATAGACAAAATTTGGGGGCTTTTTCACCGGCAGTTAATGTTTTCATGATTTCTCCTTTCTTAATGGTTACTTTTCCAAAGAATTATAACGAAAAATAAAAAAATTGCTTGCAATGTAAGGTATTTTTGGCAAGCTAGAAAACATCGTTTTTATTTACTGTATCAGCAACATTGCAAAGTACAACAACAAAAAATCTCAGGAGTAATTATGTCATCACAACCTTTATTTTCAGGCAGTATTGTTGCCTTAGTCACCCCAATGGATAGCGCTGGCGAAGTCAATTATGGGCAATTAAAAAAATTAGTAAATTATCATGTTGAAGCGGGTACAACTGCGATTGTTTCAGTGGGAACGAGTGGCGAAGCAGCAACATTAAGTATTGAAGAAAATATTAAAACGATTTTAAAAACAGTTGAGTTTGCCGATGGTCGTATTCCAGTTATTGCTGGTGCAGGTGCGAATGCAACTAGCGAAGCGGTAACTATGACAAAACTGTTAAATGGTAGTGGTATTGCAGGTTGTTTAACGGTTGTCCCTTATTACAACAAACCAACTCAACAAGGTATGTATCTCCACTTTAAAACCATTGCAGAATGTACTGATTTACCACAAATTCTTTATAACGTGCCAGGACGTACTGGTAGCGATTTATTACCAGAAACAGTGGGGCGTTTAGCTGAAATCCCAAATATTGTAGGGATTAAAGAAGCAACAGGTGATGTCAGCCGTGTGCAAAAAATTAAAAAATTAGCTGGGGAAGATTTCATTGTATTAAGTGGTGATGATGCGACTTTCTTAGATTCAATGAAAGCAGGCGGTGAAGGCGTAATTTCTGTAACTAATAACGTAGCGGCTGCTGATATGGCTAAAATTTGCCAATTAGCACTTGCAGGTAACTTTGAAGAAGCAGAAAAAATTAATCAACGTTTAATGGCGTTACATCATGATTTATTTGTAGAATCTAATCCAATTCCAGTGAAATGGGCTTGCTATAAATTAGGTTTAATTGATGAGCCAACCTTACGCTTACCATTAACGACTCTGAGTGAAGAGGCTCAGCCAAAAGTGATTAAAGCATTACAAATTGCGGGATTACTATAAATTGTATTATGAGATAAAACAGGCGATTCTGCCTGTTTTTTGTTTTAGGGGAAAAGATGGATTATCAAGTTATTGCATTCGATTTAGATGGTACCTTGCTGAATAGTGAAGGAAAAATTTTACCAAGTAGTCTTGTGGCAATTCAGCGTGCTAAAGTACAAGGTAAGAAAGTGGTGCTTGTTACAGGCAGACATCATACTGCAGTGAAGCCTTATTACTACGAATTAGGTTTAGATACGCCAGTAGTTTGCTGTAATGGAACTTACCTTTACCAAATGGAAACTGATACGGTATTAGCGGCAAATCCACTTACCGCAGAAAAAGCACAAAAAATTTTAGATCTAGCTTATCAATATGGATCACACGTCTTACTCTATTCTCGTGATGCGATGAATTTCCAAACATTTAATCCGCATATGGAAAAATTTAAAGCCTGGTCAGAGAGTTGTGCATTAGCGGTAAGACCGAATGTGCAGCAAGTGCCAGATCTTTATCATTTTATTACAAGTGGTGATATTATTTGGAAATGCGTGATTAGTGCGCCAAGTCGTGAAGTTATGTTAAAAGTCGTCAACGAATTACCTGAAGATCAATTTAGTTGTGAATGGTCATGGATTGATCGTGTTGATATTGCTAATGTGGGTAATAGTAAAGGCGGACGTTTATTGGAATTACTGGCAACTTGGGGTGTTCAGCCTGAACAGGTGATTGCGTTTGGGGATAATCATAATGATACCAGTATGTTAACCACTGTGGGGCTAGGTGTTGCGATGGGTAATGCGGAAGAAGAAGTAAAACAACAGGCAAAACTGGTTACTAAAAGTAATGATGATGACGGAATTGCCCAAGTATTAGCAGAATATCTAGACTAAATTAGAATGGTATTGATATGAAAGTGATTGGATTATTAGGTGGAATGAGTTGGGAAAGTACAGTTTCCTACTATCAAATTATTAATCAGCAGATTAAACAGCAATTAGGTGGTCTACATTCTGCCAAAATAATCCTATATAGCGTTGATTTTGATGAAATTGAGCGTTGTCAGATCACGGGAAATTGGGAAAAAAGTACAGAAATACTTGGTAATGCTGCTTATCAATTAGAACAAGCAGGTGCAGACTTTATTCTTATTTGCACAAATACGATGCATAAAGTTGCACCCCAAATTTCAAATCGCCTTACCGTTCCGCTGATTCATATTGCTGATGCAACGACAACAGCCTTAAAACAGCAGTAAATACAACGAGTTGCTTTATTAGGCACAAAATATACGATGTTAGAAGATTTCTATAAGCAGAGAATTATTGAACAGGGGATTGATGTAATAATCCCAACGAAAACTGATATTGAAGACATTAATCAGATTATTTTTACCGAACTTTGTTTAGGAAAAATTGAAGTATCATCTCGTCGTATTTTCCAGCGTATTATTGCGGATCTTCAACAGCAAGGTGCTGAAGGTGTTATTTTGGGGTGTACAGAAATTGGTTTACTGATCCAGCAGCAAGATTCTGTATTACCTATTTTTGATACCACTGAGCTTCATGCAAAGCGAGCAGTTGAACTCGCTTTACAAGAATAAGATTAAAGATTGGTATATTGGGTAACACGACCTTTGCGTGCAAAACCTAATAACGTAAAGTCGTGTTGTTCTGCCATTTCAACGGCTAAAGCAGTTGGTGCAGAAATAGCAGCCAACATTTCAATCCCACAGGCTAAACATTTTTGTACCATTTCATAACTAGCCCGACTGCTTACAAAGACAAATCCTTGTGGACGCTGATGTGTTGCATACCAACCTAATAATTTATCTAAGGCAACATGACGACCAACATCCTCGCGTAATGCTAGTAACTTTCCTTGTGGTGAGAAAAAGGCAGCAGCGTGTGTTGCGCCAGTTTCTTTAGAGAGTAATTGTTGTTGTTCTAATTGTACTAAACAGTGATCGAGCAAAGTGAAATCCAAAGTGAATGTACGCTCTACTTTGGCATATTGGCGTTGAATTTGCTGTAATTGTTCAACTCCACAAATACCACAACCTGTTCGTCCAACTAAATTACGGCGATGTTCTTTTAAGGCAACAAATTGGCGAGTAGATAATTCAATTTGCACTTCAATCCCATTACAGCTAGGTTCAATGTCAATACCATAGATTTGTTTAGGATCGTGAATAATTCCCTCAGTTAAAGAAAAACCAATCGCAAATTCTTCTAAATCTTGTGGTGTACACATCATGACACTATGAGAAATACCGTTATACACTAAGGCGACGGGAGTTTCGACGGCTAAACTGTCTAGTTTTTCTTTGGCGGTAAGTTCAGATGAAAAATAATTGTTACTTTTTTGATATAAAACACATTTCTTTTTTATGAGCTGCATCAAATTTTCCTCAAAATACCTATAATAAGTAGGTGTTTATTTTGACTAGCAGGAATATGCTTGCGACGGTAATCCTGAGTGATCAATCGAAGTGGAGATTGATTATAGTATAAATAAGGAGTAACCTACACACCGAAAATGTAAGGATTACATTTCAGTTACAAAATAACGCAAATTTATTAACTTCCTACTTACTATCCAATAAGAGGTATCTATGCAGGTCACAAGAAGAAAATTCTTTAAGATCTGTGCAGGTGGAATGGCAGGGACTTCTGCTGCCATGCTCGGATTTGCGCCAGAAGTGGCGTTAGCAGCTCCTCGTGAGTATAAATTACTTCACACGACTGAAACGAGAAATACCTGTACTTACTGTGCTGTTGGCTGTGGAATGTTGTTATATTCCATTGGCGATAAAGCCAAAAATGCTAAAGGTAAATTATTCCATATTGAGGGTGACCCAGATCATCCAGTAAGCCGTGGTGCACTTTGCCCTAAAGGTGCAGGTGCATTAGATTATGTGAATAGTCCAAACCGCTTACAATATCCAGAATATCGTGCGCCAGGTTCAAAAGAATGGAAACGAATTTCTTGGCATGAAGCAATTACTCGAATTGCTCGTTTAATGAAAGATGACCGTGATGCTAACTTTATTGAAACCAATGCTGAAGGTACACCAGTAAACCGTTGGTTAACCACAGGTATGTTAGCGGCATCTGCTGCAAGTAATGAAACCGGTATTTTGACTCAAAAATGGGTAAGAATGCTAGGTATCCTTTCTGTAGACAACCAAGCGAGTATCTGACACGGACCAACGGTAGCAAGTCTTGCTCCATCATTTGGTCGCGGTGCGATGACCAATCACTGGGTTGATATTAAAAATTCTGATCTCGTTATCGTTATGGGCGGTAATGCCGCTGAGGCACACCCTGTCGGTTTCCGTTGGGCGATTGAAGCGAAGAAAAATAATGGTGCGAAAATTATGGTGGTTGATCCACGTTTCCATCGTACCGCAGCTGTTGCTGATATTTATATGCCACTTCGTTCAGGTACTGATATTGCCTTCCTTTCAGGGGTAATTAACTACCTATTAACTAACGATAAGATCCAACATGAATATGTAAAATATTACACAAATGCAAGTTTCTTAGTAAATGAAGGCTTCAATTTTGAAGATGGGTTATTTACAGGATACGATCCAGAAAAACGTCAATATGATAAATCAACTTGGTCTTATCAATTAGACGAAGAGGGTTTTGCGAAACGTGATTTAACTATGCAAGATCCACGTTGTGTAATTAACTTATTGAAAAAACATGTTTCACGTTACACACCAGAAATGGTTGAACGTATTTGTGGAACAAAACAAAAAGATTTCTTAACTTTCTGTGAAGAAATTGCTAAAACCGCTGATCCAGCGAAAGCAGCAACATTCTTATATGCTTTAGGTTGGACACAACATACAGTGGGTTCACAAAATATTCGTACAATGGCGATGATCCAATTACTTCTTGGTAATATTGGTGTTGCCGGTGGTGGTGTTAACGCATTACGTGGCCACTCAAATGTACAAGGTATTACCGATTTAGGTTTATTCCCACATATGTTGCCTGGTTATATGGGATTACCAACCGATAAAGATGTTTCATTAGAAACTTATCTCAATCGAATTACACCAAAATTAGCGCAAAAAGGGCAAGTAAACTATTGGGGTAATACACCAAAATTCTTTATCAGTATGTTAAAGACTTTCTTTGGTGATAATGCAACAGCGGAAAATCAATTTGGTTACCATTTCTTACCGAAGATGGATCAAAAATACGATCATTTCCGTTTTATCGATATGATGTATGCCGGTAAAGTAAATGGTTATCTCTGCCAAGGATTTAACCCAATTGCCTCTTATCCAGATAAAAATAAAGTTATCAGTGCGTTAAGTAAATTGAAGTTCCTTGTCGTTATGGATCCATTAGCAACTGATACTTCTAACTTCTGGCAAAATTATGGTGAATACAATGATGTGAAAACTGAAGATATTCAAACAGAAGTCTTCCGTTTACCAACAACGTGTTTCGCAGAAGAAGATGGCTCAATTGCTAACTCTGGTCGTTGGTTACAATGGCACTGGAAAGGCGCTGATGCACCTGCAGAAGCAAAACCAGATATAGCGATTCTTTCTGAAATTCGTGAAGAGTTAATTTCACTTTATGAAAAAGAAGGTGGACGTGGTGTTGAACAACTTAAAGCAATGAGTTGGAACTATCTCAACCCAGCAGAACCAACAGCAGAAGAATTAGCGAAAGAAAATAATGGTTATGCACTCGAAGATCTCAAAGATCCAAATGGTGTGGTATTAGTGAAAAAAGGTGAATTATTACCAAGTTTTGCGTTCTTACGTGATGATGGTACTACCTCATCAGGTAACTGGATTTATACCGGACAATGGACAGAAAAAGGTAATATGATGGCTCGCCGTGATAGCTCAGATCCATCAGGATTAGGTAACACTCTAAATTGGGCATTCGCATGGCCATTGAACCGTCGTATCATTTACAACCGTGCGTCAGCAGATTTACAAGGTAAACCTTGGAATGCAAAACGCCAATTAGTGAAATGGAATGGTAAAAACTGGAACTATGTTGATGTTGCTGACTTCGGTACAGCGCCTCCAGGAAGTGATGTGACACCATTTATCATGCAACCAGAAGGGGTATCTCGTCTCTTTGCAATTGATAAGATGGCAGAAGGTCCATTCCCAGAACACTATGAACCGATTGAAACACCAATTGGCACAAATCCATTACATCCGAATGTTGTTTCTAACCCTGTGGCACGTATCTTGCCAGCAGATAAAGAATCATTTGGATCATTGGAAAAATTCCCATACGTGGGTACAACTTATCGTTTAACAGAACATTTCCACTTCTGGACAAAACACTCATTATTGAATGTGATTGCTCAACCAGAACAATTTGTGGAAATTAGCGAACAACTTGCTAAAGAAAAAGGCATCAACCATGGTGACAAAGTGAAAGTAAGTTCAATTCGTGGTTATGTGAAAGCGGTTGCGGTTGTGACTAAACGTATTCGTCCGTTAGAAGTGGATGGTAAAGTCGTCCATACAATCGGTATTCCAATCCATTGGGGCTTTGCAGGCGTTGGTAAGAAAGGCTTCTTTGCTAATAACTTAACGCCTCGTGTTGGTGATGCAAATACACAAACACCAGAATTCAAAGCATTCCTTGTGAATATTGAGAAAGTTGCGGAGGCGTAAATGGCAGTTCAAACTCAAGATATTATCAGAGCCTCAGCAACATCGGGGCTTACACCACCGCCACAAGTACGTGATCACAAAGTCGAAGTGGCGAAATTGATTGATGTAACTACCTGTATTGGCTGTAAAGCATGTCAAGTCGCTTGTTCTGAATGGAATGATTTACGTGCGGAGCCAGGTGATTGTGTTGGTGTTTATGACAACCCAGTTGATCTTGAACCAAAAGCATGGACAGTGATGAAATTCAACGAAGTTGAAGAAAATGATCGTCTTGAATGGTTAATTCGTAAAGATGGTTGTATGCACTGTGCAGATCCAGGTTGTTTAAAGGCTTGCCCATCACCAGGTGCGATTATCCAATACGCAAATGGTATTGTTGATTATCAATCTGATAAGTGTATTGGTTGTGGTTACTGTATTGCAGGTTGTCCGTTTAATGTTCCACGCATTAATCCAGAAGATAACCGAGCTTACAAATGTACCCTTTGTTCTGATCGTGTGAATGTGGGACAAGAACCAGCATGTGCGAAAACTTGTCCAACAGGTGCAATTCACTTCGGTAGTAAAGAAGAGATGTTACACTATGCTGAAAAACGTGTGGCAGATCTGAAGAGCCGTGGTTATGAAAATGCAGGTATTTACGATCCACAAGGTGTAGGTGGTACTCACGTAATGTATGTATTACATCACGCAGATCGTCCAGAGCTTTATTCTGGGTTACCAAAAGATCCATATATCAGTGAAGTTGTTTCACTCTGGAAGGGAATTCTCAAACCACTTGCTGGTGTAGCAATGGGCGCATTAGCAGTAGGTGCAGCAGCACACTATATTGCAATGGGACCAAACACTGAGGATCTTGAGGAAGAAGAGATCATTGATCTACATGCTCATGATGATGAAAAAGGAGGAAAATAATATGGTCGATTTAAACAAAAAAGTATTGCGCCATAGCGTAAAAGAACGTTTAAGTCACTGGCTTGTTGTTTTCTGTTTTTTCACAACAGGGCTATCTGGGCTTTCATTCTTTTTCCAAGATTTTGCGTGGATTGCTGAAATCTTAGGTACGCCACAATTAGCACGTGTTGTGCATCCATTCACTGGTTTGATTATGATTGTCGCCTTTATGGTATTGTTTAAAACTTATTGGCGTGACAATCTTATCGAAAAAGGGGATTGGCGTTGGTTACTGAATGTAGTAGAAGTCCTAAAAGGTAATGAACATCATGTCGCAGATGTAGGTCACTACAATATGGGACAAAAATTATTGTTCTGGACCTTGATTGGTGCTTTGTTACTGCTTTTAGGAACTGGTGTCATTATGTGGCGTCCTTATTTTGCACCATCATTCTCTATTCCTGTGATCCGTGTTGCAATCTTATTGCACGCTTGCAGTGCGATTGCATTAATTCTCGGTATTATGGTGCATATCTATATGGCAATTTGGGTGAGGGGCTCAATTACAGGGATGTTAAATGGTAAAGTAACCGCTCGTTGGGCGAAGAAACACCATCCACGTTGGTATCGTGAAGAAATCGAACCGATTTTAAAACGAGAAGAACAACAGGGAAAATAATTAATGAGTATTCGTATCTTACCAGAGAGCGAAATTCAACAAGCAGCGGAGGGGCTAACTAGCCCCCCGTTACTTTTCGCAAATCCAAAAAATTTATATCAACGTCGTGCTAAACGTTTACGTCAATTAGCCGAAAATAGTCCATTCAAAGACTATCTTGAATTCACGGCAAAATTGGTAGATGTACAATTACGTTTATTGCAAGAGCAACCTATTGAACGTGATCCTCGTTTAGCTAAAGAAGTATTAACAGCAGAAGTTTTAGCGGGGCAACCACTACATTATAAAAATTGGCAACGTTCGCCAATTTGGCAAACTTTACTAACTAATTTACTTGAAGAGTGTAAGAGTTTTGCCGGAGGCGTGATTGCAGATACGATTGAAACGCTAGAGAAAACCTCAACTCAAGAACGTGAAGATTTAGCAGATCGTTTATTAAACAGTGAGTTTGAAGCTGTACCAAGTAACCAAGCGATATTCATTTGGGCTGCTTTAAATCTCTATTGGATTCAATTGGTACAACAAATTCCACACCATGCAAATGCAGAATTGGGTGAACATCGTCATTTCTGTCCAGTCTGTGGTTCAGCGCCAATCACTAGTGTTGTCCACTTTGGCAGTACCCAGGGGTTACGCTATGTCCATTGTGCATTATGTGAAAGTGAGTGGAATATTGTGCGTAGTAAATGCACTAATTGTGAAGAAACCGCTCATATTGGCTATTGGTCATTAGATAGTGAACATGCACCGGTCAAAGCAGAATGTTGTGATGACTGTGGCAGTTATTTAAAAGTTTTATATCAAGAGAAAGATCCTGATGTAGAACCAGCTGCTGATGATTTAGCAACGTTGATGTTAGATAATGAAATGGAAGAAAAGGGGTATTCTCGTAGTGGAATAAATCCTTTGTTATTTCCAGAAGGATAATAAAAATAATAGTTAGCAGGCTTGGGTAACCAAGCCTTGATATTAATTACTCAACTTATTTTTAACTTATTAACATAATAGGTAGAAACTTAAGAAAGTTTGCTGTAATATGCCGAACTTTTATTTGTATTGATAATGTAAATAGATATTATATTTTGAATATTTAGTAGTAGATATACTTTTTGAGCAGATTGAATGGAAAATGAGTGATGAATAAGATTTATAAAGTAAAATATAGCCACATAGCAAATAATTATATTGTAGTATCTGAATTAGCTAAGGGGGGGGGTAAAAAGTCAATAATTAGTCGCCAATCAACAGCTAAATCATCTACACTGTTTGCTTTCAGAAAATGGGCTGTCAAAACTCTTCCATTTATTATATCACTCATATTATCTGCCCCAACTTTTGCGGTGAACTTTATTAATGTGACCGATGGTACCACAGGAAATAGCGTAGCAACCAAACCAGCCGGGAAAATCCTGCTTGAAACGAATGGTGGAGCTGATTCTTCTTGGATGAGCTTAGGTGTGAATACCACTAGAAGTGGAAGTCCACGCGATGGTATTCAAATTGGTAATCGCTCGCATATAGCTTCTTGGGAAAATATTGCTTTAGGGACTTATGCTCGAGCAGAAGGTTCAGGGGCAATTGCGATTGGTTCTGCAGTGACAGGTGCTCAAGCAACTAAAGCAGGGCGTGACAGTATTGCTTTAGGTTTGTTTGCTGATGCATCAGAGAGCTGGAAAAGTGTAGTTATCGGTAATGCGGTAAAAGTCAAAGGAGAACGTAATATTGTATTAGGTTCTGGTCCCGACTGGAATAAACAGATGAATGTTGTGGGAAGTGATAATATTGCGATTGGTGCGCGTAATAATATACAAAGTGGTGGGGTGACACTAAGAGGAACTCACGCAGCAGGAAGTGCTACATATAGGCTTACTCGTGGTTCTACAGGTAACTTAATGCTTGGGGCAGGAAATACAATTAAAGCAAACTCGACAGATAACGTTATCTTAGGAAGTAATAATACACTTTCTGCTGATTCTCAGAATATTATTCTTTTAGGAAGTAATATCCCTGAAGCCAGTGCCAATAACTCAATTTATATAGGTAGTTTTTCTACGGCAAATCTTAATGCCAGTACCAATAATGCAACTATTAATCGTAAAACAATTACAACTAAAACAGCAGGAGAAAGCGCTTATCACGGTACAGTTATTGATGGAATCTGGGTGGAGTATGCGGGACCGGGTATAGCAGGTAATGGAGTTGTTTCGGTTGGTACAGTGGGGAAAGAACGTCGTATTCAAAATGTGGCGGCTGGTTTAGTTGATCCACTTTCTACTGATGCCGTGAATGGTTCTCAACTTTATACGGTGACCAGAGCAAGTAGCCTATGGGTTTATACAGATAGTTTAGGAAAGGAAGTATTTCAAGCGAAAGATAACAATTGGTATTATCGTTATAAAGCAGATGGAACACCAGTTACTTTTGATACAAACGGTAATCCAGTTGGGGCGACACAGCTTGCAGCTGGTGAGGAAATTGTAGCCAGCATTAAAAATAGCAATGGTTCAGGAAACGGGAGAACCCAATCACCATTTAAACTGAATAATATTAAAAGCAGTGTGGTTAAGGCTGATGGCACTGTACCAACCATTGGGAATGGGCTGGCTGAAGGTTCAGGAACCAATGAATTTATTAAAACATTACGAGATATTGCTACAAATGTAGAAGATAATGCCGCAACAGTAGGTGATTTAAAAAATATTGCCAATTCGCCAATCGCTTTTAAAGGCAATGATAATGGCAACAAAATTAAGAAAAAATTGGGTGATACTTTGCTCTTTACCTCTAATAACGAAACGATAGGAGGACAGTCTTACTCTGGCGATAATCTTGTTGTAACTTCATTAACGGGTACAGATGGTAATAGTAGTATCAATATTGCATTAAAAGAAGTTAATTCAAGCACTGATTTAGCAGATACTACTAAAGATGGTTTAGTCACTGCAGCGGCAGTGAGAAATTATGTTGCTGCCAATAGTGCTTCTGTTAATTGGTTTAATGTGAATGCTACAAAACCAGATGAAGCAAACCTAGTTGATTCTAACTATGATAAAGAGCATACAGGAGCAAAAGGTGCTGATAGCGTTGCCATAGGTAATCAAGCCCTTTCAAAGGGAACAGATGGCATTGCTATTGGCCATGCTACTAAGGCATTTGGCGATGGCACAATTGCTATTGGAAGTAATATTAAATCAGATAGCGCTAATGTTGCACCAGAATCTAAAGCAGGTGTTAATGCTATTGTAATTGGTAGTGGTGCAGGCTCGGAAGCAGGAGCAGATGGAGCAGCTGCAACAGTTCAACCATTAGGTGCATCTTCAGTAGCAATAGGACAAAATGCTTATGCAACACAGTTAGGATCAACAGCTTTAGGATTGCAAGCATCAGCAACGGCTAATGCAGCTCAAGCATTTGGTGTAAGAGCTCAAGCTACAGCAAATAGTTCAATCGCAATTGGAGTAGGTGCAACAGCATCTGGAGAACAATCAATAGCATTAGGTAGAGGAGCAAATGCTTCAGTAGATAAATCAGTGGCATTAGGAAGCAGTTCTAAGACAACTGCTGCTGTTGCCGTGCCTTCTGCTGAAATTGAAGGATTAACCTTTAAAAACTTTGCAGGAACAAGTCCAAGTGCTGTGGTAAGCGTTGGGGCGAGTGGTAGTGAACGTCAAATTCAAAATGTAGCGGCAGGTCAAATTACAGAAACATCTACCGATGCCATCAATGGCTCTCAACTTTATGACACCAATAAGAAATTGGGTAAATTAGCTACATCAGTGAAAGACAACTTTGGTGGCGATGCTAAATTAGATGCAGATACTGGTGAAATTACCTTTACAAATATTGGTGGCACAGGCAAAGATACGATTCACGAGGCGATTGCGGCTTCTCGTGAAGTGGTAGAAGCAGGTGCTGGCTTAGAGGTGACTTCATCTGATGAAACAAGTGGTTCGAAGAAATACACTGTTAAGATTGAGGATAGTTTAAAAGCTAAGATCGATAACTTGCCTAATAACACTCAGGAAGAGTTGAATAAGAAGGCTGCTAAAGATCTAAGTAACTTAGATAGTGATGGTAAAAACGTCATTACTGGTTTAGTTAGCGGCTCTGCTAAGACTGGTGATCTAGGTAAGTACGTGTCTGTAGACAATGTTGGAGGTACCAATGGCACCGCTAAGGATATTCAGATTGGCTTAAGTCAAGAAGCGGTTGATAAGTTAGATGCGATTGATGTTGAGGCTGGTGTTGCGAAAGCAAATCAGACCTTGGTATTGGGTGGTAATGATTCTACAAGTACAGCCACACAAGCGTTTAATAAAGAGGGTGGTTTGAAGTTTAATATCGTTGGTGCTGATAGCGGTGCAGATATTAAGGCAGCAGCTGTTGGTGATACCGTAACCTTGAGTTTACAGAAAGCAGATACAGTAACTGCAAATGATACGAAAGCGGTCACTTCTGGGGCGGTACATACGGCGATTGAAGCCGCTAAAACAGCTTTGACAGACAAAGGTCTTTCATTTAGTGCGGACTCTGGTAGCCCTGTGAAGAAATCTTTGGGTGATACCTTAGCAATTAATGGTGATACAGGGTTCTTAGGTACAGCGATTGCTGATGGCGGAATTAAGATTAGCTTAGATCAGTCCGTTAAGGATAAGTTGGCGAAGCTAAATAATATTGATACAGTAGCAAAAGGTAGCCAAATTGTTAAGTTGACGGCTGAAGATAATAAGGAAACGACAGGACAAACCTTAGATCAGGCTAATCCTATCAACTTTAAAGTGGTTGGTGATACTTCAATTGATACCACTGCGAGTAATGACACCATTACCGTGAAAGTGGCTCAAGGTGGTATTACTTCGGACCATATCAAAGACGGTACAATTCAAACAGGGGATTTGAAAGACGGTGCGGTTACGGATGCAAAGTTAGCGAATGGTGCAGTAACTACCGATAAAATTACAAATGGTAGCGTTACCACAGACAAGCTAGACAAAACGGTTCAAGATAGTATAAATAATGCGAATAGTGCCTTGCAATCTCTAGTTGTCGGAGTTGATGCAAATGGTGCAGATACGGATAGCAAGATAGACTTATCAAAAACAAATCAGAGATTTGATATCGTTGGTCAAAATGGTATTAAAACGGCTGTTGATGGTAGAAAAGTAACCGTAACAATTGATACGGCTGAAATTAGTAGTGATGCAACTACTGGAGCGGCGAGTGTTACAGATGATAATAAGGGTAATAAATTTGCCACAGCGGAAAATGTAGCTAAGGCGATTAATAAAGCCGTTGCGCAAGCTTCAGGTGCAAGTGAATTACACTATAAAGCTAATAATACAGGTGATAACAAAGTATTGTTAAGCACAGGATTAGATTTTACTAATGGTACCAACACTACTGCGGAAGTAGCAGCCGATGGTGTGGTGAAATTCAATGTTAAGCCAGCGCTAACAGGGATTACCTCGATTTCTTCAGGAGCGGGTGATAATGAAACAGCTGCAACCATTACCTTAACTAAAGGTAATGGTACAAATGCGCCACAAGTGAATGTGAATAATGCACAAATTGCAAATGTGAAGAGTGCATTAGCAGATACAGATACGACCTTGCCTGATGGTAAGGACAATTACGCAGCAACGTTGGGCGATGTTTCTAAGCTAGTGGGCAATAGTCAATATCAATACCAAGGTGATAATAATACGGGGGAATCTGCCGTAACCATTAAGCGTAAGCCTAAGCAAATATTAGGCATCAAAGGTGGCGCAACTGGAACATTATCGGACAACAATATTGGTACAGTAGCAGATAAAGATACTGGTGATATTACGATTAAATTAGCCAAAGTCTTAAGTGGTTTAACTAGTGCTACATTCAAAGATGATAGTGGCAATACGACTACGATTGGCGGTAATGGTATCACCATTAGCCCAAGTGCTACACAACCTAATCCAGCAACTGATCCTGCTCAAACCGTTAGCCTTACCAAAGATGGTTTGAATAACGGTGGTAATCGCATTACCAATGTTGCTGCGCCAATAGATGATACCGATGCTGCAAACAAAAAATATGTTAATGATACGGTAGAAGCAGCGGCAAATAAAGCAAGAACTAAGGTAACAGGCAGCGGTGCAGCGATTGTAACCAAATCCAGCACTGATCCCGATACCTACAATGTTCACGTGGATCAGACGACAACCTTTACCGATGCAGAGGGTAATGAATTGGTGAAAGGTCCTGATGGTCATTATTACAAGGCAGCCGATCTTGCCGATAAAACGTGGGTGAAAAATGATGATGGTACTTATTCAGTGTATAACACCTCTGATATCAACCCAGATACAGGCAAACCAAATGAGGATACTACAGCCCAAGCAACACCCACAGCTCAAACCGTTGCAGGTACGAAGCTGATTGATCCAAATGCGAGTGATACGACTCCTGCAAAACCACAGTCGCTCTCTAACGTAGCGAGTGGATTAGGCTTGGACGGCACAGCAGGTAATGATGGTACTGGTGAAGGTAGTACCGCTGATCCTAAAGCCATTAGCCCAGAAGCGGCTAAGAAAGCGATTGCTGGAGATAATGGCAACGGTGGTTTATTAACCAAATCAGGCAAAGATTTAAACAAAGCCACGACTTTAGGCGATTTGCAAGCACTGGCGCAAGCAGGTTTAGACTTTACGGGCAACAACAGTGATACCACTGTTCACCGTCCATTGGGTACGAAGTTAAGTATCGTGGGAGAGGGCGTTGATAAAAATGCTTCAGGTAGCTTTGCAAGTGCTGCGGGTAACATTAATGTAAAAGCAGATAAAGATACTAACGAATTAGTGATTCAATTGGCAAAACGATTGAAAAACTTGGAAGATGCGACCTTTACTAAGCAAGATGCAAATGGTAAAGATGTAGCTGGTGCGCCAACGACTGTGGTAAGCAACAATGGTATTACTATTAGTCCAAGTGCTACACAACCTAACCCAGCAACCGATCCTGCTCAAACCGTTAGCCTTACCAAAGATGGCTTGAATAATGGCGGTAATCGCATTACCAATGTTGCTGCACCAATAGATGATACCGATGCTGCAAACAAAAAATATGTTAATGATACGGTAGAAGCAGCAGCAAACAAAGCAAGAACTAAGGTAACAGGCAGCGGTGCGGCGGTTGTGACTAAATCAAGTAGCGATCCTGATGTCTATAACGTACACGTTGATGAAACCAGTGCGTTTGTTGATGATGAAGGTAACAAGCTAGTGAAAGGGGAAGATGGTCAGTATTATCAACCAACTGATTTAGCGGGTAAAACTTATGTGCCAGCGGCAAATGGTGAACCTGCTAAATGGGTGGATAGTACAGGTGCTGATACAACAGCACCAACACCAAAAACTATTGCTGGTACTCAATTGGTGAACCCAACTCCAGCTGATGGTAAAGATGGCACAAGTAGCCCAGTGAAACTGGGTAATGTGGCTGGTGTATTTGACAATAATAGCGTACCGCAGAAAGCTGGTTCACCAGCTGATAGCACAGTAGCGAAAGATACAGATGTTAGCAAGGTTAATAAAGCGATTGATGACGCATACAAAGCCAATCCAACTAATGCTGTGAATGTGGCGGACTTAAAAGCGGTGAAAGATGTCGCTAATCACGGCTTTACCATTAAAACAGCCGCAAATGGTGGCACAGTTGATAATAATAATTTTGCGCAAGGTGAAAACATCAACCCAGAAAATGACACCATTACCTTTGTGGCAGGGGCGAACGTACATCTAAAACAAGAAGCAGGCAAAATTACGATTGCAACGAATGATCAAGCGATTGTTAATAATGCACAGCTACCTGTAGCTTACACCAAAGCTGATGGCACAAAAGTGTATAAAGTGGGTGATAACTTCTATACCAATCCAGAGGGGACGGGCGATGTTGTCCCAAATAATAAGGTCATCACTGCATTGCGAGGTGCGGATGGCTCATCTGCAACACCTCTGGCGAATGTTGGTAGTGGTATTGGTGGCAAGACCGATGATGATGGTAACAACACCTTCTTAACCAACTTGAATAAGGTGGGTGCTGATGGTGATGATGCGGTTAATCCTAATATGGCGGTAACAACGCAAGATCTGAAAAATTTAGCGGATACAGGTCATAAGATTCAGACGAATGACGGCACAGCTGTAACAGTAAAAGCTGGTGAGACTGTGCAAGTGGTGGATGGTATTAATACACAGGTTTCATCGGTGAGTACAACAAAGACTGATGCTGGTGTACAGCATAGCTATCATATCAATGTTACTTTACCCATTGCTTATAAAGATAAAGAGGGCAATCCTTTAGTTAAAGTGGGTAATCGCTTTTATAAAGCATCTGATATAGATGAGAATACTGACCAACCTAAACAAGGTGCGAAAGAAGCTACTCCTGCTGGAGTGACTTTAGTGGGGAATATGAACGATATCTCTAATCAGTTATTATCAGGGCTAGCGTCTGCTATTGATACTGCTAACGTAGTTGATAGTCAAGGTAAAACTAAGACTAACCCAAGTTTCACCGAGAAACTGGAAGTGGCTGCTAAAGATGATAAATTGAAGACCAGTGCCGTTACTGTTGAAGATTTAGGTCAGTTAGCAAAATCAGGCTTGAAGTTCTCAGGTAATAATTCAGAGGTTGAAATAAAGCAAGAGTTAGGCGGTAAGTTGAATATTGTTGGGGATGGTAAGAATATCTCAGTGTCTGGAGATAGTAAAAATAACACTTTAAGTATTAAGCTATCTAAAAATTTAACTGGGTTGGAAAGTATGTCATTTACAGCAGATAATGGTACAACCTCAACTGTTAACGGATCAGGTATTAAGATTACGCCTAAAAATGGTAATCCAGTCAGTTTGACTGAACAAGGTTTGGATAACGGCGGTAACCGTATTCAGAATGTTGCTCCCGGTATTCGTGATACAGATGCAGTGAATGTAGGGCAATTTAGGCATAGTGTTGAGCAAATTAGTAAGCATATTACTGGGCTTTCTGATGAAATAGATAGCGTAGCGGCAACCTCTGCGGCAATGTCAAGTATTCCACAGGCTTATTTACCTGGTAAAAGTATGGTAGCAATTGGTGTAGGTTCACATAAATCACAAAGAGCAATTGCGATTGGTGTGTCGCGTATTTCAGATAATGGTAGAGTTATTTTGAAATTGAATGCAAGCCATAACACAATGGGGAATACAACAGTTGGCGTTGGCGCAGGTTATCAATGGTAATCAGATGACGATCAAAATGGCTATAACTAGAGTAATGATTCTAGTTGTACCTTATAAGAGTGTGCTTGAGTACAGTATTCCACTTATCAAAAATTATGTCATCTATTCATAATTTGTTGTATTGATAGGGTCAAATTGATATTTGATTAGAGGTTCAAATCAAAAGGTCAATAGGCCCTATTAAATTTAGAATTCTAAGTTAATATTGTAGGTTAAATATTCAGGTGCTGATAAAAACAGATATTTTCTTATTACTTGCGTAGTTTTGCTGAAACATAACTACAACTTGCGGTAATGTTTAACTGTTTTTGTTCAGTAAATTGAAGTAAGGCATTCAATAATTTTTCTGCAATACCTTGATTACGCAGACTGGGATCGACAAAAGTATGATTAGCATCTATCGTTTGTGGATGTGTATATTCATAAGTTAATTCCGCTAAACGTTTTCCTTGTTCAGCAATGAAAAAAGCACCATACTGACCATTATCAGTATGCTCAATAGTAAATTCACTCATTGTAATTTCTCCATAACTTCGTCAAGTTCAGTACTAAAAGGACTTTCTTCGGTTGGAATTTTCTTTTCTTCTGCTGCCCACTCACCTAAATCAATTAATTGACAGCGTTTGCTACAAAATGGGCGATATGGACTTTGTTCTGACCATACCACATTTTTTTTACAAATGGGACAAGGTACCGAGATAATTTCATTATCTGTATTTGACATATTATGTTCCTATTATTGGCTTAACGACAAATAGTGTTGGTGTAGTTTCTGTACTTCTGCTTTTAAATAAGCAAGATTTTTTTCAAGCGGTAATTCATTAGAGATAACATCATCAGCTTTTGCTAAACGTTGTTGTCGAGAAACTTGAGATTGCATAATTTTACGAATCAAAGCAGCAGAATTCTGATCACGTTGCATTGCCCGCTGAATTTGAGTTTCTTCACTAACATCGATAACTAAAATACGATCACAATAGGTTTCAAGGTGATTTTCTAATAGTAATGGTACTACCCACAATACATAAGGTGCGGTTGTTTGCTTTAGTTGGCGTAACATTTCTTCGCGAATTGCAGGATGTAATAATTGGTTTAACCATGCCTTTTCTTGAGGATCGGCAAAGACACGCTGGCGTAAAGCAGCACGATCTAATTCTCCAGTGGCTAATAAAATTTCTTGACCAAAATGTTGAGCAATTTTTGCTAATAAAGGTGATCCTTTTTCAACGACTTGACGTGCAACAATATCAGCATCCACAATAGGGACACCCAAATCAGCAAATAGAGAAGCAATCGTGCTTTTCCCGCAACCAATGCCACCGGTTAATCCTACAATGTAAGCCATATCGTTATCTATGATGAAGAGTGTATCGTTATCTGTTATAGATAAATAAAATTAATGCAGAAAAAATTAAACTTGGTGCAAAAGGTAAGGTTTTAGCTTGCCTTTTAAAGACCATGACAAAGAGTAGCGCTATTATACAAGAAATTAGGAGAAAATAGGATAAAAATGCGGGAGAAAGTAGCAAGGATAATGCAGAGAATAACAGTACATCGCCTAAACCTAATTTGTCTTTTCCTAATAGTAAGTAACAGCCAAAATAAACACTGATGCTGGCTAAAAAAGCAATTGTAAAACTCACTATCGCTTGTTCAAGAGAAAGCGGGTTAAGCCCTAATTTTGTAAACAGCAGTGCTAATAAGATTATCGTATAACAATGTAAAACCGAGATCAGACGATAGCGATAATCAATATAAGCAATCAAATAACAGAAACTAAACAAACAATAATGTAAAAGAATATGCCACCACAATGTATATTGAAGATAACAGATAATGCTTAATCCGAGATAAAAAATACTATGCAACCACCAATCTCGTTGAGGAGGGAAAGTTGTAATGGGAAAAGTGGTGATAGAGGGTAACCAGCTAGGCAATATATAGAGATAACTAAGAAATAGAAAACTCATCAGTAATAAGAGAATTAACATCATAAAATTACATTTCCTAAATTAAAAATAGGGAGATACATTCCTAGAATAATCACGCCAATAATCGCACCAATTACTAGCATTAAAATTGGTTCGAGTAATTTGGCAAATAAATCAATTTGATTAGAGAGTTGTTGCTGTAAATGATTAGCTACATAGTGCAGCATTGTATCGAGCTGTCCACTTTGTTCACCAATAGCAATCATCTGTCTTGTTTGTTGGGAAAGAAAACCATAACTTAATCCGTCTGAAAAACGGAATCCTTGTTGTAATGCGGATAAACATTGATATGCCTCTTTTTCTAATAATAATTTTGGTGATTGTGCAAAGGTGGTGGTTGAAGGTAAGAAAGTTTGCAAGCTTTGCTGTAAGGTAATACCTGCTTGGAGCATGGTTGCAAGGATAGAACAAAAATGAATCGCTTGGGTTTGTAGATAGATTTTTTCAATGGTAGGAATTAAACAAATAAGTTTGAGTAATCCTATTTTTAGCTGAGGGAGTTTGTTATAACTCCAATAGATCACAGTACACAATAATATGATTGCAATCAGTAAAAAGATAAAATCATTTTTTATAAATTGTGATAGGGTGAGGAGTAATTGTGTTAGATAAGGTAGCTGTTGTTGCTGTTGCTGATAAAGATCGGCAAAAGTAGGGACGATAAAGAGTAACAGAAATAAGGTCAGTAATAGCGAAATCGTGAGCATCATAATAGGGTAAAAAAGGATTTTATTGATTTGTTGGCGTAGCTTAACTTGTTTTTGTTTGTTATCTGCGAGTTGTTGCATCACTTGAGCTAATTGCCCACTCTGTTCCCCACTATATAATAATTGCCATTCAGAATGGTATAAGAGATTTTTTTCTGCTTGCAGAGTATGTGATAAAGGCAAGCCACGATGTAAGTTCTGCAAGCAGCGAGTAATTAATTGATACAGTGCTTGGTGATGACAATTTTCCTGAAGGAGTTGTAATGACTGTTTGAGTGGAATACCAGAATGTAGCAGTAGGGAAAATTGCAATAAGAATTCTGCTTGCAGTGTTGGGGTTAAGCGGGAAAAGAGTTGCCAATTTCGACTAAAAGAATGAACAACAATACCTTGTTGATATAAACGCTGTCTGGCTTGCTGTGGATTATCTGCAATGATCACGCCTTTAATTTTATTTTGAAAGCGATCTTTACCTCGCCATTTATAAATCGCCATTAGTATGTTCCTCTTTACCTAAAACGCGTTCAATTTCAGTGAGTGTGGTAATTTTTTGTTGTAATTTCTGTTTTGCTGCATCAAATAACGATGGATAATCAGTAACAAATTGATTTTGTTGATAATGTAATAATTGAAAAATACCGATACGCCCACGATAACGAGGAGAAGAATCTGATTGAGTAGCAGGTACACATTTACGTACTAAACGCTGCGCAATCACTAATAACAAGCTATTTTCTAGTTCGTGTTGGCTAATACCTAATTGTTGTAGACGAGAAACCGCACCAATCGCAGTATTAGTATGTAAAGTAGATAATACTAAATGTCCTGTTTGTGCAGCACGTAATGCTATTTCCGCTGTTTCTTGATCTCGAATTTCACCCACCATAATTACATCAGGATCTTGGCGTAAGAAACTACGTAATAATGTTGCAAAAGTGAGTCCAATGACGGGATTAATTTGGGTTTGAATTATTCCATCTAACTGTAATTCAATTGGATCTTCAGCGGTGAGAATATGACGGGTTTCTTGATTGAGAAAATGTAAACCACTGTATAAAGTTAAACTTTTCCCACTACCAGTTGGACCCGTTACTAAAATTAATCCTTGGGGCTGCAATAAGGCTTGGGTAAAAGATTTTGCTTGTTGTTCGGTCATTCCTAGCGTTGAGAAATCGGTGAATACAGGGGTATTGTGCTGTAAACGTAAGACAATTTTCTCCCCATATTGTGTAGGTAAGGACGATAAACGAATATCTAATGTTTCTCCGAATGTCGTTTGAAAACGGAAGCGACCATCTTGTGGTAAGCGTAATTCGTTAATATCTAAACGAGCGAGTAATTTTAAGCGGGTATTTAAGCGTTGCCCAATTGATAATGGTAAGGTTTGTTGTTTTTGTAATACGCCATCAATCCGAAAACGGATTTGTAAGTGCTGCGCTAACGGTTCAAGATGAATATCCGAAGCGGTAAGCTGTAATCCTTGCTCAAGTAATTGATTAAATAACTGAATTAACGGTTCATTATGATCAATTGCTGCATGATCTTCTGTGAGTTGAATTGAAGCTGCATAATCTGTTACTAATGTATTTTCATGTAATGTCAGAGGTTGTGGCGTGCCTTGTAAGTTTTGTAGCAACTGTTTTAGTGCATATTGTCCAATTACAACAGGCTCTACTAATTTACCGTTGAGGAATGCAAATGCTTCACAAGCTGCCAAATTATTTAACGATTCAACGGCTAACCATAATTGTTGTTCATCTTCTTGTAGGGGCACGGCTAAATAACGTAACAATAACTGAATTTGTTGCTGATTTTTTTGCCATTGCTGTTCAGAAATCTCAATGATTGTTTGATGATCTAAAGAGGTTACTTGATATATCATTATGGCGTTCCTGCATTAGATTGACAAAAACCAGCAGGGAAAATACCGAGATCGCCAGTACATTGTACAGTCCAATCAATTAACTCACCTTGTTTACTTTCACTTGGTATCATTTTGTAAGAGATATCTTGTAAGGAGCCTTTACCTGAAACAGTAATTACACCTGCAGTAACAGAAATATCATTGAGATATTTAAATTTATTCATATCACTTGGCTTATTTTGAATACCATGTTGTCCTGCTGAGCATTGATTTTTATTACTGGCGTTATATAAACATAATTCGACTTCAGCTTTGTAAGGCGCGGAAGCTTGAATTAATTCAGAGATTGCAGCTTTTTTGGTATAGCCTTGATAAGAGGGAATAGCAATAGTTGCGAGTACGGCAATAATGGCAATAACAATCATTAATTCGACTAGGGTAAAGCCGGCATAAAAAGCGTGTGTTTGTGTGGTAGTACGTAACTGCATAATTAAATCCTCAGAAAAAAAAGAGTGGTATAGAAGATGACAAAAACGTGGGTAATGTACGAGAGAGTTGTTAAACTATTGCGATTTAGATCGTAAAAAGAGAATTTTATGTACCAAATTATTGAAGGCGTTTTATCGCCAGCAACACAAATTCCATCTCCTCATTTTGATCAACGTCCTGATCCAGAGGATATTTCATTATTAGTGATTCACTATATTAGTCTGCCACCAGAACAATTTGGCGGAAGTTATATTGATGATTTCTTTCAAGGTAAGTTGGATCCAACGAAACATCTGTATTTTGCGGAAATTTATCAACAGCGTGTATCAGCACACTGTTTAATTTGTCGTACTGGCGAGATTAAACAATATGTGAATTTTCAGCAGCGAGCCTGGCATGCAGGGCTTTCCCAGTTTCAAGGGCGAGAGAAATGTAATGATTTCGCAATCGGAATCGAATTGGAAGGAAGTAATCAGCAGCCTTTTACCGCGGAGCAATATGCAACATTAATTACAGTAACCAAAGTGATTATGCAAAACTATCCAAAAATTACACAAGATCGGATTGTTGGGCATTGTGATATCTCGCCAGGACGCAAGATCGATCCGGGTCAATATTTTAATTGGCAATATTATCGCGAGAGTTTAGGGCATTTGCCTAAATCGTTCTAATTTAACTAATTTCAGGCATTAAAGTAGTAGTAACACAGATCTATACTATAAAAGAACACGGAGTCATTTAGAGGAAAAAATATGGAGAATCCATTTACTGCTACTTGGTCATCAAAGGGGAATACACTTTGTTTAGGACATTGGGAAATTAGTTATCAAGGGCAAGCTCTACAACTGCCGGAAGAACGCCGGGAACATGATATGGGAACAAGGGGAATTTATAATTTTATTGATCCTGAAGATGAACTTTATCTAGAAGGGTTAGATGAAAATGATTGGATTCTCGAAAATATTGGCTGGCTAACAGATGTATTTATTGCCGCAGATATTCCGATTGAGGAACAATATTTCCGTTTCTTTTATCAAGCTGTCAATAAAGATGATTGGCGTTGTGGCAGCTGCGGTGGTTGTATGTAATATCATCAATCTTCGAGAGGGAAAATCTGAAAAAGGTTTTCGATTCTCGAAGGTTCTTGTTTATAATTACCTCCATTGTGGTAGCTATCTTTTCAATTTATGTTTTTTAATCTTAAAGCCAAACTTCATCAGTTAAATCATTATCTTAAACATAAGGGACATCAAACTTCTCGCCTTTCACGTAAAAGTATTGAATTTATCTGTTTACTTTGTGGTGCCTTATTAGTGGCGCTTGTGTCTTGGGGTTTTGCTACTTTAGTAGAACTTGGGTTAGAAATTAATACGTACTTAGTCAATTTACATCCTTGGGTAGCATGGGTGTTATTACCTTTTGGTATGGCGATTTTAGCCTGGTTTACCCAACGTTTTACACCTTATGTTGCTGGTAGCGGTATTCCGCAAGTGATTGCTTCGATTGGATTGCCACATGGTAAACCTAAGGAAGCTTTAGTTCGTTTAGCACAAACTATCTGGAAAATTCCACTAACATTTTTAGCAATGTGTTGCGGGGCTTCAGTTGGACGCGAAGGACCTTCGGTACAAGTTGGTGCTGCGGTAATGCTCTCTTGGGGCAAATTTTGTCGTAAATATAATCTTGCTTTTAAAGGGTTAAGCTATAACGAGTTAATTGCAACTGGGGCGGCTGGTGGGTTAGCAGCTGCATTTAATGCACCCCTTGCAGGTGTTATTTTTGCCATTGAGGAAATCGGGCGTGGTGCACCGTTACGTTGGGAACGACGTGTATTATTAGGTGTATTAGCAGCTGGGTTTATGCTAGTTCTGATTCAAGGGAACAACCCCTATTTCCCTCAATATGCAGGTGCAGATACGGTTGAAAACGTCGTGTTATGGTTAGTGGTTTGTGCGGTGGTCTGTGGCTTGTTTGGTGGCGCCTTTGCACGTCTTTTAGCGAAAGGATTAGCCGCTTATTTACCAGCATTTATGCGTGGTTTTGTCAGACGGCATCCAATTATTATTGCTTTTATCTTAGGGATTCTACTCGCTGGATTAGGCATATTTAGTAACCATCAAACTTATGGCACAGGTTATGCGGTAGTCACACAGGCACTGAATGATCAAGCGTTAGATACATCATTAGGGATTAGCAAATTATTGGCAACGGTATTTACTTATTGGACTGGTATTGCTGGTGGGATCTTTACACCAGCATTAACCACAGGTGCTGCGATTGGTAGTAATATTTGGCAACTCACTGGAGGTATCGTTGATCAACGTTTTCTTGTGTTATTATCTATGGCTGCTTTTTTATCAGGAGCAACACAATCGCCAGTAACATCGAGTGTTGTTGTTATGGAAATGACAGGAAGTCAGCCTGAGTTAGTGTGGTTATTAGCGACTAGCATTATGGCATCAATTATTTCACGCCAAATTTGTCCAAAACCATTTTATCATTTTGCGGCAGGGCGTTTCCGCCAGAGAATTCAAGAACAAATTAATCAAGAACAACAAAAACTGCATGACAATCAATAAACAATTTTATCGAGGACGTTTTTCAGTCGCACCAATGTTAGATTGGACGACAAGACATTGCCGTTATTTTCATCGTCAATTTAGCCGATACACATTACTTTATACAGAGATGGTGACAGCACCAGCAATTATTTATGCGAAGTATGATCATTTAATTTTTGATCAGGCAGAATTACCTGTTGCTCTACAATTAGGGGGGAGTGACCCTCAACAGCTCGCTCATTGTGCTAAGTTAGCGGAGCAGCGTGGTTATAGCGAAATTAATCTTAATGTAGGTTGTCCATCAGATCGGGTGCAAAATGGCTTTTTTGGAGCCTGTTTAATGGCAAAAGCGGATTTGGTGGCTGAATGTGTTGCAGCAATGCAAGATGTGGTAAAGATTCCAGTTACGGTTAAAACACGGATTGGAATTGATGATTTAGATAGCTATGAATTTTTATGTGAATTTGTGGATAAAGTTGCTGCAACAGGTTGTCAGGATCTGATTGTTCATGCACGTAAAGCGTGGTTATCTGGTTTAAGTCCAAAGGAAAATCGAGAAATTCCGCCTTTAGATTATCCGCGAGTTTATCAGTTAAAACGTGATTTTCCACAATTAAAGATTAGTATTAATGGTGGAATTAAGACAATTGATGAGATTAAGCATCATCTACAATTTGTAGATGGGGTAATGGTAGGGCGTGAAGCTTACCAAAACCCATCATTATTAGGACAAATTGATCAAGCCTTATTTGATTCTGATGCACCTATTGTTAGCCCAATTGAAGCAGTAGAGAAAATGTTTCCTTATGTTGAGCAAGAATTAACACAAGAGACGCCATTAGGGCAAATTACTCGCCATATGTTGGGAGCATTTCAAAATGTAAGAGGAGCAAGACAATGGCGGCGCTATCTTAGTGAAAATGCGCATAAATCAGGAGCTGGAATTGAGGTGTTACAGCGGGCATTAGATTTTGTACGTGAGTAAGAGAATCAGAAAATTCAATTAGATTAATCAATATTTTTGCTCTCGAAATAGAGTAGAATAACGCAGGTTTAAATAACACGATTTTGATGACAAATAAAATAAGGAGAAAACTATGGCAAATCGCCGTGAATTAGCGAATGCAATCCGCTTTTTAAGTATGGATGCAGTACAAAAAGCAAAATCAGGACATCCAGGAGCGCCTATGGGTATGGCGGATATTGCAGAAGTGCTTTGGCGTGATTTTTTATCACATAATCCGGGGAATCCACAATGGGCTAACCGTGACCGTTTTATCTTATCAAATGGCCATGGTTCAATGTTAATTTATAGTCTTTTACATTTAACAGGCTATGACCTTTCAATTGAAGATTTAAAACAATTCCGTCAACTACATTCTAAAACACCAGGACACCCTGAATATGGTTATGCACCAGGTGTGGAAACAACGACAGGTCCATTAGGTCAAGGGATTACCAATGCAGTAGGGATGGCGATTGCAGAAAAAACCTTAGCAGGGCAATTTAATCGTCCAGGTCATGACATTATCGATCACCATACCTATGTTTTCCTTGGTGATGGCTGTTTAATGGAAGGGGTTTCCCATGAAGCGTGCTCATTAGCAGGAACATTAGGATTAGGTAAATTAATTGCTTTCTATGATGACAATAATATTTCGATTGATGGTCACGTAGATGGTTGGTTTACGGATGATACACAAAAACGTTTTGAGGCGTATGGCTGGCATGTGATTCCTGCGGTGGACGGACATAATTCAGCAGAAATTAAAGCTGCGATTGAAGCAGCGAAAGCAGAAACGAGCAAGCCAAGTTTAATTATTTGTAAGACCATTATTGGTTATGGTTCACCAAATAAATCAAATTCACATGATTGCCACGGTGCGCCATTGGGAGATGAAGAAATTGCAGCAACCCGTAAACATCTGGGTTGGAACTATGCTCCATTTGAAATCCCAGCAGAGATTTATGCAGAATGGGATGCAAAACAACAAGGTGCAGCTAAAGAGGCAGAATGGAATAAACGTTTTGCAGCATATCAAGCGGCGTATCCTGAATTAGCGGCTGAGTTATTACGTCGTTTAGCCGGCGAATTACCTGCGAATTGGGCGGCGGAATCAAAGGCATTTATCGAAAAATTACAAGCTAATCCAGCAAGTATTGCCAGCCGTAAAGCATCACAAAATGCGATTGAAGCGTATGCACATATCTTACCTGAATTTTTAGGTGGTTCAGCAGACTTAGCGGGTTCAAACTTAACCTTATGGTCAGGTTCAAAACCATTACGTGCAAATGTGGTGGATGGTAACTATATCAACTATGGGGTACGTGAATTTGGGATGTCTGCGATTATGAATGGGATTGCTTTACATGGTGGCTTCATTCCTTATGGTGCGACTTTCTTAATGTTTATGGAATATGCCCACAATGCAGTACGTATGGCGTCATTAATGAAACAACGTATCTTGTTTGTTTACACCCATGACTCTATCGGTTTAGGGGAAGATGGTCCAACTCACCAACCAGTAGAACAAACAGCAGCCTTACGTTTAATTCCAAATTTAGAAACCTGGCGTCCATGTGACCAAGTGGAATCAGCGATTGCATGGCAAGCGGCGGTAGAACGTAAAGAAGGTCCAAGTGCATTAATCTTTACCCGTCAAAACTTAGCACAAATGGACAGAAATGCAGAACAACTTGCTAATGTAAGATGTGGTGCTTATGTATTGAAAGATTGTGAGGGTACCCCAGAATTGATTCTGATTGCGACTGGTTCAGAAGTGGAATTAGCAGTAAAAGCGGCAGAGCAATTAACAGCGGAAGGTCATAAAGTTCGCGTGGTGTCTATGCCAAGTACCAATGTCTTTGATAAACAAGATGCGGCCTACCAAGAAAGCGTATTACCAAGCAATGTGACTAAACGTGTTGCGATTGAAGCAGGGATTAGTGATTTCTGGTATAAATACGTTGGTTTAGCCGGTCGCGTAGTGGGAATGAATCGCTTTGGTGAATCTGCACCAGCAGGCGAGTTATTCAAATTATTTGGCTTTACTGTAGATAACGTCGTCGCAAAAGCGAAAGAAATTCTCTAATTGTATTGTCATTTGTATAAAGTAGTTATTGATTGGAAAACTCTCTCTATCTTTGGTAGAGAGAGTTTTTTTATTATTAAAATAGATTGAAATATAGCTCTATAAGTAAAAACTTAAATAAAAAATAACGGTTAGTTATATTATTTGCTTGGCAGATAAATGATGATTTGTTATTATGTATATAAATGTAAGTTAATTAATTTTTATCTTTATTATGTACTTAATAAGGGTAATTTTTTTATTAATTTCTTATTTTTTTATTATTAAAAAAGGTTAAACACGTAGTTTGAATAGCCTAATTGTTTGATGACAGCCAATAGTTTATTGGGAGACAATGATGGGAATAAAAGCGATGAATACTAACCTAGAAAAAATGGATCATATTCACCGAGTTCAAAGACGAAATTTGAAAAAAAGAATTGAGATGATAGAAAAAGGTGGGCTAGTAGAAGAAATTCAGAAAGATTATCTGCGTACTAGAGTCCAAGAGTTATCTCAAGCTGTTAAATAAGAAAAAGTACGAACAATAGTGATTGTTCGTACTTTTTTATATTAATTACGCTTACCAAAAATTGCCGTACCAATTCTGACCATTGTTGAGCCACAGATAATGGCATTTTGCATATCATCAGTCATTCCCATCGATAAAGTATCAATAGGTAATGTTGGGTAACGTTGTTGTAATTGTTGAAATAGTTCGGCCATTTGGCTAAATGCCTTTTGTTGCTGTTGTGAATCTTCAGTTGGTGCAGGAATTGTCATTAAGCCACGTAGTTGTAGGCGCGGTAATTGAACGATCTGATCTGCTAACGCCATAAGTTGTTGCGGATGAATACCTGATTTGGAACTTTCATCACTAATATTAATTTGAATTAATACTTGCAATGGTGGAAGATGAGCAGGACGTTGCTGATTTAAACGTTCTGCGATTTTATAACGATCAATGGTTTGTACCCAATCGAAATGTTCAGCAACAATGCGAGTCTTATTAGATTGTAGAGGGCCAATGAGATGCCAAGTAATATCTGTTAGATTTTGTTGTTGTGCTTGCTGAATTTTATCCACCCCTTCCTGAACATAGTTTTCACCAAATTGACGTTGACCTACTTGATAAGCTTCTAAAATATCGCTAAATGGTTTTGTTTTGCTTACTGCTAATAGGGAAACAGTTTTGTCAGTTTGATATTGTTGAATTTGTTTTACTATTTTGTCTAAGTTTTGTGCAATACTCATCTTATTATTCTCTATAAAAAGCAAAAATCGCCTTATTATAGAAAAAATTAACTAATAGTAATAAATTTATTTGACAAGCTGTGTGAATTTAGGTACTTATTAGAGCCATCGAGTATTAACAAATTCCCTTTCTGTGTAGTAAATCATGACAACAATGAACATTACGATGACCCGCATTATGATGACCATTATTATTAGTGGGGCGGGTTAGCACACAGAAAATAGTGTTTAAGAAACCCGCACCCTACAAAGTGCGGGTTTTTTTATGATTAGGTTTCAAGTTTTTAAAATACAACAATATAGAGGACAACATCATGCGCGTATTAAAATTTGGCGGTACTTCACTAGCAAACCCACAACGATTTTCCCAAGCTGGTGAGTTAATTTTACAAGCTCATCAAAAGGATCAAGCAGCAGGGGTTTTATCTGCGCCAGCAAAAATTACTAATTATTTAGTTGCTTTAGTAGATAAGACAAATAAAGGTGAAGATAAGCAGAAAGATTTCCAAGAAGCGAAACAAATATTTGAAACTATCTTAGTTGGACTAAAGCAGCAAAATGCAAAATTTGATGATGAAAAATTAAGAAATGTCGTTCAACAAGAATTCTCTCAAATCGAACATACCTTATCCCTCTTCTCTCCACAAACGCCTTGCCCAGACAATATTAATGCTTCAATTATCTCACGTGGTGAAAAACTCTCTATCGCGATTATGGCTGGATGGTTTGAAGCACAAGGCTATCAGGTTCATGTGATTGATCCAGTTAAACAGTTATTAGCACAAGGTGAATATTTGGAATCTTCGGTAGATATTGAGGAATCTACCAAACGTATTAATGCGCCAGCAATTCCAAAACAGAGTGTTGTATTAATGGCTGGTTTTACCGCAGGGAATGACAAAGGCGAGTTGATGGTATTAGGACGTAATGGTTCTGATTATTCAGCGGCAGTTTTAGCAGCTTGTTTACGTGCTGATTGTTGTGAAATTTGGACTGACGTTGATGGTGTTTATACTTGTGATCCACGTTTAGTACCAGATGCGCGTTTATTAGAAACTATGTCTTATCAAGAGGCGATGGAGCTTTCTTATTTTGGGGCAAAAGTAATTCACCCTCGTACCATTGCACCAATTGCACAATTTAATATTCCTTGCTTAATTAAAAATACAGGTAATCCATCTGCACCAGGTACATTAATTGATGGCAATGTACGTTCTGAAACGCTACAAGTAAAAGGAATTACTAATTTAAATGATGTTGCGATGTTCAATGTATCTGGTCCTGGTATGCAAGGGATGGTTGGCATGGCTGCACGCGTATTTGATACTATGTCAAAAGCGGGTATTTCTGTGATTTTAATTACTCAAGCCTCTTCAGAATATAGTATTAGTTTCTGTGTACCACAAAAATCAGTAAATAAAGCAAAAAGTGCATTAAAACGTGCGTTTGCTACTGAGTTAGCGTCAGGCGCATTAGATGAAATCGAGATTTTAGATAATCTAGCGATCATCTCTGTAGTTGGTGATGGTATGCGTAAGAGCCGTGGAATTGCAGCGAAATTCTTTACTGCATTAGCACAAGCGAATGTTAATATTGTGGCGATTGCACAAGGTTCTTCGGAACGTTCTATTTCTACCGTAGTGCCATTAAATAAAGCAATTGAAGGGGTTAAAGCAACACATCGCGCATTATTTAATAGTCAACAATCATTACGTGTATTTTTGATCGGTGCTGGTGGTGTTGGTGGTGAATTACTCGATCAAATTGCACACCAACAACAATTTCTAGCAGAGAAAAATATTGCCATTCGTGTTTGTGGTATAGCGAACTCAAAAAAAGTATTGCTTAATGTTGATGGATTAGATTTAAGTAATTGGCGTGAAGATTTAGCTAATGCGACAGAAAGCTTTTCTATTCGCCGTGTGATTGATGCGGTACAAGATCAGCACGTATTAAATCCAATTTTAGTGGATTGTACATCTAATCAAGATATTGCCGATAGTTACTTACATTTCTTAAATGCAGGTTTCCATGTAGTTACTCCGAATAAAAAAGCAAATACTTCAAGCTTGGAATACTATCATCAATTACGTGCTGCGGCGTTAGTGAATCAACGTTTATTCCTTTACGATACTAATGTAGGTGCGGGATTACCTGTTATTGAAAACTTACAAAATTTGTTAGCAGCCGGTGATGAAGTAGAAGTATTCGATGGTATTTTATCTGGTTCATTGTCATTTATTTTTGGGGAGTTAGAACAAGGTAAGCCTCTATCTGAAGTGACTCGCTTGGCAAAAGAGAAAGGATTTACAGAACCAGATCCACGTGATGATTTATCAGGACAAGATGTTGCGCGTAAATTGTTAATTTTGGCACGTGAAGCAGGTTTAGAGCTTGAGTTAAGCGATATTGAAGTGGAAGGCGTGTTACCAAAAGATTTTGCTAAAGGAAAATCAACTGCAGAATTTATGGCGATGTTACCAGAGTTGGATGCTGAATTTGATAAACGCGTAAAAGCAGCACAAGCAGAGGGTAAAGTTTTACGTTATGTTGGTGAAATTAAACACGGTAAATGCAGAGTAGCAATTAAAGCGGTAGATGCAGAGGATCCACTTTATAAAGTGAAAAATGGTGAAAATGCCCTTGCATTTTATACTCGTTATTATTCGCCAATTCCATTATTATTACGTGGTTATGGTGCAGGAAACGATGTGACTGCAGCAGGAATTTTTGCGGATATTTTGCGAACATTACGTCGCTAATTAAAGGGGTAAACTATGTTACGAATTTATGCACCTGCTTCTAGTGCGAATATTAGTGTAGGTTTTGATACACTAGGTGCGGCAATTTCACCAATTGATGGTTCATTATTAGGTGATGTGATTCAAATTGAAGATTGTGCAACACAATTTGAATTTGAAAGTGTTGGCTATTTTGTCCGTAAATTACCTAAAGAGCCACAAAAGAATATTGTTTATCAAGCATATGTATTGTTTAGTGAACGTTTAAAATTGCGCAGTCAACAAGTAAAACCATTACGGTTAACATTAGAAAAAAATATGCCAATCGGTTCTGGTTTAGGTTCAAGTGCTTGTTCGATTGTAGCGACGTTAGTGGCGTTGAATCAGTTCCATCAAGATCCTTTTTCTGATATGGAATTGTTAGAAATGATGGGAGAGTTAGAGGGGCGTATTTCTGGTTCAATCCATTACGATAATGTTGCGCCTTGTTATATGGGCGGGGTGCAATTTATGGTGCAATCGCTTGGTTCGATCTGTCAACGTTTGCCATTCTTTGATAATTGGTATTGGGTATTGGCATACCCAGGAATTGAGGTTTCAACAGCAGAAGCACGAGCAATTTTACCTAAAAGCTACACACGTCAAGATGTGATCTCACATGGGCGTTATTTAGGTAGTTTTGTGCATGCTTGTCATACTCATCAAGAAAATCTGGCTGCGGTTATGATGAAAGATGTGATTGCAGAACCGTATCGTCAGCAACTTTTACCAAATTTTGCTGAAGTTAAACAAGCAGCTCAAGATCTTGGTGCGTTAGCAACAGGAATTTCAGGATCTGGACCAACAATGTTCTCAATTGCTCCTGATCTTACTATTGCGACTAAAGTTGCAGACTATTTAGAAAAACATTATTTACAAAATAACGAAGGCTTTGTGCATATCTGTAAAGTGGATAACCAAGGCGCAAGACAACTCGGTTAATTGAGTAGAAAGGTAATACAATGAATTTATACAACATTAAACATCCTGAAGAGCAAGTCAATTTTGCTCAAGCTGTTCGTCAAGGTTTAGGCAAAGATCAAGGTTTATTCTTTCCAGAAAAATTGCCTTATTTTGAAAATGTCGATGAATTACTCGCGCTACCTTTAGTTGAACGTAGCCAACGCATTTTATCAGCGATTATTGGTGATGAAATTCCTGCTGAGCAGTTAGCAAAATTGGTTGAAAATGCGTTTACCTTTCCAGCGCCAATTACGAAAGTAGAAGAGAATGTTTATGCATTAGAGCTTTTTCACGGTCCAACGCTCGCTTTTAAAGACTTTGGTGGGCGTTTTATGGCACAAGCGTTAGCGGCTGTGCGTAAAGATGGCAAAATTACCATTTTAACGGCAACGTCAGGTGATACTGGAGCAGCCGTAGCTCATGCTTTTTATGGCTTAGAAAATATTGACGTTGTGATTCTTTATCCAAAAGGTAAGATTAGTGTATTGCAAGAAAAACTCTTTTGCACATTAGGGGGCAATATTCGTACCATTGCTATTGAAGGGGATTTCGATGCGTGCCAAGCTTTGGTAAAACAAGCTTTTGATGATCAAGAATTGCGAGAAGCTATTGGTTTAAATTCTGCAAATTCTATTAATATCAGCCGTTTATTAGCGCAAATTTGTTATTATTTTGAAGCGGCAGCACAGCTTCCAGTTGAGAAAAGAAACAATTTGGTTGTATCGGTACCAAGTGGTAATTTTGGAAATCTAACGGCAGGATTAATTGCGAAAGCGATTGGTTTACCAATTAAACGTTTTATTGCTTCAACCAATGCAAATGATACAGTGCCTCGTTATTTACGTTCTCATCAATGGGATCCTCATGCAACCGTTGCAACATTATCAAATGCAATGGATGTGAGCCGTCCAAATAACTGGCCTCGTGTTGAGGAATTATTCCGTCGTCAAGAATGGTCTTTAGCAGAGTTACATTCTGATAGTGTGACTGATGCAGAAACAGAAGAAACCTTAAAAGCGATGAATGCTAAAGGTTATGTTTGTGAACCACATGGTGCGGTTGCTTATCGTGTACTGAAAAATGATTTGGTTGAGGGTGAAACAGGTTTATTCCTTTGCACTGCACATCCAGCCAAATTTAAAGAGAGTGTAGAACGTATTTTAGGTATTGAAGTGCCATTACCAGAAGCGTTAGCTAAACATAATGCCTTACCATTATTATCAATTACAATGCCAGCTGATTTTGCTGAATTAAGAAAATTCTTATTGGCAGTAAAATAATCATAATAGAGGATTAAGTATGAATTGGTATCTTTTGACAATTAAAAAATATGCCGTATTTCAAGGACGTGCTAGGCGAAAAGAATTTTGGATGTTTGTTCTATTTAATATTCTATTCTCATTTATCCTGGGAGTTGTTGATGCTTTAATCGGCACTTATAATTGGCAAAGTGATACCGGCTTATTAAGCAGTATTTATAGTTTATTTGTTATATTGCCCAATTTAGCAGTAACGACACGTCGCTTACATGATATAAATCGTTCTGGTTGGTGGCAGTTATTATATTTGATCCCAATTATTGGTTGGCTGGTGTTATTATACTTCTTTGTATCTAAAGGAAATATAGGCGCGAATCGTTTTGGTGAAGATCCAAAACAAAATAATCTAAATACACCCGATCAAACAACAAAGTTAGTGGTATAACTCAGTTTAGTGGTAACTAATTAATTGATAAATTATTTCCCTTTTTACCCAATCAATTTTGAGTAAAAAGGGTTAATTTTTATAGCAATAGGCAGTTATTTATAAGTGATAGATTATTGTTTTGTTCCTCCAAAAGCGACACCTAATTTTTCATCTCCTTTTTCTAGAGTTGCAATACCCACGACTTCATTAGCATTTTTACCTGCAAATGATCCTGTATAATCTCCAACAAAACCGGTATTTGTTGTGGCATTACCACTAAAAGAAATGAAAGTATCAGATGAATCTTCAACTTGGGTTGCAGTTGCTATTTCTGTATTATTCAACATAATATTCTGAGTATTACTATGGATTTCACCACTAATATTTTTATTTGTGAAATCAGCTTCTAATTTCACAGTACCATTAGTAGTAATATCGTGATTTTGATCTACTAAAAGGGCGGTACCTGTATAAGTAGCTTTACCTGATAGTGTATTTAAAACCTCTCCTTTGGTTGAGTTGACAGCAGTATCTAAACGAGCAAAATCTTTTTCTCTATTATTACTAACCATTACACTATAAGCAGAATCATTTAAATTTACTGCATAAACGTTATAGCTGGCTTCATTTGTTGTAAAATTGGATTGTTTATAGCCTGAACCATTAAGCACTAAAATTTTATCAAGTTCATCATCTATTTTGTCTATTTCAGTATCATTGGTAGGGGAAACTTGTTCTCTGTTTTCTAAATATTGTTCATCGAAATGTGTAGCTAGAGATAAAGTGCTAGGATGTTGTTGCACTTGTGAGTTAGTTGTATTTGATGTGTTATTATTTTCTGAGCTTCCAGAAGAACTACATGCAGTTAAACCAACAGAGGCCAATAAGAGGGTTAATAATGATAACTTATTAATCATTTTTATTTTCCTTATAAAGTTGTTGATAAATAATGGTTATTATTATCTAAGATAATTTATTTAGGGGGGGGGGAGCAAGTCTTATTTTTAGTGAAAGATAATAAATAAGGAATACAGAATAAAGAGAAAAGTAAAATTTTAGAAGTAGATCAAATATCCAACAATCTCTATTTGCCTCCCTTTGACATTCCCAGCCCATAGATCTATATTAACAAATGGTTAACATTAAGCATTATTACTGATGCAAATTGACTTCATACTCTAGCTACATACTAATAATTTAAGGATTTAATATGGCTAATTTCTTAGGTGATTATCAAAAACACGTTGAACAAAGACAAGCAGAAGGCGTATTCCCACTACCACTTGATGCAGAACAAACTGCACAACTCATTGAACTCCTCAAAGCTCCAGCACAAGAAGATCCAAAATACCTCTTAACCTTGTTTGAAACTCGTATTCCAGCAGGGGTGGATGAAGCAGCTTACGTTAAGGCTTCGTTCTTATCTGCTTTAGTGGCAGGTGATGTAAGTTCACCATTAATTAGTCAAGAACGTGCAGTTGAATTATTAGGAACAATGCAAGGTGGTTATAATATTGAACCATTAGTGAAAGCACTTGATAATGAAAAACTTGCACCTTTAGCAGTTAAAGCGTTATCTCATACATTATTAATGTTTGATAGCTTCCATGATGTAGCGGAAAGAGCAAATGCAGGCAATCAATTTGCTAAACAAGTCCTACAATCTTGGGCAGAAGCTGAATGGTTTTTATCTCGTCCAAAATTAGCAGATAAAATTACTGTCACCGTATTTAAAGTGACAGGCGAAACAAATACAGATGATCTTTCTCCAGCACAAGATGCTTGGTCACGTCCAGATATTCCTTTACATGCAAAAGCAATGCTAAAAAATAGTCGTGATGGTATTACACCAGACAAAGAAGGGGAAGTTGGGCCAATTAGTCAAATTAATCAACTTAAAGAAAAGGGTTTCCCTCTTGCTTATGTTGGGGATGTGGTAGGAACAGGTTCATCACGTAAATCAGCCACAAACTCCGTGTTATGGCATATGGGAGATGATATTCCATTTATTCCAAATAAACGTGCTGGTGGCGTGGTATTAGGTGGCAAAATTGCTCCAATTTTCTTTAACACATTAGAAGATGCTGGTGCATTACCAATTGAGGTTGATGTAACAGCATTAAATATGGGTGATGTAATTGATATTTATCCATATGAAGGAAAAATTTGTCGTCATGATAGTGATGAAGTGTTAGCAACCTTTAGCTTAAAAACTAAAGTATTATTGGATGAAGTGCGTGCAGGTGGTCGTATTCCATTAATTATCGGTCGTGGCTTAACTCATAAAGCAAGACAAGCATTGGGCTTAGGTGAAAGTGATGTATTTGTGAAACCACAAGCTGTCGCAGCAAGTAATAAAGGCTTTACTTTAGCACAAAAACTTGTCGGTCGCGCTTGTGGTGTTGAGGGTATTCGTCCAGGACAATATTGCGAACCGCGTATGACATCAGTTGGTTCACAAGATACTACTGGCCCAATGACACGTGATGAATTAAAAGATTTGGCTTGTTTAGGTTTCTCTGCCGATTTAGTGATGCAATCTTTCTGTCATACAGCCGCATATCCAAAACCAGTTGATGTGACTACACACCATACGTTGCCTGACTTTATTATGAATCGTGGTGGGGTTTCATTACGTCCAGGTGATGGTATTATCCATTCTTGGTTAAACCGTATGTTATTACCAGATACTGTTGGAACTGGTGGTGACTCACATACTCGTTTCCCAATTGGTATCTCTTTCCCAGCAGGGTCTGGCTTAGTTGCGTTTGCTGCTGCGACTGGTGTAATGCCATTAGATATGCCTGAATCTGTATTGGTACGTTTTACTGGAACAATGCAGCCAGGTATTACGTTACGTGATTTAGTGCACGCTATTCCTTATTATGCGATTCAACAAGGCTTATTAACTGTTGAGAAGAAAGGTAAGAAAAATATCTTCTCAGGTCGTATCCTTGAAATTGAAGGGCTAGAAAATCTGAAAATTGAACAAGCATTTGAATTATCTGATGCATCAGCAGAGCGTTCAGCAGCAGCTTGTACAATTAAATTGAATAAAGAACCAATTATTGAATACCTCAATTCAAATATCACACTATTAAAATGGATGATTGCAGAGGGATATGGCGATGCTCGTACGTTAGAACGCCGTATTAAAAATATGGAAGCTTGGTTAGCAGATCCACAATTATTAGAAGCTGATCCAGATGCTGAATATGCAGCAGTGATTGAAATTAATATGGATGAAATTAAAGAGCCAATTCTTTGTGCGCCGAATGATCCTGATGATGCTCGTAAATTATCAGAAGTACAAGGTGATAAGATTGATGAAGTGTTTATCGGTTCATGTATGACAAATATTGGTCATTTCCGTGCTGCAGGTAAATTACTCAGTAAATTTGCAGACGTTATTCCAACCCGGTTATGGATCGCACCACCAACTAAGATGGATGCAGCGTTATTAACTGAAGAAGGTTATTACAGTATCTTCGGTAAGAGTGGTGCAAGAACAGAAATGCCAGGATGTTCTCTCTGTATGGGTAACCAAGCACGCGTGGCGCCTAAATCAACCGTTGTTTCGACTTCTACACGTAACTTCCCTAACCGTTTAGGTCAAGGCGCGAATGTGTACTTAGCTTCTGCTGAATTAGCGGCTGTTGCAGCATTATTAGGTAAGTTACCAACACCAGAAGAATATTTAAGTTATGCTGCTGATTTACAAAAGGATAAAGATGATACTTATCGTTATATGAATTTTGATCAAATCAATAGCTATGTGAAAAAAGCAGGAGAAGTCATTTTCCAAACCCAAGTTTAGTTTAGATTTTTTGTTGTACTTTTCTTGTTTATCTCAATAAAAGTTATCCCATCACTTAGCGTGGTGGGATTTTTTTGTTTTTCCAACAGGATAAATCTATTAAAATAACCAGTGATATGATTTAGATAATTAAGGAAGAAAAATGATTATTGTAACGGGTGGTGCAGGTTTTATCGGTAGTAATATTGTTAAAGCACTCAATGATTTAGGTCGAAAAGATATTTTAGTTGTAGATAACTTAACCGATGGTACTAAGTTTGCCAATTTAGCTGATTTAGATATTGCAGATTATTGTGATAAAGAAGATTTTATCGCATCTATTATTGCTGGTGATGATCTTGGGGATATTGAAGTCGTATTCCATGAAGGTGCTTGTTCAGCAACAACAGAATGGAATGGTAAATATATGATGCAAAACAACTATGAATATTCTAAAGAGTTATTGCATTACTGCTTAGATCGTCAAATTCCTTTCTTATATGCCTCTTCTGCGGCGACATATGGTGATCGTTTAGAATTTGTTGAAGAACGTCAATTTGAGCATCCATTAAATGTTTATGGCTATTCAAAATTCTTATTTGATCAATATGTACGTCAAATTTTACCTGAAGCAGAATCACCTGTGTGTGGCTTCCGCTATTTTAATGTTTATGGACCACGTGAAAACCACAAAGGAAGTATGGCGAGTGTTGCTTTTCATTTAAATAATCAAATTTTAAAAGGTGAAAATCCAAAATTGTTTGAAGGCAGCGAACATTTCCGCCGTGATTTTGTGTATGTAGGTGATGTGGCAGCAGTAAATATTTGGTGCTGGCAACATGGTGTTTCAGGAATTTTTAATTGCGGCACAGGCAATGCAGAAAGCTTCGCTGAGGTTGCTAAAGCAGTAGTGAAATATCATGGCAAAGGTGAAGTAGAGACAATTCCATTCCCAGAACATCTAAAGAGTCGTTATCAAGAATATACACAAGCAGATTTAACTAAATTACGTGCCACTGGTTACGATAAACCGTTTAAGAAAGTTGCGGAAGGTGTGGCTGAATATATGACATGGTTAAATAAATAATTGATATTAGGATGAAAATTTTAGTAATTGGCCCTTCTTGGGTGGGTGATATGATGATGTCGCATAGCTTATACCAAATGTTGAAGCAGCGATATCCAACATGTGAAATTGATGTTTTGGCACCAAACTGGTGCCGAGCATTGTTATCAAGAATGCCCGAAGTGAATCAAGCATTAGCGATGCCGATTGGACATGGTGAATTTAATCTTTCACAACGCTATCAGATTGGAAAATCCTTACGAGGCCAATATGATTTAGCGATTGTATTACCAAATTCATTAAAATCAGCTTTGATCCCGCTCTTTGCAAAAATTCCATTACGTCGAGGATGGAAAGGAGAAAGCCGTTATCTGTTGTTAAATGATCTCCGTAGTAATAAGCGTGATTACCCATTAATGGTGCAGCGATATATTGCATTAGCTTTTGAAAAAGGTGAGGTGCCAGTGGCTAAAGATTTGCCATTACCTTATCCTTATTTACAGACTGAACCAGCACAAGTTACGGTAACATTACAGCAATTTTCACAACGTTTTTCATTTGATCCACAACGAACAATAATTGGATTTTGTCCTGGAGCAGAATTTGGACCTGCAAAAAGGTGGCCGCATTATCATTATGCAAATTTAGCGAAATTGTTAATTCAGCGAGGACATCAAATTTGTTTATTTGGTTCTGCAAAAGATCATGCAGTTGGTGAGGAAATTCGGGCAAGTTTATCTGAGGCTGAACAGCCTTACTGTATTAATCTGGCTGGAGAAACTTCCTTACCGGAAGCTATCAATCTTATCTCTAGTTGTACAGCAGTGGTCAGTAACGATTCTGGATTAATGCATATTGCCGCCGCTTTACAGCGTCCATTAGTTGCTGTTTATGGTCCCACCAGCCCAGAATATACGCCGCCATTAGCGGAGAAAGTAAAAATTATTCGTTTAATCCGCGGTGGTTTAATTAAAGTGCGTAAAAGTAAGGATAGCCAAGAAGGTTATCATCAATCTTTAATTGATATTCAGCCTGAAATAGTACTGAATGCTTTAGACGAGCTACTTTAATTAGCTTTTATATAGATAATGGATCAAGATTGTGAAAAGCGATCTTATCCATTATTTTTTAGCCTAAAAAAGAGCAGAATTACAAGGAAATCAGGAAATATGGTATTTCGTTATATTATTTTTGTGTTTTTGCAAATATTGATCTTGATTGGAATCAAAGCGATTGATTGGTTCTTATTAAAGAAAATAACAAAGCCACAATATAAGCGCCCATTTGTATGGTTAAGTTATCTCGTGGTGAATGTATTTGTTCTATTATCTGTCTTTCATATTATTCCAAATGGATTTCGTTATTCTGCATTGTTATTAATTGGATTATGGTATATCACATTAGTCGCCATAGTTATGTTAGTGATTAACAAATTATGTCATTGGCGAGGAAAATCTTTACATACTTATCCAATTATTAGTCGAAGTGTGGCTATTATCTTACTGACAGGGTTAGTTGGATACAGTATGTATCAAGCATATGTCCCGCAAGTAGTCCATTACTCAGTAAAAATAGATAAACAGATGGCGCCGTTACGAATTGGTGTGGCGAGTGATCTTCATTTAGGTAGCTTATTTGGCGCAAAACAATTAGTAAAATTACAACAAATTTTTACTGATGAAAAAGTCGATATTGTGTTATTACCGGGCGATATTATGGATGATAACTTGGAGGCTTATTTTGCAGAGAAGATGCAACCTTATTTCGCTAAATTAAGTGCGCCATTAGGGGTATATGCAACATTAGGCAATCATGATTTTTTTCAACAACCGAATCAAATTGCTAATGAAATTAGACGTGAAGGTGTTTATTTATTAACAGATCAAGTCATTGTGGTGGCAGATAAACTGATTATTGCAGGTCGCAATGACGAATTAGATCACCATCGTCAGCCAACAGAGAAAATTTTAGCTGTACTTTCTCCAGAAATGAGGGAAAAGTTACCGATACTATTAATGGATCATCGTCCATTTTCGATTACAGAAAATAGTCAAGCTGGTGTAGATATTCAAGTTTCTGGCCATACGCATAACGGGCAGATCTTTCCAATTAACTTAATCTTAAAAGGGGTCTATCAGTTAAGTTATGGGTATCAACAATTTGCACAAATGCATACATTTGTCACGTCAGGATATGGTTTTTGGGGCGTTCCATTCCGTTTGGGGCCGCAATCTGAAGTGATGATTATTGATGTGTCATCATCTAAAGGGAAATAATCCATGCAACGTTATGATGTCGTGATTATTGGTGCCGGTGCAGCAGGATTATTTTGTGCTGCACAAATTGGTAAAAGTGGCAAATCAGTGATTGTGCTAGATAATGGGAAAAAAGCGGGACGTAAAATTTTAATGTCTGGTGGTGGTTACTGTAACTTTACTAATTTAGATGTCAGTGCAGCAAATTACCTCTCGCAAAACCCTCATTTTGTGAAATCTGCCTTAGCCCGTTATACCCAATGGGATTTTATTGGGTTAGTTGCTCAATATGGAATTGCTTATTATGAAAAAGAGTCTGGGCAATTATTTACAGATGAAGGAGCGGAGGAGATCGTCAATCTGTTATTACAAGAGTGTCGAGATGCACAGGTAACGATTCAATTATCAGTACACATTAATCGAGTGGACTCTTTAGCGTCTGGTTTTGTAGTTCAAGCTGAAAATGGGAAATGTTGGCAGGGTGAGCAACTGGTGATTGCTACTGGAGGATTATCTATGCCTAAATTAGGCGCAACGCCATTTGGTTATCAAATTGCCGAACAATGCGGGTTAAATATCATTCCGCCAAGAGCATCTTTAGTGCCTTTTACCTATTTAGAACAGGATAAGGTCTTTGCAGAGCTGGCTGGTGTTTCCTTACCAGTGACAGCAAAATCTAAGAATGGTAAGAGTTTTAGTAATGCATTGCTATTTACCCATCGAGGGATTTCGGGGCCAGCTATTTTACAAATTTCTAATTATTGGCAACCAAATGAAAGCATTGAAATTGATTTGCTGCCACAACTAAATATTTCAGAATATTTACTCGAATTACGCCATACATCGCCGAAAATACAGTTACGAACAGCATTACAACGGTTATTACCGAATAAGTTAGTGGAAATTCTCTGGCAACGTTTGGCTTTGAAAGAAGTAGTATTAGCGGATCTGAGTAAAACAACACTCATTGTCTTGGAACAAGGGTTACATCACTGGCAATTTATGCCGAATGGAACGGAAGGTTATCGTACGGCTGAAGTGACGCTAGGTGGTGTAGATACACAACATATTTCATCAAAAACTATGGAAGTGCAGGATATTAAAGGGTTGTATTTTATTGGTGAAGTATTAGATGTGACCGGATGGCTTGGTGGTTACAATTTTCAATGGGCTTGGAGCTCAGCCTATGCTTGTGCCACAGCTATAATTAATGCTCAATAAATGCGCGTATCTCGCTAAATCCAGCTAAGAATAATCCTAGTGGTGGGCGGGTAGAGTTTTGTTGTTGGTATTCTGCATTAAATTTTTTGTAGTTACCGTGCTTATCAATTTGGTACTGTACGCCATCTTTGTCAATAATGACTATCCAACGAGAATTAGCACTTAATGTCCATTTGTCTTGGTAAGATTCGTCAGAAAAGAGATTATTACCAAGCGCAAAATCGTTAATTGGGTTTTCTGCTTTAAATAGCTGTTTTAGCAAAGTTGGCGCAATATCTAAATTACTAGTTAGATGTGAAGATTGTTGTATTTGTTGTTCCTGCCAGTGCACAAGTAATGGCACATGAATTTTATCAGGAGAAAAATCAGCATCATCACCATCTTCACTAAAACCATTATCCGCAGTGACAATAATAATGGTATTTTCATACTGTTGATGTTGTTTTAGAGTATCTAGTAACTGTGCGAATGCTTGATCCACTTGTAAGAGGTTTTGTGAATATTGATAGATAGAAATAGCGGAATCACTCTGTTTTTGCTTGTTTGTTGCTGGGGTAAGTTGCGTAAGTGAAACATCAATAAAACTAAACCAAGGTTGAGCTAATGAGGAATCTTGCTTTGCATACCAGTCTTGCCATTGTTTAAATGTCGTAACATTATTTGGGTTATATTGTCTTTCTTTTTTCTCAAATAAAATAGAAAAGAGCGGTTGGGCTTCTTTTTGTGTTAGTTGGGCTTGTACTTGATAATCTAACTGCCGTAAATGTTGTAATAAAACAGGTTGCGTTTTACTAAAGAGAATACTATCAAGATAGTTACCTGGTAAGCCATAAAATAACCCAACTAACCCTTCTTGCGATTGATTGCTGCTACTGTAATTTTGTTGAAAATTTAGGGATTGCTGTGCGAATTGAGATAACGCAGGTGTTGTTGTTTCTGAAATCGCATTAGTACGTAAGCCAGAAATATTAATCAACAGAATATTAGGTTTATTTTCAATTTGAGCATAAGTCATTGCTCGTTTTGGATAATCTAAATAACGTGCATCGGCACGCCCCGTAGTCGTTAAGGTTTGTTGATAACTTTCCGCATCAAGTAGACCATTTTTTTCTAAGAATTTTCTTGCAGTCATTGGGTATGAAAGTGGGAGATTAGAACGTTGTGCGGTAATTGGACGATAAAACGTTGCATCTGCCCAAGCATAAATTAAATGCATGGCAATAAATGCTAACAGGAAACTATAAGAAACAGGGCGAATCCATTTTTGACGGGCTAGACTACGAAATTTTTGCCATGACCAGCGGGAAAATAACATCTGTAATAATAAGATAATTGGCATAGGCGCAAAGAATAATTGCCAATCTCGCGCAAGCTCACCATTTTCCGGATTAATTACTAAATCCCAGACCATTGAAGTGAGATGAATATAAAACCGTTTATAAATTTCACTGTCCACTAATAAAATAGTGGTGCACAGCGTCGCGATAATCACAGTTATACCGCGAAATGTTCGATGGTTTTTAATTAAGAAACTTAAAGGAAAAATAATTAGCAGATAAATAGCAAAGACAATAAAACTAAAATGACCAATGATGCTAATAAAAAAGTAGATTTTACCTAATAAGGTATCCGGCCAATCAGATAAAAAGGCATAACGAGAGCCAATAATAAATGAAATAATAATGTTAAAAAAAGCAAACCAATGCCCCCACGAAATTTTACGTGAGAGTTCTTCTCGATCTTGTTGGGTGTAATGCAGTTTTAACATTATTGAATGCCAATTAATGTTTTTTATGGGCTATTTCTAATGAATTTAATAAAGCTTGAGAAAATGCTTTAGCTAAAGGTAAACGTTGAGATTCTTTCACACTACTGAGTAATAAATTACTTACCATATCACCTAAAACAATTAGCGATAAATCAATGGGTGCTTGATGTTTTTCTAAGGTACTAATCATTTCATTCATTAAAGCTTCAATTTCTTTATTGGAATATTTAGAATGTGCCGCCATACAAAAATTTTTTATCAAACAAACGTGGCGGTTATCATAACAGATTTTTTGGCAAAATCGGCTAAAAATAATTGGGAAAATCTCCTATAATGGCGAATATTTTAGCAAAGGCAGTATATAGATATTATTATGAGTATAAACGTTGAACAGATCATTCTGCATCAGTTACAAAGAAAATTAACACAAGATGCAGAAACAATGGAACTCGAAACCAAGTTACGTGGTCAAACCCTCCCAGCAAATGAATTAGTACAACAACTGATGTTGGAATTACATCAGCATTATCAAGGTAAGAATAAAACATATGCTGTGTTTAATGCTGATTCCAAATTTGCACAAATGCTGAATCGATACTTAGAAAAAGAGTGGGATTTTCTTACCTTTAGTCAGCAAGCAACCCAGCTTCTTGCACAAGAGATTAGCAAATATAGTTTTGCAACAGGCGGAACATTCATTGTCAGTCAATATAATTTTTTAGCGACAGATTATCTGTTGTTAGGGTTAATTGATAGCCGTACTAGCTTGTTGGTTGACGAACAATTAGATGTTCATGGTACTCAATATTTGGATTTAAGTAAGTGCGATATTATTGCTCGCATTAATTTAACTGAGTTAAATGTTGATGCACAATCTAACCGCTACCTTACCTTTCTAAAAGGGCGTATTGGACGCAAGGTGGGCGATTTCTTTATGGATTTTTTAGGTGCAGAAGAAGGGTTAAATCCAAAAGTCCAAAATCAGATTTTGGTTCAAGCGGTACAAGATTATTGCCATCAAACAGAAGTTGAGCCAGAAAAGGCAAAAGAAGTTAAACAGCAAGCGTTAGCTTATTGTAAGGCGAGAGCTGATGAAGGTGAGGAAATTGATGTTGTTGCTTTATCAGCAGAAATGGCGCCACTCAATGGACGTTCATTTGTAGAGTTTGCCCAAGCAGAAGCATATGAACTCGAAGAGAATATTCCTCCATTGCCAGCAACGTTGAAAAAGTTGGAGAAATTTGCAGGTTCAGGACGTGGAGTAACGCTAACTTTTGATGCTGCTTTATTAGGCGAACGGATTGTATGGGATGAGGCACAGGATACCCTATTAATAAAAGGATTACCTGCAAACTTACGTGATCAATTACAGCGGAATAAATATTAAATTGGCATTTCACCTAAGTTTAGGTATTATCATTTTGAGTTAACAATTATTAAGAAGGCTAACTATTATGAAATTAAGAATTGTTTTGTTGTCATCGCTTTTTGCATTCGGTATTTCTGCGTGTTCTACGCCAGTAGGTAAGTTGGTTTACCGTATTGATGTACCACAAGGAAATTATCTTGATGCGACAACAGTAGAAAAATTACAAAAAGGAATGACACAAGAACAAGTGCAGTATTTGCTTGGTACGCCATTATTAGTTGATCCATTTAATCAATCAAATTGGGTCTATGTACAAAGAATCCAAAAAGGACATGAAGATCCAGTAGAGAAAAAATTAGTAGTACATTTTAATCAACAAAAAACAGTAGAAAGTTTCGACTATTCGCCGGAGTTGGCACAAGCTGAAGTGCAAAAAGTTGAACAACCAAAATCAGAAACAACAGAAGAAAGTAAATCTTGGTGGCAATTCTGGAAATAAATTGGAGATAACAAAAAACCTACCAGATTCGGTAGGTTTTTTCTTGTTCTTATTTTGAACTTGGAATGCTGAAACGTTTGTTGAAGCGTTCAACACGACCACCAGTATCAACAACACGTTGTTTACCAGTATAGAATGGGTGGCATTTTGCACATACGTCTAAGCTGATATCGTGACCTACAGTAGAACGAGTTTTGATCACATTACCGCAAGAACAAGTTGCTGTAATTTCTTTATATTCTGGATGAATACCTTGTTTCATAATAACCTCAAATTTTCATGTGCCGCTATTGATCTCCTTTGAACCAACACCGCACATATTTTTACAAAAAAATATCGCCAAGAGGCGACAGTAAAAAGGAGACTGAATGATATAGGAGTTGCTTAAAAATTTCAATATAAAAAGCAGGAGTATTGATAAAAATTGCTTGGTGGTTAGAGGAAAAACAGAAAATTCTCTATAATAAATCGGATGTGTGTAGATGTAAGGTCAATAATGAAGATAGTTCGAGTTGCGTTAGATATTTCGTTGAGAAATCAATTTGATTACTTATTGCCAGAGGGGGTAGAAGTATCTATTGGAGCAAGGGTATTAGTCCCTTTTGGTACGCAAAAACGTATTGCTATAGTGACAGAGTTCCCAACAAATAGTGATGTAGAACAGTTAAAGGAAATTTTAAAGGTATTAGATAAAGATCCGATTTTTGATCATAAAATCTGGCAGTTATTACTATGGGCAAGAGATTATTATCATCATCCGATTGGGGAAGTTCTTTTTTCAGCGCTCCTAGTTAAATTGCGGAAGGGAGAGACCTTAACTACAAAACGTTCTGCTTTTTATCAATTAACCTCTTTAGGGCAACAAGCTGTTACTACTGGGGAATTAACGAGAAAACCACGTCAAGCTGAGATGTTACAGTTTTTGCAACAGCAGCAATATTTAGAAAAACAAAGTGATATTTTTTCTCATGGAGTGAAAAAAAGTTTATTAGAAAGCGGTTATATTGAAGTAGTTGAAGTTGAGGAGAACACACCAGAATGGTGTGAGATACTTCAGCCTGAACAATTAGTCCAGACAAAAAATAAACTAACCTTAAATAAAGAACAAGCATTAGCTGTTAGTCAAATCAGCCTATGTGAAGGGTTTCATGTTTGGTTATTACAAGGTGTAACCGGATCAGGTAAAACGGAAGTTTATCTGCAAGTAATGGAAGAGATCCTGAAAAAAGGACAGCAAATATTAGTTTTAGTTCCAGAAATTGGTTTAACACCACAAACGATTCGACGTTTTAATTTACGTTTTAATGTACCCATAGCTGTGATGCATTCAAATATGAATGATACGGAAAGGTTGCAAGCTTGGCAGGCAGCAAAACAAAATAAAGTGGCGATTGTGATTGGTACTCGTTCTGCCATTTTTACCCAGTTTTATAATTTAGGCTTAATTGTATTAGATGAAGAGCATGATCAATCTTTTAAACAGCAAGAGGGTTGGCGTTATCATGCTCGTGATCTGGCGGTATATCGAGCAAATCAGCATCAGATCCCGATTATTTTAGGTAGTGCGACACCAAGTTTAGAAAGCCTGAATAATGTAGCTAGGAAAAAGTATCATCTAATTTTATTACGATATCGAGCGAATAATCAGATTGCAAACAATCAGATGGTAGTGGATTTAAAAACACAACCTTTAGAGAATGGTCTTTCCATCACGCTATTACGGCAAATGAAAAGAGTATTAGAGCAGGGTGAACAGGTATTACTGTTTCTTAATCGGCGCGGTTTTGCACCAGTTTATTTGTGCCATGATTGTGGGACGGTAGAGTTATGCAGTCATTGTGATAAACCTTATACTTATCATCAATTCCGTCATATTTTGCAGTGCCATCATTGTGGTGCTCAGAAGCCAATTCCGTTTCAGTGTTCTCATTGTGGTTCAACAAATTTATTAACAACAGGTATAGGGACGGAACAATTAGAAACCATCTTGCAACAAAAATTTCCAGATTATCAAGTGGTTCGCCTAGATCGTGATAGCACAGCAAGAAAAGGGGTGTTAGAACACTATTTACAAGAAATTTCGCAAGGAAAACGACAAATCTTGATTGGTACTCAAATGTTAGCAAAAGGGCATCATTTCCCAAATGTTGGATTGGTCGGGTTAATCAATATTGATAGTGCGTTATTTTCTGCGGACTTTCGTGCAGAAGAGCGTTTAGCGCAATTATATGTACAAGTGGCTGGTAGAACAGGGCGCGGTGAAAAAGCCGGGCTGGTATTGCTACAAACGCATTATCCTGATCATCCATTATTTAAAACTTTAATTTCTGAAGGTTATCCAGAATTTAGCCGACAAGCTTTACAACAACGTTATCAATTTCAATTACCGCCCTATCATTATCAAGCAATTGTAAAAGCAACTGGTAGAGATGAGGAAAAAGTTAAACAGGCATTACAACAATTAGTGGATCAAGTTTATAGAATAATGCAAGAACAGCAATTACCTTGCCAGCTTATTGGGCCATTGCCAGCATTAGTAGAGAAAAAAGCGGGACGTTATCGTTGGTATCTTTTATTACAACATCAGCAACGAAGTGTTTTACATCAGTTGTTATTTGTAGTAGAAAACTTATTATCAAGTATTAAATTCCCTACTAATATTAGGTTATCCTTAGATATTGATCCTTATGATTTCGGTTAATAGTGGTGGTTAATGGGTTAAAATTTCAGTAAAATTAGCGCCCGTTTTATTGTTTTATCAATTAAAGATAGTTAGGAAAAAGTTGTGGTTCAACGTGATTATGTTTCAAGAGGCGCACCCTCTAGAAGAAGACAACAAAAAAGCAATGGTAGAAAAAAAATATTATTAGCCTTAATTTTAGCGATTATTGCAGCGTTTGTAATTGGCTTGTTCTTTTTAAAAGAAAACTCTCCAGTAAATAAAGAGATTACAGCAACAACAGATACTTTACCGACCACGAAGAAGAGTACATTACCAAGTCGTCCTGAAGAAGTATGGAGTTATATCAAACAGTTAGAAACAAGAGAAGTTCCAGTTGATGATAATGTGTCTTCAGTAGCAAAAAATGTACAATTGACGGAAGAACAGAAAAAGATTTTATTACAGCTAGAACAAGATAAATTAGCAGAACAAGCGAAACAAAAAGCAGAGGAACAAGCTCGAATTAAAGCAGAAGAACAAGAAAAATTGGCTCAAGCAAAAGCTGCTCAAACTCAAGCAACAACGACAAAAAATAGCCCTGAGAAGGTAACTAAACCAACAACAGCAATAACAACGAATAAGACAATCGTTACTGAAGCAAAATCGGATAGCGAAAGTAAAAAGAGTAGTGATAAAGGTGGACGTAAGTATGGTTTACAATGTGGTGCATTTAAAAATAAAACACAGGCAGAAACCTTACAAGGTCGCTTAGTGATCAGTGGTTTTAACGCATTTACTAAGAGTTCATCAGATTGGACTCGAGTATTTATTGGACCTCTAGAAAGTTATAACGCAGCATCAAGTGCAAAATCAACGCTAAGTTCAAAAGGTGTTGATTGTGTAGTGGTCGGGATGTAAAAGATAAAAAGTGAATAAGTGCATGATGTATAAATCATGCACTTATTTTATGTTTGAGGATTTGTAGAAGAGTGATCTACTAATAAATAAGCACCCTTAGCGATCATACGTAATTGTAAAATCACGCGATGTTTCAGCGCTTCGCGTTCTTGATTGTTCATATCTAACGCATGCGAGCCAGCAGTAAAAACAAGTGTCACCATTCCCTCTGCTTGAGCTTTAGCAACATAATCGGGGATGCCTTTGTCTTTATTCATAATGTATTCCGCTAATTCGGCAACAAAGTGGTTAATTTCACGAGAAGCCGCAGTACGAAACTCTTGTGAAGTCCCAGAGCTTTCTCGGAGTAATAGACGAAAAACATTTGGACGATTAGCAATAAACTCAAAGAATGTTTCTACTGAAATAACAATAACACTTCCACCATCAGCAATACGCTTACGAGCTTGTCGCATTAATTGACGCAGTATTAATCCAGCTTCATCGACCATACTTAACCCAAGTTCATCCATATCGCGAAAATGACGATAAAATGAAGTGGGCGCAATACCCGCTTCTCGACTCACTTCACGTAAACTTAAATTAGAAAAACTTTTTTCGGCACTAAGCTGTTCAAAAGCGGCATCAATTAATGCTCGTCGTGTTTTTTCTTTTTGCTTCGCTCGGATTCCACTCATGATGATTAATCTTTAGTTGGGGTAACAAGTAATGGTTTAATATTTTTTTCCACTAGTTGAGCGACTCGTTGATAACGAGCGCGTAGTGGTGAACCTGGACGATAAATTAATCCAATAGAGCGGTATGGGCGAGGGTCGACACAAGGAATGTATTTTACCCCTTGTCGAGAACGTTCATTTAATACGGCTAATTCAGGAATAAAGGTAATTCCTGCATTTGCAGCAACCATATTACGTAGCGTTTCTAAACTCGTTGCCTGATAATGGGTATTCTCTTTTGCACCAGCCACAAAACAATAGCCTAAGGCTTGATCACGGAAACAATGGCCATCATCAAGCATTAATAGTTCATAATTTTTTAAACGCTCAAGCGGAATTTCTTTTTCTTTTGCAAGCGGATGTTTATCCGATACAGCAATTAACATAGCTTCATCATAAATTGGAATTTCCATAAATGCTGAAGTTTCTTTAACTAATGCAACGATAGCACAATCTAGTTGCCCTTTTTCTAATTGTTCTAATAGTTGATGAGTTTGCGCTTCGTAGAGATAAACTTCTAACTCAGGAAAAGCTTCGCGTAACATAGGAATCATATAAGGTAAGAGATATGGGCCAATGGTAGGAATCATACCGATATGTAATGGTCCAGTCATATCTTTACCTTGATTACTTGCCATTTCACGGAGTAATTGAACTTCACGTAGTACATTTCGGGCTTGATCTACTAATAGTAAACCTGATTGAGTAAATAAGACTTTACGACTGGTTCGCTCTAATAAAATAATCCCTAATTCATCTTCTAATTTACGGATTTGTCCGCTTAATGTTGGTTGACTAACATGGCAAGCATCTGCGGCTTTACGGAAATGTTTATGGTCAGAAAGTGCAACTAAATACTCAAGATCCCGAAGATTCATAACGCTTCTCCTTTATAGGTTATGACGATTGAAAATGATATTTTTAATTGAGAGAAACTATATCATATTTATTGTTTAGTACAATTATTTTCTGTAGGTAACCACTGTTTTATAAGTTCATCAGTAATCAGTTTATGTGACCATAAACTGGTGATTGCTGGTTGTGGAAATTGATTGTGGTTATAAGCAATCAGTTTTCTAAAATCAAAAGCAGCATGTGGGTAATTATTAATTAATAATAAGGCGAAATAACCATCTTCAGACCAACAAATTTGTAATTTTCTGGCGGTGTCTTTTTGATCAACGGAAGTGACATTATAAATATGTAAGCTGTCAACAATTGCTTCATTTTGTTGGGTATCAATGGCATAAAAATAACCTGTATCACCATCATCTTCGAATACAACTGCAAGGTGATCGTGTTGATTAGAATGCGTACCGACTTGTTTTGGTTGACTAATAAAAAGCTGATCTTCAAGTGTTAAATGCAACATAACTATTCCTTATAAGAAGGTTGATAAGTGATGATTAAGATGCTGAATACAATGTTCTAGAATTTGTTGTTCCTGTTCAGTAAAGCGCGCAAATTTTGGACTATCAATATCTAATACACCGATAATTTTGTCATTTTGATAAAGTGGTAACACGATTTCAGAATTACTTGCACTATCGCAAGCAATATGCCCATCAAATTGATGAACATTATCAACACGTAATACTTTATTTTGAGCCACAGCTTGACCACAAACGCCTTTACCAACAGGAATACGAGTGCAGGCAATTTTACCTTGGAATGGTCCTAAAGTAAGTACGTTTTCTGAATTTAGTAGATAAAATCCAACCCAATTAATATCCGTCAAATATTGATTTAACAATGCAGAAGTGTTGGCTAATACACTAATTAGATTATTATCTCCTTCGATTAAGGCTTGCAGAATTTGAGGTAAGGTATTGATATCATGATCAGTGTAAGAAAACATAGTCTCTCCTAAGCAAATAAAAGCCGAAAGGAAATCCTTTCGGCCCAGAATAAAATGAAAAATTAAAAAATTACCAGCCTTTCACGACAGAATCTTTAAATTCTTCCATTGCTTTTTTATACACTTCTTCTGTGTTATATGCTTTTACAAAATTTTGTACATCTGGATCAGCTTTATTGTCTTCACGAGCAACAATGATATTTACATATGGAGAATCTTTATCTTCTACAAAAACAGCATCTTTGCTTGGATATAAACCAGCTTGACCAGCAAATGTATTGTTGATGATAGCGAGATCTACTTGACCTAAAGTACGTGGAATTAAGTTAGCATCAAGAGTTTTGATATTCAGATTTTTTGGATTTTCAACAATATCTAATGTAGTTGGTGTTAAACCTGTACCTGCTTTTAATTTGATTAAACCTTGAGCTTGTAATAAAAGTAATGCACGACCACCGTTAGTTGGATCGTTTGGAATAGCCACAGTAGCGCCATCTTTTAATTCGCTGGCTTTTTTGATGGTTTTAGAATAAGCCGCAATTGGGTAAACAAAAGTATTACCAACGATAACTAAGTCAGTCCAACCACGATCTTTCATCTGAGAATCTAAATAAGGTTTATGTTGGAAAGCATTTGCATCAATAAGTTTGTTTTCTAATGCTGCATTTGGCGTTACATAGTCAGTAAATGGAACTAACTCAACTTCTAGATCATATTTATCTTTTGCAATTTTTTTTGCTGTTTCAGCAACAGTCATTTCAGGACCAGTTTGGATACCTACTTTAATTTTGCCATCTTTAGCGAATGCTGATGATGAAAATGCAATTGCAGCAGATAATGCACTAATTGTTAAGATGTTTTTGATTTGCATATAAGAATCTCCTTGGATTATTTATGATTAAAATGACGGACAAGCTGATCACCAATAGTTTGAATCACTTGTACCATAATAACGAGGATAACAATGGTTGCGATTAAGATTTCAGGCACATAAGTTTGATAACCATACTGAATACCAACATAGCCTAAACCGCCGCCACCAACAGTACCAGCCATTGCAGAGTAGTTAACTAATGCGACTAAAGTAATTGTGATTGCATTAATAATACTTGGTAATGCTTCTGGTAATAAAAATTTAGTAATAATTTGGAAGTTACTTGCTCCCATAGCACGAGCCGCTTCGGTTAATCCAGATGGAATTTCCATTAATGCCCCTTCAACTAAACGAGCAACAAAAGGAATAGCTGAAATAGTTAAAGGAACAATTGCTGCGGTTGTACCGATAAAAGTACCTAAAATCAGCATAGTAAATGGGATAATTGCCACCAGTAGAATAACGAATGGTACTGAACGTCCTACATTCACGATAGCACTAAGAATTGTATTAAGACTTTTATTCTCTTTAATTTGTCCTTTTTTTGTAATAAATAGAACAACACCAAGTGGAATACCAAATAAAGCTGCAAAGAGACCAGATGCAAACACCATATATAATGTTTCTAATGTTGCATTGCCAATTAAAGTCCAAACTTGAGGAGTTAACACATCAAACATAACCTAATACCTCAACACGCACATTGTGTTCCATTAAATAAATTTTCGCTTGTGTAATAGCATCTTCATCACCTTCTATTTCTGCAATCACAAAGCCAAATTTAACGCCACCGGCATAATCAATTTGTGAAGTCAAGATACTTAAATCAATACCAAATTTCTTCGATGCAAGAGAGAGAAGCGGCGCATCTACAGAACGACCAGTAAATTCAAATTTTATTAGTGGATAAGATTCAGCATTGCGAGGTGAATCACTAAGTTGTGCTAAATATTCATCAGGTAAATTGATATGGAATGTTGAACGAATAAAATCTTGGGCTAATTGTGTTTTTGGATTTGAGAAAATTTCACTGACAGAACCTTGTTCAACTAAACAACCTTTATCAATAATAGCAACTTGATCGCAGATCTGTTTCACAACATCCATTTCATGAGTAATTAAAAGAATGGTAATTCCTAAATTACGATTAATTTCTTTTAATAGACGTAAAATTGATTGTGTTGTTGCAGGATCTAGAGCACTAGTAGCTTCATCACACAATAATACTTTTGGATCACTTGCTAAGGCACGAGCAATCGCAACACGTTGCTTTTGTCCTCCGGATAAATTACTTGGATAAGCATCTTTCTTATCCGCTAAACAAATCATATTTAAAAGTGAATTGACTTTTTCGGTAATTTTCTCTTTTGGAGTACCATTTAATTCTAGTGGCAAAGCTATATTACCGAATACTGTTCTACAACTTAGCAAATTGAAATGTTGGAAAATCATGCCAATTTGACGACGAGCTTGCACAAGTTCAGATTGCGATAATTGCATTAAATTTTTGTCATCAACAATAACATTACCGCTAGTTGGGCGCTCCAAAAGGTTGACACAACGAATTAGAGTGCTTTTACCAGCACCTGATGCACCAATTACCCCAACAATTTTTCCTTGTGGAATATGTAAAGAAACATTGTCCAAAGCCGTAAGCTGTCGACCATTGACTTGGAAAGTTTTATAGATATTTTCTAATTTGATCATTTTTTACTTAATTAAGTGGATAACAGAAAATTATCGAGTATTTTAGACGTCTAGATAGCTATGTCAATAAGTTTTTATAAACTTTAGTTATTAATGATTAAATCTTATTTCTTTATTATGATCTGAAAAGATGAATTAACATTGAAACAATAAGTTTTGTTATAGTAAGTTGGCTATTAAATAGAAGACATAATAAAGAGGAATAAATGAAGAAAGCGATTTTTTTAGATCGGGATGGCACATTAAATATTGATCATGGCTATGTTCATACGATTGATCAGTTTCAGTTTATTGAAGGAAGTATTGAAGCTTTAAAAGTATTACAAGATATGGGATATGCTTTAGTGTTAGTGACCAATCAATCTGGTATTGCTAGAGGGTATTATACGGAAGAAGAGTTCAATCAATTAACAGAATGGATGGACTGGTCTTTAGAAGATAGAGGAGTACATCTGGATGGAATTTATTATTGTCCACACCACCCAGAAGGAATTGGCGAATATCGTCAGGAATGTGACTGTCGTAAGCCAAAAGCTGGAATGTTGCTAGAGGCAATTAGAGATCTTCATCTTGATCCTAATCAGTCAATAATGGTTGGTGATAAATTAGATGATGTATTGGCAGGGCAAGCGGCAAATATAAAGCATACAGTTTTAGTAAAAACAGGGAAGGATATTTCTACTGAAATTGCAGCTAAGGCAGATTATGTTATTGATTCTATTGCAGAACTTCCAGAGTTGCTTAAAGAGATAAATTTTAAGAAGTTTAAAAAGTAGGCGATCGATCTTTTTTTGAAAAAAAAGACTTGCACAGAAATTTGGAATCACTATAATGCACCTCCGCAACGACGCTGAAGTGTGAAGTGAAAAAGAAAGCGTCGTTTTTTTGTTCTTTAACAAC
>NZ_JTJR01000018.1 GCF_001678475.1 Gallibacterium genomosp. 3 | reverse complement strand
AAGAGAAAATTAAATAATCATAATGGATTAACGAAAAGGCGCAAGATATTGTTTATACAAGATTATTTTAAATAAAAAGAGTCGCTAATGTTTAAAGAAAATAAACATTAGTAACAATTTTATCTACTATGCCTTAAAATTAAATGGACTGAGTTCTGTTTAATGCAGAATTCAGTCCTTAAATTAAAATAGTAATCCAACTTTTCGAGGTCAGATCATTTTTGAAGAGTTTTTTGTTATTAAAGTATCCATAGTTAAGAATGATTCTCCAAAAAACAATTTGGTAGCAAAATTTTTACTTCGGTACCGCCGGTGGGGCGTAATTGAATCGTGAGCTTAGCATTTAGCTGTGCGGTACGTTCTTGCATAATATTTAAGCCATAATGCCCCTCAGGTTCATCTAGCGTTGGAATGCCAATTCCATTATCCGCTACAATAATTTCATTTTCGCCATCCGCGTTAGTATGTGCGCTCACTTCAATTAAAGTCGCTTGTGAATGTTTGATCGCATTTAATAACGCTTCGCGTACCACTTGTAGTGCATGGACTAACTGCTGCGCAGTAAAGATTTGTGAGGGTAAGGAACACTCTAACGTAATCTGAGCTTTGGTTTGGTTACGTAAGGACTCAATTACCTGTTCTAAAGCTAATTTTAGGTTAGCCTCCTGAATGGTTAAGCGGAATGTGGATAACAGCTCACGTAATTGCACATAGCCATCATTTAACGCTTGTTCAAAGTCGGCAATAATTTTGAAACTTTTCTCTTTAGAACTTGGATTGCTATTTTTTAGAGTATGCTTAAGTAGGGTAAGTTGAATCTGTAAATAAGCTAATACTTGTGCCAAAGAGTCGTGTAATTCACGGGCAATAATTGAACGTTCTTCCATTAACACTAATTGTTGTTGTTGACGCTGGGTTTGGATGAAATAAATCGCACGGCCTAACATTTGCGCTAAACTTTGCATTAAGCGTAAATCAGGACAAGGTAAGCCCGCTTGCCAGCGTAAACAGGAAAGCTCTTTGCCGTTAATACTGATTTTTTGTTGTTGCCAAGGATAATTGTTATCAGGTGTGCCAGCTGCAATATTAAGATGTTCTGCTCCATAAACGATTAGTTCAATATAGCGTAAATGTTCGCGTGAACAAATATCGGCTAGTACTTCACTGAGTTTTTGATAGCTTAAATCAATATGAGTTATTTTTTGTGAGGTATGAAATAACATTGATAATGTACGATTTAACTGGCTTAGTTTTTGAGTTTTTTCACGCACTTTATCTTCTAAAAAACAATATAATTTTTGTAACTCATCTGACATTTTTGTGAAAGTTTCAGAGAGTGTGCCTAATTCATTAGGTTTATCTATGTCTAATGCAATATGCTTAAAATGCCCAGTTTGTACTTGAGTGCTAGCTTTAACCAGTTTATCAATTGGATTCATCACTTCACGTTTCAGAAAACTCATCATATAGGAACCGATACCAAGAATGGTGACGATGGAGAGAATACTGATCAAAATCGCGAGAATCATTTTGCGTTCAGAAAAATGTTGTAATACCACCACAAATTGGTCAACGGTTTGTACGTATTTATCGACTTGCTGCTGATATTTGCTGACTTGGTTACTGTGCACATAATGTTCCATAGCGTCCCAACTTTGCAACACGTGTTGATAGGCTTGTTTAACGCTATCTGGTACAAAATAACTGGATTGCACCCGTTTAAGAATATCGTTTTCTAAGGTCTGATTATATTGTTGAAGATTCTGTTGTAGGGTGGTGGGTTCGTGTTCTACTTGATAGATAAGCCGGTAAGCTTGCATCCGTAAAGAGCCTGCAAGGTTGATCGCTTCTGCATCATTTTGGCTGCTTAATAAAATTGAAAACACGAGGGTAATACAGCCACTCGCTAGAAAAATAATGCCGATTAGGTATTTTGCTACTCGAGTTAATACAGAATATTTATGCACGTTTTCCTCACATTGGTGGTTAAGTTGGTTTAGGGTATTACTTTAATGGGAATTTTAGTAGGGAGAAAGTAGTATTGTTTTTTCTTTAAATTTCGCTCTAAAGGGCGAAATTTAAACACTACCTAAAACACAATTTCTTCTTACTTGCAAGAAAAGCTTACTCATTCTAGTTTGATTTATCTCAAGGAAATGAAAATTAAGAAAGAATATACCTAATAACGGGTACAGACTTAGCTTGAAGTTGCTTTAGAATAACTGGCGAATTAGTAACCTATAAAAAATATTTGCGTGAATCATGCAAAATCTTGATTTATCCCGTCGAAAATTCCTCACTGGTAAGTTGCGCGAAGCAGCTTCTGTCGATATATCTAAGGTGATTTTGCCGCCTTGGGCCAATGCGGAAGATTTCTGGGAAAAATGTACGCAATGTGGCGATTGTATTCAACATTGCGAAACGCAAGTATTAGTCAAAGGTGAACGTGGTTATCCTGAAATTAATTTCGCACAAGCAGAATGTAGTTTTTGTGGAAAATGTGCTGAAATTTGCCAACAACTGATATTTAGACCAATTATAACAGAAGCATGGCAGCATAAAATTGCAATTAATGACGGCTGTTTAACCCAACGACAGGTTGAATGTCGGAGTTGTCAGGATAGCTGTGAATGGCGAGCGATTTCGTTTAAACCGAAATTTGGACAAGTTGCCCAACCGCAATTAGATTTAGAAGCTTGTAATGGTTGTGGTGCTTGTGTTTCCTCTTGCCCAGTACAAGCAATTTCAATGTTAATCACTCAAACAGCATGATGACAGATCAAATTACGATGGAAAATGCCGAAGAATGGCATGTTTGCGGTGTAGTGGTACAAGGACGACCAGATAAATTAACGCAAATTTCAGAAAAGTTACTGGAAGTACCACATACGGAGATACATGGTTCTGACCCAGTGTTAGGGAAGTTGGTTGTGGTTATGCAGTCTCATAATCAACGGATTTTATTAGAAAATATGGAAAATGCACGCAATATTGATGGCGTTATTAACGTTTCATTAGTGTATCACCAACAAGACTTAGCAGACTGATATTTATTGTGGGGAGATGAAGATGAATTTAAGTCGTCGCGATTTTATGAAAGCTAATGCTGCAACTGCAGCGGCTGCTGCGATTGGAATGACAATTCCAATCAAAAATGTTGAAGCGGCTGATGCTTCAATTAGATGGGAAAAAGGCGTTTGCCGTTTCTGTGGTACTGGTTGTGGCGTATTAGTCGGTACACAAGATGGCCGCGTTGTTGCTTCACAAGGTGACCCAGATGCAGAAGTAAACCGTGGATTGAATTGTATTAAAGGGTATTTCTTACCAAAAATTATGTACGGGAAAGACCGTTTAACGCAGCCAATGTTGCGTATGAAAGACGGTAAATACGACAAAAACGGTGATTTCCAACCAGTAAGCTGGGAAATTGCATTCAGCACGATGGCAGAAAAATTTAAAGCAGCTATGGCGAAAAATGGTAAAAATGCGGTGGGTTGCTTTACTTCTGGTCAATCAACCATTTGGGAAGGTTATGCAGTGAATAAATTATTCAAAGCTGGCTTCCGCTCTAATAACGTTGACCCGAATGCACGTCACTGTATGGCATCAGCAGCAGTTGCGTTTGCACGTACTTTCGGTATTGATGAACCTATGGGTTGCTATAACGATATCGAACACGCAGATGTGATGGTACTTTGGGGCTCTAATATGGCAGAAATGCACCCAATTTTATGGTCACGTATTTCTGATCGCCGTTTATCTCATCCAGACTGCAAAATTGTAGTGCTTTCTACTTTTGAACACCGTAGTTTTGAATTAGCAGACTATGGTTTAATTTTCAAACCACAATCAGATTTAGCAATTTTGAACTATATTGCTAACTACATTATTCAAAATAATGCCGTTAACCAAGATTTTGTGAATAAGCACACTGTATTCAAGAAAGCGGATACTGATATTGGTTATGGTTTACGCCCTACTCATGAGCTTGAAAAAGCAGCGAAAAATGCAGGTAGCGGTAAGATGACTGATTGTACTTTTGAAGAGTATAAAGCCCTTGTTGCGGAATATACTTTAGATAAAGCGCATGAAATCAGTGGCGTTGATAAAAACTTACTTGAAGAATTAGCGAAAATTTACGCTGATCCAAACAAAAAAGTAGTTTCCTTCTGGACAATGGGCTTTAACCAACATACCCGTGGTGTATGGGTGAACCAATTAATGTATAACGTTCACTTACTTACGGGTAAAATCTCACAACCGGGTTGTGGTCCATTCTCATTAACAGGTCAGCCATCTGCGTGTGGTACAGCGCGTGAAGTAGGTACTTTCGCTCACCGTTTACCAGCAGATTTAGTGGTTACTAATCCAAAACACCGTGAAACCGCAGAGAAAATCTGGAAAATTCCAGCAGGGATTATTTCAGACAAGATTGGTTTACACGCCATTGCACAAGACCGTGCATTGAAAGATCGTAAGCTCAATGTGTTGTGGGTAATGTGTAACAACAATATGCAAGCAGGTCCAAACATCAATCAAGAACGTTTACCGGGCTGGCGTGATCCTGAAAACTTCATCATTGTTTCTGATCCATACCCAACATTAAGTGCGGTATCTGCTGACTTAATGTTACCAACTGCGATGTGGGTTGAAAAAGAAGGGGCATATGGTAACGCAGAACGCCGTACCCAATTCTGGCACCAAATGGTGAAAGCGCCGGGTGAAGCGAAATCTGACTTATGGCAATTAGTTGAATTTTCTAAATACTTCAAGACAGATGAAGTATGGCCGGCAGATATTCTAGATAAAAACCCTGAATATAAAGGCAAAACATTATATGAAGTGTTGTTCACCAATGGTCAAGTCAATAAATATCCATTAAGTGATATTGGTGATCATCCAAATGATGAATCAGAACACTTTGGTTATTACATCCATAAAGGTTTATTTGAAGAGTATGCAACCTTTGGTCGTGGTCATGGTCACGATTTAGCAGACTTCGATATGTACCATAAAGCACGTGGTTTACGTTGGCCAGTAGTTGATGGTAAAGAAACTTTATGGCGTTACCGTGAAGGTTATGACCCGTATGTGAAAGCGGGAGAAGATATTAGCTTCTATGGTCAACCGACAAAACGTGCAGTGATTTTAGCTGCGCCATATGAGCCACCTGCAGAAGCACCAGATCAAGAATATGATTTATGGTTATCAACTGGTCGTGTTCTTGAACATTGGCATACAGGTAGTATGACGCGTCGTGTTCCAGAATTACACCGTTCATTCCCGAACAATGTATTGTGGATGCACCCATTAGATGCGAAAGATCGTGGTTTACGTCATGGTGATAAAGCCTTGATCGTATCTCGTCGTGGGCAAATGGAAACTGTGATCGATACACGTGGCCGTAACAAACCACCAAGAGGTTTGGTATTTACCACTTTCTTCGATGCAGGACAGTTAGCAAATATGTTAACACTGGATGCAACGGATCCAATTTCTAAAGAAACAGACTTTAAGAAATGTGCCGTTAAGGTTACTAAGATTTAATCAATAGGTATCACTGCGCTTTTTCCACTAGGTTGAAGCGCAGATTCCCATAAGTCACCAATACATAATGAATAACAGCATGAAACGTGAGATACGAAACGAAAATACAACACGTGAAACAGGGTTTACCCCTGAGCGTCGTCGTTTCTTAAAAGATGCAACACGTACCGCCGGCGGTTTAGCTGGATTGGGGATTTTGTTGAGTTTACCACAGAAGCAAAGTCTGGCACGTGATGGTGTTGCGTTGCGTCCACCGTTTGCGTTGGAACATGAACAGGCGTTTGCTGATGCGTGTATTCGTTGTGGTCAGTGTGTACAGGCTTGCCCTTACGATATGTTATATCTTGCTTCGTGGGTATCACCGCTGCAAGCGGGAACACCTTATTTTGTCGCACGTAAAAAACCGTGTGAAATGTGTGAAGATATTCCATGTGCTAAAGCGTGCCCAAGTGGTGCGTTGGATGCAAATGCAGAAGATATTAATAAAGCGAGAATGGGGCTAGCTGTGTTATTGGATCATGAAACCTGTTTGAACTGGCAAGGTTTACGTTGCGATGTTTGTTATCGTGTTTGTCCATTAATTGATAAAGCCATTACTTTGGAAAATCAACATAATGAACGCACAGGAAAACACGCATTGATGATTCCAACTGTACATTCTGAGGCTTGTACTGGGTGTGGTAAATGTGAAGAGGCTTGTGTTTTAGAAGAAGCTGCGATCAAAGTATTACCGCTTTCTCTCGCGAAAGGAATGTTAGGTGAACATTACCGTTTTGGCTGGCAGGAAAAAGAGAAAGCGGGCAAATCGTTGCTTTCAGAAGAAACCATTAGCTTGCCTGTTCGTATGCCGGAGGTGAAATAATGGCAAACGCACCAAAAGCAGCTGGTCGAGAAGCTAGAGAAAAACTCGGTTGGTGGTATGCGAATCGCTTTTTATTTTGGCGGCGTTTATCACAACTTGCGGTGTTAGCGATGTTTCTCTCAGGGCCACTTTTCGGCGTATGGATTTTAAAAGGTAATTATAGCGGTAGCTTGTTATTAGATACGGTACCGTTAAGTGATCCATTAATTACTGCGGAAAGTTTAGTTACTGGGCATTTACTAAGCTTCACCACGTTATTAGGTGCAGGCATTATTATTGCATTCTATGCGTTAGTGGGCAGTAAAGTCTTTTGTGGCTGGTGTTGTCCGTTAAATGTGGTTACGGATAGTGCTTCGTGGTTGCGTCGTAAATTAGGTTTACGTCAAACAGCAAAAATTCCACGTTCATTACGCTATTGGTTATTAGCCTTGATTTTAATTGGTAGTGCGGCTAGTGGGACATTATTATGGGAATGGATTAATCCTGTTGCTACCTTAGGTCGTGAATTGATCTTTGGGTTTTGCGCGGGACTTTGGTTAATCTTAGCGATTTTCTTATTTGATCTGTTTATTGTCGAGCATGGCTGGTGTGGGCATCTTTGTCCAATCGGTGCAACACATGGTGTGATTGGTGCGAAAGGTATTTTTCGGATAAAAGTTATTGATCGTGCACGTTGTGATAACTGTATGGATTGCTATAACGTTTGTCCAGAAGCGCAAGTATTGCGTGCACCATTACATGGTAAAAAAGAAGAGAGCCTGCTCGTACTTTCAAAAGATTGTATCAGCTGTGGACGTTGTGTTGATGTCTGTGCTGAAAAAGTATTTAAATTTTCAACAAGATTCGATCATTCTGGGGAGTGAGAAAGATGGTAACAAATAAAACTGTATGGAAAATGGCCGCTGTACTTTTTGCAAGTATGATGGCGACGTCTGTGATGGCAGCAGGTGAAGCTAATCCAAATAATGATGGATTAGCAAAAGAAGGGGTAAAATTAGAGCATGCTGCGGAAAATGTTGCACCAAATGCTTATAACGTACCAAAAGAAAGCGGACAACAAGCATTAAACTATGTTAATCAACCGCCGTTGGTTCCACATAGCGTTGCAGGTATGCAAGTCACTAAAAATGTAAACCAATGCTTGAATTGTCATAGTGCGGAAAATTCTCGTGTAACAGGGGCAACACGTATTAGCCCAACCCACTTTATGGATCGTGATGGTAAGATTAGTGCGAATGCGTCACCACGCCGTTACTTCTGTTTACAATGCCATGTACCGCAAACTAATGCGAAAGCAATTGTACCAAATGAATTCAAACCATTACCGGGTTATGGTCAATAATAAAGGAGAGATATGATGACCACAGAGAAAACAAAAAAATCTGGTTTATTTGGCTTAATTAAGCGTTTTTGGACTTGGTTCAGAAGCCCAAGTAAAATTGCAGTTGGCACATTAATTGTGGTGGCATTTATTGCGGGAATTGTTTCTTGGGTAGGCTTTAATTATGGTTTAGAACAAACCAATACCGAAGAATTCTGTGCAAGCTGCCATACGAATGATGTTTATCCGGAGTATTTGCATACTGCACACTATCAAAACCGTAGCGGAGTAAGCGCAAGCTGTCCAGATTGTCACGTGCCACATGAGTTTATTCCAAAAATGGTACGTAAGATTAAAGCGGCTCGAGAAGTGTATGCTTACTATATGGGTTACACCGATACATTAGAGAAATTTAATGCGCGTCGTTTACATATGGCAGAACGTGAATGGGAACGTATGAAAGCGAACAACTCACAAGAGTGTCGTAACTGTCATAATTTTGAACGTATGGATTTCTCACAACAAAAAACAGTGGCTGCGAAAATGCACGAATTGGCAATCAAAGAAAACAAAACTTGTATCGATTGTCATAAGGGTATTGCACACCAACTTCCTGATATGAAAGGTCTTCCACCTACATTTAGTAATGTGAAACCTGAAAAAGCAGAATAATTGTTGAAGTAAGAATAAAGCGGTGTAGAGAAAATCTACACCGCTTTTTGTTTTTAATCGGTTATTGTTTTTTTAGCAGATAGTCTTTGCTATTTTCGTCAGTATTGATATGACCTTGTTGATCGCTTACGGCTAATCCTTGATCCGTGATTTTGTAATAATGTTTTTCCCCATCAGCAGAGGCTTTTAACGTAATTAGCTGATTTTCTATGGTATAAATTCCATTTTCAGTAAAGACCGCATCTGGCTTACCTAAGTATTCACTTTTCAAATTAAAACTTTTATCTGGGTTAAGGAAAAGTGTTGTTTTAATACCGTCACAATCCGCACAAGGTAATGTGCCTAAATATTTTCCTGCGACAGGATTAGCTTGGGGTGTTGTTACAGTTTGGCAACCAAAAATTGCGATAGATGCTAAAGCAACAACAGCGTTAAGAGTATATTTTTTCATAAGCATATCCTTTGTTTTAGATGAATAATGCAGGCATTTACCGAGAACATCAGGGTAAATAGCCTGTGATGATAATAGTATAGATCTTTGATAATGCCAATTTTTGGCCCAGAGCGTTTAATTGAGTTTTAAACAATCGATTACAGCACGTAAAGCAGACGAAACATTGCGATGAGGATAATAGAGATAAAAACTTGGGAAAACATAACTTTGTTCAGTGAAGATACGAATTAACTTGCCATTGGCAATTTCTGTATTAACGAGTTCTTCGGATAAGTATGCTAAGCCTAAACCTAATTTAGCGGCTAATTTAGTCGGAAGATCATCATTAAAAATCCATTGTCCTTGAGGAGTGATTTTTGTTGTTATCCCTTTATCATTAAACTCCCATTCAAATAATCCACCCGTTTTACTGAGGCGATAACCTAAACATTGATGTTGATGTAAATCTTGAATGGTTTTAAGGAAGCCATGTTGATGAAAATAATCAGGTGAACCAACCAATGCCATTTTATTTTCTTCACTAATTTTTATTGCAATCATTTCTTCAGACAGCATATTGCCAAAACGAACGCCGGCATCAAATCTTTCTGCCACGATGTCAACGAAGCGATTATCACTAATTAATTCAAGCTAGATATCAGGATATTGTTGTTTAAAGTGAGTTTGAAAAATATCGTGTTATTCAAGAACAAGATTTTGAAAGCGATTTTGGCCGTTTGTTGAAAGGGGAAGGGTAAAAGAGTGGTGGGATTCTTGGGAGATTTTGCGATTGTAAAAATTTTAGAAAATTCCACAGCTTGTAGTAAAAATAAATACTTTTGTGAGTAAGCAGTGCGTTCGACTAGCCTGAACCTCCTCTTTCCTTATTACAATATCCAAAAAATTACACATCACAGAAGATGGATGATGATGTTTTTAATATTTTATTACCTTTATGCTTGTATATAACTATAAAAAACAATACTTGGAATAAATACTTTTAATTTATCATAATAATCTTTTCTTATCATCAAGTCGCGACCTTCAAGAGCTGGTATATTACCATCATTGCCATTATCAATAAGGTTTTCCCTCCAACATCTAAATTTAATAATAATTTCTCCATTACAATCCAATGCCTGTAATCCATTTTTACAATCATCTAAAACAAGTTTAAGATATTTTAATAGATCGCCATCTATCCATAAAATATATGGAAAATTAATACTATTCATTTGAATAGATAAAACCTGAATAATAGGGTAGCCATATTTAAAATTATCATTCCAAATATGCTGTGATGGTAAACTAACCCAGTCAAATAGAGGGTTTATTTTCTCTTTATCTGGTAATACCCCCCCCCTCAAACACAATAAATTGTTTATTACCCTTTCTATAATCATCTAGCAAAATTTGACTTTCAAATCTTGCTATTCTAATAAAGCCATTTTCCAAATCAGGTTCTTTAAAATCATTGATGACTTCACTAGGTTTTTATGATATTTGGACGCTGAATAAAACTATTTGAAGTTACAATCACACTTTTTAAGTCTACAGAATAACAAGAATCAAAATCTTTGTGATTTAACTCTTGAAATATGGTACTAAAAATTAAATTTTCAGTATAAATATTTTGTGATAAATAACCGTGATAATTGTTAATAAAAGTATAAAATTGATATTTATTGAAATTTAAAATTATTTTATCCATAATGGATTTTTTATCCAAATTTGATAATTGGAAAAATTTCCAAATTCGATGATGTTGAATATGTTGAATCATTGTATTATTAAGCATATCAAACTTCCTCGATAATTTTATCAACTAAATTATCAATATAGAAATTACCTATTTCCTGACATTTTTTAAAATCACTTTTACATTGAGTTATCAAAGGAATTGTTTGATTTTTTTCCAAATAGATAAGTTCCAAAATTGCTACAACATTTAATTGATTAAATTCTCTTGAATTTTCAAGAAACCATTTTATTGGTTTTATCAATAAATTGATCTGATAATTAATCAAGTAATGAATAGAAAATAAGATTTCTCTTTGAATGGTACTATCAAGATTTTTCATTTTAGCCAATATCAATGTAATTGCCAGCTCATTCTCACTCATTTCTGATAGAGATTGATTCAATTCTACTGAATCCCAATCAAAATCATTAGTATCTGGTAATCTACTTCCAATATATGAATAAGCATTATTATATAAATCAAATACAATTTCTTTTTCCATACCACAAAATTCAAAAGAAGTTATTAAATTTGCAATTGGTAGAGATCTATAACTATCCAGTTTAAGATGCTCACATAGATGCCTGAAAATTTCATTTTTTGCCAAGTGGTAATCCAGCTCTACTGCCAGCTTTAAAGGCTCTTTATATGTACACATATTCAGCCAACCATCTGTTGAATAAAGCGTATTTAGTGTAAGTAAGTTGATTTTCACATCTTGAGATAGGTTCAGTCTCTGAATTAAGATAAATAAATTTTCAAAATAAACTTCATAATTATTAGGAAATTTTTTCTTAATTAATGAAGTTATGATGTTTTTTACAATACATTCATCATTGCAACTTATTAGGTAAAAATACAGTAAGTTCAAATCACCATTTAATATATATTCCTTTTTTTTATAATATTCAATAATATCATAAGCACTTGAATTTTCTATATTTAAAGTAATGTCGGAAATATTTAATAATTGATTAATAAAGTCAACCATTTTTTTATAATAATTACCGTAATTATTATTATTATCATTATCTTCTTTTATATTAAATTTTAAGCTAAATTCATTACAAGTTAATTTAAAATTAGTCTTTGTTTTTTCTGATAATTTTTCATAACTATCATTCCAGCCCCTATTTAATAAACTAATTAGTGATAGCTTAGCCAAGTGATGATTTTTATCTTTAATACAATTAATAATATTTAAAAAATTATTTAAGTATTTTTCTCTATTATTAGTTGGTAATAACTTATATAAAAAATTTAAAATAATAGGGTCAACCATTTTTTGGCTAACAGCCAAAAAATCAACAAACATATAATCTAATTTCCAAAAGTATGGTTCTTTCATAAATTCGCAAATTAGGTATTTTCCAGATAAGTGGTAATCAATATTTGATAGGTGTTTAAACCAATCTATAGCTATCCATTTTATGCCTTTTCCATCTTCTGTATGTTTTCCTATTGCATCAGTAAGATATTTTAATTTCTTTGTATAATCCAGTGCTAAATCAGCATCTAGCTTATGGATAGCGTCAATTGGGTCTACTATTTCTGATAGTGTAACATCTTTTCTAAAAGTATAATTAGTAATGTATAAAATAGCTTTCCTTAATTCATTTTTCGCTTGCTCTATATATTGGCTTTTAGAATAAATAAGTGCTTTTTGAAAATAATATTCTGCATATTCGTAATAGTGTAATTCTTGACTTTCTTCAAATTGAGAGTAAACGTCAAGAATATAATTTATATTATCATCATTTATATTGATTTCTTTAATAACATCTATTCTTTCTATGGGTAATGTGATAATTTTTTGTATAATAAATGACCATGCGTCTTTGTTATGTATATATTTTAAAGATTGAACAATTGATGCAGTAATTAGTGTTTTATTTGTATAGCAAAAATCAACTGCTCGTGGATTACCCTTGAAAGGGTCTACATCACTACATAAAAATTCAATATTTTTAGTGATATGAGGTTCTAAATCCTCATTATGAAATTTTTGTTCTATGATAAATGTTTGGATAAAAAACTTTATCCAATTGTAAAAGAAGTTTTTAGACACTATTGATTTTTCAAATTCAATTAAATAATCAATGTCATATTTAGCATATAATGAGACCAAAAAATAAAAATCATTCATCGTTTCACTATTGATATAACTACGTTCTTCTATAGCATCAATAAATAACGGATCTAACTTAACAGTAATAGGGATATAAAAATCATTATTGTTTAATAGAGATATTTTGTTAATTTTAAAATAAAAATTGTCTTTTATATTATCATTAAGCCCTTGAATAAATGAATTAATAATTGACATATGATTATTTTTAATCAAAAATGATATACAGATGTCAAAAAATATTTCATTCCCATTTTCTGATGATTTGTTTAAAATTTTAAGTAATTTTTCTTTATTATCTATCTGGCTATAAAGAAAATATTCAAAATTTTCTTCAGAAATTGAATCTTTAAATAAATCATTAACCTTTTTCCAGTTAGGTTTGTAACCATTTTTTGTTAGAATAGAAAATGCTTTTGCTGTAGTGACAATATCAAAATTCATTTCATTGTTAAAAAATAACAATGAATTTGCTCTATTATACCCATAGATATTTAATACCGATTCAAAATAAATTTCAAAATTTTCAATAAATTGACTGTGATATTCTTCTGAATTAGTAGAGTATATAGTTCTATTAAATTCACTTAAGAAAGACAGAAGACCCCAATTTTCAGATTTTTGTGCTACATATAAAAAATACAGGCTATTTCCCCTTATTGATTTTTCAGGGTACCCATAATATAGACTATTAATCAAGAAATCAGGTGTAGCATAATTTGATATTTCTGAATATTTTTCCGAATTAAGTAAATATTTAAACAAATATCTGTAAGATTTTGGATTATCATAAAACCCTTTTTTATTTAACCAATCAGCAATTAATTTATAACAACAAATATTTGATTTATCTAATTTTTCTAATTGATATCTTCTAAAACTATCGTGATACAATGAAATGCCACCTCTTGATAAATTTTCCAAGATTACTGGCGACAAAGTTTTTAAGTCTTTATCCAAATGATGAGAAAATGGATTTATTTCTGAAAACTCTTCCCTTGTAATAGAGAATTCCAAACAAGATAAAATATTTAGTGTCGTTGAATTTTCATTAAGTTGCGATGATAGAAAATCATAATATGACTTTAAATTAAAATCATATTCAGGAAAATCATTTTTTATATTAATATTAGGATTCTCCTTCAAATGATTAAGCATATAATTTAAATACAATGGATTTCCCTGACTCTTATCTAAGAGTATCTGGGTTAAATTATAAGTTTGTGGATCAATGTTGAATTTATGAACTAGGCTCAAAATGTCATCCACATTCCATTTAGGTAAGTTAACTTGTAAGAAATGATGATTTTGTATGAGTGTATCAATTTCATTAACTGGCTGAGAACCTAGAATAATATATATATTATCTGATAGTTCTATTTTTGAAATAAAATCAATAATTCTTGTTTTTTCCTCTGAAAGTGTTTTGGATTTGCTTAGTATACGCTCAATATGGTCTAATCCATCAATAATAATGATTAACGGATCATTGATATTAGATAATAGCAAATTTAATTCATTAAGATTAGAGGCAAGAATTTGCTCCTTTTGCTTTTGTAACTCTGGGTATATTAATTGAATATCTGCAATTAAATTGCCGAAAAATACATCGGATGTTATTCTTTGCTCAGAAAAAGAATCTTCCATTCCTGTAAAACAATAGTGCCTAACAACTTTATGATTATTTTCTTTTAGATATTCAATTAAATTTGTTAAAAACCAAGACTTTCCAGCACCTGGCTCAGCAACTAGAATAGTTTTTTGATTTTTTTTAAAAACTTGTAACAAATTTTCAATTTTTGCTTTAAATATAATATTTTTTTCTTTATCAATTTGAAATTTTTGCTCAATTTGACCGAAATCAGTCCTAATTCTTAATTTTTCTAATATTTGTTTTATATTTAATTGTGTTGAATTTGTGCGAAAGTCCCCACTATATTTAACTATTTTTATTAAAAAATCATTGATAGATATATCATTATTGGGATATTGCCCAATACCAATCTTTTTTGCTTGTTCAATAAGTACGTTTTCCAAAACATCTGGATATATAAAATCTAAACTGGCTTTTGGAAAGTTTGTTTCTATTATAAGCTCATTACAAAATGCAACGAATTCATTTCTATCTATATTATGTTGTTTAACATACCTTTTAAGATTATCCCATCTATTAAAATTCTCAGGATTTTCCTGCCAAATATTATCAATATTTAATTTAAAAACATTAGTAATAATAGAATTAAATGAAGAATTCCCTACTTGAGGAATAAGAGCGTCTTTTATATTGTATTCAATAGGCTCATTCCAAGCTAAACACAATCTAAATTCTGTTTGATTTGTTCTCAATTCTCGCCAATTTTCAAATAATTTATAAATTGCTAGTGAAGTACCATTGTCATTAGACAAATCATCTTTTGACAAATGCTTAGCATTAGTTTCATTGCTGTATTTAATTTGTTTTCTTTGGATGCTATCACCATTCTGAATTACTAGGTCGTCAAATCTATCATCTTCAATATGTTTTTTATCAAAAGTAAGAACTGAATCAAAGCGACCTAAAATTATTTCCTTTAGAATAAAATAAGAACATAACAAATCTTGGTATTGATAGCCTTCGTGGGCATTATTAAGACTCATACAATATATCTGTTAATAAGATTTAATATTTTTATTATATCATATTTAAAAGTAATACCTTATTGATCTGCACTCCTAAAGTTGGACTTATGATCCATAATTAAATATGTGAAGTTAATCTAAGGGAACCCTTTAAAATAAAGGGTTCGATGGAGTATAAATATTTTTAATTTATATGTAACTTAAAACGGCATATCATCATCAAATGCCACATCAGGATTTACTGCTGGTTGTGCTGCAGGTTTAGCCGCAGGTTGTGTAGCAAATTGTTGAGTATTTTGCTGTGGCTGTTGATAGTTGTTTGCTGGAGCGAATTGATTTTGTGGTGCAGCAGCAGACATATCTGCTCCCATTCTGTCGCTACGGCTATCCAACATTTGCATGGTATCTGCATGAATTTCAGTAGAGTAACGATCTTGACCATTTTGATCTTGCCATTTACGGGTGCGAATTTTGCCTTCTATATAGACTTTTGAACCTTTGCGTAAATATTGCCCCGCCACTTCAGCTAAACGACGGAATAATACAATACGGTGCCATTCGGTAACTTCTCGCCATTCTCCTGATTGTTTATCTTGCCAACGATCACTGGTTGCAACACTAATATTGGCAACTGCATCACCGTTAGCGAAAGTTCTTAATTCAGGATCATTGCCTAAATTACCAACGATAATGACTTTATTAACACCTGCCATAAAAATTACCTCTTCTTTCTTCATTAAAAACTAAAAACGGGGGTTATCTTACCGTAAATCCCTAGTGAAAAAAATAAAGAATACTGGATATTTGCACAGTTTTTTTGATTTTGCGATAATCGTCGAGTTTTTTCATTTTTTGTTGCAGCATATGGACAATATCGAAATTAGGGGTGCAAGAACCCATAATCTAAAGAATATTAATCTGACAATTCCACGTAATAAATTAGTTGTGATTACTGGATTATCAGGATCAGGAAAATCATCATTAGCATTTGACACGTTGTATGCAGAAGGACAACGCCGTTATGTTGAATCCTTATCTGCATATGCTCGACAGTTTTTATCATTAATGGAGAAGCCTGATGTTGATCATATCGAGGGCTTATCACCTGCTATTTCTATTGAGCAAAAATCAACGTCACATAATCCGCGTTCAACAGTAGGAACGATTACCGAAGTTTATGACTATCTGCGTTTATTATTTGCGCGCGTGGGGGAACCGCGCTGTCCAACTCATAATACGCCATTAACCGCACAAACGATAAGCCAGATTGTGGATCAGGTATTAGCGTTACCTGAAGGCAGTCGTATGATGTTACTTGCGCCAGTAGTGAAAGGGCGTAAAGGGGAACATACAAAATTATTAGATGGGATTGCCGCACAAGGTTATATTCGGGCAAGAATTGATGGTGAGATTTGTGATTTATCTGATCCACCAAAATTAGAGTTACAAAAGAAACATACGATTGAAGTGGTGGTGGATCGTTTCAAAATTCGTGCTGATTTAGCTACTCGTTTAGCGGAATCATTAGAAACAGCATTAGAGTTATCTGGTGGTATTGTTGTTATTGCTGATATGGATAATCCTGCTGCTGAGGAGTTGGTATTCTCAGCGAATTTTGCTTGTCCGCATTGTGGCTATTCTGTGCCTGAACTTGAACCAAGAATGTTTTCGTTTAATAACCCAGCAGGGGCGTGTCCAACGTGTGATGGATTAGGGATTCAACAATATTTTGATGAAAAACGCGTAGTACAAAATCCAAGTTTATCGTTGGCAGGTGGGGCAATTCGAGGTTGGGATCGCCGCAACTTCTATTATTATCAAATGCTAACTTCATTGGCTCGTCATTATCATTTTGATATTGAAAGCCCATTTGAAGAGTTACCATGCAAGATTCAAGAGTTGGTATTAAATGGTTCTGGAAAAGAGGAAATTGAATTCCAATATGTGAATGATCGTGGGGATGTAGTCGTGCGTCATCATCCATTTGAAGGGGTGCTGAATAATATGGCACGCCGTTATAAAGAAACAGAATCTATGTCAGTACGTGAGGAGCTTGCGAAATATATTAGCGATCGTCCATGTCAGGATTGTCATGGGTCTCGTTTAAAAGAAGAAGCACGCTATGTGTTTATTGGTGATACGACTTTACCGCAAATTTCAGAGATGAGTATTGGCGATGCATTACGCTATTTTGAGCAATTAAATTTTGAGGGGCAAAAAGCGAAAATTGCCGAAAAAATTCTGAAAGAAATTAAAGAACGTTTGCAATTTTTAGTGAATGTTGGGTTGGAATATCTTTCGCTCTCTCGTTCTGCAGAAACCTTATCTGGCGGTGAAGCGCAGCGAATTCGTTTAGCAAGTCAAATTGGTGCAGGGTTAGTTGGGGTAATGTATGTATTAGATGAACCTTCGATTGGCTTGCATCAACGAGATAATGAGCGTTTATTGAATACCTTATTACATTTACGAAATTTAGGTAATACGGTGATTGTGGTTGAGCATGATGAAGATGCGATTTTAACGGCAGATCATATTATTGATATTGGACCAGGTGCAGGTGTACATGGTGGTTCTGTGGTTGCACAAGGGACAGCTCAAGAAATTATGCAGGATCCGAATTCACTAACAGGTCGCTTCTTGTCCGGTAAAGAAAAAATTGAAATTCCCGCACAAAGAACGGCAATGGATCCGGAACGGATGTTGAAGTTATTTGGGGCAACAGGTAATAATTTAAAGTCAGCTAATTTGGAAATTCCAGTAGGATTATTTACTTGTATTACTGGGGTATCTGGGTCAGGCAAGTCAACATTGATTAATGATACCTTATTTCCGATTGCACAAAATGCGTTAAATCGAGCGGAAAACCAACAGCACGCACCGTTTGAGCGGATTGAGGGGCTAGAGTTTTTTGATAAAGTTATCGATATTGATCAAAGTCCAATCGGTCGTACACCGCGTTCTAATCCGGCGACTTATACTGGGGTATTTACGCCAATTCGGGAATTATTTGCCGGTGTGCCAGAAGCACGAGCGAGAGGATATAATCCGGGACGCTTTAGTTTTAATGTGCGTGGTGGACGTTGCGAAGCGTGTCAGGGTGATGGGGTGATTAAGGTTGAGATGCATTTTCTACCAGATATTTATGTGCCTTGTGATCACTGTAAAGGAAAACGCTATAACCGAGAAACATTGGAAATTCGCTATAAAGGAAAGACCATTCATCAAGTGTTAGAAATGACAGTTGAAGAAGCCCGAGAATTTTTTGATGCAATTCCAATGATTGCACGTAAATTGCAAACGTTAATTGATGTTGGTTTGTCTTATATTCGTTTGGGACAGGCATCGACTACGTTATCAGGTGGTGAAGCACAGCGAGTAAAATTAGCGTCTGAATTATCAAAACGTGATACTGGTAAGACGCTTTATATTCTGGATGAACCAACCACAGGGCTTCATTTTGCGGATATTAAGCAATTACTTGAGGTATTACATCGTTTACGTGATCAGGGTAATACTATTGTTGTGATTGAGCATAATCTAGATGTTATCAAAACGGCTGACTGGATTGTTGATCTTGGTCCTGAAGGTGGTAGCGGTGGCGGACAGATTATCGCAACGGGTACGCCTGAACAGGTTGCGGAAGCGGAAGGCTCTCACACTGCACGTTTCTTAAAACCAATTCTGGCAAGAAAGTAATTTAATTAAAAAATGCGGCGAGTGCCGCATTTTTTATGTTCATTAGTAAGACAATGTTTTATTCATTGGATTTTCTATATAACATTATGAACAGTAATTTTATAGTGTTTGTAGGATGATAAATGGCAGAACAGAATAATATTATTATTTATCGTACTGATGATGGTAAGACAAAAGTATCCCTTTATGCTGATAGTGGTAGTGTATGGCTTAATCAGAGTAAGATTGCAGAACTTTTTGCCACCTCAATTCCTAATATCAATATGCATATCTCTAATATATTGAAAGATAAAGAATTATTAGAAGATTCAGTTATTAAGTATTTCTTAATAACTGCTGCTGATGGGAAAAATTATCAGGTTGCTTTTTATAATTTGGAGATGATCTTAGCTATTGGATTCCGCGTGCGCAGTAAACGTGGAACACAATTTAGGATGTGGGCAAATACACAACTTGCAGAATTAATGCAAAAAGGTTTTGTCATGGATGATGACCGTTTAAAAAATCCTGATGGACGTCCTGATTATTTTGATGAAATGTTGGAACGTATCCGCGATATTCGCGCGAGTGAAAAACGTTTTTATCAAAAAGTTAGAGAATTATTTGCATTAAGTAGTGATTATGATAGTACCGATAAAGCAACACAGATGTTTTTTGCTGAAACACAAAATAAATTGATTTATGCAGTAACTGGAAAAACAGCAGCAGAGCTTATTGTAAGTCGTGCTGATGCTGATTTGCCTAATATGGCGTTAACTCATTGGCAAGGAAAAGTTGTAAGGAAACAAGATATTTTTATTGCAAAGAATTACTTAAATACAGATGAGATTGATACATTGAATCGCTTAGTAGTTATCTTTTTAGAGGCAGCAGAGTTGCGAGTAAAAAATCGTCGTGATTTAACCTTAGATTTTTGGCGAAATAATGTAGATCAATTGCTTACTTTTAATGATCATCCAGTGTTAAAACATAAAGGGAGTGTTAGTAATATGCAGATGGAACAAAAAGTAAGAGAAGTCTATGCATTATTTGATGAGAAACGCAAACGATATGAAGCTGAGCGAGCTGATTATGTAGAGGCTATAGAATTGCGGGATTTAGAGAAGAAATTAAAAAATAGATAAAAAATGCGGCGAGTGCCGCATTTTTTAAGAGTTAGGATTATTTTTTACTGATACGGCGTAATAATAGAGTGGCACAGATAAGCCCAAGTACGCCAAATGCAGCCATAATATAGAACACCTTGTTATAACCTGCGATACCAGGATAAGTATCAAGCATATAACCATAAATTGCATAACCAAACATAGATGGCATATAGCCGATTAAACAACCGAGAGCCATTGATGATCCTGCATATTCACGTGGAACGCCAACTTCTTCCATTGGTGCAAAGAATACTGCCCGTTGTGTGAAGATAATCGCTCCAAAACCTAAAGTTGCTGTCATCCCAAGATAAACATTCATTGATTCATGTGGTAATTGGATAAAGAGCAGCATACTGACAACAGAAACAATAAATGCAATTTGCAGATATTTTAATGGTGATTTGAATACTTTATCGGAAAGGAAACCGCCGATTGGACCGCCTACCATTTTTAACCCGTATTGATTGATAATACCGTAAGCACCTACGAGGGCAACTGGTAAGCCATAAATATCTTTAAGGAATGGAATAAAGTAAGTTAATCCAGTATAGGTTGAATACACAAAGAAAATAACAAATGCAGCCAACCAAGTATTCACGTCTTTAACAACATAGAGAATACCAGCAAAAACTTTTTGATTAGCAGATTGATTGTTATCGGTTACTACCTTATCATCATTATCAACAAGGAAATAAGTAATGACACCGACTAGACCAGTTACAATCGTATAGTAAAGTAAGCCAGCCTGCATACCAGCTTTTCCTTCACCAAATAGTACGAATACCCATAGTGCACCAGAAGCAACGATAACATCAATAACACCACGTCCAGTTTCAAGGAAACCAAATAAACGTCCTTGCTCCTCTTTAGAACCTAATAAACGAACGGCTTTAAGTAATACTGGCCAATAAACGACTTCACCGAAAAAGGCGAGGGCTCCAAAAGCAATTAAGTAACCAAGGAATGGTGGTAATGTAGTTAAATAAATACCACAAAGGGCGACCCCAATTAATCCTGCGGGCAGTAAGTATTTTTTTGAATAACGGTCAGCAAGATACATAGAAAAGAAATAACCGATAGTTTGCACAATCGCATAAACGGTAAATCCTAAACCAATTTGTGTATTAGTAAGTCCCCAATCTTGTTGCATAGGAACATAAAAAACATCTTTAATACTGGAAAGTTTATAAACTGTTCCACCACCTAATACTAAAAAGCCGAGCTGAACCCATTTGTTGGCAAAAAGTCCTGTTCGCATATTATCCTCCTCACTTTGAGAGTATTTAACTACATTCGTTTAAGATGCTTATAATTAGCATCATCACAATAATTGTTTAAGTGTTTCAACACTTATTGACTATATTTCTGATTGAATTGCCATAATTTATCCCGAGAGATTTCTAAGGCTTTCAATTGAGCTTTGGTCAATTCTGTTAATGCGTGTTCTGAAATGTTATGTGGGTAGTAATAATCCATTGGCTTAACTAAGCTTTCTGGAAATATTGGTTGTTTAATTTCAAAAGCACCAGTAAATTCTGTGACGCCACCAGTACCTTTTGGTCGAGCAAAGCGAGCACAATAGGGGTAACAATTTTCAATATTGATGCGAGTAATTGGCGATTTATCGACTAAGATTTGATAACAATGTTCTACATCAATACTTCCTTCTCCGATAGGAACACCGCACACAACAGGTTCGCCATCATGCAGTGTAATAATGTGATCTTTAAAATGGGTGGAATAGGTATAAGGCGCTAATGCTTCTACGGCTTCTACTGGATCTTCCCAAGCCATCATAGAATTACCAATATCGCAGAGTGCACCCACCCAAATGCTATTGACTTGTTTAATAATATTGATAATCTCCGCAGAGGTTTCGTGTTCATGATTTTCTAATGCCAATTTGATACGGTATTTTTTAAGTAATGGCACAATTTCTTTGAGATGATCTGGAGCTAATGCCATTCGTTCTGGATTAAACTTGCCATTACTCACATAGGTTCTTACCACGTCAGCACCTAATTCGTTAGCAATACGTAAGGCTGGGGCAAGATGTTTTTGATCACAAAAACGGGTATCTACTTCACAATAGAGATTATAACGTTCAATATCCTCACGAATACGGTGTAGGTATTGATTATCTGCACTGGCTAGAACGCCTAATTCTGGGTGTAAATTTAAATCAGGAATAATATTTAGCTGTACGCCTTCTAAGCCTAATTCCCAGGTTTTACGAATAAATGAAAAAACATCCATTTTGTGATGTTGGAACAGTAAATGGCAAGATTCTGTTTCGAGTCCAAAACGCATAATGTGGTCTCCTATTATTTAGGGTGATTGCGTAAGTGCATATAGACGGTATGAATTGAGATACCAAGTAATTCAGCAACTCGTTTAATAGCACCTTTTAATTCGAAAACACCTTTTTGATTAAGTAAAAAAACAATTTGCTTATTGCGGTTGGCTACAGAAATAGTCGGATCTGAATCTACTTCAGTAATTACCTGATGCGAGATTTGTTGTAATAAATCATCCGCATTTTCTGCAAAATGTTCTCCTTGAGTATCTTGTTTTAAATCAGATGTGGCATTGAATAAGAACTGAAAAAAATCAGTTAATGACATATCTAAATTTAAATTGACACAAAGTAATCCAATAATTCGATTATGCTCACCGTAGATAGCTTGAGTAATCGAACGCATTCTTTTCCCTGTTTTAGAATGAGTAAAATAAGCGGAAGAAACTACGGTATGCCCTTCTTCAATTTGCTTTAACATTCGCAAAGCAGTATCTGTTATTGGCGCCCCTACTTGTCTGCCAGTAAGATGCGAGTTACTGATTTTGATTACTGAATGTTGTAAATCTTCTAATGAATGGAGAACAGCTTCACACTCGGTACCTAAAAAATTACTCAGCATTTCTAGTACTGGTTCATAGTTCCGTAAAATCAGTCGTTCCACATCCGTTAATGGGTAATTAAGTAATGTTGGTATTTTACGGGATACTTTGATCATGACTCAAAAAAATTTTATTATTTATCAATAATAATCAATTAAATTTGATTGCGTGTGGAAAGTCAAATTAAAATTTTTAATTCTGTGATGTAGATCTAAATGTTAATAGAACTTTAGGGTAATTTAATCTTTGGTCAGAATAAGATAAAGGGAAAGTTTTTGCCTGGTAATAAAAAAGAGAGGTATTGATTTAGAAATACCTCTCTTAGTTTTTATTAATTTTTTGTTTTTATTTTGTAATAAATAATTTTATAACCATCCCTTCCGTTTAAAATATAGGAATGGGAATAGGGCAGCTAATACCATCAGAATTAAGGCAAATGGGTAGCCAAATTTCCAGGTTAATTCTGGCATATTGGCGAAGTTCATTCCGTAGGTTGAAGATACCAATGTTGGTGGTAAGAAAATCAATGAAGCCACGGAGAAGATCTTCATAATACGGTTCTGTTCGATATTCATAAAACCCATTGCTGCTTGCATTAAGAAGTTTACTTTTTGGAAAAGTGATTCATTATGTGGCTGCAAGGATTCAATATCTCGTAATACTTCTCGAGCTTGTTCAAGCTGACTTGCTGGTAAACGTGTTTTGCGAACTAAGAAACTTAATGCCCGTTGTGTATCCATCAAGCAAAGGCGCACTTTTGAGCTGACGTCTTCTTGTTCGGTTAAGGTGGCTAATGCTCGGTCAAACGCCTCACCTTGTTTACCTTCTAAAATAATGCGGCTTAATTTTTCTAAATCGGCATACACGGTTTCGATTACATCAGCTAACTGCTCAATTTTGGTCTCAAACAGATCAAGCAGTAATTCATAAGCGTTACATTCTAGTAGTTTTTGTGTTCGTGAACGCATCCGATATAAACGGAAAGCAGGTAATTCACGATCTCTTAATGAGAATAAACGTCCATCTCTTAAAGTAAATGCAACGGTTGCAATATCAGCGTAATCATCTTCATCTTCGCAATAAAAAAATGAGTGGAGATGTAAACCGTCTTCATCTTCGAAAAAACGTGCAGATGCCTCGATGTCTTCTAGTTCAAGATAAGAGGCTAAGCTTTGTCCTAATCCCTCTTGCAGCATTTCTCGTTCTTCAACAGTAGGCTCTAAGAGATCAATCCAAATTGCATCATTCAATGCTTCACTATTTTCATCAATACGCACTAAACGTGCGTCATCTAAAGCAAAAGCTCCGATCATGTTCGTACTCCCTTGGTTGGGTTTTGAACAACGCAATGAACAAAATTAAAAGATTCTAGTTTAAATAGGGTAGTTGAGATACTTACCGACCTTTCGCCGATAAGCATAGGCTATGAGGCGAAAAGATTAGTTGAAAAAATAAAACCAGTATCGACTGTGACTGTCCAAAGTGTTTGTCCTCATAGAAAAAATGTCGGGCGGAATGTTACTCTTGTCGAGCAGGATAGTCAAGCGTCGCTAATAAACGCCACTTGACTTTTTATGTTAATTTTTCTTTTCAAAATCATTGATATGTTTATTGGCGGAGATCCATGCTGCAGCATAACCAATTGCTGAACAAATAATAATCATAAAGAGAATTTCTGGTAAAGCTAAACCATTTAATTCAAATTTAAGGGCAAAAATATTTGCAACATAGGTAACAGCCGTTGAGAAATAAGCAATTAGCATAAAGCTAAAAATTGTGGCGAGGATACTGCCGAAAACGCCATAAATAATCCCAGTACAAAGAAATGGTCGTAAGATAAAATGATTAGTTGCACCAAGAAGCTTCATCACTTCAATATTCGCTCGGCTGCTATACACATCTGAACGTACGCTATTACCAATTACTAAAAATACCGCTAAGCTCATCAAAATACTGCAAATGATGGCAATTTGAGCAATTAAGTAAGATACGGCACCGAGTTTTTCCATCCAATCATCATCCAGACGGACTTCTTGAACACCTTTAATTTTGCTTAATGCAGAACGTAACTCCATCAATTCATTGGTATTTTGGTACTCTTTGGTTGGTTTAATCATAACGACTGCAGGTAATGGATTATCATCAAGTAATGACAGTTCTTCACCAAAACCAGACCACTGGCGAAAATCTTCGAGGCTTTTTTGACGAGAGATATAATTTAATGAAGCAACACCTTCTTGTGATCGGAGTTTTTCGACTACTGAGCTAGTATCTTGTTCGCTAAGACTTTTATTCAGATAGACCGCAAGCTCTGACTCTGGATAAAAGTTATCTACCGCATATTGTACGTTCTTCCATAATAGATAAGTGGTGACAGGTACAGTTAGGGATACAGCAATAACTAACACAGTAAGTAATGTACCTAATTTTCTTTTATATAATTCACGCATCACCATTTGGAATACAAGTTTAAGTTGTAACCATAGTGGTGCATTCAGATGACGCTGACTCATAGTAATCCTATTAACGAATAAATTGTTTTAAATGCCCTTGTTCTAACACGATTGTCGGTTTTGGATTTTGCGAAATTATATTGATATCGTGTGTTGCAATAACCACAGTAACGCCCATATGGTTGAGCTGTTCAAATAACCGGAAAATATCGAGTGATAACTCTTTGTCTAAATTCCCCGTAGGTTCATCGGCTAAAAGGAGTTGCGGTTTATTAACAATGGCACGAGCGATATCGATTCTTTGTTGTTCACCGCCGGACAGTTGTTGTGGATAGTAATTCGCGCGGTGAAATAATCCAACACGATCTAACGCAGCAGAGGCACGGCGTTTAACTTCGGAAGGGTGCATTCCATTAATGACTAAGGGTAAACCGACATTATCCAGTACAGTATAACTGGTTAATAAGCGATAATCTTGGTGAACCATACCAATTTGGCGGCGCAAATAAGGCATCTCTGAAGCGGAAAGACGAGTAATGTCATGACCGTTAAACCAGATATTGCCGCCATTAGCACGTTCAATACCTAAAATTAATTTAAGTAGTGTACTTTTACCTGCACCAGAATGACCTGTGATATAGGTCATACTGCCAGCGGGTAAATGGAAATTTATGCCTTGTAGAGCGGGTTTAGTTCCCCCGCTATAAACTTTACTTACTTCGGAAAATCGAATCATAGTTTTTCCTTACATCTCTTTATCTGATACAAACAACGCTTCGATAAATTCTTCACTCTTGAATGGGCGTAAGTCATCAATTTTTTCTCCTACGCCAATATAACGAATTGGAACATTGAATTGGTCAGCAAGGGCGAAAATAACACCACCTTTTGCTGTACCATCTAATTTAGTCAAGGTGATACCAGTAATACCAACTGCTTCATTAAATAATTTCATTTGGCTAATTGCATTCTGTCCAGTACCTGCATCAAGAGTAAGCATAATTTCATGCGGTGCAGTTTCATCATATTTTTTCATCACGCGCACAATTTTACGCAATTCATCCATTAAGTTATTTTTATTTTGTAAGCGACCTGCGGTATCGGCAATTAGGACATCAATGCCTTTGGCAGTTGCAGATTGCATTGCATCAAACAGTACAGAAGCGGAGTCTGCACCTGTCGCTTGTGCGATCACTGGGATATGGTTCCGTTCACCCCAAACTTGTAGTTGTTCAACCGCCGCTGCACGGAAAGTATCTCCCGCAGCTAACATAACGGATTTTCCTTGTTGCTGGAATTGTTTTGCTAATTTACCGATTGTTGTAGTTTTACCAACGCCATTCACGCCAACCATTAAGATGACAAAAGGTTTTTTATCAGTTAGTTGTAATGGTTGTTCGGTTGGTTTAAGAATCGTACCTAATTCCACTTTTAATTGTTGATAGAGGAGTTCCGCATCTTTAAGCTGTTTACGGCTAGCGTGTTCAGTAAGATTATTAATAATTTTACTGGTCGTTGGAACGCCCACATCTGCAATTAATAATTGTTCTTCAAGCTCTTCAAAGAGATCGTCATCAATTTTCTTACCTGAAAAGAAATTCAGAAAACCAGCGCCAATATTTTGTTTTGTTTTGACTAAACCTTGTACTAAACGGCTAAAGAAGCCTTGTTTTGTTGGCTTCTCTTGCGTTTCAATTTTGCTTGGCTCTGGCTCTGGCTCTGGCTCTGGCTCTGGCTCTGGCTCTGGCTCTGGCTCTGGCTCTGGCTCTAAGGTTGTCGTAACTTTATTTTCCTCTGTGGCAGGATCAAGTTGGCTCGTTGTATCCTCAATAGCTGTTTCTGATTGATGTTCAGAGAGTGTTTCTGTTACAACAGTTGATTCTGCAACATCTTGTTCTGGTTGTTTTTCTGGTTCGGTAATTGCAGGTTGTACTGTTTCTGATGGTGATGAGTGAGTTGGTTGTTCAGTTTGTTTATTACGTCCAAATAATGAAGCCCAAAATCCTTTTTTCTGTTTGTTTTCTGACATATAGAAGTACCGAGTTAAAACACTAAAAATTAAAGCAAAATAAGGTTATCCAAATTTATAAAATAATAGACTAAAATATTCGCTAGTTTATCATTTAAATTTATCTATGCTTAGTATTTCTTCTTATTATGGCAAAAAACCTAGTAAAAGTTCCTCAAGGTAAGGGGGATGTGCGTATCATTGCTGGCTTATGGCGAGGCAGAAAATTACCCGTATTACTCTCACAAGGCTTACGCCCGACATCAGATCGTGTTCGAGAAACATTATTTAATTGGCTGATGAATGATATTGTTGATGCAAGATGTTTAGATTGTTTTGCTGGCAGTGGCGCTTTAGGCTTTGAATCGCTTTCACGTCAAGCGAAAAGCGTAACAATGTTAGAAAAGTCCTCTGTCATTGCAAAACAGTTACAACAAAATTTGCAACAGTTAAAAGCTCAAAATGGGGAAGTGATTTGCACTGATACCTTGCGTTTTCTACGTGAACAAACAGTAACAGCGCCATTTGATATTGTTTTTTTAGATCCCCCTTTCCATCAAGACCTATTAGTTGAAACCATAACATTATTAGAAAGCCGATCTTGGTTAGCACAGAATGCACTGATTTATCTTGAGTGTGAAAAAACGTTAAACGAGATTGAGATTCCTCAGACGTGGCAATTATTAAAAGAGAAATTTACGCAACAAGTGGCTTATCGCCTGTATCAAAAACAGATGTGTAAGGGTGAGGGAATTTATTAAATATCAATAACTTTTATTAGTATGCCGAATAAAGTCGATGGTCTATTAAGTAAATGTATTCCTATTCTTTAATTTAGTAAAAGTAAAGATTAATATTTTATTGAGATAAGTTATCATTATCATTATTATATGACCTCTTCACCCTATTAACGATAAAGAGGTTATTTGATGATTAAAAAATCGATCCTATTAAGAACTGTAAGATTGTCTATTATCTTATTTGTAGCTAACCCATTAGTAGTATTCTCACAAAAATATGATGTTTTACCTGAAATTCTTGTTGATACTGAAAATCATAATAAAGAAATTCTTAGTGGAAGAGTAACGCTAAATAGTGAAAATATTGCGCAACAACAAGCAGATAATGTAGGTAGTTTAATTAATGTTCTTTCTGGTGTTAGTATGGCAGGTTCTCCTAATCCAGGTGGGCAAAGTATAAATATTTGGGGTATGCAAGATAGCGAAGATGTTCGAATCTTATTAGATGGTAATCAAAAAAATTTTGAACGTTATCAACAAGGCTCGGTTTTTATTGAACCCGATCTTTTAAAACGTGTGGAAGTTGATAAAGGAAATTTTTCAGCTCGTTATGGTAATGGTGGATTTGGTGGAACAGTAAGTTTTACAACTAAAGATCCTAGTGATTTTTTAACAGAAGATCGGCAACTAGGTGGCTTATTAAAATATAGCTACCATACAAATGATAAGCAGAATATTTATAGTGCAGCGGTATTTGCTCGAAATTCATCAAAAACTTTAGATGCTTTATTCTATACTTCAATAAGAAACGGGAAAAATATTACTCGTCCAGATGGAAGTCAATTTTTATTTTCAGAAAATGATAATAATAGCTATCTTTTTAAAATGAATTGGTTTCCGAATACTAAACAACGTATCACTTTTTCAGCAGTTCGTTTTAGTGATGAGGGTTGGACGCCTTTTGCTGCGAAGCGTAGTTCTGATCTATCAGTACCAAGTGCTTCAGATATTGCTAAATATGGTTTAGATATTGCATGGAAACGAAAGTTAGTTTATCGCAAATTAAAAGATGAAAATTATACGTTAAATTATGTCTATACCGCAGATAATCCATTGGTTAATATTGAAGCAAAATTTGGTTTTGCGAGAACAATTCAGCAAGATCAGCGTCATGAATTAGCCTCAAAATTTTTTGCCTCTTCTATGGGGAATAGAAGTTGGACAGATTATAAAGATTGGAATATTGAGTTAAGTAATACAGCAATATTTGATACTGCAAAAATCAAGCATCGTTTGGTATGGGGGGGGGTATGGCATCATAGTAAACGAGATGTTGTTATGCTGGATTTATCTAAAGTAAGAAACCAGGATTATAACTACGGTGTATATACGCCAGCATATATGCCTTCTGGAAATCAATATACTCAAAGTATTTTTATTGAGGATCAAATAGAGTGGAACTCTTGGTTAATTAAGCCTGGGTTACGTTATGATCATATAAAAAATATTGGTAAGAAGAATTTAGCAAGTATTTATAATGATCTTTCTGCAGGACATAATTATCAATCTAAGACCTATAGTGGTTGGTCTCCATTTTTAAGTTTACAATGGAATGTAAACAAACAATTCAGTGTCTTTTCAGATATTAGCAAAACCTGGCGAGCTCCAGTGATAGATGAGCAGTATGAAGTACAATATGCAAAAGCAAATATTTCTGGATCAAGCCGAGATTTACAAAAAGAAAAGATAACATCTATTCGTGTCGGTACTTTTTTAACATTAGATAATCTCTTATTAGAAGAGGACAATTTACAGTTACGTACATTGTTCTTTTATACGAGAGGAAAAGATGAAATTTTTAAAACACGCGGAATTTATGATAAAACAAAGAAACCAGTATCTAATTATCGAAATTTACCTGGTTATCGTATTCAGGGAGTAGAAGTTGAAGCTTATTATAATTCAACTTATGTTTTTGGAAGTTTTAATTATTCACAAATAAAAGGTAAACGAGATGCTTCACCAAGAGATCCTTTTTTTCCAGAAGGAACTTGGATTGCGGAAATTCCACCAAGAACAGCTAGTTTGTCTTTAGGCGTTAATGTCCCATCTATGGATATGTCATTAGGATGGCGTGCAGATATGGTAAGACGGCAGGATCATTCTCCAAGCGATCAAGATCCAGCCGCAGGTTATTGGAGTTTACCAAAGACAGCTGGTTATACATTGCATAATGTATTCTTAACTTGGAAGCCGAAGTCTGTACAATCATTAAAAGTTTATTTTGCCGTAGATAATATTTTTAATAAAAATTATCAGCAATACTTAGGTGAGAAAGTCTCCGGTACAGGAAGAAATGTTAAAATGAGTGTTTCTTTACAGTTTTAATACCGAATTGAATAACAAGAGTAGTTAATAATGTTAAGTAGTAATTATTAATTACTCTTGTATAGTGATTATCTAATTTTAAGTACTATCTCGAACAATTAAACGACTTCGTAGCAAAATATTTTCAGGTTGGTAAGTAATTTGTTGGTGGTATAAACGACGTAGGGTACGCCCAGCAAGAATACCCATTTCCCGATAAGGAATATACACTGTTGTTAATTTTGGGTATGAAACTTGACTAATCTCTAAGCCACCAATACTACTGATAGAGATTTCATGAGGAATATTAATATGGCGGCGTAGAGCTTCAAATATTACACCACAAGCTACTTCATCTGATAAACAAATAAATGCATCAATTTTTCCCCATAATAACAGTGCTTCATTAAAGAGTTGGCAACCTGTTTTAAATGAAGCCTGTTCAGCATTATGTAAGATAAGATGTGGATTAATAAAGTGTTCTAAACAGGCATTATGCCAACTTTGCATATATTGTTGAAATATTGATAAATGTTGATTAGCGCAAAGTAATCCAATTTCTTTTTTTCCTTTTTGAAGAAGATGAGTAACAAGTAAATGGATAACATGGGAAACATCAATACCAATATTAATACTAAATTTATTTGTTTGTTTTGCACCAATAGTGATTAAAGGAATATTGAGCGTTGTTAGTCTTTGCTGTTGTTGTTGATCACATTCCATATTTAATAATACAACTATTTCTGGGGCATAGTTAATAAGTTGATTAATCCAATCTTTTTCCTTTTCTACAAATAAAATTAGTAACTGTAAGTCAGTAGCTTGGATTTCTCTATGTAACCCATCCATAATAAGCGTATTTTCTGTTGCGATTAGAGATGTTGTTACTAAAACAACAGTATTAGAACTTACAGTAGCTAAATTTCTTGCTGCGAGATTAGGAATATATCCCATTTTTTGGATGGCTTGTTGGATTTTGTTGCGTAAATCCTCAGAAACTAATTCTGGTTTATGGATTGCTCGTGAAACGGTCATTTGCCCTACTCCCACCTCTTTTGCAATATCGGCAAGAGTAACTTTTCCTGTACTTCGTCGAGATTTATTTTTTTGCTCAGCCATAATTCTTTATTTATTTGCAGAACTAAAATGAATTTAGGATAAGTATATCATCACATAGAAAGTAAAAAGAAAATGTTAGCGCTATCACAAAAATGAAATTTGTCGATTGATGGCTATTTGAGCTTTGATTAAACTTCTTTGTAATAGAGATCTAAAGGAGTAAATCATGTTGGAACAATTTTTACCAAAATCACGGATACAAATTGTAGAAAGGATAAATTCTTGGCAAGATGCAGTAAGGCTTTGTGCAAAACCCTTGTTGGATGAGGGCATTATCGAAACACGTTATGTTGATAATATTTTTCGTATTTATGAAAAAGTAGGACCGTATTTTGTAATTGCGCCAAGAATAGCAATGCCTCATGCAAGACCAGAAGAAGGGGCACTTGCGACAGGATTTTCATTATTAGTTGTATCGTCTGGCGTCAATTTTTATTCCGAAGAAAATGATCCAGTGTCATTAATAATTATGTTATCTGCAAAGGATAATACAGAGCATTTATCAGCATTGGCATCTGTAGCTGAAATTCTTAGTGATGATGCAAATATAGAGCGCTTGATTAATGCAAAAACAATAGATGAAATTTTTACTTTTATTAAAAACCAATGACCTTTAGGAGGTTTATTATGAAGATTATGGCAGTATGTGGTTCTGGTCTAGGCAGCAGCTTTATGATGGAAATGAATATTAAGAAAGTATTGAGCAAAATGGGGATTAGTGCAGAAGTAGAACATACTGATTTGGCTTCGGTAAATCCAACAGATGCTGATGTATTCGTAATGGCCAAAGATATTGCAGCTAGTAGCGGTATTGCTCAGGATAAACTTATCGTAATTACTAATATTGTGAGTTTAACCGAGTATGAAGAAAAACTTACTAAATATTTTAATGCGAACTAATTAAGGGGAAAGCATTATGAACTCTTTGCTTTTTTTTATTTTAGATATTCTTAAAGTACCTGCTGTTTTGGTTGGTTTAATTGCATTAGTTGGTTTAATTGCACAAAGAAAAGCCATGCCAGATATTATTAAAGGTACGATCAAAACTATTTTAGGTTTTATTGTGTTAGGTGGTGGTGCAGGTGTGTTACTGGGATCATTGACACCGTTAGGAGATATGTTCCAACATGCATTTAATGTGCAAGGAATTATTCCGAATAATGAAGCTATTGTATCACTAGCATTACAAAAGTATGGTACTGCAACTGCGTTAATTATGGCATTTGGTATGGTGGCAAATATTGTGATAGCACGATTTACTCGCTTAAAATTTATCTTTTTAACTGGGCATCATACCTTTTATATGGCTTGTATGATCGGGATTATTCTTACTGTAGCTGGTTTTGAAGGTGTGCAACTTATTTTTGTAGGTTCATTATCATTAGGACTTGTAATGGCATTTTTCCCTTATATTGCACATCGTTATATGAAACATATTACAGGTAGTGATAATGTGGGTTTTGGTCACTTTGGTACAGTGGGTTATGTGTTAGCTGGTGCAATTGGTGAATGGACTGGTAAAGGTTCAAAATCAACAGAGGAAATGAATCTACCAAAAAACTTAAGTTTCTTACGCGATAGTTCTATTTCCATTTCATTAACTATGATGGTGATTTATTTGATTTTGGCTGTTGCTAGTGGTTCAGAGTTTATTGAAACTAAATTTAGCGGTGGGCAAAATTATTTAGTTTATTCGATTATTCAAGCAGTAACTTTTGCGGCTGGTGTGTTCATTATCTTACAAGGTGTGCGTTTAATTCTTGCAGAAATCGTTCCTGCATTTACTGGATTCTCAGAAAAATTAGTACCAAATGCAAGACCTGCGCTAGATTGCCCAATTGTATTCCCGTATGCGCCAAATGCCGTATTAATTGGTTTTTTATCAAGTTTCGTTGGTGGTTTAGTCGGTTTATTTATTCTTGGTCAATTAAGCTGGGTATTAATTCTTCCAGGTGTAGTACCTCATTTCTTCTGTGGTGCGACTGCAGGAGTATTTGGTAATGCAATGGGAGGACGTAGAGGAGCTATACTTGGTGCATTTGCACATGGTGTATTAATTACTTTCCTTCCAGTATTTTTGCTTCCTGTATTAGGGAATTTAGGTTTCGCTAATACGACTTTCTCTGATACAGATTTTGGTGTTATTGGCATTATTTTAGGTAATATGGCGAATTACTGGAATAAAGATGTGATTACTGCTGTGATTGTTAGTATTTTGCTCTTATTAGTTATTTATAACTACGCTAAAAAAGAGAAAAATGTAGTAGAAACTAAGGAGTAAAGAATGGAAACGGATTTAGTTAAATTTGCTAATCGAATCCGAGTAGAAACACTCAAAACTTTGCTTCATTTAGGCTTTGGACATTTTGGTGGCAGTATGTCGATTGTTGAAATATTAGCTGCTTTATACGGCAAAGTAATGAGAGTGAATCCACAGCAACCAGATTGGGGAGACCGGGATTATTTTGTGTTATCAAAGGGGCATGGAGGCCCCGCTCTTTATTGTACATTAGCATTGAAAGGTTTTTTTCCAATAGAGAAATTACAAACATTAAATAAAAATAGAACTTTATTACCAAGTCACCCAGATCGATTAAAAACAGTTGGGATAGATGCAACCACAGGTTCATTAGGTCAAGGTTTATCTATTGCAACGGGAATTGCCTTTTCTCATTATCTTAGAGGTTTAACAAATCGTACTTTTTGTATTGTAGGTGATGGAGAATTAAATGAAGGACAATGCTGGGAGGCATTACAGTTTATTGCCCATCATCGATTAACTAATCTAACTGTTATCGTTGACTATAATAAGATGCAATTAGATGGTACGTTATCAGATATTATTGAACCATTTAGTTTAGTAGAAAAATTTTCTACATTTGGGTTTGATTGTATAGAAGTAGATGGGAAAGATGTTATTAAGTTGGCAGAAGTATTAGACGAAAAAATAGCAGATAAACCTAAGTTGATTGTTGTAAATACGATTAAGGGACAAGGTGTTTCATATCTTGAGGAGATGAATAATTGTCATCATTTACGGCTAGATGATGTAATGAAACAAGCAATTCAACAGGCAATTATTGAGCTGGAGGGTAAATATGCGTAATTTACAAAAAGACAATGTTGAAATGAGAGCGGTATATGCATCAACAATGTCAGAATTAATAGCAAAAAATCCTCTGATTGTTGATTTAGAAGCTGATTTGATGAGTTCTATGTCAATGGATAAGATCAAAAAACAATACCCAAATAATGTGATTAATTGCGGTATTATGGAAGCTCATAGTATTGGTGTTGCTGCTGGTATGTCTATTGCTGGTCATATTCCTTTTTTCCATACATTTACTGCGTTTGCAAGTCGCCGTTGTTTTGATCAATTATTCATGTCATTAGACTATCAACAAAATAATGTTAAAGTAATTGCATCAGATGCTGGAATTACTTCGGCTCATAATGGTGGAACACATATGTCATTTGAGGATATGGGTATTGTAAGAGGTTTAGCCCATGCAAATGTATTAGAAATGACAGATGCGGTAATGTTTAGGAAAATTTTGCAACAATTAGCTCAACTTAAAGGATTTTACTGGGTTAGAACCACTCGGAAACAAGCAACAAAAATCTATACTGATGATGAAACTTTTACAATTGGTAAAGCAAAAGTTTTACAAGAGGGTAGAGATATCACATTAATTGCCAATGGCATAATGGTGGCTGAAGCTTTATTAGCAGCAGATATTTTAGCGGAAAAATATCAAATTTCAGCAACTGTTATTGATATGTTTACATTAAAACCAATTGATGCAGAAACAATCATTAAATATGCTCAGCAGACAGGAAAGGTGATAACTTGTGAAAACCATAGTATTGAAAATGGGTTAGGTTCGGCAGTAGCAGAAGTTTTAGTAGAATCAATCCCAGTACCAATGAGGAGAGTGGGTATTAAACAACGTTATGGTCAAGTAGGAACTGTTGATTTTTTACAAAAAGAGTATGAGTTAACAGCAGAAGATATTGTAAAACAAGCACTAACTTTCTTTTGAGTGAATATTTAACAAAACGGCTTAATATGATTTATCATACCAAGCCGTTTTTAGTAAGCAGAAGCTTTAATCTAATAACAAACTATCATCGCTAATTCGTTCACCACGAGTACGCTCGAACATTTGTAATAAATCTTGGACGCTCATACGTTTACGTTTGTCTCCATTCACATCTAATACCACCTGACCTTGATGAAGCATTACGGTACGATCTCCATGATCTAAGGCTTGTTGCATAGAGTGAGTCACCATCATTACAGTAAGTTGATTTTCTTCGACAATTTTATCGGTTAGCTCCATTACAAATGCAGCTGTTTTAGGGTCAAGTGCAGCCGTGTGTTCGTCAAGTAATAAGATACTGGATGGTTGTAAAGAAGCCATCAATAGGCTAACTGCTTGGCGTTGGCCACCAGAGAGTAAGCCCATACGGTCACTTAAACGGTTTTCTAAGCCAAGTTTTAAAATAGAGAGTTTTTCACGGAAAAACTCTCGGGTTTCTTTTTTAACGAAAAACGATAAATTACGGCGCTGACCTCGACAGTAAGCAAGAGCCATATTCTCTTCGATAGTTAAACCTTCACAGGTTCCAAGCATTGGATCTTGGAACACTCGTGCTACAGCTGCTGCACGTTGCCAAGTCGTTTTACGGGTGACATCTTCACCATTAAGATAAATTTTACCGCTATCTACAAGGTAATCACCGCAGATTGCATTGAGTAAAGTGGATTTACCTGCACCATTACTACCAATAACAGTAACAAATTCACCTTTTGAGATATTTAGTGAAAGTCCTCTTAATACAGGGTTTTCTATCGGCGTACCACGATGAAAGGTAATACGCAGATCCTCTAATTTCATCATGCTCCGTTACCTCTTTTTGCTAGAAAGCGACTTTTAATTTGTGGGAGTATTAGTACAAAGACGACTAAAATAGCAGTGACTAAATTTAGATCTTGAGCACCAAAACCGATATCTCTTAATGTTTCACTACTTAATGCGATAGCAATAAAGAAGCGATAAAGAACAGAACCAATAATTACAGCTAACGTGATCATAAAGAGACGTTTTGCTGGGATAAGGGTTTCTCCAATAATGACAGCAGCTAAACCGATAACAATCGTTCCCACTCCAATCGACATATCGGCACCACCTTGTGTTTGCACAAAGAGTGCACCACCTAATGAAATAAGCGCATTGGATAATGCCATACCGAGGTAAATCATACGGCCAGTTGGGATACCTTGGGCTTTTGACATTCTTTCATTAGCACCAGTAGCTCTTACGGCTAGACCAATTTCAGTATTGAAGAACCAATCTAATAATAGTTTCACTACTATCACAAAACCTAAAACAATAGCAGGTTGGACATACATCTGATTACTTGCGTCTGCATTAATAAAAGGCTCGAAAATTGTTGCCTCACCTAATAAAGGTAAGTTTGGCGCCCCCATAATGCGTAAATTGACAGAATAGAGTGCAATCATCACTAAAATACTGGCCAATAATTGTAAAATTTTAAGTGAAACATGTAACCAAGCCGTTACCAAACCTGCAATTGCACCAGCAAAAGCCGCGATTAGCGTTGCTAACCAAGGGTCAATACCATTAACAATACACACAGCACAGACCGCACCACCTAAAGGAAAACTTCCATCAGCAGTCAGGTCAGGGAAATCTAAAATACGGAAAGAAATGAGTACACCTAAGGCTACAATGGCATAAATGAGACCAATTTCTAAAGCACCTAAAAATAGAACTGAAGTCATAGTAATAATATTACGTTAAATGAAAACAACAGATAGGTATAACTTGAAGCTATACCTATCAAACAAAGCAGTTATTCTTTAATTACGTCTTTTGCGGAATCAATTAAATCTTGAGGAACTTTCACACCAAATGCTTTAGCTGCTTTTAAGTTAAGATAAAGATCTAATTTATCCATTGTTTTTACTGGAATATTGCCAGCTTTTTCACCTTTTAAGATAGAACCAACAATTTTTCCAGTTTCTTCACCTAGGGTGTAGTAGTTATTGGATAATGCCGCAATTGCACCACGAGAAACTGTACTAGTATCAGCGGCGATAAGTGGAATACCTGCATCTAATGCACTTTTATAAAGTGATTCATAGGCAGAAACGACACCATTATCTGTTGAGGTATAAATAGCATCAACTCGACCTTTCAAGCTGCGAGCTGCGGTACTAATATCGGTTGTACGTGGTGCTGGCGCTTCAACAACGGTAAAACCATTGGCTTTACCCGCTTCTTGTAATTGTTTTAATACGACAGTTGAATTGACTTCCCCTGAACTATATACAAAGCCGATAGCTTTTAGATTCGGGATTAAACGTTTAATTAAGTCAATTTGAGGTTGGATTAGTAGAGCGTCTGAAGTTCCAGTGATATTTGTACCAGAAGCTTCCCAAGATTTTACTAATTTTGCCGCCACAGGATCACTAATTGCGGAGAAAACAAGTGGAATATGGCGAGTTGCTGCTGCGACAGCTTGGGCACTTGGTGTACCGATTGCTACGATAACATCAGGTTTATCACCAACAAACTTACGGGCAATTTGCGCCGCTGTGGCAGTATTGCCTTGTGCACTTTGGAAATCGATTTTTAGGTTTTTACCTTCTTCAAACCCCTCTTTTTTTAATTCAGCAATTGTACCTTGACGGACCGCATCAAGTGCAGGATGTTCAACAATTGCGGTAATCGCAACATTTTTCATCTCAGCTGCGATTGTATTACCGGTTAATAAAGTGGTTGCTGCTAATGTTGCCCATAAGGTGAGTTTAAATTTTTTCATAGTCGCTCCTTTCGTGCATTATTAATGTTTGGCTGTAAAATTAACGTTACACATTGTTTTACAATAAGTGAGTTAGTTATAGCACAGAGCGACTTTATTGAGAAGATCTTTGATTGATAATAGTTTATTGGAATTAATCTGCATTTTGTGAGAGATATCACAAAATGCAGAGTGTAACGAATGTTTTACGGTTGTAAAGGTGAGATTATAGATCGGATGAATTAAGTACACCTAAGGCAAGTAAACCTTTTAATAGCCCATCGTGTTCAATATCTTCGGTTGTATAGTCAGCAACTTTTTTTAGTTCTGGATGAGCATTTCCCATGGCAACGCCTGTGCCAACATGACTAATCATTTCAATATCATTAAGACCATCACCAAATGCCATTACATTGTCTATTGTTAAACCGAGGTGTTCAACGACTGCATCAATCCCACTTGCTTTAGAACCAGTCGCCACTAAACAGTCAACAGAGTAGTCATGCCAACGCACAGTTTTAAACTTATCCTTAAGAATACCTGAATCAGCTATAAATTGATCTTGTTCCGCAGCATAGAACAGAAGTAACTGGTAGATTTCATGGGCTTGATAATAATTTTTGTCGATAAAGTAACGTGTTGTAATCGGATCGAGTGCTTGTTTTAGGTGAGGAGTAATATTGGATACTGCAATGCCCTCATTTCCAACAAAAGCATATTCAATTTGGTGTTGATTTAAAAAGTGAACAATACGTTCAATATCAGCGGTATCAATAGGATGTTTAGCAATAACCTGGTTTTGATAGCTATTATATTGCCCATTGATCGTGACAAATAGTTCAATACCTTCTTGTTTAATTAATTGATCAATTTTCTCGGGGAAGGCGCATCTTGCTCGACCTGTTGCGATAGCGGGAATAATGCCTTTACGTTTTAAACTACGAATAACGGTTGGAACAGTATCAGGCAGGATAGCTTTATCTTTTACATAGAGGGTTTCATCAATATCAAAAAAAATAACTTTAATTGGTGCTTTTAACATACTTCAAACATCTTTTTATTAGAAACAAGGAGCAGCAATCATACCATTTTTTCTTATTTTCTCGAAAGAGCTCACAAAAAGGAGAATGGAGAGACTGTTACTGTGATGAATGCTATATGCTGACAAGATGAAAAATACGAATCTTTTTGATACATCTTGTTTTATTTGTCAACGCCGTTTAGCCATTGGGCAGCATGGTATTTGTTCTCTTTGTTATCGGCAATTACCGCAATTTTGTTATTGTGGACGTTGTGGCACTGCGTTGCCAGAGGATCAGTTACAGTGCGGGGTATGTTTGCTTTCTCCACCGAGTTGGCAACAGATTGTGTTTGTATCTGCATTTGCAGAACCATTACGTTCACTAATTTATCAATTTAAGTTTAATCAAGCTTATTATCTTGATCGGAGTTTAGCGCGTTGGTTGTACTTAGCGGTTAGAAAGGCACGGTGTACCCATCAACTACAACTGCCCGATTTATTGATTCCTGTACCTTTACATCATCAACGACAATGGCATAGAGGTTATAACCAAGCAACGCTGCTAACCCATTATTTAAGTAAATGGTTAAAGATTCCTTATCGAGATGATGTTGTTGTCCGTTATCGAGCCACTGAAACACAGCGAGGAAAAACCGCAATCCAACGACAACAAAATTTGGCACAAGCATTTATATTGCAAAAACCATTACCAAAAACAGTAAAGTCAGTGGCAATTATTGATGATGTTATTACAACAGGGACAACAATGACGGAGATTTGTCATTGTTTACAGCGAGAGGGTATTACAGAAATACAAGTTTGGGCATTATGTAAAACGCAAAAAATAGATTGATTGTGGTTGGGGAGTGGAAAATTTTTTTGATTGAGCGTATTATTCCCGACTATATCAGTCAAGTATTTATTAAGGGATAAAAGCATTATGCAACAAATTAAAATTTCTAGTGCAGCACAAGCACACTTCCGCAAACTACTCGATCAACAAGAAGAAGGAACAAATATTCGTATTTTTGTGGTAAACCCAGGTACACCAAATGCGGAATGTGGTGTTTCTTATTGTCCGCCTTCTGCAGTAGAAGCAACAGATAGTGAGATGAAATATGAAACTTTTTCTGCATTTGTTGATGAGATTAGTCTGCCATTTTTGGAAGATGCAGAAATTGATTTTATTACCGATGATATGGGAACACAATTAACCCTAAAAGCACCAAACGCAAAAATGCGTAAAGTGGCTGATGATGCGCCGTTAATTGAACGTGTTGATTATGTGATTCAAACACAAATTAATCCTCAATTAGCTAGCCATGGTGGACGTATTACGCTGATTGAAATCACAGATGAAGGCGAAGCGATTTTACAATTTGGTGGCGGTTGTAATGGTTGTTCAATGGTTGATGTAACCTTAAAAGAAGGAGTGGAAAAACAACTGCTTGCACAATTTGATGGGGAATTGAAGGGTGTGAAAGATGTAACAGAACATCAACGTGGTGAACATTCTTATTACTAAACAATCAAGTAAATGAAGGCAGACGCAAAATCTGCCTTTTTACTGAGTAGCGTAACAAATTCCTTTCTAGTAGCAGTTTTTCCTAGTTTCTTGTAAAATCTTCCGATTATTTTTTAATTAACTAACTAAAGTATTAATATTACTCATCTATGAAGAATATCCGTAATTTCTCAATTATTGCTCATATTGATCATGGTAAATCAACGCTTTCGGATCGTTTAATCCAAGTGTGCGGTGGATTAACTGAACGTGAAATGGAAGAACAGGTGCTAGATTCGATGGATCTAGAACGTGAACGTGGTATTACCATTAAGGCACAAAGTGTGACCTTAGACTATACCGCTAAAAATGGTGAAACTTATCAACTAAATTTTATTGATACGCCAGGACACGTTGACTTTTCTTATGAAGTTTCTCGTTCATTAGCAGCTTGTGAAGGTGCATTATTGGTTGTGGATGCAGGACAAGGTGTGGAAGCACAGACCTTAGCTAACTGTTATACAGCGATAGAAATGGATCTCGAAGTGGTACCGATTTTAAATAAAATTGATTTACCTGCCGCAGATCCAGAACGTGTGGCAGAAGAAATTGAGGATATCGTTGGGATTGATGCGGTTGATGCAGTGCGTTGTTCAGCGAAAACAGGGCTTGGTGTAGAGGATGTTTTAGAAGAAATTGTTAAACGTATTCCAGCACCGAAAGGTGATCCTGACGCACCATTGCAAGCGTTAATTATTGATTCTTGGTTTGATAACTATCTTGGCGTGGTGTCATTAGTTCGGATTAAAAATGGTACGCTCAAGAAAGGTGACAAAATTAAGGTAATGAGTTCTGGTCAAAGTTATGGTGTGGATCGTTTAGGGATCTTTACGCCTAAGCAGGTGGATACGACAGAACTTTCATGTGGTGAAGTAGGTTGGGTTGTTTGTGGAATTAAGGATATTCTTGGCGCCCCTGTTGGGGATACTTTGACGTTACACCATAATCCAGCAGACAAACCACTACCAGGATTTAAAAAGGTAAAACCACAAGTTTATGCAGGATTATTCCCTGTAAGTTCTGATGATTATGAAGCATTTCGTGATGCATTAGGCAAATTGAGCTTAAATGATGCTTCATTATTCTATGAGCCAGAAAATTCAAGCGCATTAGGTTTTGGTTTCCGTTGTGGTTTCTTAGGGCTATTACATATGGAGATCATTCAAGAGCGTTTAGAGCGTGAATATGATCTCGATTTGATTACCACCGCACCAACGGTAATTTATGAAGTTGCAATGACGAATGGTGAAGTAGTGTATGTTGATAGTCCAGCGAAATTACCGCCAATCAATAACATTGAGGAAATTCGAGAACCTATTGCCGAATGTAATATGCTCTTGCCACAAGAGTATTTAGGGAATGTGATTACATTATGTGTAGAGAAACGTGGGGTACAAACTCATATGGTCTATCATGGTAATCAAGTTGCCTTAACTTATGAAATTCCAATGGGGGAAGTTGTCTTAGATTTCTTTGACCGTTTGAAATCTACTTCTCGTGGTTATGCATCATTAGATTATTCATTTAAGCGATTCCAAGCAGCAGATATGGTGCGAGTTGATATTATGATTAATGGTGATCGTGTTGATGCGTTAGCATTAATCGTTCATAAAGATAATGCGCCATACCGTGGTCGTGAATTAGTTGAAAAGATGAAAGAGTTAATTCCTCGTCAGCAATTTGATATTGCGATTCAAGCTGCGATAGGCAACCATATTATTGCACGTTCAACGGTAAAACAATTACGTAAGAACGTTTTGGCGAAATGTTATGGTGGTGATGTTAGCCGTAAGAAAAAACTGTTACAGAAACAGAAAGAAGGTAAAAAACGGATGAAATCTCTAGGTAACGTTGAAGTTCCACAAGAGGCGTTTTTAGCTATTCTTCATGTAGGAAAAGACAAATAAGGAGCAAGTATGTCGAATTTTTTCTTGCCTATTTTATTGGGAATTGGTTTTGTATTGTGGAAAGTATTAGATTACTTCCAATTACCTAATACATTTACTATCTTGCTGATTGTTTTTTCTGCTTTATCAGGAATTTTTTGGTGTTATCATCGCTTTGTGCTGCAACCGAAACGCTTACGTCAAATTGCTCGTGCGGAACAACGGAGCGGTAAACAATTAACAGATGAAGAAAAAGCACGTATTGAACCTATTTCGGAGAGTGCCGAATTTGTTGCTTCATTATTTCCTGTCTTAGCGATAGTGTTAATTGTACGTTCATTTTTATATGAACCCTTTCAAATTCCATCAGGGTCTATGGAGCCGACGTTACGTGTAGGTGATTTTTTATTAGTGAATAAATACGAATATGGGATTAAAGATCCTGTATTCCAAAATAAATGGATTCCATTAGGGGAACCAAAACGTGGGGATGTGATTGTTTTTAAAGCACCAATTCAGCCTAATGTTGATTATATTAAACGGGTAATTGGGCTACCGGGAGATCATATTAAATATGATCAACAAGATGGGGTATTAACTGTAACACCAGCTTGTAAGGAAGAAACTTGCCCAAGTGAGACTTATCGATATGAAGGTTTAACACCAAATCCAGAATTTGTATATCACGGCAATGCACAAATTGAGCGTACTGAGATTGGTGCTGTAACACATCAAATTTTATTGAATCCAGATCGTTTCAATTATGATCCATACTATTTCAAACAAGAAGGAAATCCTGTTGGAGAGTGGACAGTCCCAGAGGGAGAATATTTTGTCATGGGGGACAATCGCGATAATAGTAATGACAGTCGCTTTTGGGGTTTCGTACCAGAACAAAATATTGTCGGTAAAGCAACAGTGATCTGGTTAAGTTTAGATAAAAAAGAGGGTGAATGGCCGACAGGAATTCGGACAGAGCGCTTCTTTGAAACCATCAAATAATTATGAATACTGAACATTTAGAGAGATTACAAAGAAAAATAGGTTATCAATTTAGCCAAATTAGATTATTGCAACAAGCGTTAACTCATAGAAGCGCGGCAAGTGTGCATAATGAACGTTTAGAATTTTTAGGGGACTCAATTTTAAATTTCACTATTGGCGAAGCGTTATATCATCGATTTCCTAAATCGCCAGAGGGAGATTTAAGTAGAATGCGAGCTACCTTAGTGCGGGAGCAGACTTTAGCACAAATTGCTATTGAATTTGATCTTGGCGATTACTTAAAACTGGGGCCTGGTGAATTGAAAAGTGGCGGTTATCGTCGTAGTTCAATTTTATCTGATGGGGTAGAAGCTATTATTGGTGCTATTCATTTAGATAGCGGAATTAAAACTGCTCAAGAGGTTATATTAACTTGGTATAGACAACGTTTAGCTGAAATTGAGCCGGGTGATAGCCAAAAAGATCCTAAAACGAGATTACAAGAATATCTACAAGGTATTCGTCAGCCTTTACCAACTTACACCGTAGTGGATATTAAAGGTGAAGCACATAATCAAACATTCAAGGTAACGTGTCAAATTCAACAACTTGCAGAAGTCTTTGAAGGTGTAGGTAGTAGTCGTCGTAAAGCAGAACAAGCTGCTGCTGAAAAAATTTTAGCAGTGTTAAAAATAAAATAATTTTAATGAGAAGAGAATGACAGAAAATCAGCAAAGTTTAACAGAATCAGAAACCTATTGTGGATTTGTGGCGATTGTAGGACGCCCAAATGTAGGTAAATCAACATTACTAAATAAAATTTTAGGGCAAAAAATTTCGATTACTTCACGTAAAGCACAAACAACACGCCATCGTATTGTAGGTATTCATACTGAGGGTGCTTATCAAGCGGTTTATGTGGATACTCCCGGATTACATATTGAAGAAAAACGTGCAATTAACCGTTTAATGAATCGTGCGGCAAGTAGTGCAATTACTGATGTTGATTTGATCATCTTTGTGGTAGATGGCACACATTGGAATGAAGATGATGAAATGGTGCTGAATAAGTTGCGTAGTGCTAAAGCACCTGTGGTGTTAGCGATTAATAAGATTGATAATATTAAGAATAAAGATGAGTTATTACCATTTATTCAACAACTAACAGAGAAATTTAATTTTAAGGAGATTATCCCAATTTCTGCACAACGTGGTAATAATGTACATCAATTACAACAAATTGTGCGTCAATCTTTACGCAAAGGTGTACATCATTTCCCTGAAGAGTATATTACTGATCGTTCACAGCGTTTTATGGCATCAGAGATTATTCGTGAAAAGTTAATGCGCTTTATGGGAGAGGAGTTACCTTATTCAGTAACAGTAGAAATTGAGCAATTTAAAGTTAATGAACGTGGAACTTTAGAAATTAATGGACTGATTCTGGTAGAACGTGAAGGTCAGAAAAAGATGGTGATCGGTCATCAAGGACAAAAATTAAAAACAATCGGCACAGAAGCTAGACAAGATATGCAGCGTTTATTTGATGCTAAAGTACATTTAGAACTTTGGGTAAAAGTGAAAAGTGGTTGGGCTGATGATGAACGTGCGTTAAGAAGTTTAGGTTATATGGATGATTAGTTGAAAATAGTGTAATAAAGGCCTCAAAAGATCAATCTTTTGAGGCCTTTTTATAATTAAGAAACAACGGCTTGTATTAATGCAGAAATATCAGCAGGAAAGGCTTCTGTTTGAGCAAATTGTTGTATTTGTTGTTCAGTATATTTGCGACCATCGTATACAACGACAATACTCGTATCTCCAATTTGTAAATAATTGGTTTCACCAAATTCAGTATAGCGGGTAGCACCAATACTAATAATTGCTTGGGTAGGATAGTTTGCTTGTTGGAGTAATTCGGCAATATTATTCATAGGACCTTGATCGGGCTGGTTATTCATTCTGTCAATTAACCAAGCAACTAGCTTCTGATTGAAATAATTATAGCCAGCAATTGGACTATCAATACCATAAGCGGTTAATACTTGCTGACGTTTGTGATAACAAGCAATACGGAAATGATCTAATTCACCGCCTTTCTCAAGAGTATTGATCGGTAAAATGGTACTAGATAGGCCTTTAGATGATTTCCCCCAATTTTTCTTTTCACAGATTTTTTTGGCATTAGGTTTACGAATAGAACAATCGTTATAAGCAGCAAAAGCAGATGGAGTTAAACCTATAACTTGTTTATTTTCATCATATGCAATATTAAAAAATACAGCGACTTCAGGCTCAATTTGTAAGTTATCTGCACCTTGGGGCATTTTTATTTCAGTAGATGACAACGGAAAAGTAGCGAGGAAGTTATTAGCATTAGGAACATAAAAGGGGAAAATAGCTTTAGGTTGAGATTCTTCTGTGGTTACAACATCAGCAAAATCCTTTGCTTCACCAGCTTGTTCTAGGTGACCAGCAAAATTACCAGCAACACCAAAACCAATATATTGGGTTAAATTCATGATTATCTCCATTAGGATAAAAAATACAGAGTAAAAAGAAAATTGCTGCAAAACAATACATTTTGCGGAATTTCTAGGCAGTTAAATAAAAAAATGTGAATTACGTCATAAAATCTATTGCAAGCCAATAAAAAATCCCTATAATGCCGCCTCACGCAACAAGAGCAAGGCAAGCCACTGCTAGAGAGGTAAGCGGATTCGTTTTAAGAAGAGTAAAACTTCAAAAAATCTTGTTG
>NZ_JTJR01000017.1 GCF_001678475.1 Gallibacterium genomosp. 3 | reverse complement strand
TCATTCGGGCAAGTGTGAGAGGGGACCCATTAAACATTTATTAAAATATGTACCTAAATCTAGGTCTATTAATACTCTGATTATGCGATAAATAATTTACCGCATATCTCACCAATTACGCCTTAATTTCCATAATTCTCGATTTTTTCAATCTACGAATCTTCTTCTCTTCAGCAATTGCTACAAAACCAAGTAATACCATACAAACTAAAGCAGATGTGTTTAATGCAGCAAACGTACCAGACCACCCGGTTAAACCAAAAATTGGTGTCCCATCTGCAATCATCCCAATTCCTAATTTCGCAAAACTATCACCAATTAAATAAGCAAAAGTTCCTTTTACGCCATCAGCTACGGCAATCGCTTTTTTCGGTACAAAACCTACTGCGGCTACACCAATTAATAATTGCGGACCAAACACTAAGAAACCTAAAGCGAATAGTGCAGCTAGATACATATATTCACTGGTTGCAAATTGATAAAACTCTAAGGTAAACACAATCAAAATTAAGGCAACACAAGCGGTTAAACCACGGCGACCATTCACCAAATCAGAGAGATAACCCCATAAGAATGTTCCTACTAATGCCCCAACTTCAAATAAAGCAAAACCAGAAATAGCAGCATCTTTTGAAAAACCTAACTCTTGGTAAGCATAAACTGGTGACCATTGGTCAATCCCAATTCGCACAATATAAAGAAAGATATTGGCAAAACATAATAGCCAAATTACCTTATTTTTTAGAATATATTGCACAAAAATTTGCCATTTAGAGAGTTGGTTTTCTTCCGCAGCACGATCTTCTTCGCTGATCTCTTCGCCAAATAGCTCTTCTGCTTTACCTAAGCCGTATGCCTCTGGTGAATCTGATCCATAACGTAAGCCAATAAAACCAATGATTAAGGCAATAATTGACGGGAAGATAAACATACCGATCACATGACCGTTAAAAATGACATTTGCACCAAACAATGCCACACCCGCTGCGGCTGCACCACCGACATTATGCGATAAATTCCAAAAACCTAAGAAAGTTCCTCTTTTCTTACGTGGCGTCCATTTGGTAATAGTTGAATAACTAGAAGAACCACCTGTACTTTGGAAGAAACCACTTAATGCATAAAAGGCAATCATCAGGAACAATGCAACACTACCACCCCCCCCCATGCTAGCGCTAAATCCCAGCATACAGATTGCTGAAAGGATCAACATAAATGGTACAAATTGTTTGGTATTCTTACCATCAGCATAATAAGACACCACTGTTTTACCAATACCATAAGCGACAGAAAACCCTAAACCAATCATCCCAAGTTCTGTTTTGGTTAATCCGTAAGTTTCAATCATATCATTTTGTGCAATATTAAAATTTTTACGGATTAGGTACATTGCCATATAGCCAATGAATACTACCAAATAAGATTGCATAAATGGTTTAAACCACATTTTACGTCTTTCTTCGACTGAAAGATCTAATACTGGTTTTCTAACTTCTTGTAAAAAACTAAGCATAAAAATTTCCCTAATATTTTGACTAAAAAGATGAGCTAATCTTAATCAAATAGGAGAAATCTGCCTTGAGAAGATACTTTAGAAAAAATAGGAATTTTTCTTAGTTTTGTTATTTTTAATTTATTTTTGTGATGTAAGTCACTTTTTTGCAATGAGGTTAGCCTAGATGGCTAGATGGAGAGTAGAAACGCCAATTTCAATAGATAACAAAGTGAATTAAACTCAATAAAATAAGCATTGTTTTAGTAAGAAAGCCAAAAATTTCACTATTTAGCTTATCAATTCATCAATTAAATCAAATTTTCCAAAAAGAAGTTGACGATATTCTGGAACGATATTATTATTCACGCCACGAAATGCGGAGCGGTAGTTCAGCTGGTTAGAATACCTGCCTGTCACGCAGGGGGTCGCGGGTTCGAGTCCCGTCCGTTCCGCCACTTTTCATTAAAGTTTTCCTCTTATTGCGGAGCGGTAGTTCAGCTGGTTAGAATACCTGCCTGTCACGCAGGGGGTCGCGGGTTCGAGTCCCGTCCGTTCCGCCACTTTATATTCAATGATTTTCTTAATTTAAATAAATTTTTTCTTAAAAATTATATTGATAATATCTCTTTGATAATTCCCATGAATTATCTCTACTACATTCTACCCAGTCAGAACCTGGTCCAAGCAAAGTCCAATACTGCCCCGCTATGCTTTCTGCACTAAGAATTGGCTGTTGTAATTCCAAATCATAAAAAAGAAAATAATATGTAATGAATATATTTAAGTAATTTTTTTCACTAAAATAAAATGCAGTTTTCGTTTGTAAATTTATACTATTAAGTTCATATACTCTATTATTTATCTTAATAGTTTGTGGAATTCGTTTTTTTTCAAGAGGGGTCAAATTGTATCTCAGTTTAAATAACTGCATAGATTCATCTACATCTTTAATTGGCTTTAACTTCTCAATCCCTCGCTGTTTTTGCCATTCTTCTACTAGCATAAGTACCTTTACTGTATCGCCTGCTATTGCACAACGAATTGGTGTCGTTATTTCAGCAATAATCCTATCATAATTGATAAGCAGTAATAATATTATAAACACAACACAGCAAATATGATTAGCAATACAACAATGTTCTTCAGACTTAGAGCGAGAAGCAAAAACATTATAAATATCTTTATATTTTTTACTTACTTTCTTTATTAACCAACGACACATTTTTCACCTATCAGGTTATATTTTGTCTAATAATTCCTGCAACTTCGATTTCAATTTATTTTTGATCGCATCATCTAAACGAATACGATACGTCGGTGAAAGACAATCTCCCTCTAAATCTAAGTTAAGGTGATATTCTTCAAATCTTTCTTTGGTAGGTTGAATCGCAAATTGCCATTCACATTGTGAAGTTACAGGATGAATGCTGCCTTCTCCAATTAAACGGAGATCATGCAAGACAATTTCTCCTTGCTGTAATCGCCACTGCTTTTGATTGCCAACTAAATGACCTTCCATATGTTCAAACGTTGTATCTTGTAGCGATTGTTCCAAACCTGAAATCGCAAAAGGTAAAGAATTACCGACTAAGCCAAGCAAGTTAAAACCTTTGATCTGTCCGCCACCGACACTCATAAACGCTACTTCAGCGTCTGCCAATTCACCCTCAGCTTGCGTTACTTGCCCTTGTAAATCAAAATCAGCTACAACTAAAGGTTGGTAGCCTAACAGTTGAGAAAGCTGCTCTGCTGCAATTTTTCTACCACTGATCGTCCAAACCGTTTGCTGTTCATTCGTATTTTGTTTACTTAGTGCTAATTCGCCCTGATTTGGGGTGAATATCTGCAAATCCGTGTGTTCATTATGAATTAACGCTTTTATCGCTGGAAACATTGCTTGGTTTATTTGGAGATTTTCAGCATTAATTTGCAATTGCGGTGACTGTTGCCAACTAATTTTATCAGCCGCGACTTTCATTGATGTCATTTGTGCGATCGGTTTACGCCACTGCCATTGCAATGCTAATTGTTGTAGGTCAATTTGCGATGGTGTACGGTGTAATTGAAATTGCCCCTGAAGATCTGTAATTTGTTGATTTTCTGCTTTTAGTATCTGTACTTGTTGCCCTTTACCTGAATCCCGATAATCAATAATGGCATTTACTTGATCTAAGTAAAGTTGTTGTTGATTGGTGAGCTGTCCATCAATCAGGCGAATTTGTTTAATCCATTGATTCCCTGATAACCATCCTAAATAACTTAATTTTAAGTTAAGTTCTCGTGCAGAGATGTGCCAAGCATCTTGTTGATACGCAATATTTTTAAGATGGAGAGAAAATGGAAAATAGGAAATTTTGATATTTTGAGGAGGAAGTTCGATTGCATATTCTGTTGCTAACTGCTGGGTAATTGTATTACTAAGCTGAGAGAGTTGATACCCTGCGATCGCTAACCCCGATAAGATAACAACACTCCCGCCAATTACCCAACGTTTGTTCATTTTGCATCCTCATTAATCTTACTAGCAACAGCACCTTGTTGATTTTTATATTTTGCATCAGAACGGCTATTGTATGGTCGTTGGGCTTCGCCACTTAATACTTCAAAACTTAATGCCCCAATCACCATTTTAGGACGTAACGCTAACGGCAATTTTCCTGAATTATAGAACTCTAAAACGATTCTGCCTTCCCAACCTGGATCAATGCGATGCGCTGTGACATGAACCATTAGCCCTAATCTTGCTAATGAAGAACGTCCATCTAGCCAACCAATAATATTACTCGGTAATTTGACTGATTCATATGTACTAGCCAATGCAAGAACGCCTGGATGTAAGAAAAAAGGTTCGCCATCTTCAATAATAATCTCTTCGCTCATCACTTGTTCTAATTGAGCTGAAACTGCTTCTTTTGGCCCACTAAGATCAATATAAGCCGCAGAGTGATCACGAAAAACTCGGAATGAATTTCCTAATCGTACATCCACTGTTGCTCCATTAATTTTGCTATTATCTGGACGAGGCGATAACACAATTTTCCCTTCATCTAAATAACGTTCTATATCGGTATCACATAATCTCATCAATTCACCTTTCTTTATTTTTTACGTAACAGTTGCAAAATTTGTGCTTTCAGAATATTGATTGCAATTCTGTTTTTACCGCCACGAGGCACAATAATATCAGCATACTGTTTAGACGGTTCAATAAATTGGAAAAACATTGGACGTACTGTTTTACGATATTGTTCCACCACAGAATCCATTGTTCTACCACGCTCTTCCATATCACGTTTTAAACGGCGGATAAAACAGATATCCAGTGGTGCATCAACGAAAATAGATACATTTATCTCATCACGAATACGCTCATCTGTCAGCAAGAGAATACCTTCAAGAATAATCACCTTTTTAGGTTCAAAATGCTTAGTATTCCCTGTTCTGGTATGTTCTACATAGCTATATTCTGGGATATCCACCGCTTGCCCTGCTTTTAAGGTACGTAAATGCTCTAATAATAATTCACGATCCATTGAGTTTGGGTGGTCATAGTTGGTTTTAGTACGAGTTTCAAAATCGAGGTGGCTTTGATCTTTATAATAGGAATCTTCAGAGATAATACCAATTTCTTCACACCCTAATTCTTCACATAACTCTTTATAAATTGTAGAAGCAATTAGACTTTTCCCAGAAGCTGAAGCGCCTGCAATACCGATAATAATAGAAGGTTCGTGTGCTGTTGAATGGTTAGTTTCAGACATAATAGTTCGCCAATAAGCTAGATAAAATTCTGCTTATTATAAAGAAGCTCTCTAGTCACCACAACCGCAGAAACAAGATAAATTTTCTTTTTCTTTCAACTATTTTGCAATTTTTACTAATAAAGGAACGAAATGAATCGGAAGTTTTTATCTGATCAGTAAAGAATAATCAATGACTTGATTTTATCTTCATAGGCTACGGAAAAATAACCTGAATTGCTAAAACTTAGTAACTTAAATTATTGATATATAATGGATTAATGGCACGCCCTATTGGATTCGAACCAATGACCTACGGCTTAGAAGGCCGTTGCTCTATCCAGCTGAGCTAAGGGCGCATAGGAATAGCTGAGTGAAGATAAAAAAATGGTCGGCGAGATAGGATTTGAACCTACGACCCACTGGTCCCAAACCAGTTGCGCTACCAAACTGCGCTACTCGCCGACGTGTGAGGTGCATTATAGTTTTTATTTCTCCCCCGTCAATCATTTTTTTTAATTTTAAAAATAACCGCTTAAAATTAATCCATACCCTTATCAAACAGGCTTTTTTTTGAGAAAATCTAGCCCCGAATAATCAATGCAACACACCTACGGAGAAATCAATGCAAGCTCAAACTATTTCTGGCACTGCTCTGGCTAAATCAATCAAGGCTGAACTTAATCAAAAAATCCAAGCTATTGTGCAGCAAGGTCATCGTTCACCCGGTCTAGCCGTTATTTTAGTTGGTGAAAATCCTGCTTCACAAATTTATGTAGAAAACAAACGCAAAAGTTGTCTTGAAGTCGGTATCCAATCTAAATCATTTAATCTTCCTGACACCATTTCTGAGCAAGAGTTACTCGACTTAATTGATCAACTAAACCAAGATGATAGTATTGACGGCATTTTAGTCCAATTACCACTACCAAAACATATCAGTAGTGTGAAAGTAATTGAACGAATTGATCCCGCTAAAGATGTTGATGGTTTCCACCCATACAATGTTGGTAGATTGTGTCAACGTATTCCAACGCTGCGAGCTTGTACACCTTATGGCATTATGAAATTACTTGCCACCACAGGCATTGACTTACACGGACAACACGCTGTTATTGTTGGTGCATCAAATATCGTTGGCCGCCCAATGGCAATGGAATTGTTATTAGCAGGCTGTACCGTTACCGTTACTCACCGTTTCACAAAAAATTTAGCTGAATTGGTTGGACAAGCTGATATTTTAGTCGTTGCTGTTGGTAAGCCACATCTTGTTCCTGGTGAATGGGTAAAACCAGGGGCGATTGTGATTGATGTGGGAATTAATCGTGTGGATGGCAAAGTCGTTGGTGATATTGTGTTTGAAACTGCGCAACAACGTGCAGCCTATATTACGCCTGTTCCAGGTGGTGTTGGGCCAATGACCGTAGCAATGTTAATGGAAAATACATTGCTTGCTTATCGACAACATTTGGGTTTAGAGTAAGCTATTACTGTTTGTATTTGGTAACAAATACATTGTTTAATTCTATTCTTCCATTTAGGTTTCGCCCTTGCTAAAGGGCGAAATTTAGATTATCAACAATAACCTATACTTAAACATAAAACTTAATCACTATTTAACACTTTCTAGAGTGACTTAAACTTTGTCACTAAATGGAGTATTTAAATACAGTCTAAATCCTTTCTAAAAGATAAAGTTTTCCCCTATACCTTTATAAAGTGAATCTTCGTCATCAATTTGTCATATTTCCCCAATATACTTCATTGCGCAAATTACTTTCATCATGCAAGGAGAATCGCAATGACTCGTTCATTACAAGAAAATGTTAATATGAATCCCTCGAATAATCCTTCAATTTCTGAAGTATTAGATGTTCACTTATCGCGCCGTAAGATATTAAAAATGGGTGGCATCGCTAGTGCAATCGCGTTACTTCCTTCTGCCTTTATCTCACCTAATCTATTTGCCGCTTCATCAGCGCTCCCTCGTCGAATGACCTCTTTAGATTTTACGGCTGTTCCTTTTTCTACAACGGATACTGTTGTTGTACCAAAAGGTTATCGCGCGTCACCTTTCTATTTGTGGGGAGATCCCGTAGGGATTGATGGTAATAGCCCTGCATTTAAACCAGATGCATCAAATACTGCGGAAGAACAAGCTGCACAAGCAGGTATGAATCATGATGGTATGGCTTATTTTCCTCTCGAAAATGGCAATGAGCATGGTTTATTAGTGATGAATCATGAATATGTTGATAATGGGCTATTATTCCCTGATGGTGATAAAACTTGGAATGCAGATAAAGTTAAAAAATCGCAAAATGCGATGGGTATTTCGATTATTGAAGTGAAGAAAAATAATGGCGAATGGGAAGTCGTTCGTCCATCAAAATATGCACGCCGAATTACGCCACATACGCCAATGCATCTCACTGGCCCAGCTCGTGGTAATAAATTAATGCAAACAGCTGCCGATCCAAAAGGCGAAATGGTTTTAGGTACAATGCAAAACTGTGCTAATGGTGAAACTCCGTGGGGAACTTATCTCACTTGCGAAGAAAACTGGAGCGATATTTTTGTGCGTGATAGCGGTAATTTCACAGCTCTCGATAAGCGTTACGGTATTATGCAAAAAGAGAAAGAGGATAAATATCGTTGGTTTGAATTTGATGATCGTTTTCATACCGATAAAACCCCTAATGAACCACACCGCTTTGGTTGGGTTGTAGAAATTGATCCATTTAATCCTTCTTCTACGCCAGTAAAACATACTGCACTCGGTCGTTTTAAACATGAAGGGGCGATGTTAGATATTAGTAACGATGGCCATGCTGTGGTGTATATGGGTGACGATCAGCGGTTTGAATATATCTATAAATTTGTGTCAAAAGAAAAATATCGTGAAAATGATCGCACTCACAATATGCGTCTTTTAAGTGAAGGTACCCTTTATGTCGCACGTTTTAATGACGATGGTTCTGGTGATTGGTTGCCGTTAATCTTTGGTCAGAATGGTTTAACTGTTGAAAATGGCTTTGAAAATCAAGGTGATCTACTCGTAAAAACAAGAATGGCGGCGGATAAACTTGGCGCAACAAAAATGGATCGTCCTGAATGGATTGCTGCCGATCCTTACGTGAAAGGGAATGTCTATTGTACCTTAACCAACAACTCACAACGCGGTAAAGAAGGCAAACCAGGAACAGATAAGGCTAATCCATGGGATAAAAATGAATTCGGTCATATTATTCGCTGGCAAGAAGCTGAAGGTAAAGGTACTGCGGAGAAATTTACTTGGGATATTTTCGCACTAGCCGGTAATAATGAAAAAGGACAAGGCAATATTAAAGGCGATGCGTTTGGTAGTCCTGATGGCTTACGCTTTGCACCAAATGGCGTATTATGGGTACAGACTGATGTTTCCTCTAGTACCATTAATAAAAAAGCGTATGAGGGTATGGGTAATAACCAAATGCTCGCTGTTATTCCAGAAGAAGGGCGTTTTAAACGTTTCCTAACTGGGCCAAATGGATGTGAAATTACAGGTATTGCTTTTACTCCTGACAACAAAACAATGTTTATTAATATTCAACATCCTGGCGAACCAGATTCAGGCGTTACAGATCCAACACAAGTAACTGCTATTTCAACCTGGCCAGATGCTTCTGGAAAATCTCGCCCACGTTCAGGAACAGTGGTAATTCAAAAAGATGATGGCGGTATGATTGGTTCATAAAATTTATTAAAGGATTAAAGGTCTTACATAAATTACTTTCTATAATGTAAGACCTTAAAAATTAATTTTATATATGCCTCTTTAATAATTGCCATACTAAACTTTATTATTTATTATACACCTCTTTAAAAAAGAAGGTGTTTTATGTCAAAAATTATACAAAAATTCAGAGAGTCATCAGTCGATATTATTATATTGCGTCTAATAATTATCATAATATTTGCTGTTTTTGCAAATACAAAATGGTTTGAGTTTGAAGTTCAGTTATTAAAACCTTTAATATCTAAAAGTTGGCTAAGTTTCTTATATGATTGGTTCGGCTTTTATTATACTTCCTATTTATTAGGAATAATAGAAAGCCTTGCTTATTTAAGTTTAGCTATTGGATTTTTTAAACCTAAGATAGGAATATTAGGTAGCTTATTAATACTTTGCACAGCTTTAATTACAGTAAGTCTGTTAGTAAATCTTGGTTTTAATGGCTTTATTTTTAAGGACTTACTACTAATTGGTGCAACACTTGTATTATTAAAATACGATTTAAGACGAATTAATTAGCATATTAGCAATAAAGAATAAAATGTAAACAACACGTTATTCTTTAAATATATTAATTAATACTAATGTAATAAATAATAACTCAAGAACCTTACATTACAAGAATGTAAGGTCTTTTCTTTTTTATAGCAATTACTTAATTTTTTGCACCTGCTTTTTCTTTTAATTTAGTTAATAATTTCTGATGAATACCACCAAAACTACCATTACTCATCACTAAAATATGATCCGTTGGTTTCGCTTCTTCTACAATTTTTGTCACTAATAAATCTAAATCTGCCGTCCAGGTTGCTGGTTGCACACATTGATTAGCAATTTCAACCACTTCCCAAGGCAAATTATCTGGTTGTAATAAAAAGACATAGTCTGCACGCACCAGTGCGGGTGCGAGTTCCTTGGTATGTACGCCCATTTTCATCGTATTAGAACGTGGCTCTAATACCGCTAAGATTCGCACACCACCTCCCACTTTATCACGTAAAGCAGCTAATGTTGCTGCAATCTCAACTGGGTGATGGGCAAAGTCATCATAAGCAGTAATCCCGTTTACTTCACCTTTTACTTCTAAGCGACGACTTGCATTGACAAAGGTCGCTAATGCTTGACAAGCAGTTTCAATACTTACCCCAGCATGATATGCTGCAGCAATGGCCATCAACGCATTAAACATATTATGTTGCCCAACGATATTCCATTTTACTTCAGCTACTTTTTGCTGATTATGGAACACTTCAAACTCAGTGCAATCATTACGCAAACGTTGTGCATACCATTCTTTATCTTTACCAATAAACTGTTGCTCACTCCAACATCCCATCGCTAAAGTTTCTTTTACACTAGTTTCATCAGCAAATGACAAAATGCGACCTTTAGATGGAATAGTACGAATCATATGATGGAATTGGCGTTGAATCGCAGTTAAATTATCGAAGATATCTGCATGATCAAAACCAATATTATTGATAATTAATGTTTTTGGGTTGTAATGAATGAATTTAGAACGTTTATCAAAAAATGCCGTATCATATTCGTCTGCTTCAATTACAAAAAAAGGCGATTTGCCTAATCGAGCAGAAATACCGAAATTACCTGAAATACCACCAATTAAGAAGCCTGGTTCTAATCCAGCTTGATCAAGAATCCAAGCTAACATCCCTGTGGTTGTTGTTTTTCCATGTGTTCCTGATACAGCTAAAACCCAACGATCGCGTAATAAATGATCATGTAACCATTGTGGTCCTGACATATAAGGTAGGTTGTTATCTAACACATATTCAATACAAGGATTTCCTCGTTTCATTGCATTACCGATAATTACTAAATCAGGTGCAGGTTGTAACTGTGCAACATCATAATTAGGAATAATCTCAATCCCACTTTTTTCTAGAAATACACTCATTGGTGGATATACATTGACATCTGATCCTGTCACTTTATAACCTAATTCACGAGCTACAATTGCAAGTCCCCCCATGAATGTACCGCAAATTCCTAAAATATGAATATGTTTTTCTGTTGTCTTCATTAGTTTCTCACTTTACTTACATTTATTTATATTAGATCTATCTTTTCAATGATTTATATTACCAACTCTCTTTTACCCAATTTTCTTACTATAATAATTCGATATCACCTCATTTATAAAATTCACAAATATAATTACTCAATTCTTTTATAAATTAATGATGATTTAGTTATTAGGTTTAGATTTATGAATGAAAAATATAGTCAGTCAGTCAGTCAGTCAGTTAATATTCTAATGCGGATAATTACTTTAATACTAGGAATTTTTATCACTTTTTTTGGTTACAGTCAGATGACTTTAGCTGATGTATTTCCTCATTCATCAATCAAGCCAAATATCCAAATTCCATTTTCTGCTGAAATTAGAGTTATCTCACAAAATATGCAACGTGAACCTGATGGAACCATCTCTTTTGCTACAACTTACTCAATCCAAAATCAATCAAAAAAATCTATTCAGCAAGTGGCTTGGTACGCTGTCTATACATTTAATGATCGTATTATTGATAATCGCTTTATTAATTTAAAATTCAATCAATTTAATATTTTAAAACCACAACAACGCTATTATTTATCAACACTGCTCCCTGAAGAAGAGATGGCTGCCTTTAGTAAAAATATTTTTACTAACGAGACTAAAAGTATTCGTGTTAAACCCATCATCAAATTTATTCAATTTGATGATGGATCCATTGTATCCAGATAAAATTTAGAAAAGTAAGATAGGTGAAAAGCCAGCCAACAGAATAATAGCAACCAATGACCAATAATTAGGTTTTGTTCTTTTGATGATTGGATAGCTCCAGATCGCAAGCAATAATAAATGAGCAATAAAATAACAAGAGAGGTGGAAAGGATCCCAAGCCATTGTATGGTGATCCAAATACATAATTACAAGACTCACCATAGCCATTACACTGCTTGCCACTAAACCAATTAATGCAAAATAAGGTAATAGATCCATTAATCCATGTAAGCGATTTCGTGAAACCAATAATCCCCAATAAGCTAAACCAATCCCTAATACCACTTGTAATAATGGATTAAACGTTAGACTGATCGTCATTTGAAATAAAAATACTGGAATCACAGCTAGCAATAATCCAATACAGCCAACAATTACGCCAAGCCATAATACCCCACGTCTTAATTGCTCTTCTTTTGGCTGTTGCCACGTAGTCAGAGTTAAACCTGCACCATAGCAATAAGCTAATCGAATTGGTAAATACACCTTAATTTGAAAACAAGTTATTAATAACCATCCTAACCAAAATATAAGAAAATAAAGATTCCAACGACTTAAACGACTACGCTGTCCATTACAAATTTCACCACGCAAAAATATCACTTGGCAAATGAGCTGTGCTGCTAATACTGCAATAGCAAAATGTGAAATTATCGATTCACCAAAAGGTTTTACTAATAATAGCCAATAATCGGCAACAAAAAGCAAAACAATCGGTAATAATGAAAGCACTGCTACCTTTGTTTTGGATTGATCATGATCTGACATAATAAAATTACCTTGAGAAAATTTGTGATTTATGTCACGTATTATGGCATAATCAATCGGTTTTTTCTTTAAATTTCATTTTTCGTTGGAGGAAATATGCGTTTATTACATACTATGTTACGTGTTGGTGATCTTGAACGTTCTATCAAATTCTATACAGAAATTTTAGGAATGCGTGTTTTACGCCGTAGCGAAAACCCTGAGTACAAATATTCTCTCGCTTTTGTTGGTTATGATGATGAAGATAAAACAGCTGTAATCGAACTCACTTATAACTGGGGCGTCACTGAATATGATTTAGGTAGTGCATTTGGTCATATCGCTATCGGTGTAGATGACATTTATGCAACCTGTGATGCGGTACGTGCTGCTGGTGGAAAAGTTACCCGTGAACCAGGTCCAGTAAAAGGTGGTACTACTGTTATTGCATTTATTGAAGATCCAGATGGTTATAAAATTGAATTTATTGAAAACAAAAGTGCTAAAGATGGCTTAGGTCAATAATTTCATTTATAACACACACTTTTATATTTCAGCTCACTCCTCTTTTTTGAGGAGTGAGTTATTTTAGAACAACTTTCATTTGGGATTGAATGTGAACCAACCAGCTACTGAACAAGAAACTGAAGTAATTAATTACCATTTACTTAAACACCGTTTTCGTGGTTATTTTCCTGTCATTATTGATGTAGAAACATCTGGTTTAAATCATCAAACAGATGGCTTGTTAGAATTAGCGGCTGTTACTGTAAAAATGGACGAACAGGGGATCTTATTACCTGATGAAAAATGCCACTTTCAAATTCAACTTTTTGAAGGTGCCAACATTGATCCTAATTCATTAAAGATTAATGGTATCAATCCTCACGATCCTGAACGTCAAGCCGTTGATGAATTAACTGCGCTAACTGAATTTTTTCAAATGGTACGTCGTGGACAAAAAGCCGCAGAATGTAAACGTTCAATCTTAGTTGCACATAACGCTATGTTTGACTATAACTTTTTGATGGCAGCAATCAATCGTACTGGAATTAAACGCAATCCATTTCATCCTTTTGCCACGTTCGATACTGCGACATTAGCAGGATTTATGTTTGGGCAAACTGTATTGCGTACCGCTTGCGATACAGCTGGCATTCCCTTTGAACCAAGCAAAGCACACTCTGCGTTATACGATACAGAAAAAACCGCAGAATTATTCTGCTTAATGGTCAATAAACTAAAACAAGCAAATCTTTTTCCACCTTTGGCAATAGACGATAAAAATTGCTCGACAAATTCTTAATTTTTATAGATGATTGCCACTCTTTCATTACAACATTAAGGAACACAACATTATGTTATTTGGCAACGAAGTTGTTATCTCAATTCTCGTGTTGCTTGCGCTGAGTTTAATGCGCATCAACGTCGTTATTGCGCTAATTATTTCGGCATTAACTGCTGGATTAGTTGGTGGATTAGATCTCAATAAAACTGTCGCAGTTTTCACTGATGGGTTAGGCGGTGGCGCTTCTGTCGCGATGAATTATGCCGTATTGGGAGCATTTGCTATCGCAATTTCTAAATCTGGCGTAACCGATTTACTTGCGTATAAAGTTATTATGCGTTTAGGACATACGCCAAGTAATCGTACCCTCTTTTGGTTTAAATATTTTCTATTAGCGATTCTATTAGCTTTTGCGATTTCTTCACAAAACTTACTTCCTGTACATATCGCATTTATTCCTATTGTCGTACCACCACTCCTTAGCATTCTTAATAAACTTAAAATTGACCGCCGTGCCGTAGCTTGCGTACTGACTTTTGGTTTAACTGCAACTTATATGTTATTACCAGTCGGTTTCGGAAAAATCTTTATTGAAAACGTACTAGTAAAAAATATTAATGAAGCAGGTGCACAATTTGGACTACAAACTTCTACCGCTCAAGTTTCATTAGCAATGTTAATCCCTGTTATTGGGATGGTAATTGGTTTATTAACCGCAGTATTTATTAGTTATCGTAAACCAAGAGAATATATTGTTCATACTAACGAACCAACATCTGAAGATTTACAACAACGTATTGCTAATATTAAGCCATTCCATGTTTGGATCAGTGTTTTTGCAATTATTGCTGCTTTTACGTTACAACTTTTCACTGAATCAACTATTGTTGGTGGTTTAGTCGGTTTAATCATCTTTGCAGCAGGCGGGATTTTCAAACTAAAAGAAAGCAATGATGTTTTCCAACAAGGCTTACGCTTAATGGCGATGATTGGCTTTGTAATGATTGCTGCTTCTGGCTTTGCCAAAGTAATTAACGAAACAGGTGGGGTAACTGAACTTGTTCAATCCTTTAGTAATACTATTGGACCAGATAATAAAGGTTTAGCGGTCTTTTTGATGCTCTTAATTGGGTTATTTATCACTATGGGAATTGGTTCTTCTTTCTCAACTGTGCCAATTATTACTTCTATTTATGTACCAATTTGTATTAGTTTTGGTTTCTCACCTTTAGCTACTGCTTCAATTATTGGTGTATCCGCAGCACTGGGTGACGCAGGTTCTCCCGCTTCAGATTCAACCTTAGGTCCAACTTCTGGTTTAAATATGGACGGGAAACACGATCATATTTGGGATTCTGTGGTACCAACCTTTATTCACTATAATATTCCATTGTTAATCTTTGGTTGGATTGCAGCGATGGTGCTTTAATTAAAATAAGAAAAGAAAAATGAGCTATTTTACATGGCTCATTTTTTTAATTACCGCTTGAGCCACTTTAATACTTATGAAATGTTGTAAAGTCATAACATATCTATTGGGATTTATCATAATTATATTTGGTGCTATATTCACTGGCTCAAATTACTTACGTTTCTATATTGAACCAAGTGCAAAAACCTTAGCTTATACCAATAAAGTTGAAGTTGAGAAATGTGGAAAATCGAAAAGATTAAATTGTTACTATGCTGATTTGATCTATCAGGCAAATGGAGAAGTATTTATTACAAAACACACAGACTTAACTAATTGGCAAGCAAAAATCTTAAGAGAGGGAAAAGGTATGGAAATCACTTATCTGGTCAATCAACCTACGATCATCATTCATGATGGAAAATCTGATAAACAATATTTTTGGCTATTTACTAGTCTAACATGCTTTTGCATTTATGGTGTAATGGTGTATGGCTATCGCAAGTGGAAAAAACTAAAATCACCAGCATAATCTCATCTCAAAATATACAATACCTTCATCTCAATTATGCTTCACCATAGAATCTATTCATATAAATCTCTCTTTTACTTTTGTTACTTCTGTCTATGTTTAAAAATACTTTGGTTAAAAAATGTCGGATACAAATGTATCCGACCTAGATTCATAACTATGCAAAACCGCGTTGATATTGACGAGGAATATCATTAATTGGTGTGCTATCACTTGCATTTTGCTCATATTGTGCATTTAACACCCAATAAGGATCACGTAATAAACCACGTCCTACAGCAACTAAATCCGCATCACCATTACCAATCACAAAATCAGCTAATCCTGGATTATCTAGCATACCTACTGCGATAACTGGTAAGCCAGTAGCGTCTTTCACTTTACGAGCTAAATAGACTTGATATCCTGCTGCAAATTGTGGGTGTTTTCCTTCAACCAATGCACCATTACCGCCACCACTTACATGAATCATATCCACACCAGCAGCAGCGAATCGTTTAGCCACTTCAACCCCATAATCACTATCAAAGCCATTCGCAGAATATTCTTGTGCTGAAATACGAATGACTAGTGGCATTTCTGCTGGCATAACCGCTTTTGCTGCTTTAATCACTTGTTCACCAAATAACATTCTGTCTTTTCCGTATTCATCTTGGCGTTGATTTGATTTTGGTGAATAAAATTGATGAATTAAATAACCATGTGCGCCATGTAATTCAATTAAATCAAAACCAGCTTCCACCGCTCTTTTTACAGAATCTTGGAAAGCCTGAATAACTTGTTGAATTTCTTGTTTTGTAAGTTCTCTTGGTGTTTTTAAATTTTGTCCAGGATAATCTAAATCACCATAATGGATTGCAGATGGTGCAACCACATCATCACAGTCTTGTGCTTTACGTCCAGCATGACCTATTTGAATTCCGATTTTTGCACCATGTGAATGTACTACATCCACAATACGTTTAAAGGCATCGCGTTGTTGATCATTCCATAAACCTAAACAATTAGGTGTAATACGTCCATTTGGCGCAACATTTGTCATCTCAACAATAATTAATCCTACACCACCAACCGCTCGTGATGCATAATGTACTAAATGCCAATCACTAGGTACGCCATCTACTGCACTATATTGGCACATTGGTGGCATAACAATACGATTGCGTAATGTGAGATTTTTAATTGAGAACGGTTGAGTAAAATAACGAAACTTTGCCATAATTCTCTCCTATATAATAAGCAAATTAATAACGTGCGTTATTATATAATAAGAAACTAATTTAACATTAATCATCTTTCTTTATCGTTATAATTGTTTTTATATATGGATTTTCGTTACGCTCTAGATTGCCTTCGAAAAAGAAAAAATATACCGTTTTTTGGTTATTTTTTTAGCTAATCTATTCATTTCATCCATTTATTTTTTATTTTTGTGAATCTATTCACATTTATTTGCAGAGAGTTTTTTTATAATCCACCGGTATTTTTACCTACATTAAGGAGTAATGATTATGCGTTTATCTACTTCATTAAAACTTTCTGCAGTTGCAGTGAGTGCTGTGTTATTAGCTTCAACCGCTCAAGCAGCTGGTCGTCTTGTTGTTTACTGTAGTGCGACTAATGAATTATGTGAAACAGAAACTCAAGCGTTTTCTAAAAAATATGATGTAAAAACCTCTTTCATTCGTAACGGTTCTGGTAGTACTTTTGCAAAAGTAGAAGCAGAAAAAAATAACCCACAAGCTGATGTTTGGTATGGTGGTACATTTGATCCTCAATCTCAAGCTGGCGAATTAGGGTTATTACAACCTTATCAATCACCAAATCTTTCTCAAATCGTAGAAAAATTCCGTGACCCAGGCAAAATTAAAGGTAATTTATCATCTGCTATCTATATGGGTATTTTAGGTTTTGGCGTAAATACTGAACGCTTAGCAAAACTTGGTATTAAAGAAGTACCTAAATGTTGGAGCGATTTATTAGATCCTCGTCTTAAAGGAGAAATTCAAATCGCCGACCCACAAAGTTCTGGTACCGCTTATACTGCTATCGCAACTTTCGTTCAATTATGGGGCGAACCAAAAGCCTTTGATTATTTCAAATCTTTAGATAAAAACATTTCTCAATATACTAAATCAGGTATTACACCATCTCGTAATGCTGCACGTGGTGAAGCAACTATTGGTATCGGATTCTTACACGATTATGCCTTAGAAAAAGAAAAAGGTGCACCATTAGCGCTTATCGTGCCTTGCGAAGGTACTGGTTATGAACTTGGTGGTGTAAGTATCTTGAAAGGTGCAAGAAACTTAGATAATGCAAAACTCTTTGTTGACTGGGTATTATCTAAAGAAGGTCAAGAATTGGCATGGAAGAAAGGTCAATCTTTACAAACCTTAACCAATACTACTGCTGAACAATCACCAAATGCTTTCGATCCAACCAAACTTAATCTAATCAATTATGATTTTGAAAAATATGGTTCTAGTGATGAAAGAAAACGTCTAATTGATAAATGGGTCAATGACGTTAAATTGAATAAATAAAAGGTAAATCAATAAAATAGCTATGAATTTTTCTTATCATAGCTATTTTTACCCATTTACTTATTTTCCTAACTTAATAGGGAATCTCTATATTCCCTATTTCTATTTTGAGAGGTTGTATGAACTCAACAAAATTTTCAATAAATACCACCACAACCTGGATTTTACTTAGCCTAATTGCTTTTATTGTATTGCCAACCTTTGCGTTAGATTATGGTCTTTTAGAATCAACAGCAGATGAATTTCTTGCTGCAATGGGTTGGCACTCATTTAACCTTAGCTGGTTTTGGTTTGGCTCTTTGATTATTTTTTGGCTTTTGCCACGTTTAGGCTTATCAACTGAAATAGAAGCTAAAACAGAATTAGCCGTTATTTGCTTAATTGGCTTATTTACGTTCTTTTCAGCCAATATTTATCATCTTAGTTTAGGCTACTCTATTATTGTCATGGTAATTACCTTGACTGCTTTAGCCACCAATGCCCTTGCTGCATTAAAAATTATGCAAGGTGATAAATTTATCATTGCTTCTTTACTCAGCATTATTTTGCTTATTTTCTTCTTTATTGTTTATCCAACACTCGCTATCTTTGTATCTATGTTCTATGATGGCGATCAATTTAAGCCAGCACAAATCATTGATATTGTTGGACAATCTTATATTGTTCGGGTTATTGCAAACTCAGTGTGGTTATCTGCTTTTGTTGGTTTTATCTCTACTGTATTCGGTTTAGCCTTTGCACTTTACACCACAAGAATTGCTAGACGTACCGCCTTTATTGGTAAGATTTTCTCTATTCTTCCTATTGTTACACCACCGTTTGTCGTCGGTTTAGGGGTAACCTTAATGCTTGGTCGTTCTGGCTATTTAACTGAATTTTTAGTAGAACATTTTGGCTTTACTAATACCAACTGGCTTTATGGTTTTAATGGGATTGCTATCGCACAAATTCTTGCGTTTACCCCATTAGCTTTTATGATTTTGGAAGGATCATTAAAATCCGTTCATCCCTCTATTGAAGAAGCATCTTATACATTAAGAGCCAACCGCTATCAAACCTTCTTTCAAGTAATTTTCCCATTACTAAAACCAGCTTTAGCAAATGCGTTCTTATTAGTATTTATTCAATCTTTGGCTGACTTTAGTAATCCATTAGTACTTGGCGGAAGCTTTGACGTGATTGCTACCCAAATCTATTTCTATATTGCTGGTTCACAATTAAATTATGCTTCAGCAAGTACCTTGGGTACGATTCTTTTACTTTTCTCTTTAGGTATTTTTATTATCCAATATATTTGGATTGGTAACCGGTCTTACGTCACTGTATCAGGTAAATCTTATCGCGGTGATGTTCAAGATTTACCTGCTGGTTTAAAAAACGCCATTATTGCCCTATTAGCAATTTGGGTTATCTTTAACGCAACGCTTTACGGTAGTATTTTCTACGGTAGCTTCACTGTGAACTGGGGTGTTGATTACACCTTAACCTTAGAGAATTACGCCTCTCTATTCGGACAAGGTTTCAGTGATGGGGCTTGGCCATCATTAATCAATACCATTATTTATGCCGGTATTGCTGCTCCTGTTACAGCACTCTTTGGTTTATTAATTGCATATATCGTTGTACGAAAAGATTTTGCTGGTAAGAAAACACTAGAGTTCTTAACGATGCTCTGCTTTGCTGTTCCAGGTACTGTTGCTGGGGTTTCCTATATTCTCGCATTCAATGATGCACCGTTCTACATTACAGGTACGGGCATTATTATCATTATCTCTATGGTAATGCGTGATCTCCCTATCGGTATGCGTGCAGCAATCGCTGGTTTAGGGCAATTAGACAAATCTTTAGATGAAGCATCACTTTCTTTAAAAGGTAGTTCTTGGAAGACATTACTGTATGTCACCTTACCTTTATTAAAACCCGCTTTATTGTCAGCATTAATTACTAGTTTCGTTCGTGCAATGACAACAGTAAGTGCAATCGTATTCTTGGTTACCGCCGATACCCGTGTGGCAACAGCGTATATCCTAAATCGTGTTGAAGATGGTGAATATGGTATTGCTATTGCTTATGGTTCATTACTGATTGTGGTGATGATGGCGATTATTCTTTTCTTTGACTGGTTAGTGGGCGATACCCGTATCTCTCGTTCAAAAGCTAAACAGATGATTTAAATTGAGGTTGTTTTATGAATAACGATAATAACTTTCTTGTATTAAAAAATGTCACTAAACGTTTTGGTAAATCTGTTGTGATCGATGATCTCAGTTTAACTATCAAACGAGGTACCATGACAACATTATTAGGGCCTTCTGGTTGCGGTAAAACTACTATTCTCCGTCTTGTTTCTGGCTTAGAACGTCCAACAACAGGCCAGATCTTTATTGATGGTGAAGATGTGACAAAATCATCTATTCAAAGCCGTGATATTTGTATTGTTTTCCAATCCTATGCCCTCTTCCCACATATGTCGATTGCCGATAATGTTGGTTATGGCTTAAAAATGTTAGGCGTTGCTCCTGAAGAGCGTAAACAACGCGTTGAAGAAGCACTAGAATTAGTTGACTTAGCGGGCTTTGGCGATCGTTATGTCGATCAAATTTCAGGTGGCCAACAACAACGTGTTGCTTTAGCTCGAGCTTTAGTCTTAAAACCTAAAGTATTGTTATTTGATGAACCTTTAAGTAACTTAGATGCAAACTTGCGTCGTAGTATGCGTGAAAAGATTCGTGAATTGCAGCAAAAATTTAATATTACTTCACTTTACGTTACCCATGACCAAAGTGAAGCTTTTGCGGTTTCTGATGAAGTTATCGTTATGAATAAAGGAAAAATTATGCAAAAAGCACCTGCAAAAGTGCTTTACCAACGTCCAAATTCTCTTTTCCTTGCTAAATTCATGGGAGAAGCCAGTATCTTAAATGGTAACCTGCAAGGCAACCAAGTGACAATCAATGGATATACACTATCCCTTGAACAAGCTGCTGACTTTAATGTACCAGATGGAGAATGTCTGGTAGGTATTCGTCCTGAAGCAATAATGCTAACCGAACAAGGTTCGCCTGAAACTCGCTGTCAAATTAAATCAGCCGTTTATATGGGTAACCATTGGGAAATTATTATTACTTGGGGTAACGATGAGTTACTTGTTAATCTTGCACCTGAACATTTTAATGCACAAACCAAAGAAGCATATCTTCAGTTCGCAAGCACAGGTATTTTCTTATTAAACAAACAACAATAATCATTAAGGAGTTGTAATGATGTCTATAACATGGAAGAAACTTTCACTTGCTGTATTACTTGCTTCAACAGCAATGACCGTTTCTGCGGCAAAAGTCGAACCTTATACAGAACCAGGTACAAATGCACGTGAAATGTTGCAACAAGCACCAATTCATTGGGTATCAATCGAACAAATCAAAAAAAGCTTGGAAGGAAAAGGGCCGATTAATGTTAGCTTTGATATCGATGATACCGTGTTATTTTCTAGCCCTTGTTTCTATTATGGCCAACAAAAATATTCGCCAAATGGCTTTGAATATTTGAAAAAACAAGAATTTTGGGATGAAGTTAATGCAGGTTGCGATAAATATTCTATTCCAAAAGAAGCGGCTAAAGAGTTGATTAAGATGCACCAAGAACGTGGTGACAGTGTTTACTTTATTACCGGTAGAACAGCAGGTAAAGTTGATGGCGTAACACCAATTCTAGAAAAAGCTCTTGGCGTTAAAAATATGCACCCAGTTGATTTTATGGGTGATCGTCCACGCAAAACAAAATACAACAAAACACCAGCTATCTTAGCTCATAAAATCAGTATTCATTATGGTGATAGTGATGATGATGTGTTAGCAGCGAAAGAAGCAGGAATTCGTGGTATTCGTATTATGCGTGCCCCGAACTCTACTTATTTACCAATGCCAACACTCGGTGGCTATGGTGAAGAAGTATTAATTAACTCAAGTTATTAATCTAACTCATTCCATACTTCGCCCAATGTAAGAAAATCTTGTTTCAACATTGGGCGAATTTTTCCATTATGCATTGCCGCTGCTGGGTGATACATCGGCAATAATAAAAAAGATTGCTCTTTTTTAGTTAGAGATAATAATTGCCCATGTACTTCACTAATTTTTAGATCAGGCAAGAATACTGATAAAGCAATGCGTCCAAAAGGAACAATAATTTTTGGTTGTACTAACCTTATCTCTGCCTGTAACCAATCTGCAAAAGCTGCAATTTCTCGTTGATTAGGATCTCGCTTTTCTGGGCGAAATTTAACCACATTCGTTAAATAAATATTCTCTCTAACTAAACCGATTGAATTCAGCATTTGATCAAAAAATTTACCGCTTGTACCAGCAAAAGGTCCTCGCTCCCACTCATCTTTACCCGGTGCATCGCCGATAAACATAATTTCTGCTTGTGGATTGCCCCACCCAGATACCAGTTGATATTGTGGGAACTGTTGTTGTAAAGCTGTTCGCTGTTGTTCAATACTGAATTCGTTCGTCATATTATTTCTGTTCTTCAGCTAACCATTGTGCAACGCGTTTCGCAAAATAGGTTAAGATGCCATCGGCTCCAGCACGTTTAAAACACACTAAGCCTTCCATAATACTTTCTTTTTCTTTTAACCAACCATTCTGAATGGCAGCCATTTGCATTGCATACTCACCTGATACTTGATAAGCAAATGTCGGCACACCAAAGTGTTGTTTAACTCGCCATACCATATCCAAATATGGCATCCCTGGTTTTACCATCACCATATCTGCACCTTCTTGCAAATCTAAACCAACTTCTTGCAAACCTTCATCACTATTGGCTGGATCAAGTTGATAAGTAAATTTGTTACCACCTTTTAAGTTAGCTGATGAGCCCACTGCATCACGGAATGGACCATAGAAACAAGACGCATATTTTGCAGAATACGCCATAATCAACGTATTAATAAAACCTTTTTCTTCAAGTGCTGCACGAATTGCACCAATACGCCCATCCATCATATCACTTGGTGCAACAACATCAGCACCAGCCTCCGCATGAGAAACAGCCTGTTTCACCAATACTTCGGTTGTAATATCATTTAATACATAACCTGTTTCATCAATAATGCCATCTTGACCATGGGTAGTGAATGGATCTAATGCCACATCAGTCATTACCCCTAAATCAGGATAAGCTTTCTTTAAGGCACGCACTGCACGCTGTGCTAAGCCTTGTGGATTATAAGCTTCTTCTGCCATTAGTGACTTTTTCTCTTGTGGTACTACTGGGAATAAAGCAATCATTGGAACGCCATATTTGACTAATTCACCTGCTTCAATCAGTAATTGATCGATAGTTAAACGTTCCACTCCCGGCATTGATGGTACTGCCTCACGATGATTTTCACCTTCGATCACAAATACTGGATAGATTAAATCATCTACACTTAATTTATTTTCTGCCATTAAACGACGACTAAAATCCTGTTTACGCATTCTACGCATACGACGTACAGGGAATGCTGAAAAAATTTGTTGAGTCATCACAACCTTCCTTATTTAATTAATTGTTCTACAAAATTATTCTTTACTGATAATGGCATAACCGCCAAACAAGTTGGCGGTTATCCAAAAATGAATCAAAATAATTGACTACTCTTCTTCTTTCGGTTGATAGAATCGAGCAAAGAATACGCCGACCTCAAATAAGAGGTACATAGGTACTGCAAGTAATGTTTGAGAAAAGACATCTGGTGGTGTTAATAACATCCCGATGACAAACGCACCAACTAAGATATAAGGGCGTTTTTCTTTTAAGCTAGCTACGCTAACAACACCACTCCAGCATAATAAAATAATCGCTACGGGTACTTCAAAACAGATCCCAAAAGCTAAAAATAGGGTTAATACAAAATCTAAATAGCTGCTAATATCCGTTGCAATCGCAACACTTTCTGGTGCTGTTTTGGTTAAAAATGAAAACACCAATGGGAATACAACATAGTAAGCAAAGGCAACACCAATATAAAACAGTAATGTACTAGATACTAACAATGGATAAATTAAACGTTTTTCGTGCTTATATAATGCTGGGGCGATAAATGCCCACACTTGATACAAGATATAAGGCACAGACAAAAAGATTGCTGTAATTGCGGTTAATTTAATTGGTGTAAAAAATGGTGCAACAATATTAGTTGCAATCATTGTTGAGTTATTTGGTAATTCCTTAATTAAAGGCTCAGAAACAATGTGGTAAATATCATTAGCAAAATAAACTAATGCAATAAACACAATCAACACACAAATAAAACTTTTTAAAATGCGATTGCGTAACTCAACTAAATGGGTAATTAGCGGTTGAGATTCATCAACACTCGGCATAGCCTTCCCTCATTGAACGACAATTATGAATCTTTTTTCTCTTTGTTGGTAATATTTGCTTGCTCAGCACTGGTCATTGGATCATAAGTAGCTAAATCATCACTATGCTGTTCTAAAATCAACTTTTCTTCATCAATTTCAGCTAATTCCGCTTGTTCATCAGGTAACACTTCCGTTGCTGATTGTTCATTAGCTGTTTGAGAAGCTGAAGACGCTGATTCAACAGATGATTTTAACTGTTCAACCGTTTGATTTGCTGCTTGTGTTTGTTGATCCAACTGCTGTTGCATTTTCGCTGCTGACGCTTTTAACTCTTCGACCGTTTTGCTTAACTCAGGGGAAAGAGATGATAGATTAAGATGTTCAGCTTTTTTGATGCTTTCTTGCAGCTCTTGTAGTTTTAATTCTTGTGCCAGCTCTGATTGTACATTATTCGCTAGATTGCGGAGTGTACGAATCCAACTGACTATGGTACGAATAGCCACAGGCAAACGCTGTGGCCCTAATACAACTAAACCGATGACAAAAATCAGAACAAGTTCTGAAAAACCTATATCAAACACGGTTATGCCTGCTCTTTATCTTTGCTTTTTGCTGTTTCGCTAGTCGAGCTGGTTTGTGATTCAATAGATTTCTTAAATTCAGCATCTTTTTCATTATCATCACTCATTGCTTTTTTAAAGCCTTTGACTGATTCACCAAGATCTGAACCTAATGTTTTTAATTTCTTTGTTCCGAAAAGTAATACAACAATTAATACGATAATCAACAGTTGCCAAATACTAATTCCACCCATAATGATACCTCGATAAGTAAAAAAATTTCGTCAAATTATACCGCTACTCTTACCTAGAGACTAGCCATAATCATTGCATTATTTCTGTAAAACCGTTCTTACCAATAAGCCAGTTGCAATCACTAATAAACTCAGACTTAACCAACTTGGCAAAAAAGGATAACCAAACAAACCGCCAAAGAATAGCAAACTCGCTACAATAACGCCATACACACGTTGGGTATTTTTTCGTTGCTGTAACTTAAATTCTCGGCGAATCAACACCAGTTCACGTTTAATCTCTTTCTGTTCCAGCAATGCCTGATGCAACGTTTGTGGAAAAGAAGCAAAATGTTCTCGTAAATAAGGAATATGTGATTGAAAATCACGATACATTTTCTTCACACTAATTTGCTCATTCATCCAGTTTTGCAGGAACGGTTTTGCTGTTTGCCATAAATCTAATTGCGGATAAAGTTGGCGTCCCAAGCCTTCAATATACAATAAAGTTTTTTGCAATAATACTAATTGCGGTTGTACTTGCATCTGGAAACGACGTGCAGTGTTAAATAAATTCAATAACACATGACCAAAAGAAATTTCGGCTAATGGTTTAGAAAAAATTGGCTCACAAACAATTCGGAAAGCCTGTTCAAACTCATCTAAATTCGTATCTTCTGGCACCCAACCTGAATCAATATGTAATTGTGCAACGCGACGATAATCTCGGTTAAAAAAGGCTAAAAAGTTTTCGGCTAAATAACGTTTATCTTCACTATTTAATGTGCCGACAATACCACAATCAATACCAATATACTGTGGTGATTCAGGATGATCATAACTCACAAAAATGTTGCCTGGATGCATATCTGCATGGAAAAAACTATCACGAAAAACTTGGGTAAAAAAGACTTGTACTCCACGCTCCGCTAATAGTTTCATATCTGTTCCGTTGGCTTCTAATGCAGCAATATCAGAAATAGGAATACCATAGATACGTTCCATTACAATCATATTTTTATGACAAAAATCAGGACACATCTCTGGCACATAAAGCATTGAACTATCTAAAAAGTTTTGTCGTAATTGAATTGCATTTGACATCTCTTGGCGTAAATCTAATTCCGCCAACAAGGTTTTCTCATACTCTTGCACAACCTCTACTGGACGTAATCGATATCCTTCTTTGGTTAAACGAGGAATCCATTTTGCAATCCGATACATTAATCCAATATCTAAGGCAATCACAGGTTGAATATCTGGGCGAATAACCTTGAATACGACCTCTTTTCCTGCCAAAGCTTGTTTCGCATTAAATCGCCCTGTATGGACCTGAGCAATTGAAGCGGAAGCTAATGCCTTTTCATCAAAATCATCAAACCATTGTTCAATTTTACCGCCTAATGCCCTCTCAATTTCTGCTCGAGCTAAATCACCTGAAAAAGGTTCTACTTTATCTTGTAATAAAGCCAATTCATCTGCAATTTCTGGTGGAAACAGATCACGACGTGTCGAAAGCATTTGACCAAATTTAATCCATACTGGTCCTAAGGTCTGGAACGCTAACCGTAACCGTAAACCTAAAGATTTATCAGTATGTTCATTTTTGATCCAAAAAAATAGTTTACTTACACAACGGATTGGACGGGTTAATGAAATTTCAGGTAATGCTTCATCTAATCCATATTGCAACATGACCCGAATAATTTGATAGAAACGAAAATACTGTTTTAATTTCATACTGTTCCTGTCAAGCGATTAATTTTAGCTTCAAGACGTTGTAGATCCTGTTCTAAACTGGCAACTTGATCATAAAAATGAACTAAGGCGAGTGTTGGAGCAATAAGTTGCCACTCTTCTGTTAAACGTTCTCCCCAATGGCGTTCACTAGTTTGCAACTGTTTTGTCAACTGTTGTTGTAATTGTTGTACACCTCGGGTCAACATATGTGCAGCCACATCACCTAGGTAAGGTGACAACAATTCCGCGGGATCTTTTTCTAATTGTTCAAATAGTGCTACTGTTTCTTGTAACACTTGTAAATCCCCTTGAAAAACAATTTGTTGACGATTGATAAAATCAGCTAATTGGCTTTTTTGCGGTCGTTGCCACAATACATTCGCATCCGCTGTTACAACACAATCTGCATCACCTTCATAATTGGCTAACACATCAATACGTTGATGAGAAAAAATCAGATACGCATGACCACCTTGTTTAAAAGAAATCGATAGCACTTTTCCATTCAATTTACGTAGATGAGGTTCGATTCCCTCACTACGTTGCATCAAATAATTTAGCCCTTGTTCAAATAAGCCATTCGCAAATTGTGGCAACATAAGCTGTTGTTTAATTGATGAGAGTGTCATAGGCTGCCTTTAAAACTTATAACCACGATGTAACGCTACAATCCCTGCGGTTAAATTGTAATATTGTGTTTGTTCAAATCCAGCATCAATCATCATCTGTTCTAATACAGATTGTTCAGGGTGCATCCGAATAGACTCTGCCAAATAACGATAACTGTCTGCATCATTCACTACGACTTCGCCCACTTTTGGCAAAATATTGAATGAATAAAAGTTATACACTTTACTCAATGGCTCTAAAATTGGTTTAGAAAATTCTAATACTAATAAACGACCACCCGGTTTTAACACACGATACATCGAGCGTAAGGCCTTATCTTTATCCGTTACATTACGCAACCCAAAACTAATTACAATGCAATCGAATGTATTATCTGCAAACGGCAACATTTCCGCATTTGCTTGCACATACTCCACATTCCCCACTACGCCTAAATTACGTAATTTTTCACGGCCAACTTGTAACATAGAATCGTTAATATCAGCCAAAATGACTTGACCAGTTTCCCCAACTAATCGAGAGAATTTTGCTGTAAAATCGCCTGTTCCACCAGCCAGATCTAGCACTTTTTGCCCTTTTCTTACCCCACTACAATCAATGGTAAAACGCTTCCAAACACGATGAATACCAAATGATAAAAGATCGTTCATCAAATCATATTTATCTGCCACAGAATGAAAAACATTAGCAACCAGTTTTTGTTTTTCTGATTTTGCCACTGTTTTAAAACCAAAATGGGTAACATCTTCTCCCATTTCAGTTTGTTGATTTTTATTAAGTTGTTCCATTGACGATCCTTATTTCTTTTCTGGTATCGTTGCTAACAGTTGAGTCAATAACTGCCAATAAGTTGATACTGCTGGAATATGGCAACGCTCGTCTGGTGAGTGCGCTCCTAAAATTGTTGGTCCAATCGACACCATTTCCATTTGTGGATAGACCTTATTAATCAAACCGCACTCTAAACCAGCGTGAATTACTTTAATCACACTCTCCTTACCAAGAATTTGATCATAAAGCGCTTTAGTTTGGCGTACGATTGCTGATTCTGCTTGCGGTTCCCAGCCTGGATAACGTCCAGAAAATTTCACTTCTGCTCCAGCTAAACGACAAACAGAACGAACTAAACTAACCACACTATCTTGTCCATGTTCATTTAATGAACGTGCTAATAAGGTAAATTTAACTTCTTGTTCTCTCGTTTCTAATACACCTAAACTAATCGAACTTTCTACCACATCTGGTAACGCATCACTATAACGTACCACGCCGTTTGGTAAGCTGTTAATTAAATCTAGTAAGGCAAGTGTTTGTGTGTTTGAAATCCCTTGTGTCGCTTTAGCATCAGAAACCTCAAATTGCAATTTGGTTTCCGCTTGTGATAAAGCAGACTGTAATCCAGCTACTAACTGTTGTAAGGTTTGTTTACACAATGCTACCGAATTCGTTGGCACAATAATTGTCGCAAAGGCTTCTCTCGGAATCGCATTACGAACTGAACCACCAGAGATGTCAGCTAAGCGGAAATCTACTTGTTGTGTGGCAAGTTGTTCTAATAATCTTCCTAATAATTTAATTGCATTACCACGATTAAGATGAATTTCTGCGCCTGAATGACCGCCTTTTAAGCCAGTTAATGCTAAATGTAAGGCTTGTTCAGTTTCGCTAACAAATTGCCATTGCACAGGATAACGAATATCAACATCCTCGCCACCTGCACAACCAATATAAATTTCACCTTCATCTTCAGTATCGGTATTAATCATCACGCTACTTTGTAACCAATTTGGTTGCAACCCTAATGCACCTACCATCCCTGTTTCTTCTGTTGCTGTAAGTAATACTTCTAATGCTGGATGGGCAAGATCTTCACTCTCTAATACCGCTAAACAAGATGCCATTCCAATCCCATTATCAGCCCCTAGCGTTGTTCCTTTTGCTTTTACCCAATCACCATCAACATAAGGAATAATTGGATCAGTAAGGAAATTATGCGGTGTATTTTTATTCGCTTGTGGCACCATATCTAAATGTGCTTGTAATGCAACTGGCTGACGATTTTCCATACCTGGTGTTGCAGGTTTACGAATTAAGATATTGCCGGTTTGATCTTGTTCTACCCAGAGTTGTTTTTGTTTTGCCCAATTTATAATGAAATCTGCGAGTGCTTGTTCATGGTGAGATGGATGTGGAATTGAACAGATGGTTGCAAACCATTTCCAGATAAGTTTTGGTGATAATTCAGTAATTGACGACATAAAACTCCCTCGAATATCGTAATTTTTATCCAAAATAAAAAGAAATTGCGTTAAATGATAGCACGAAAAACAATTTCAGGTTATCCTTACGCAATTTTATTTATCACTTCAAATCAAAAACATAAGGTATAGTTATTATGAGCGAAAAATACGTTGTTACTTGGGATATGTTTCATATGCACGCACGCAAACTTTCTGAACGTTTGCTTCCGGCATCTCAATGGAAAGGTATTATTGCTGTAAGTCGTGGTGGTTTATTCCCTGCTGCTGTTATTGCACGTGAATTAGGTATTCGTTTAGTCGAAACTGTATGTATTGCAAGCTATGATCATGATCAACAAGGTACATTAAAAGTATTACACCGTGCAGAAGGTGATGGCGAAGGTTTTATTGTAGTAGATGATTTAGTTGATACAGGTAATACTGCACGTGCAATTCGTGAAATGTATCCAAAAGCAAAATTTGTTACTGTGTTTGCTAAACCAACTGGTGCACCATTAGTTGATGATTATATTGTTGATATTCCACAAAATACTTGGATCGAACAACCTTGGGATATGGGTATTACCTTTGTTCCACCTCTCTCTCGTAAATAATTTTAAGCAAAAGATATTTGGAGTTGCTTATGTATTTAGCACAAATTAAAGCAGAACTTACGCAAGCTGCTGATGTATTAGATAAATTTTTATCTGATGATAGAAATATTCAACTCATCCAAGATGCCGCATTATTAATTGCTAATAGCTTTAAGCAAGGCGGGAAAGTGTTAAGCTGTGGTAATGGTGGTTCACACTGTGATGCGATGCACTTTGCTGAAGAATTGACGGGGCGTTATCGTGAAAATCGTCCAGGTTATCCTGCCATTGCAATTTCTGATGTTAGCCATTTAAGCTGTGTAAGTAATGACTTTGGTTATGATTATGTCTTTTCACGTTATGTAGAAGCAGTGGGACAGCAAGGCGATGTGTTATTTGGTTTATCCACTTCTGGTAACTCTAAAAATGTATTAAATGCTATTGAAGCAGCCAAAGCCAAAGGTATGAAAGTTATTGCTTTAACTGGTAAAGATGGCGGTAAAATGGCAGGTTTAGCTGATGTTGAAATTCGAGTTCCTCATTTTGGCTATGCTGATCGCATTCAAGAAATTCACATTAAGGTAATTCATATCTTAATGATGTTAATTGAGTTTGAAATGGCGAAAGATAACGCCTAATTAATTTATCTGTATCTAGGGGAGAAGTTCTCCCCTAATTTTTTGTCTATTGATTGTTTGAGTTGGCACACCATAATGAAAGTCTTTTCCTCTTTATTGCAACGTATTACATTAAGACAATTCTTTATCATTATTCTTGCCCTAGTTGTTCTCTATTTTGCCTCACTCTTTATGCTGATGGGCAGTGGTAAGCAAGTAGAACTACAAGATGTTTTATTGCTCGCAGCATTAATCCTAATTTTTAATGCTTCACGGATTGCTTTTTACGCCATTGTAATTCCTATTGCTTTAGCCTATACCCTTTATGCCCCCGTTGGATTAATGTTTGGCGAACCGAATTATCAATATCTGGCTTCTGTATTAGCAACAAATATCGCTGAAGGTACTGAATTTTTACAACAAATTCCACTTAAATATTATGCGATGGCGATAGCTATTATTCCGTTATTGCTCTTTTTTCGTTATCTCACACAACGTTTCCAACTCAAATTTTATCGGAATAAAACTCTACTCTGTCTAATCCTTTTCTTTGCCTTGGTAAATCAAACGCCATTTGCCTTTTTCCATACTTTTTTCACTGCTGCGGGTCAAGTGAAAGATGAACTATTCAAACTTAATCAATTACAGTTAGAAAGTGAATGGGGACCAGCAAAATTCTCAGGTAAATATAAAAATTATGTCTTAGTTATTGGGGAAAGTGTCAGACGAGATTACTTACATGCTTATGGCTATCCGATCGAAAATACTCCATTTATTGAAAAAACAAATGGTGTATTAGTGGATGGTTTCGAATCCGCCGGTAGTAATACTATTGCCTCACTACGTTTGATGCTGACAAAACCAGATACTAAACGTTGGGCACCAAATTATTCACTCACTTTGATCGATCTAATTAAGGCCTCAGGTGTCAAAACTTATTGGATTTCAAATCAAGGCTTCTTAGGTGAATTTGATACGCCAATCACCGCCATTGCCAATTTAAATGATGAAAGATATTTTATTGCTAATAATGACTCTATTCATAATGATTCTAGCGATTTCGAATTATTAGCCCCTTTTAAACAGGTCTTACAACAAAAAACCGATCAAGCCAAATTTATTGTTTTGCATCTTTATGGTTCTCATCCTAAAGCGTGTGATCGAATTAAAGATTATAAAAATATTGCACCAGTGAAAAATAAAAAATATCAATATTTAAGCTGTTATGTTTCTTCGATTAAGAAAACAGATGATCTTTTGGCTCAAGTTTATCAAGCTTTACAACAGCAATATCAAACTGAACAGCAACCATTCACAATGATCTATTTTGCTGATCATGGCTTAGCTCATAAAACCATTGATGGAGAAATTCTGTTCTTTAATAATGCAGGAAGCCCATTACACCATGATGTTCCGCTATTTATGACCTCATCCGATAGCCAACAACATACTAAATGTAAGAGCTTTAAATCAGGATTAAACTTTACAGAATCTATTGCGAATTGGATGCAAATTACTAATGAAAAAGTTTCCCCACAATTTGATTTATTTAATTGCAAAGATGATCCTGATGACTACGGCTTAGAAGGCCGTTTACCAAAAACAAAACGTGATCCTGCAATTGATATTCGTGGAAAATAATCTTTGCTTCGCAGTAAATTTCGATGTATCAATTTACTGCGAATAACTAAATAATCTAACTCATTGTTTAGAGGATAATACAATGCGAATTCTATTAGTTGAAGATGACCCGATGATTGCCAACGCTTTATCAGAAAGCCTAAAAGATGCCAGTTATGCAGTCGATTGGGTAGAAAATGGTGAATTAGCATTAGCTGCTGTCAAGGCACAACCTTATGATCTCGTATTGTTAGATTTAGGTTTACCTAAAAAAGATGGATTAGTTGTCTTAGCCCAATTACGCCAACAGCAATACCGTTTTCCAATTATTATTCTCACTGCAAGGGATGATCTACCTAGTCGATTGCAGGGATTAGACGGTGGAGCAGATGATTATATTATCAAACCATTTGATATGGCGGAATTACTCGCTCGTATCCGTGTAGCACTACGTAAACAAAGCGAACACCTTACTTCAGAGCTTTGTTACGGCACATTAAAACTTAATCTGAAAACCTATCAAGTGCAGCAATTAACAACCAATGATATTCACCAATTAACCAACAAAGAGTTTGCGATTCTACAAGTCTTATTACAACATCCAGGTGTTATTTATTCTCGTAGTGATTTGGAAGATAAAATTTATGGATGGGGTGAAGAGGTAGAGAGTAATGCCGTTGATTTTTTAATTCATTCATTAAGAAAAAAACTCGGCAAAGAAGCAATTAAAAATATTCGAGGTGTCGGTTGGACTATTCCAAAATAACCAATCTCCTACGTAAATGGCGTTCTTCAATTCAGGCGAAGTTAACCGTTACGTTGGTCATTGTTACCTTATTAACTGCAGGAATTACAGGCATTACTACCGCATATAATGCTTTTTATGCTGCCTATCAATTACAAGATGATTGGCTGATTCAAACAGCTCGTTTCGTTTCTTTGCGTAGTGCATTAGCTGAAGAAATGCCATTAAATAACGATGATAACCAAATCTATGTGCAAACTTCATTAACTCCACCTCGTGATAAGTATTTTATTCCATTCTTAAATCAAATGTATGAAGGTTTCTATACCATCAGAATTAATAAGAAAGAGTTCCGTGTTTATGTAAGACAAATTAAGACCTTACGTATCGCAGTGATGCAAGAAACTGAATTCAGAACCAAAAAAGCGATTGAGTCCACGTGGGAAACCATATTGCCATTTTTAATTTTTATTCCTTTAGTTATCTTATTGGGTATTTTAGTCATTAACTTTACTTTTATCCCTTTACGCCGTTTATCTACATTAATCAAACAGCGTAATGAAAATGATCTCAGTGTCATTCCATTAGCTAACACACCTTATGAAGTGCATAGTTTTATTAATGCTATCAATCACCTACTGAAAAAAGTAGATAAATCAGTGAAAGAACAACAGCAATTTATTGCCAATGCAGCCCATGAATTACGTTCTCCAATGACAGTACTTTCTTTGCAGGCAGAACGCCTTACCGCCCATACCGTTCCAACAGAAACTAAACAACAAATTGAACAGCTTGTCATAGCTATTCAACGCAATCGCCATCTATTGGATCAATTACTCTCTTTTGCTCGTAGTCAAGCACAACAATCATCTTCAGATATCGGGCTAATCTCAATTAAAAATACATTTAAACAAGTAATTGAAACGTTATTACCTCTCGCTGAACAAAAAGACATTGATATTGGGGTCATTACAGAACAAGACTATATGCTCAAAATTAGTGAAACTGATTTATTTACGATTATAAAAATTCTTGTTGAAAATGCGATTTTATATTCCCCAGTCGGTAGTCTTGTTGATCTTGCAGTAACAAAAACCGATCAAAAAATTGTAATTAGTGTTGAAGATAATGGCTTGGGTATGCCTGCTGAAGAATACGATAAAGTGCTAAAACCTTTTTATCGCATACTAGGTACCCAACAGCAGGGAACTGGCTTAGGATTAGCGATTGCTAATACTTTAGTTCAACATTATCAAGGAACTATCCAATTAAAACCAGCGTTACAATATGAACATGGCTTGAGAATTGAAATTACATTTCTTGAGAAGAAATAGGGAATTTAAACAAAATTCCCCTTACTTATAATTATTCCATTACATTCTGATTATTAATCTTTTGCTTATATTCCACACCCCAATCAAATAACGCTTGAATAATTGGCTCCATAGATGCACCTAATGGTGTCAGAGTATATTCTACACGTGGCGGTACTTCTGCATACACTGTCCGTTTCACTAAGCCATCATTTTCTAAACTGCGTAACTGTAAAGTAAGAGTACGTTGCGTAATATTTCGACACAGTTTTTGTAATTCATTAAATCGTTTAGTCCCACCTAATAGCCGATATAAAATCACCCCTTTCCATTTTCCACCAATAATGTCTAATGCAATTTCAATAGGACAAGGTTGATCCGAACAATTAGGGGTCATAGTATGTGCATTTATTTCTTCTGATTGCATAGTCTGTGCTCCAAACTTTTTATTCATCATTAATGGCAAACCCAATAGTATAAAAATGATATTTAAGTAAAATTAAGTATATTATATATTACTTCTGTACGTACTTTCCATTATTGTTATATGGTGATATAGTGCCCGCCTAATTTGTTAAACACAAAAGGTGATAATAAGATGAATAATGTAGATGTACTTAAACCTTTCCAATTTCGTTATGCTTGTAAAAAATTTAATCCTAATAAAATTATTAGTGAACAAGATTTCCAAACACTTCTAGAAGTAGCTCGCCTTTCTCCAAGTTCTTTTGGATTTGAGCCTTGGAAATTCCTCGTCATTGAAAAACAAGCTATTAAAGATAAACTTGCTCCCGTAGCATGGGGTGCAAAAAGAAGCCTTGAGGGAGCAAGTCACTTTGTCATTATCTTAGCGCGTAAACAAGATGACGTTCGTTATGGTTCAGCTTATTTAGAGCATATCATGACCGATATTCAGCATAAACCACGTGAAATTATTGAAAAAATGAGCAGTTTATTCAAAGAGTGGCAAACCAAAGACTTTGCTATCGCAAGCAGCGATACCAGTTTATTTGACTGGGCAAGTAAACAAACATATATTGCTATGGCAAATATGATGACTGCGGCAGCTATGATGGGAATTGATTCTTGTCCAATCGAAGGATTTAATCGTGAAGCAGTTGAAAATATTTTAATCGAAGAAGGTGTTTTAGATCCGCAACACTTTGGTGTATCTGTGATGGTTGGCTTTGGTTATCGTGATGAAGAACAACCGGCTAAAACTCGTCAAGCACTCCAAGATATTGTTCAATGGGTTAAATAATCAATCAATAAGGCTAGGGTAGTTGAACTGCCCTAACCTTTATAACTTTAAAATATTCCTAAATTATAGTTTTAGTTTTTTCAATAATCCTGCATAAAAGTGATTAGAGATAATACTCACTAGATACCAAATTACTCTTTTTACTAATGATAAATGTTTTGTATAAACAAAAATATATTCTAATTCTGCTGTTGCTCCACGTCCTACTTTAAATTGCCCGGCGCCAGAACTTAAATTCAGTTGTAACTTATTATCTCTAGCATATTCAATCGCATAAGCAATCACCCTACGATATAGCGCCTCTTTTTTAGAATAACTAAAATCATAACCAACAATAGGCGCGGTCACTATATTATCTTCTCCAATCAAGCCTACCACACCAACATATTTATTATATTTATGATCATAAAGCATCCTTAAATGTAGAATCTCTTTTTTTACTAATTCTTGTAAATATAATGGGGTAAACTGCACATTGTGTTGAGAATATTTATCTAGATAAAGTTGATTATAAAGCGCTACTGCTCTTTCAAATAAAGAAAAATTCTCTATACCTACTTCTATAAATTCATAACGTTTATCATCCCTTAATTTTTTATCTCTTCGATAATTAATATGTTTATCACATTCAGAATAATCATTAAATAAGTAAACTTGCCTAAATGTAATGGGTAACCAATTATCTTTTAACAAATTACAATACAAACTATGATTTTGTATATTATTCACACTACGCAATAGCAGTGTATGAGCTGGATAGTCATTGATTGCCATTTCTCTCAATTTTTGTAAATCAATACTATTAAATGATTCAGGATAAAAATTTGTTGATAACATATAATTATTCAACATTTGTATTTTATCTATATTGATAACTTTTAAAATAAAGCTAAACAATTTAATAAGAATTATTGAAATTATTTTCTGATATTTTATCGTTATTTTACTTAACTCATCTTCTGCATAGGCTACGGTTGCATTATATATCGAAGCAACATAACAGTTAGGCTTAATGTCATCAACTACAGTAGTGATAATCTCAACTTCATTCAGTTTATATTTAATAACTTTAGCATCTAAATTAGCAATCATCTCTTTTGAATGATATTTCTTAAATATATCAAAAAGTTTTGATGATATATTCTTAAACATTAATTGTATTTCCCATCATATTCAATATCAAAGGTTGTTGCATCTGTTAATGATTTTTTATATTTCAACATATATTTAATCATTTCATAAAATGAAAAGAGTTGTGCAGATGCTGGAACTTCCGCCAATACATCTTTTGCCTGTTTATAATCATTTAATAATGCTTTGAACTTGCCTTTAAATAAAGCAGGTAACACAAAAAATAAAAATAATGTTTTCCCTATTCTATAAGCACATTTTTCTATCTTACCTACACTATAAAGGGTTCTATTCATAGAAATATTAATATTAGCAGAAATTAAATGTAAGCCACTCGTTGCTCTAGGATTACATTCTAAAATATAAAGATCTTTTCCATCATCAATAAAATCAAAAGCTATTTGCCCAGTATAATTTGTTTGTTCAGCAAATAGTGCAGTAAAAGCGTTAATCCGCCTATCTTCATAATATTCAAAATAAGTTGAAGCCGATTGGTTAAGTAAATACTTTGGCAAATAAACCACTTGAGAAATAACTTTACCATTTTGGCATACTGCATAATTACATAAAGGTTTTCCTTGAATATATCGTTGCTGAACCCAAGGATATTCTTCATTGATTACAATATCTTTTATTTTTTCTGCTGTAACTCCACGAACAACATTTCTACCAAATCTAGAAAATACTGGCTTTAATACTGTATTAGCATCTTCTTTAATTTCTTTTTTATCAGTAATCAACACTGTTTCTGGAAACTTAACATAGTTATTTAAAAATTTCTGAAATAAAAATTTATTGTGCAACTCTAGTAATAACGTGTGTTCTGGCATTAAAAATAGTGCTTCTGTTTTGCATATCTCTCTTACTTTCGATAAGAAAAAAATATCTTCACAATTAGGAATAACGAGATCAACTTGAGATAACAAAATCTTCATCTGCTCACAATATCCCGTAAAATCTAATCGAGGTGCAGGTATTTTGATATAAGTAATATGATGATCAAAAAATTTACCAACTGGGTAATCAAGGGAATCAACTAAAATCACTTCATACGAAGATCTGATAGCAATTTTTATCCACTCAATACTAATAGGGGCTCTTGGTGAAGTAATTAGTACTTTCATAACTCTTGTACTCGTCTTCTTTTCTTATCTAATTGTTCAGGTTGATAGGCAAAATAATAATGTGTTAAAGGTTGTAAATGATGTCTTTGATATAAATCTAATAACGCAACCTCAATTTCATCCTTTGCACTTAGCGGTTTTAGATAAATATTCAACTCATTTTTTTGTTTCCTAATCAGATATTCTTCTACTTTGGCAGAAGATGAAATAATCGTATTTCTGACAAAATCCGGGAATAACAGATAATCTTCACCGGCTATCGTTTTCATTTTTAATATATCGTCACATCGCCCCTCAATCTTTTTTATTCGGGTAAATACACTACCGCAAGGACATGGTGTTTCATCTAAAATTAAAATATCATCTAGCTTATATCTAATAATAGGTTGAGAGGTACGATTAAAATCAGTAATAATCGGTGAAAATCTTCCGCTCTCTTTCTCAATCCACGCTTTTTCAATATAAACAATATCTTCATTGAGATGTAAATTACCTGCCTCACAAGTATGAGCCAAGCATCCTTCTGTACATTGATAAATTTGATCAACTTTATTTGAGAAGCGTTGTTCAATAATTATCTTATCATCATCTTCTAATACTTCTGCAACTGAAATAATTTTTTTCGGTTTAATTTTCAGTTCTTGATTTAAGGCTAATAATTTTAAAACTTGGGCTGGTGCGACAATGATCGTTGGTTGAAATGTATTAAGTGAATCAATATGTTTTTCAATTGGAATCAATAAATCATAGAAAACAAAAGAGATTAAAGAACTATTAATACTTTCATATAAATTACTATTTGCACGTAAGAAAAAAGCAATTTTATGTTTTTGGCAATAAGGCTTAGGTAACATTCGTTTTAAAATATAGCCCGCCCACAATGCAGATTCCTCTTCACTTACCAAAAATATTCCTCTATTCCCGCTAGTACCAGAAGATAAACCTACAGTTATCTTATTTAGTTTTTTAGAAAAATTTCTTGTTTTTTCACTCTCTATCGCAATTTGATAAGCCTCTTGCTCGGTAATATTTACGGTATTAATCTTATCAAAGTTACGCATAAAAATACTTTTATTAATAACTAGATAATCTTCTAGTTGTAGCGACTTTGGATAAAAATCACTATTCAGATGACTGAGTAATTTAACAATAGCCTGTTGCTGATGTTTAACTAAACCTTCTCGATCATAAAAGTTTTTTGTTTTTAAAAACTGTTTAATAATTTTTAGTTTCTTTAACATAGCTATCCTTAGAATATTGCTTTAATGTTGATGAGCAATGAGTAGGAATAATCTGAATATCTGGAGAATTTTTATATAATAGTTGTAGTTTATCTATTGTTTCGTGATAACTTTTCCAATCTTCCATTACAATAGCACTTAAAATATTGGGTCTTCTATTTTCGGTGATAGTTTTCATATTCCATACCGCATCCGCAATAAAGAAGTAATTACTATAAAATAAGCCATATTGCCCTTTTGCATGCCCTGGTAATGAAATGATATAAATATCATCAAATAATAAATACCCTTTTTCAAATGGCTTTAATTTCTCTGGTAAAACAACTTCTGGTAAATCTTCAATAAACATTACTCTTTGTGCAAATTCTTGATCTAATAGAGCAGGTAAAATTCCCTTTTTGGTTTTATTAAAAACAGAAATGGTTTTATCTTGACTAAATAAATAAGCTTCTTTTGAACAATACACTGGAATATTTGGAAAATCCTTAATTCCAGCAATGTGATCTGCGTGTAGATGTGAAAGAAAAATAAAATCAACTTGTTTATTAATTCTTTTCACTAATGGTTGATCTAATGTTACTGGCGTAGTTAATGCATATAGTTTCTCAGGAAAGTGAGAAGTTGCTGTGAAAAAATGTTCAGAATACCCAGTATCAAACAGAAGATTTCCTCGTTGATGTTCAATTAACGCCACCATCGCAGGGAATTGAATATGCTTAAAACGTCCTCCTTTTAACACCACAAATTCAGGATGCACGCAATATCCAACCTCAAAGATTTCTATGTTTTGCATATCTCTCTAAACCTTCCTCTATTGAGTAAATTGGTTGGTAACCTAGAATTTTCTTAGCCTTAGAAATATCAAGGGTTTGGCTCTTACTAATTACGCCAATACTATATCTAGTTAAAAACGGTTCGGCGATTAAACCTAATTTTGCAATTCCTTCTAACAATGTCGCTACACTATACAGTAGCGGATAATGCACATATTTAAACTTAGCATTTAGCTTTAATGTTTTGATCACCATCGAAAAAATTTGACTTATTTCCATCGGCTGATCATTAGTAATATTAAACACAGATTTAGTCGGAACATCATTAATTGCTGCTAAATATAAGGCATATACCACATTACCGACATAAGTTACATCAACTACCGTCTGCTTATTTTTAATTAATGGCATAAATCCTTTACGTGCAATTTTCTCTAATCGCGGTAATAAAACATTATCATACTCACCAAAAATTGCCCTTGGTCTAATAACAACGGAATGAATTGAGCTATTTAATACCCTCTGTTCAGCCATATATTTGGTTGCTGCATAATGATTAACAAAATGAGGGCTAATAAATTCTTCTTGAATATTAAATTGATCTTGAAAATTAAAATAAATACTTGGTGTGGAAACATGTATAATTTTATTTATACCATAGTCAGACATTGCCTCTAGTACATTCTCTGTAGCAACTACATTAGCTTGATAAAAATTATCATATTCACCCCAAGGAGAAGATAACGCTGCACAATGGAAAACAACATCTGCCTTTTGAAAATACTTCTTCGTTAGTGCTTTATCACTAAGATCAAACGCATAAAACTCAACGCCTAACTCCCGCCCAATCGTTTCATTTCTACCAAAGGCAATTATTTGCCAATTTTTTGCGACTAAAAACTCTAACAGATTCCGACCTAGACCGCTTGTTGCACCAGTAATAATCGCTTTCATTATGGCACCTGCCACACAACTAATCCTAATCCAACACCAGCACTTGTCCCAACTAGCATAATTTTTTGCCCACTTTTGAGCTGCTGTGTACGGAATAAGGTATGTAACGCACTTGGAATAGATGATGCAACTTGGTTGCCATGTGTTTTGAAAATATCAATAAACTTATCTCTTTTAATATTTAATAGTTTGACCACATGATCTAATGACGATTGACTCGCTTGATGAGGTACAATCCAATCAATATCATCTAGTGTCAAATTTTTAGATGCTAAACTCTCTTCAATAAAACGAGGTAATATCGTTGAACTTAATTTATAAAGTTTTTTGCCATTCATTTCAAAATACAGAACATCTTGATAATTACCCGCATAATTATGAGGGGTAATTTTATGACCTGCACCACGAATTCTACAATATTCATAACCTTCAGAATGTACTTCAAAATTAGATAAAATAATTCCTCCAGTTTGACTAGAAGTCACTACCATTGCAGTTGCCCCATCTGCAAAAATACCTGCCGTTCGGATATTTGACCAATCCAATCCAGCAGACACAATATCGCAAGAAACAATTAAAATATGCTTATAATCGTCTAATAGTCGAGAAGCAATATCAAAAGCCCTAAGGACACTAAGACAAGTCATATTAATATCAAACCCAGCTATAGGTTTGCTAGGGTTTAATAAACGGTGGGTTGAAGCAGCGTTAAAGGGAATAGCTTGTTGATCAATCGCACTAGCATTAATAATACAATCTATATCATCAACTTGGAGATTAGCTTCTGCTAATGCTTCTCTAATTGCTTGATCCAGTAAAGATTCTGCTGTCTGATCTTCCGCTAAAAAGCACCTTTTTGCTAATCCTGTTACTTTTTCTGTTGTCCCTAACGAAAGATGATTACGCTTATCTATATCCGTTGATAACACAACTTTTGTCGGTAACGCCTTACCAATCCCAAGAATATTGATACCTTGCTTCACCATTTTATTTCCTGCCTATTTACTATCTAATTTGTTTAGAACAATATAGCATTGAAAATAAAAAAAATCCGCCACAATAGTGTGGCAGATTTCACACTTCTAAAAATTAATTTTAAAACTAATGTAACTTCATTAATGGACGAATAAAACGGTTTAAGCGTCCCACTAACATAAATAAAGCTGTTTTAAAGCAACCATGCAAAGCGACCTGATGCATTCGGTATAAAGAAACATAGATAAAGTGGGCAATATGTCCTTCAATTGTCATCGATCCTCTAACTAAATTGCCCATTAAGTTACCCACTGTACTAAAGCGGGATAGCGAAACTAATGAACCATGATCATAATAAGTAAATGTTTTTAAAGGCTTATTTTCTAATAAGGCTAAAATATTTTTCCCACAAGTCGTTGCCATTTGATGTGCAGCTTGAGCACGAGGAGGCACAGGTTTACCATCTTTCTGTAATAATGCCGCACAATCACCAATCGCAAAAATATGATCATCAAGCGTTGTCTGTAATGTGTCTTTCACTTGTAATTGATTGATACGATTAATCTCTAAACCATCAAATTGCTTAGTTACATCAGAAGCACGAATTCCTGCAGCCCAAACCATTAAATCCGCTTTAATCTCTTCACCATCATGCGTTTTTAAACTGTTTTCAGTTGCTTCAATAATGCGCGTATTGGTACGAACATCCACCCCAAGTGCTACTAACTCTTTGTGCGCTGAATTAATAATTCGATCTGATAATGCAGGTAAAATTTTATTTCCCGCTTCAATTAGAGTCACTTTTAAGCAACGATTATCAATTTTGCCGAAGCCATAGCCTGATAAATATTGTGCTGCATTATAAAGTTCCGCTGAAAGTTCTACACCCGTTGCCCCTGCACCAACAATCGCAATATTGATTTTATTTGGTTCAACTAACTGAATTTTTTCAGATACCACAACATCATCAGCGGCAAGATTATCCTCAGCAAACTTTAAAAAGAGTTGCATCATCCGTTTTTGGAAATACAGTGCTTGATCAGGACTGTCTAGAAAAATACAGTTCTCACTAACACCTTTCGTATTGAAATCATTAGACTTACTGCCAATACTTAATACCAAAATATCGTAATTAATCTTACGTTCAGCAACTAATAATTTGCCTCGTTCATCATGAATCGGGGCTAAAGTAATATTTTTTTCATTCCGAGAAAGACCTGTAATATAGCCCTGTTGGAATAAGAAACCATGATTTCTTGCATGAGCACGATAACTTACCGCTTCCACACCATCATCTAATGATCCTGTCGCAACTTCATGTAATAGCGGTTTCCATAAGTGAGTCTGATTGCGATCGACTAAAATCACTTCTGCTTTCTTTTTACGTCCTAATTTATGGCCAAGAAAGGTCGCTAATTCAAGTCCACCAGCACCACCGCCAACAATCACGATTTTTTGCATAAATGTTTCTCCATTAAGATAATTGTAAAATTTTAGTGAAAGTATATCGCACTTTATTTCATTTATTTAATAGAAAAAAATTATTATCAAATGAATTATTAATACTACTAGTTATAACATTTTTTAAACAACAACATAACGCAACATAAAAAAACGCATACTGCCAAATGACAGTATGCGTTCATCAATTCAAGGAAGATTAATTATTGTATATTAATAAAGTTTTCTTGAAGTATTGAACCAATCTTCTTTAAAGGTACGTTTCATATTTTGAATTGCATCGATAATATCGTGGTGAACTAATTTCTCATTTTGGATACCCACACAACGACCTTTCTCTCCTTGTAACAATAATTCAACCGCATATACTCCCATTCTTGACGCAAGAATACGGTCAAATGCACAAGGTGCACCACCACGTTGAATATGACCTAATACTGTCGCACGAGTTTCGTGTTTTACGCGTTCTTCAATTTCTTTCGCTAATTCATTGACATCACACATATGTTCAGTAATCGCAATAATTGCATGGCGTTTTCCTTTTTCAATACCATACTCTACTTTACGAATCAGTGCTTCACGTTCAAATGGGCGTTCTGGCACAACGATAAACTCACAACCACCAGCAATAGCCGCAGCTAAGGTTAAATCACCACAATGACGTCCCATAATTTCTACAATGGAAATACGTTGGTGTGAACTTGAGGTATCACGTAAACGATCAATCGCATCTAATGCTGTTTCTAATGCGGTTTGATATCCAATCGTATAATCTGTTCCTGCTACGTCATTATCAATCGTACCTGGTAAACCAATACATGGGAAATCATGTTCTTCCGTTAATAACTTTGCTCCCATATAGGAACCGTCTCCACCAATTACAACTAGTGCATCAATACCATGAAAACGTAAGTTCTCCACACATTTTGCCCGAACAGCCGGATCTTTAAACTCAGGGAAACGCGCAGAACCTAAGAAAGTACCACCACGATTAATCACATCAGATACATGATAGCGTTCTAATTTTTTAATTTTATTGAAATAAAGTCCTTGGTAACCATCATAGATACCATATACTTCTAAGCCTTCGTATAACGTTGCACGCACAACTCCACGAATTGCAGCGTTCATTCCTGGCGCATCACCACCACTTGTTAATACGGCAATTTTCTTAATCATAATTCGTCCTCATTCGGAAATATTTTAAAGCTAAAAATAAATCAAAACCGCGCTAAGATTACACTATTCACTCTCTATCCTCTAGTGAAATTTTTGATTACTTTCGTAATTTTTGATCTAATCAGGAATTCGCTTGTTGTTCCGCCATTTCCTGTTTAACAACTGAGGTAGGTTCTTGATGAATTATTACGTCAGAATGAGGAAATGCTTTCAGTAAGGCTTGTTCCAACTCTTCTGTAATATCGTGAGCAACGACTAATGGTAAATGATCCTCTAATTCTAGATGTAATTGAATAAAACGTACCGCACCCGCTCGGCGAGTTTTAATATCATGAATTCCTAATACGTGTTTATTCTGTTTAGCGATCATTTTGATTAATTCAATTTCTTCATCTGGTAAAGCAACATCTAGTAACATTTGTATGGCTTCGGCGACCATTTTCAGTGCATTGACTAAAATATAGACCGCAATAATTAATGCACAAATTGCATCAGCTATGATAAAACCATAATAGCTAAGCACTAATGCTACTAAGATCCCCAAATTCATAAATAAGTCTGTCTGATAATGCAAACTATCCGCTTTAATTGCGGGGCTATCTGTTAATTTGATCGTATATTTTTGGAAAGCAACCAAAATACCTGTCATTACTACTGAAATCACAGTCACCGCAATCCCCCAAATATTATGATCTGTAATCTCTGGAGAATTTAAACGTTGGATGCCTTGAAGAAATAAGAAAACAACTGAACCACAAATAAACATTCCTTGGGCTAACGAAGCGAGCGACTCTGCCTTACCATGCCCAAATGAATGGTTATCATCTGCTGGCATTAAGGCAAAACGTAAAATCAACATACTGGTAAAAGAAGCTAGCAGATCCAATAAAGAATCTGTAATAGCGGCTAAAATACTAACTGAGCCCGTTTTCCACCATGCGATTGCCTTAATTAATACCAAAAACAAGGCGGTAAAAATGGCAAAACAGGCTGCACGTTTTACGTAAATTGAATAATTATTTTTCATTACAGCTCCAAGTTAGTGGGTATTTCATCATTTCTGCCACTAACGGTTTCGCTTTTTGTTGTTCTAACTTTTTCAATACTGCCATTGTGCTACTTTTTACTGGTGCAAATTGTTCGCTATATTGCACTTGAACAAATCCACACGCTGCCAAATTTTCACCTTTCGCCACATCAACTTGATAATCAGTAAATTGTTCTGCTGGCGGATAGACCACATAACTATACAACTGATTATCTTTTACTTGATTGCTATATACTTGAATGTCTGAACGAGAATACATTTTTTCTCGTAATGCAATACGTTGCAGATAAGTTGGATCAGTCTTTGCAAAATCTTGCTGTAAATCTTGAAAAATCTCTAGATGTGAATGTTTTGCACTATTGGTATCAATTAATTGATAGGTATATTTCACCACACTTCCTAAATCATCTGTTTTGGTTAATTGATACTGCTGTTGTGCAAAGCTTAATTTTGTTGGTACAGCAATTTTATGTTGGCTTACTTGATGCGATACACATCCTGTTAAGAACAAAATCACCAACCACGATAAACGTTTAATCATCACTTAACTCCCGTTTAAACACTAACTCTGTTGCAGTTGAAGCTGTTTTATCAAACCAATATCCTGCTAAATCAAATGCTTTGAGCTGTTCGACTTCAGTCACTTGATTTTGTACAAGATAACGACAAAACAAGCCTCGTGCTTTCTTCGCATAAAAGCTGATAATTTTATACCGACCATTTTTATAATCCATAAAAATTGGCTTCACAATGGTTGCTTTTAAACGATCACTATTCACTGCTTTAAAATATTCATCTGATGCAGCGTTAATCAATAGATTATCGCCTTGTTGATCAATCGCTTGTTGTAGATGATCAGTAATTATATTTCCCCAAAATTGATACAGATCCTTACCATGCGGATTCGCCAACTTAGTTCCCATTTCCAAACGATAAGGTTGCATTAAATCTAAAGGACGTAATAAACCATATAGCCCTGATAACATTCGTAAATGTGTCTGTGCAAAGTCAATGTCTGCCACTGATAAACTCTCTGCATCTAAACCAGTATAGACATCCCCTTTAAATGCATAGATTGCTGCTTTACTATTATTTTGATTATGCTCTACTTGCCATTCTGCAAAACGGGCTGCATTTAATCCCGCCAACTTATCACTAATTTTCATTAAAGAGGCGATGTCTGCTGGAGTTAATTGACGGCAAAGATTAATTAGCTGTTCGCTATACGCAGTCAAACTTGGCTGCGTAACCGTATTTATTGGTGCAGACGTAGTAAAATCCAGCGTTTTTGCTGGTGAAATAATTGCTAACATATTGTTCCTTCTTTAAATATTGGCGAGTTTCCAATCAATCGGTGTTTTTCCTTGTTGGATTAAATAGTGATTGGCTCGTGAAAAATGGTGACAACCAAAAAAACCTCGATGTGCAGATAACGGCGATGGGTGCGGTGCAGTTAATACACAATGTTTTTGTCGATCAATAAACTGTCCTTTCTTTTGTGCATGACTTCCCCACAACAAAAAAACCAAACCTGATGTATGTTGGTTTAGTGTCGCAATCACATGATCGGTAAAGGTTTCCCAGCCAAAATTTGCGTGTGAATGTGCCTTTCCTTGCTCAACCGTTAATACTGTGTTCAACAACAGTACCCCTTGTGTTGCCCAATTCACTAAATAGCCGTGATTTGGAATTTGAAACCCTTCAATATCTTGGCTTAACTCTTTATACATATTTAATAATGAAGGCGGTGGTGGCACATTAGGTCGCACTGAAAAAGCCAGTCCATGCGCTTGATTAGGCCCATGATAAGGATCTTGCCCTAAAATAACGACTTTAACTTGATCAAATTCAGTATAACGAAATGCATTAAATACATCTGCCTTTGGTGGGTAAATAATCTTGCCTAAATCTCGTTGATGTTGGACTTGTTGCAAGATCTGCTGAAAATAAGGATCAGCTTTTTCATGCCCAATCATCTCTTTCCATGTTCTCATGGCATTATCCTTGTTATCGTGTAAGACGCTAAATTATAAAAAAACATTTTCTAAGATCACAAATAAAAATTACATCACCGATTGTTACAATTTCATTATTAAAACGTAAAAATAAATCTACCTCGAATTATTTAGCCTAATAATTTTTTGATTAAAATCAAAATAACCATTCTAAGGAAAATTTTTTATTATTGAGATAGCCAAAATATTGTAATTTAATTTGAAAATATAAAATATTTTGATAAAATTTTCGTCAGTTCATTAGGTTATTAATAGATGCTTTTGGAGGCAATCATGATTAAAGGTATTCAAATTACACAAGCAGCAAATGACAATTTAATTAACTCTTTCTGGTTATTAGATAATGAGAAAGGTGAAGCACGTTGTTTATGTGCAAAAGGTGATTATGCTGAAGATCAAATCGTTGCAATCAACGAATTAGGCAACATTGAATATCGTGAATTACCAGTTGACGTTGCACCAACTGTAAAAGTTGAAGGTGGTCAACACTTAAACGTTAATGTATTACGTCGTGAAACTTTAGAAGACGCTGTAAAACACCCAGAAAAATATCCACAATTAACTATCCGTGTTTCTGGTTATGCAGTTCGTTTCAACTCTTTAACTCCAGAACAACAACGCGATGTAATCACTCGTACTTTCACTGAAAGCCTATAATCTTATTTTCCTAATCAAACGGCGATCAAAAGGATCGCCGTTTTTTTTTACAAAAATTTTCTTCTGTTGCTATTCACACTCTCAAATTTTTTAGTTTTTTGAAGCTAACCACTTGTTTTTTTTTTAAACTAAGGAAGTTTTTGCTTACCAAAATAGTTTGGTAGCAAAACAATAGGTTTAACGGGCTTTTATATCTTGTATTGTTATCTTAATGGAGCTTTATATGCAAAAACTTCCTTTCAAACCCATTGCACTTATCACTCTTCTTTCATTAGGTATTGTTGCTTGCGGTAGTTCTAGTGGTGGAACAAAACCAGCTACGACCAATGCAGAAAAACCTACAACAGAAAAAGATATTACAACTTCTAATCAAGTTCCCCAAGAAACCAACACTCAAAATTCTTCTACAAACAACTCTTCCACAGACACTACTCAGCTTAATACATTAAAAACCAGACTCGAAACAATTGAAAAACAATTAAATACACTTATCGCAAATCCAACTGACAATAATGCTCAACTAAATGCGTTAATTGCCGAATTACAAACTCAAAAAACCTATTTAGAAGAAGAGCAGAAAAAGTTAAAAGACCAACTTACTGAGCTTAAACAACAAAAAGAGAAATTGATTCAACAAAGAAATGAACTAAGTCAACTAGCAGATAATAAAGAGAAACTTATTCAAGAAAAAGAACAAGCATTAATTGAAAAAGAGAATGTTATCAGGGAAAAAGAAAATATTCTTACAGCACATATAGAGGCAAGTAACGATAAAGATCGACAAATTAGTGAGTTATATAGTCGTATTAGCGATCTGGAAAATCAACTTTGGAATAAAGATAGTCAAATTCAAAATACATTGAATGAGGTAACAACACTAACAGAACAACTTAATAATCTAACAAAACAAATAAATCCTTACCAAGAAACAACCGAACAACGAGAACTCCGCTTAGCTAGAGAAAAAGAAAGAGAAAATTTTGTTGCTCCTAAATTTGTTCAATATACTGATCAAGAAAATCCTAGTATTAATTCTGATTATAACTTTGATGTAAATATTACAGCAGATGGTATTCGACATGAGAAAAATATCATAAGTGCTCTTTCTTCATCGAATGTCGTATATGTTTCTTATAACTATAATCTAGAAGAAGCAGGTAACTCTATTTTAATTCAAAAAGACTTAAGCAATGGACAGGAAAAGATTGTTTATAGCTTTGGTGGTAACCCAACTCGTGCACAATATTTATCAGAATTGCAACGTATTCAAGGGTCTGCTCAATATCGGGGACAGATTCATACTGCACAAAATATCACTACTTCTTCTATGTCATCATATGGTCATAAAAATATTACTCTTAATGCTAATTTTACTGATCAATCAATTTCAGGAACTGTAGATGCTCATTCATCTGATGGTCCTTATGCTTCTTCGATTACATTACATCCAGCACCAATCACAACTAATCGTGGCATGATGGAATTTTCTGGAACTGCATCCAGGACAGTTACTGATCCCTATAATAATCCTCCTATAGGTCCATCTCAAACTAATGGTTCCTATCAAGGGATCTTTATGGGAAAACATGCAGAACAGATAGCTGGTTCAATTGTCTTACCTGCCCCATCTCTAGGTTCTTATATACCTGAAAAAGGTGTATTTACTGCAGAAAAACAATAATTCATTTAATTATCCCCCTAGCTTCTGTTAGGGGATTATTTAACCCATCAACATTTCACTCTCTATGAAAAAATTTTTTATTTTCTATCTCTTTATCTTAAGTTGTTTACCTGCATTAGCAGGTGTACCACATCATAAACAACAACTAATACTAGAACAGAAGCTTAACCAAGCAATCTATCAACAACAATATCAAACCATTGGCTATTTGCTCAAACAGTATCGCTTAGTTAAAGATCATGATCCAATTTTAGTATTATTTGTGGAAAGTGTAATAGCCAAATCAAAAAAGGAATATGACACAACTATCCATTTATTACGCCAAATCCTAGCAATTAATCCTAAATTGAATCCAGTACGGATCGAATTAGCAAAAGCTCTCTTTTTGAATCAACAAAATAATGAAGCCCAAACACAATTTGAGCTTGTCAAATCAGATAACTTGCCTCCAGCCATTGAACAATTAATTGATTTATATCTTGAAGCGATTCAACAGCGTAATCGTTGGTATAGTCGCTTTAATGTGTATTACACCCAAGCCGATAATGTGAATAACGTTTCTTCTGATATAAATATTGAGAACACGGGATTTCGCAAAAATCCAAGTATGCTGCCACAATCGGCACATGGTATCGCTTTTAATAGCAGTATTGGGAAAGATTTCAATCTAATATATGCCCATTATCTTGCCTTAGAAAATACGCTTAATGGTAAATATTATTGGGATAATCATGATTATACTGATATTCAAAACCGTCTTAATCTAGGCTATAAATATAAAAATGCAATTCAACAACTCGCAATTTTACCTTTTTATCAGTGGCGCTGGGTAGCAAATCAAAGATATCAGCAAAGCTATGGTGTTACTTTGGAGTGGTCGCGCTGGCTAAATAATCATTTTCAAATATCCAATACACTTGAATACGCAAAAAATAGGTATCCACAAGCAACAATATTAGATGGAGATAGCAAATTAGCATCTAGTACTTTATTGTGGTTGCCAACAAGTACTCAATTCTTCTATATAGGGATTGATGCACTGTGGGAAAATACACGAGAAAAACAATATTCATACCATACAAATAGCCTACGCTTAGGCTGGAAACAAGAATGGAAGTTAGGGATTTCCAGTCAGATAAATTTTTCTATCTCAAAACGTAAGTATCAGGATCAAGCTGTACTGGGTGGTATTTTACCGCTTAATAAAACCAGACAAGACAATATTTATCAAAGTAGCTTAACCCTATGGAAGCGAGACTGGCAATGGTGGAATATTACCCCAAAATTACAACTTAATTGGAAACAACAAGTGAGTAATATTCCATCAATGTATTCTTATACAGATAAGAACATCAACCTATTATTTGAAAAACAATTTTGACTGAGTATTTTGAGATTAAATAGATTACTAAAATAGTTAATTAAAAAATGTCGGCTTACTCCGGCATTTTTTTATTCTATTACTTTTGCCGTATAGTGGAGTTTTTCAATAGCTTGAATAAGTTGTTGGTTAGTCACTTCTGGTTTCGCAATAATTTTTACAGTATGTTCATTCATATTAGCTTTAGTTTTAATCACGCCATCAAGCGCACGCAACTCTTTATTCACTAAATAAACACAAAGCTGACAAGTCATTTCCTTAACATAAAACGAAACTTCACGTTCTGCAGTCTGTGAGGTCAGTTGTGGCTGAGCTGCTGTTGCAGCATAAACTGATTGAGAAAATGCCGACACCATTAATAAGACATAGATAATTTTTTTCAACATATAATCCTCTTATTATTCTAAAAACCAAGGTAACACTGTCGGATAAGTAAGGAAAAATAAAATGACAATAAAAACCAGCCAATAAAGTGCAATCAGCCATTTGCGCGATAAATATTTAGTACAAATAATTTTCTTTGAGAAAATTAACAACCAAAATCCATAACCAAATGCACCTAATGACAAAATTAACATCGGAATCCGCAAATAATCAAAGCGATTGAGTTCAATTAGCCAAGTAGAAGAAACACCAAATACTAGATAGATCAATGGTGCAATACAGCACAAAGTTGAGGTTACTGCTGCAATGACAGCAGTAACACAACTAGCAAAAAATTGATTATTTGATTTCTTTAGAAATGAACTCATAACCAAATTCTTTCGGATTATATGAATTTAACGGATCACCGCCAATTTCTGCATAAGGGTAACCAAAATTATTAATTGGTTTTAATTCTGGTGCAGGATAAAGATCAAAATCACGCGCATGATTAAAACCAACCCAATTTGCTTCCCAGTTACCAAATAGATATTTAGCAACTGCTTGAGTTGCAGGATCTTCTACCGATTTTTTCTCAGTTAAACGCATTTTCGCAACATCCGCTGAATCCACTGGTACCCAACCAAATCCAGCTAAATAAAATTCAGCACGGCAATGTTGACCACCATCTTCATTAGCTACGCCATCTTTAGCACTACCAAAAGCTTTCTTTGAATATTTCTCCATTTTTGGTGCAGCACCTAAACGGATACCAAAAATTTCACGCGCAGGGATCCCGGAAGCACGCACTAACGCAACAAATACTGAATTAATATCAGTACATTTTCCTTTTAATACACCTGTTGTCAGAATCTTCTCAACATCACCATCCCCACAACCTAAAACAGAATTATCACGTTCCATATTGTTGACAATCCATTGGTGAATCAGCTCTGCTTTTTTTAGTGGATTTTTTTCATTACCCACAATTTTGTCAGCAAACTGTTTTACAATACCATCGGTTTTAATATGTGGTGTTGCTTTGAGGTAAGGTTGAACATCAACCGAATAATTAATTTTTTCCGGCATCTTATAATCTTTTAATGCGCTCGTTACCATTGGTTCACGGTCTTTAGTTTCAATAACCATTTTTACTTTAAGGATACGTTTATCTGCTTTTTCTCCCCAATTCGCATAAAGTGTTTTTGCGCCATATTGGTTATTTTCTGTGATATACGCATTACGATAGTTTCCTTCAAATTCAATTGATTTCAATGTTTGGTAGTCACTATTGAATGGTAATGGTACCCATAAATTGGTTTCGCCGGCTGCCCCTTTTGGTGCAACAAGATCATAAGAATTGGTAAATTCGTAAGTATGTGTTGTTGTATTTGGATTAACTTGAGTAACAGGTGTTGTGGCATAGGCCATGCCAGAAATGAGAATTGATGCTAACAGAAGTTTTTTCATATTGTGTAACCTTAAAATAAACATAACTTGCTATATTTTGAATGTTCACTTGCAGTGAACTTGGTAAGGATACTCGGATTGATGAAAAAAGAAAGCAATATTTTTTATAAATCTATTTTCTCAATAAAAAATGCAACGATAAAAATTTTAAAATAAAACGCTTATCGTTGCACTTTGGTAATCACGTTTAACGTGTTTTGCTCTACGTTGATAACTGCCTTTTCCTTTACGTTGGCGTTCAATACGTTGTCTGAATAATTTATCTGTCACTAGTGCTTTCACCGCACTTTCTTGAATTTCACCACGCTGGTGTTGATAAGATTGTTTCATAAATTTTTCCTTTCTTCATAATACTAAAAAACCGCCAAATTTTGGCGGCGTGTATTATGACAAATTTATACTCGGCTGACTATAAAATCTCTAACACATTTTCAGGCGGACGACCAATTCTGGCTTGATTGTCATTAATCACGATTGGACGCTCTAATAATGCTGGATTATCAACAATAGCTTGTAACAATTTTTCTTTTTGTTCTGGAATCATTGGATCTAATTGATCTAAAGCAAGTAATTTATATAAATCATCTTGAGTTCTCATCATCAGACGAGGATCTTCAATGCCTAATTTTCCCATTAAAATTTTTAATTCTGATAATGGAAATCTGCAATCTAAATATAAAATGACTTCGGGTTGAATTTTGTGTTCCTCTAATAACTGTAAAGTGGCACGACTTTTAGAACAACGAGGATTATGTAAAATTTTAATTGTCATCTTTTTCTCCTTACTTAATGATTAAGTTTTATCACTCTATCACGCTTAACTAAAAATCAAAAATAAATTACGAAAAATACAATTTTGCATAGTTTTTTCATTTTGCTTACTGTATAATCTTGCGACCCTGTTAATTACATTGGTTTTTCCCACCATGTAATTTTTTTATGCTTAAAATACACTTGAAGGGGTGCTATTGAGAGCGAAAAGGTGTGTTCAAAACTTGGACACAGGGTGTTAAATTATTATTTTGGTAATGAATTAATGAAAACTTTTGTAGCAAAACCAGAAACAGTAAAACGCGACTGGTATGTAGTTGATGCGACTGGTAAAACTTTAGGTCGTTTAGCTACAGAAATCGCAAGCCGCTTACGTGGTAAACATAAACCTGAATATACTCCACACGTTGACACAGGTGATTACATCATCGTTATCAATGCTGATAAAGTTGCTGTAACAGGCCGTAAAAAAACTGATAAAATTTATTACTGGCACACTGGCTACGTTGGTGGTATCAAACAAGCGACTTTTGCTGAAATGATTGCTCGTCGTCCAGAACGTGTGATTGAAATCGCAGTTAAAGGTATGTTGCCTAAAGGTCCTTTAGGTCGTCAAATGTACCGTAAATTAAAAGTGTATGCAGGTAGCGAACATAATCACGCTGCACAGCAACCACAAATTTTAGATATTTAATCACGAGGTTTAGACTATGGCAGATCAAAACTACGGCACAGGCCGCCGCAAAAGCTCTTCAGCTCGTGTATTTATTAAACCGGGCACAGGTAAAATTACTATCAATCAACGTGAACTTGATGTTTATTTCGGTCGTGAAACTTCACGTATGATTGTTCGTCAACCTTTAGAATTAGTGGATATGGCAGAAAAATTTGACCTATATATCACTGTTAAAGGTGGTGGTATCTCTGGTCAAGCAGGTGCAATTCGTCACGGTATTACTCGTGCGTTAATTGAGTATGATGAAACTTTACGTCCAGTATTACGTGCAGCTGGTTTTGTTACCCGTGATGCTCGTCGTGTTGAACGTAAAAAAGTTGGTCTTCGCAAATCACGTCGTCGTCCACAATACTCAAAACGTTAAGTGCGACAAGGTGTCGTACTTATGGCAATATTTCCTTATATATCAAGGATTTATTGCAGGAAATACTGGTTGCACCGACCAGTTATTTCCAACTTTTCAAGCACCTCTCGGAGGTGCTTGGGAAGGCAGACCAAGAACGGAGCGTTGCTCAAGACTTGGTTCTAAGTTGGTCAATGTAAACAGACCATCTCTAAAGGATAGAGGTATGATCTTCACTTTGATGTACTTGATATTCCCTGTTTAACAAAATATTAAGAAGAGTAAGTAAGCAAGATCCCGTTTCGAAGTTACCCATACTTCCCGTTAATACTATTAAGAGTATTAAGACAATAACTTCAGGGAAAACTGGAATTATTAGTTGGGTTACCCATACCCCAGAGAGGAGAAAAGTTTACACACCTACTATAAAGAAAGCCCAAAGATAGTTCAGTACTCAGAAAAACTATCAGAACTAAGATCTGGTAAATCTTAGGGAGGGAGTACTTACTTCACATTATGTATATCGTTGAATATACATTTACTTTTTCACTTTATGTATATCTGAGTATATACATTTATCTATTCACTAAATACTCTTGATATGGAGTATTTTCGATAGCAAATGAAAGAATGGAATAAATAAGTTCTCAAGATTTCAGGAGCTAGGCTTTACTACACCTATAATTTATTAATTACTCTTCTAATCTGGGAATAGAAAGTTTAATCACTTTGTATTTTGTATTAGATAAAGAAGAGTGGGATTGTATTTAGGGTAAGTTTAAACATTGCGAATAGAAAGCAGAAGTGAATTTGGAAGTAACAGTAAAGGCTTATTTATTGCAGTATAGGGCGTACCAACTTAGTAAGTATGCGTAAGCTGTTATCATCATTGTTACAATCAATAAAACTGAAGATATAAGTAGTGCAGTAGTATTGATGAGGTAACCTGTTATATGGCTAACAGTAGTCTAGGGATAGTGCATCACTGGCAACGGTGTTGTGCAGAGCTTCCTGACAATGAACTCCTGAGCAATCAGTCAATAAAATCGTGAGAAATTATTGAGAGAGAACTAATAGCAAGTTCTTGAGGGGCTAGACTGAATAGAAAGATAAATGAAAGTGAACAACTGATAAACCTCGTTATTGAGACAAAGCCAAAGCTATTGATAGGCTTTAACCAAAAGGTAGGCAGTCGGTTATTCCTCTTTAACGTGGGAATACGCCATCTTAAGCACTGTCGGGGAACAGGTTGTATCTTCACTATTCGTGTGATGATAACGGAACTTGGTAAGCCTGTATTTTCGTCTTGTCCACAATACTCAAACCGTTTGAAATAGAATGATTGAGTAAAACAAACAAGGCAGGTAAAGCGTAAGCAATACTGTTGAAAATGCAGGTAAGGGAGGTTGGAAAAAGCGAAGGCTACATTGTAATGATGTAGATAGGGTATGAAACATAACCTAATCCGAAAGGATGCAGACTTCCAACTGGTCTTTCATCGCAAGATGAGTAGCAATGCCTTTAAGGGTTATTAGTGTTAGTTTGTCCCATTGGGGCAATTTAAAGTTTTCTTACTCTAATGGAAGGGAAACAAACTAATAACAAATGTAAACTATTTAAAGAAAGGCGAGCGTTGGGCTTGCTAGCTAATTAACTTGATTAGCTCATTGTGATGGGTGGGAAATCCCATCACACCTAACGCCCGTACTCTTTAACCCAATCGGTTACAAGAGCGGTTAAAACTATCGGTATTCGGTAGTTCCTCTTGTACACGACCAAGTTTACAGCGAGGAATTTACCCACTTACCGAGACCTTTTAACTTACCTTGTAATATCAGAGGTAGGTATGAAAGAGCGTAAGCATTATACTGAAAAAGTAGCTTGCAATCCAGAGACCTCGCACATCTCACAATGGCATTACGTTGAATGGCGTAAAGCAGAAAGGTATGTGAAAGGAATGCAAATTCGGATTGCGAAGGCTACGCAGGAGAGCGATTGGCGTAAAGTGAAAAACTTACAACGAATGCTCACCCACTCGCATTACGCCAAATTGGTGGCGGTAAAGCGAGTAACTGAAAATAAAGGCAAAAAGACAAGTGGTGTTGATAAAGTGCTTTGAAATACCCCTGAAGCAAAATGGCAAGCAGCACTCTCTTTAACGGACAAAGGATATAAACCTCGCCCATTAAGACGAGTTTATATTCCCAAAACCAATGGAAAGAAACGTCCATTAGGTATTCCAACAATGAAAGATAGAGCAATGCAAGCCTTACATTTATTAGCATTACAGCCTGTAGCAGAAACAACCGCTGACAAAGGTTCGTATGGGTTTAGACTAAACCGTTCAACGGCAGACGCTATTACTCATATACACCAAATTTATTCGCATAAAGGAAAGAAAACCAATCAAGCTGTTGAATGGGTACTGGATGCGGATATTGCAGGTTGCTTTGACCATATAAACCACGACTGGCTAATAAAGCATATTCCGATCAATAAGCGAATATTGCGGAAGTGGCTAAAATCAGGTGTTGTTGAATTTGGTCAATTAAAACAGACTACAGAAGGTACACCGCAAGGCGGTATTATTTCGCCAACGTTGGCAAATATGACATTAGATGGATTGGAATGCTTACTTGAAAACCATTTTGGGAAAAAAGGAAGTAGAAAAATCCGAAAAAACAAAACGTATCTAGTAAGATATGCAGATGATTTTATTATCTCAGGTAAAACAAAAGCATTGCTTGAGGAAAAAGTCATTCCTTTAATTGAAGATTTTCTAGCAGAAAGAGGTTTAACCTTGTCGGCAGAAAAAACAAAGGTTGTGCATATTGAACAAGGTTTTGATTTTCTAGGTTGGACTGTTAGACGTTTCAAATCCAAGATTTTGGTTAGACCAAGTCAAAAGAATGTAAAAGCATTCTACAATAAGGTTAAATCAACAATCTCTGTAATGAAAATGGCTCAACAGAAAGACTTAATAATGGTGCTAAATCCAATGTTAAGAGGATGGGCAAATTATCATAAAAGCCAAGTGGCAAGTAAAATATTTGGACGGATGGATGCTTTAGTTTGGAAAGCCTTATGGAAATGGTGTAAGCGGCGTCATCACAATAATTGATATTAGTAAAGGGAGATACCTAGGACAATTAAAAACAGGAAAAGTCTCTCTAACCAAACAAGCTAAAATAGATATAGCAAAGGATGTTTTATTGCAAAAGAAAGGGTATAAAGTTGAATATATACTGGAAAAAGGAGCCTCCCTGCCTTTCTTAAAAGCTTTAGAACAAAACAATATTAAATACACGATAGGATCAAAATTATGAGTAAAAAAATAGTAGATGAAAAACAAGCAACTGAAGACTTTAACTTGTTTTTATTTCACATCGATGACTATCTAGATGAGCTAATTGAAAAAGCAGAAGCTCAAGGATTTCATCTGGATTACTCTTTAGATAGTCTTATTGAACTGGCTAAATATATTAGAAAAAATAAAATTCTTAATGATAAAGAACATATATCCGACTTTGCAAATTGTTGGATTTATTTAGGTGAGGTTTTTAGACGACTTGCTCCTGAGGCATATTGGACAATTGGGCTTGAAAATATAAAAAACATGAATTATGGCTTATATTTTCTTACAGGTTATGATAAGGAAATGTCGGAATTCATTCCAATTCTTTATGTTAATAATTTTACTTTAAGCTCCACTGAAGAACTGGATAATAATTTTTTTTACGAACTTATCGAATTTGAGTTAGGCCCTGTCGTTCCAAGTCTAGATGATTTACCAACAGAGGAATAATACAAGCGGTCAAATTCTTCATTCATTTTATGAAATATGAAATTTCATAAAATTACTCAAATCATCACATACAAGGGATCAAGTGGATAAAGGAGAAATACTTTTGTACCAATGCGACCCGCAATTGGATATTTGGCACGATATATACCAATGATAAAGGTGAAACATATCCATTAAATTTGTTTTATTGTGGAAATGTTAAAATAAAACGGCATATTAAAATAAAGTCTGAATATAATCCGTTCTTGCCCGAATGGGAATTATATGGAGAAAAACTTAGTCAAAATCGTTTATATGATGAACAATCTCATAGACAACAATGGCAAGCTTTATATAAAAACCAAGATGGAAAATGTGCTTTATGCAGGTTACCAATTACCAAAGAAACAGGTTGGCACGATCACCATATCGTGTACAAAATGTTTGGTGGCAATGATACGTTAAGTAATCGTTGTCTGGTACACCCAAATTGCCATACAAAAATACACGCCTTAAATTTGAAAGTTGTAAAGCCGGGTGTAGTAGACAAAATGGTTGTTGATTTTAAAAAAACTACACCAAGTGGACAAAGTGGTTGCT
>NZ_JTJR01000016.1 GCF_001678475.1 Gallibacterium genomosp. 3 | reverse complement strand
TTGTCCTGAACATCAATGCGGGTTTATTAAGATCATCTCTAATCTTTTTAAAGTGCATCACAATGCGTTTATAATTTGTATCTGAAGTTGATTTGTCTATTAACGCTACCAATTTATCCAAAATTGGAAACGATAGTTGCCAACAATGTCGATATTCGCTCGCAAAAGTGTAAACTTCTGAAGAATAGCCAGATTTAATTTCATCTAAAGGTTTTACTAACATTTGTAATAAATCATTTTGTTGTTTTGCAGAGAATAAGCACCAAGCTAACTCTACAACATCATTTGCTGTTAAACTAAAATTTTCAGCTTTAGGTTGCTCTATAATTAGTTCACCTTCTAAAACTAATTTATGACAATAAGCTACCGCCTTCGGTAAATCTACTTTAGAAATTTCATCAATACTTTTTACATTCATATATTGGTGAACAAGATTATAAGCATCAGAGTAGATTAATCCCTTTTTGCTGACTAGCATATTAACCGCATCTCGTAAGCCTGTGCGATCATCTACTGTTGTTTGAGTTCTCTCCGCTTTACCTTTAAACCAATAATTGTATAAAGCCTCAAAGCATTCTTCTTGATACTTAATAACACGATCCTTTAAATCCGGTCTAACTTTTTCAGGATTAATGCTAAATAACCAACCATTCAATTTACGAATTGGCATACAGAGCATTTCATAAGTTTTTCCATCTGAACCAGTTGTTTTCATATGAGTACAACTGAATTTATCTTTTGAATTTTCTAGCTTTCTTTGTTGCGTTCCCCAAGATAGTCCCAATGCATCAACTATAGGTTTAACAGCTGTATAGATAACATCTTCAACTTTTAAAGTAATAAGTTCTGCATCATAGAAAGTAATTGTTTGGGTAGAGATTTGAGTGTTCATTGTTATATTCCTTTTGAATAGGTTGGGCGGATAGGGTGTTCAAAACCGATATAACGACGGCGTGGGTATTGGTTATTTCCTCACCACCCTATCCATAGATTGAGTTTTATTTTTGTATTGAAATTAGCTAGAAAAGAAAAGGAAAACACAAATTTCAGATACAAAAAAATCACATTAACGTAGTGAATAACGGTTATATATATTTTACAAGGCGTTTTGAAGCACCTTGATATAAATATTAAATAAGAATATAGGGATTGTCAAATGAAAAACCCCAACCAATTTTCATTGATCGGGGTTGATTGCTCTAAGGCATAAAAAACTCATCTTTCGATGATAATCGCTCTTTGGCGTTATTCCGAAATTTCTTTTAACGTACCATTCTTTTTCGCTTGTTGATACGCTTTTTTAAATTTTTGGGCTGCTTGTTTTTTCATTTCGGCAGCGGTCGTTTTCTTCATCATTTCATTCCTCCTTGTAGGATGGGGTTTTGATCACAAAACAATCTTGATGACTGCCTAAATCTGTTATTGGTTGAAAGTTTACCATAAAATCGCTCGGATTTGCACAAAGTTTTTTATACATTCTGATTAATGAAGGACGTTCTCCCACAAAAACATAACAATCTGGCTTAAACCTTACATAATGTTGATAGACAATTTCCTCAAGTTTTTGTTTTAATTCGGCAATTTGTTTTTTACCAAAGTTATGATCCAGCGGTGGAGCGTACAAGTCGTCATTTTCTATTTCAAGATAATCTTTCACAAGAAATTTAATGGAATACACCTGACGATGATGAATGTATTTTGTTATATTCTCGTCATCATTAAAGAAAAATAACGTTTCATCATCTTTTGAAAAAATGGCTAAGTAAGTGACATTTTCAATATTAAATTCGGTATGAATATAAGTGATGTTATTCTCATTTGTTTCAATAAACTGCACTTCTAATCCTTAAGTTGGTGCCAAGAGGTTCGTAAACCGCAAGAAGTCGGCTGGGATTATTCCCCTTTCAGGTATTTTATTCTCCGCCCTCTCGGCATAGATAGATGTGTACGTTCAATTCGTGAGAAAAGAAAAAGGAGAAACACAAATTTTACGTATAAAAAAACCGCTATGCTGTCGGGTGCGGATTTCCGCTTCTTGTTAAGGCTATGACACCTTGATTTAAATATTAATACTAATTGATTTTGTTGTAAATGATTTTAGATTGTTTTTAGCGTCAATAATAATTCTGAAATTGCTTTTAATAAGTTAGGGCTAATCCATGCCATTGAAAATATAAAAAATAAAATCAATACCACGTAAGCAAGTTTTCTTGCTTTATCCGATTTGTCTATCATTTCTAGCATTTTACAAATCCCTTCTGCTACTACATCAAATAAGAATATGCAATCATTAGTGCGCTAACTCCCAAGCAAGTTGCTAAAATCAATGCAGCATTCGCTAATTTATTTCCAACTTTATCTGCGCCTTCTTTACTCATTTTTCCACCTACCTTTACTTGATGTTTTGGTGTATACTTAATCAAAATTGCTCCTTAGTTTGCTAAACTTGGATAAGAGGTAAAGAAAACCCCGATTGTTGGTCGCAATCGGGGTTTGCTGTTTAATTTATTCAACAATAAAAAAGCCTGTCTTTGTAAACAGGCTTTAAAACTATTCTTTTTTGTTATTTTTGCGATCTACATCGACAAAATAATATTAACCAGATTACATCTTCATACACGGTATTTATATTACAAGCTCCACAACAACAAAGGAGCAACTATGAAAGCACGATTTAAGGATTGGTTAATATTCAATCATTAGCTATGTTCTAGTTTTGTTTTATGACTATTTATAAATGTTTTCAAACCGTCAATATGTTCTGCAAGATCACCTTTTACATCTCTTCCCATAGCATCTAGAATAAAATATGCTCCTTCCACTCTCGCTAATTTTGCAGCAGGAACAAAATCACTATCTCCAGAAATCAAAATAATTTTATTTGCTAATTTTTTTAGAACTACACTTGTAATATCAATACCAAGTTTCATGTCTACGCCTTTTTATTTTGGCTTTAAAGATACATTATTTGGATTAATCTGCTTATAATCTACTTCCCCTTTAATCAACTTTTTAAAGTTATGTACTGCATCTACGCGAATAAATCCCCAATCAGTTTTAGTGTCAACACTTAACTCGCCCATTCGGCAAGCAACATAAGGCTGATGTAACAATGCTTTATGTAAGGCAAGTTTATATTTAGTTATATCACTTATAGCAAAGTTAATCTCTTTCCCCGTTATTGGGTGTTGAGCCTTATTCATCAATGGTGGACAATCATAGAAATAGATACGATAAAGCTGTTCTCCATTGCGTCTATCAACATGACGAATCCAATAACGCCACATTTCTTTTGCTAATTTATCAGGAGACATTTTCATTTCTGGATCAACTTTAGAAGTAAATATGCGGATAAAAAAGCCAGCATCAACAAAAATAGCTACTTTTCTCTTCATACGGAACCTATATTGCATATAATAAAAAAGCCTAAGGGTCATCTATTTCGGAATAGTGAAACGACTCGCCAAAGGCTGGATGTAAAAAAACATAACAAGTATAGTCATTATGTTTGTTAACTTTAAGTATAACAACTCCAGTTTTTAAATACAATATAGATCTTACTAATTACTTTTTACTTACCTCCGTGCTAAAAATTCTTCACTACCATCATCAAAATCTTGGTTATTTTTCACCGTATTTTGGTTGTCGAAAAACGACATAAAATCAGTGAATTTTGGTGATTCTTTTTTATAGTCGCTATTAATAGCCGCTAACAAGTAAGCGATTTGTGCAGTACGATAATCTTCACGCCACAGCCCGAAAGGTTGTTCTTGATAGAATTTTTCATATTCTTGCAAATGCCTTTCGGGCATTGCTTCAATTTCAGTTAAAGTTTTTCCCAATGCAAGCGATAAAGTTAACTGGAACTTTCTTCGCTCGCTGAGTGTTTTGGGCTATCTTCATTTTCTGCTTGATTAAATGCGGATAAAACACTGTCATCTAACTTTAAAATGGACTCTAAATCTTCCCTACTATCAGGATCAAATAAATTATTACCATTTTCGTCACATAATTTAATCGCTAAATTACGAGCTAGACGATATTTGTCCGCAATCGGTTCTAACTGTTTAGTTAATTGCTCTTCATCATCAAAATTGAGATCAAGACCTTGCTCAATAGCTTGAGCTTTCAGCCAGTTTTGATATTCAAAAATTTCACGATTAACATCTCCAACTGTAAAAGAGCGGATATAGTAGGTATTACCGTTAAGTTCAAACGGCTTTAGAGTAGGTTTAATCGCTAATAATGTTTCACGTGTACCTTGATTCACTGTCAATTTCCTTATTTATTAGTTAAAAGAGGTAGTTCAATTTGCATTTTGTTTTCAATAATACGGATTGTTGCTTCTAGCACAGGTTTTTCACCCTGCCATTCACGCAAACCTTTTCCACATAAACTGGCAAAATGCTTTTTCGCTTTGTGTTCACCAATAGCTTGGTAATATTGTTCAAGTAGTGTTGCTCCACCTTTAGCTAATTGTTCTGCCATATAATTAAAGGCTTTAATGTAAGAAATTTTTATTGCCATTGCTTTTTTAGTTCTATATCCCATTACTAAAAGCATAAAACCGTCTTTTGTCATTTCAAACATTGGGCGCTTTTCACCTTTTTTGTCGATATATTCAACCAAACCAAAATTGGTTCGGTTAAATTCATCATCTCCAGCCTCCAAAATTTCTCGAATATCTCGAATAACGTGGTGATGATATTTTCCAAAAAACTTTTGCGACTGTCTCTGAATTTGTCATCACTTTACGATTTTTAATTTGTACAAATTGTTTAAAATTTTCAGGGTTTGCAAGTTGCATAATAACGACCTCTATTTTTGGATATAAAAAAACTGCCTGTATTGCTACAAGCGGTCCTTTTTTTTACTGATTTATTTACCAATTATGCTGTAACCGGTAATATGTAATCGCGTTTAGACGGCTTAATCGTTACACCCGATTCAAAATTGCCTTTCACTTCACCACTGATATTGGTGCTGGTTTGAATAAAACCTGTGCCATATAACGATCCTTGCTTGTTCTTGAACACAATCAAATACGGGAAAGTTTCTTTGCCGTAGAACTTCTTGCGTAAATCTGCTTGCATTGCTGTGGCTGGCGCCCAGAAGAAAGTCAGTTTTACACTACCAAACTCGATATCACCTGGTTCGGTTTCTGTTCCCTCACTACACATTGTCGTAATATCTTCTTCAGTAAGTGTATCTCCATCTTTTTCAATGTTTTTAATCGCACAAAAGTTAGATGACCACGTCACTTTTTCAATCTGTGCTTTTGCGAAATCCGTTGGTCTATCCTGTGCTGACCAATCCACTTCATCTGCTAATGTAATGCTGTCGGTTTGGACTGACTTGACTGGATAGTAGCCATCTAATGCACCCAATCCCGATACTTTAATACAATCACCTGCTTTTACACCACTACTTGCTACTGTAAGTGTCGCCTCTGGGGTAACAGTACATGCTGTAATTGCTTTTTTGGTTGCTAAGCCAGTGCCGATATAGAATTTTGTCCCCTGGAATGGGGTAGTCATTGTTGCCATATATTAGTCTCCATATATGATTTGATATTGTAAATTTGCTATATACCAAGTCCGTTTCTGCGCATCTTGTTCATAGTGATACCCAGTTAAATAACATTGCTGTAATGTATCCAATTCGTCATCTTCAAAGGCTTCCGCCAGATGTTGAACGATTTGCTCAGCCAGCTCGTCGAGCGGAGCTTCACCTTGGGTTGATCGTTGATAAATGGCAATATTTAAGATTGCCTCCCACTCACCACCACATAACCCTGTTGGCTCGCTTTGCGCATCGTCAATAAAAACCGCCAGTGTGGTTGGTTCATTGTCTAAGTCAATAAAGGTTGGTCGCCCAGCCCAAACGTTAATTTCAGGGTTTAACATTCGTAGCTGTAAGGCGATCTGTTCTCGAATCGCTTTATGAATCAGCATTTTTTCTCCCTAAGAAAAGACCGCACTTAAGCGGTCTTTCAATTCTTTCTGTAATTCGGTGGGATAATCTTTAAGGGCTTGTTGGTAAGCCGCAGTCAATGGCTGGCGCAGTGGAATTTTCACCACGTCAATAGAATAGCGCGCACTCCCTGCCCGTTGCATTACGTGCGTGCGTCCATTAGCAAGGGTTTGGATAAAACCACGTTGTACCGCATATTTCCCCACCATAATTGCGCCACGCCCTTCCCACACCCGATTCGCTTTGCTCTCTAACAGGCGAATTAGCGGCAATGGTGATACATTAACGCGTAACTGCGCACGCAGCTTGGTAGCGGTTGCACGCTGATGTTTGCTTTGCCTTGTTCTGCCTTTTAGGGTTTTCACTGGCACTCCGATGTCTTTAGCAACATTTTTGGTAGCTTGATTGCGCGCCTTTGTTGCCAAATGATTGATGGTTTTTGCTGCTTGACGATTAAGCTGCTTCACCACCTTATTCGCATTACGTCGGATTAAAGCGAGATCTTGCTCTAACGTCATTATTTACTCCAGTTGCAAAATGATCAGTTGATCCACCAACTCAAAGGCTTTAACCAAAAACTGCTTATCCCCTTGTTCCGCACGGTCACCAACACGTGGACGATAACCGCTTTCTTTAAACAGTGTTAATGTGCGCTTAGTGCCGTTTACCCGATATTCTTCGTTATGCTGCAACATTCCTTCAAAACGCTGTGGCATTTCATCGTAAGTGGCGGGGTAAACAACACCTTCAATCATCCAAGGCGACATCATGATATCTGTTATCGCCTTATCTGCTTGCGCTAACGCCTGTTCAAACGGGTTAAGCATTGATTTTCACATCAACTTCTTCAGATGATGTGCCTGAGTCAGTCCACGCAATACCAAGGCGTTTGTTGCTGGCAGCAGTTTTGGTTGCGCCATCTGAATCAGACCAATACAACACATCACCTTGTTTAATGTCATCAGCTTGTTTGGCTTTTACGCGCCATAAACCGCCGACAATCCCTGTGCCAGTTGCTTTGTTTACAACGTCGGTAACTGCAACCACAATCAGATCTTGCAATACCACTACATCACCACTTTTCACATTTCTTGTCGCGACAAAATCAATAGTATCGCCGTTTTGAATAAAGTTTTTCGCCATAATATTTTTCCTTATTACTAAATAAAAAAAACCGCCCAAAAGAGCGGTCAGTTTTCCTTATTTTTATGCATTAGTTACACGTACAATACCACGGTGATCTAACACATTTACCCCTGCGTCAATTCGTACCTTAGTGGTTACACCATCAACAGTAAAACCTGTTTGTTGGTCGATAAATGGTTGTTCAACACCATTGAGGTAAGATACTTCAATGGCATCTTTATTGAGTAAATACCAAATCTTCGCATTCTCTGCCTGTAATCGTTGTGATTTTGTCACCGGCACCACATCTTTTAATGGGTTAATAATGCCAGAATTAATATCCGCTCCTTCCACTGAACTTGAACCAAGAATCTGTTTTGCTCGAGTATAAAGTGAGGTTGGTGCAAGTAAGACATCTGGCTCAATCGCAAGCTGCTTACCATCAAAAGATTTTTGTGCATTCATTAGCTGAATAGCTTTATCAATATTACTTAAATCCATTGCAGCACCTGTTAACGTATTTTTATGAGCAACATCATAAAGTTTTTTACCGTCGTAACTCATCACAGGATCACCAAAGAGCTGAGCAAACACTAAATCTGCGATAGTCGCTCGTGCAGCTTGACCAAGTTTATAAGGGACTTGGGTCAGCATATGCATATCATCATTGATAATAAGTTGGCGTGTAAGACTGAATAAAGCACCGTAAGTAGCGAGAGATACTTGCATTCCAGTATCACCAAGTGTTACGTAAGTATATTCAGCCCCTTCACGCACTTGTGGCAAACTATCAAAACCACCTAAGCCAACACGATAAGCTGGACGAAAATCAGTAAGCGTGCCTTTATGCGTCCACTGCTCAAAGTTTTCACTGCTTTCTTCCCAACCTTTTAATACTGACTTATGGGCAACATCAATTAAAATTTGCCCAAAGTCAGAAGTAGAGTGGGTAAACGCCATGCCTACCATTTGCATTGCATTCATTCCAGCAATGCCCACGCCACGATCCACCAACGACGCACGCGCCAATTCACGCAAGGTCATTGAATTGTAGGCGTTATCTTTTTCTGCTTTTTCAAAACCTGCACGTGTAAGCAAAGCGGCTTTCACGCTATCACCGACAATATTACCGTTGTCAACGTGAATATGGTTTTGTGACACACTTGGCGTGGTGTTTTCACCGAGTTTCGCCAACAATTTATCTTTAGCTTGCTCTGCGGTTATCGTAACATCACCTAAGCATTCCACTAACAAATCATTAAATTGACCGTTAAATGGAGCAAATACCGCCTTGATTGCCGTATTTCGTTGTGCCATTTGTGCTTGCACTTGTGCAGTATTATCTACCATTTTAACCACTGGCTTTTCGTGTGCTTGTGATTGATCTGCATTTTGTTCTGGTGCCACATTCTGATTTTTTGCGTTGCCTTGTGGCTTCAACAACATATTTTTGAGTTCATTAGGCATATTAGTAAAATCCTCTATTTTTTTAGATTGAATGGAAGCCATCACCACAAGGGGATCGGCTAGTTTGTCAGCGAAACCAAGCTCAACGCATTCTTTGCCTGTAAGCCAAGTTTCCACAGCGAGCATTGCCGCTAATTCATCTTCGGACTTGCCTGTTTTCGCGGTGTACGCCATCAATAACGTACTTTCCACTTTATCCAATAAGTCCGCATATTTACGCAGTTCTTCTGCATCACCACCTTGAATGCCCCATGGCTTATGGATCATTAGCATTGCGTTTTCAGGCATAATGACTTCATCGCCCGCCATTGCGATAACGGAAGCCATAGACACAGCAAGACCGTCTATATAGACGGTCTTATTCGCTGGGTGATTTTTCAGTAAGTTATAAATGGCTATGCCATCAAACACATCGCCACCGGGCGAATGAATATGGAGATTGATTTGCCGCACGTTGCCAATCTCTTTTAGTTCATTGGCAAATTGCTGTGCTGAAACGCCCCACATTCCAATTTCATCATAAATAAAAACCTCCGCACTTTGATTGGCGGAGGCTTTAATGGAAAACCAAGACTGATTATTCATCTTGTTTATCATCGCTACGGGTGCGAGTATCATTTGTTTTCGTTTCATTGATTATTCCTTGTGTATTGGTCAAATCCGTATCAAATTTAAGACCTGCTTGTTTATTCTCTCGTACTTCTACAATACGCTGGCGTTTCACTTCTGCTTGATTATTGCCACTTGCTCGGATTGCTTGTCCCTCTGTTGCTAATCCTCCTTTGATCCGTTCTTTCCATGCATTCGCCTCTTTGATTGGATCAATCCACGGCATTACTGGACCAGAATAAACTGCATTAAACAATGATTCTGGGTCAACATCAGAGGGAACATTAATGGCTTGTGCAGCAATTGCCATTTTTAGCCATTCCCGATAAATTGGACGAGAGATTGCCGCCACAAAGGTATCTTGTAATACCGCATAACCCTCAAAACTTTCGACCAACTCTTGTCGTTGAGCGGAATAAGTGCCGTTGTAGTCACGGGCTATACTGGAATAGCTTGAACGTGTACCAGCCGCAGTAGCACGTAATTGTCCATTGCGGAAACTCTCTAAATTGGTGTTAGGGCGGTTAGAATTAATTAAACCAATATCTTCTCCTGGTTTTAAATCATCAATCACCGCACCAGGTGCAACATCAAATACCCGCTCATCTTTTTCATTTATGTCATCTACATCATAAAGTTGAGCATCACCTTTTTTAATATACATTGTCATTGCTGCTGCAATGCGTGCAGCGACGCGCTCACTTTCTTCATAGTCTTTCAGATCGGCTAAACGAATAATGACACCATGCAGCATACTCACGCCACGAATTTGATGTAATCGCTTACGAAAAGCCAAGTGCAACATATTTTCTGCCGAAACAGTTTTGACTTTGTCGTAAAACTTACCCGACTCTTGCGGATTATCTAAATAAACTTGATAACCTGTTGGCTTACGCCACGCATTCAAATAAACACCTTGTAATAAATTTTCTTTTGCCACATCAGTATTCATCGGCACGAAATCTGGCTCTAAGGCTTCCAATGAAAAAGGAATACTTGAAGCATGAGTTAAACCGGGTACTTTTCCTTTCACCAACTGCACGAACACTTCGCCATCACGCAACCAAGTGCGTAATAGCATTCGTTCAAGAGCAGGACGGGTATACAATCCTGTTACTTCAGGTTTGATCGACCATTCCGCCCACAATTTACGGATTTTTTCCGCAAGTGCTTCGTGAACATCACCATTTTTCATTAAGGGTTGTGGTTCAATATGAATGCCTTTTGAGCCAATTACCCGTTCTTCGAGTTTATCCAAAATCCCAATTACAATATCATGATTTTGATCTAACGCTCTTGCCTGTTCACGCAAACTCACCGCACTTTGTCGTACATTGGTATTCGCTCCTTGTCCGTCTCGGTTAGCTTTATGTGTTCTGCTAGGTATTGCTGCTTCATAAGTGTTGAGTACATAACGGCTTTTAAACCGTTTTGCCGCCCATTGTGGCGACAGTGTTGCAATCGTTTTTTCTAAAAAGTTCATTAAATAAACCTCGCATACTTAAATCTATGCTTTTTCACTTTCTGCCCACTTGTTGCTAACATTTCATCTAACATTACTTGATACCGATCACGTTGTTTGGTCAATTCACTGATTTGCCAAGAAACTGAGCGACCATTGAAGCTCACTTGGCTTTGTGCGGTTTCTATTTTTTCATCAAGTAAGCGAATTTTTTGTTTAAGTTCTTCAATGGTATAAAGGCTCATCATCACCACCAACGCAATGCCGATATTAATGGTGTAATACCTAATGCTAATACAGCAAGTGCAATCAAAATTATCGCGATGCCGATAGCAATTTTAATAAATGGGCTAGCATAAGTTTCCACTTCTAATCCCTCCTTTGGGTGGATTTTTAACTTTGTTTTGCTATAATTGCTCATAATTTATTTAGTCATTCCTATTTAATGATTAAATGAAAAACCCCAAGGTGCTGCAAACGCCTTGGGGTTTATTTTTCCCGATTGCGTTGTGAGTTCTATTTTCACAACTTAATGTCTTCAATTCTTTTAAACTACTTTAAAGATTTTTCCCAAATAAAAAACCCCGACAGTTAAAAACCATCGGGGTTAAAAAATTCCAATAAAAAAGCCAAAATGTAATTAAATTACACTTTGGCTAGTATGGAAAATACTACTGCATTTTTTTGCACTAGTCAATTAATTCAACAAATGATCTACTGCTTTAATAATAAAGCCAACTGGTAAGTGGGCTTTGTCTTGAGATAACTACCTTGTCCTGAACATCAATGC
>NZ_JTJR01000015.1 GCF_001678475.1 Gallibacterium genomosp. 3 | reverse complement strand
TCTACTATACCTAAAAAAAGAGATTGATCTTTAAGGATCAATCTCTTTTTTTTTATAAGTATGTATTTATTCTTCAACAAATTTATTTGCTAAATCTTGATAGGTTGCTCCATTTTCAGCAAGTCTAAATAATGTGTCTGGAGAAATTTCTTTGTTTAATACAACTTGCAGTAAAGTATGTTGTTGATATTGAGTAAAGTTGATAATTGTTCCTGTACGACGCCAGCCATTTTCTAATTTCATCTCAACACTAGAACCGATTTCAACATCTTCGTTTGCTTGGCTTAATAAGGTAAACATTGCCAGTTTATTGGCTCCACGATATTTTGCCCGAGCAATCGTTTCTTGACCGATATAACATCCTTTTGTAAAAGAGATGGCTTGTTCTAAATGCTGTAAATTTAATGCTTGAGGAATAAATTCACCTTGGACTTTGCCATTAAATAAAGGTTGTCCATTAATGATATTGAGTGCTTTCCATTTTTCTAGATCAGCCGTGAAATCCAATGTTTTTGTGGTAAGAAGAATGTAGTAATTTTGCTCTTCTGCATCAATATGAACTAAAGTATCGGATTCAGTTTGGTAAATTTCTCCATCATATTGCCATTCGTTAGGTAAGGTATCAGGTGTAAATGCATATAAAGATAAAGATTTTTCACTAAAGGTGACTTTTGAAAATACAGCGTATTTTTTTAATTGTTCTAAAGCAGTTGGTAATAAGCTTTCTTCAAAAATAAACCAAAATTGTTGAGCAGAAAATTTAATTAAACGAAATAATGAGATCATTTTCCCTTTAGGATCACAATGAGCGGCTAAAGTAGAACTATTATCTGCCATTTTGGTAACATCACAGGTTAATTGCCCCTGTAAAAAAGTTTGGCTATCTATGCCAGAGATTTCGATAACACGGTAAGTGGGTAATGATGTGGCTAATTGAGTTACTTTATTTAATGTAGGCATAGTTTCTCCTTAGAGATGTAAAATAGGGCTTGTATTTTTAGTCCAAGCCCTAATTGAGAGTTAACGATTAGCAAATTTTTTGCGATTCTCTTTAAATTTTCGTTCTTTTCCTGAACGAGAGGATTTTTTGCTAAAGGCATCATTATCACGATCGCGCTGTTTCTTATTGCGTGAAGCGTGTTTTTTATCTTCAAACTCTACTTGAGCTGCTTCAAGTAAGGACATTTTCATTGGTTTACCAACGACATAAGTACGTTGGAAATGTTGCAATAATCCTTTCGGCATTTCAATAGGTAATTCAACAGTTGCGTGATGTTCATATAATTTAATATGACCAATATAACGACTGCTTAAATTCCCTTCATTAGCAATAGCGCCTACAATATGTCCTACTTCAACTCCATCTGCACGTCCAACTTCAATACGATAAACATCCATTGGCATATTATTTCTTGCACCACGGTGTTCAGCAGAACGAGGATTTTCACGGCGCTCTTTTTCTCTGCGTAATGGTTTAATTTCTGGATCAGGCGGTAGAATAAGTTTTTGTTTACCTTGTAATAGCATCATCATTGCAGCTGCAATATCTTCTTGAGATTGGTCTGCTGCAAAAATATCTTCTAGTAAGCTGCGATAAAGCTCAAGATCATGATGTTCAAGTTGTGCTGTAATTTTTTGTCTAAATTTTTCACGTCTAACATTTTGTAACTGTTCATGGTTTGGTACTTGAGTTTCATCAACGGTTTTCTTCATTAAACGTTCAATATTACGTAAATGTCGTCTTTCTCTTGGTTCAACAAATAGTAAGGCACGCCCTGCACGCCCTGCACGCCCGGTACGTCCAATACGGTGAACATAAGATTCGGGATCAAGCGGAATATCGTAATTTACCACCAGGCTAATACGTTCAATATCAATACCACGCGCAGCAACATCAGTAGCTACTAAGATATCTAAACGTCCGTTACGTAATTTATCGAGGGTCTGTTCACGTAGTTGTTGTGTCATATCACCATTCAGTGCAGCACAACGGAAATTATTTCTTTCTAATAACTCTGTGATTTCTAAGGTTGCACTTTTAGTTCGTGCGAAAATGATTGCCGCATCGAACTCTTCTACTTCAAGAAAACGAATCAATGCTTCACCCTTTTTGAAACCATTTACTAGCCAATAAGATTGAGTAATATCTGGTGCAGTTTGTTGGGTAGATTGAATTTTGATTTCTTGCGGATTACGCATAAAACGACGCGTAATACGGCGAATAGGTTCTGGCATAGTTGCAGAAAATAATGCGGTTTGATGCTGTTCTGGTAATTCAGCCATAACAGTTTCTACATCTTCAATAAAGCCCATACGTAGCATTTCATCGGCTTCATCTAATACAATCGCTTTTAATGCACTAAGATCTAATGTTTTACGACGAATATGATCTAAGATTCTTCCTGGGGTACCAACTACGACTTGGGCACCTTGCTTTAAAGCACGAAGTTGAATGTCATAACGTTGTCCGCCGTAAACAGTAACAATGTTGATACCTTTTAAATTTTTGGCAAATTGTTCACAAGCATCAGCAACTTGGATTGCTAATTCACGTGTAGGTGCCATCACTAATAATTGTGGATATTTTTTATCTATCTCAATATGGGTTAATAGCGGTAAGGCAAAAGCAGCAGTTTTTCCACTACCAGTTTGTGCCATACCTAATACATCCTCACCATTTAATAGATGAGGAATACAAGCTTGTTGGATTGGGGACGGATTAATAAATCCTAAATCTGAAATTGCAGATAAAAGTGTTTTAGGCAGACCAAGGTCTGCAAAAGTTAAAGTTTGTTCTGTCATGTAAATACCGAAAGTATAAAAATTATTTTTAATAAATGTTATTGTTATGGTTGACTCTGTGGTCGAACTTTTGTTTCGCTTAATCGCAATAATTCTAAGAGGGCAAAACGATATTCTACAAAGCTATACACTTGATTAACCATCGCCAACTTAAATAATGTGATGGCATCTTGCTTTTTGTGTAACATTAATTGTTGTTTTGCCAAGTAGAAATAGGTTTCAGTTAATACTTCTGCATATTGTGAAGATGATTTATTTGCATACTGTTTCATTCGTTCACGTAATTCAGTAAGTGAGATTTCATCGAGATAATATTGGACGATATTTGTTCCCCAATATTGATTCGATAATTTACTAGAACGTTGTTTAAGTAATGCAAGTGCTTGATTTGGATTCTGTTTTATCTCATTGAAATATAACCATAATACCCGATAAGGATTGTCGGTTTCTTCCTGATAAAAGGTAAGAAAGTCATCTTCTGCTTCAGTATAACGATTAGAATAGTAGAAACTTAAACCTCGATTAAAGAAAGCATAACTATAATGAGGATCGAGTGTTAACACTGCATTGAAATAATCAATAGCAGCATCATAATCCCCTTCAATTAGGGCATAAATCCCTAAGTAATTATAAGCATCTGCCATTTTAGGTTTGAGCTGAATCGCTTGTGAAAAATCGAAACGAGATAACGTCCAAAGACTAAGACTATCGTACAATACTCCACGTTCAAAATAGAAAGCGGCACGATCTTCTCTCGTCATTTTTTCTAATTGCAAAACTTGGCTGAGTTTGGCAATCACAACTTCTTGATCGAGATGTTCCTGTGGTTTGGTATCTGAAAAGATAAGTTGTGAATCTGTCCCTAATACACTTAATGGTGAACTACTACAACCTGCAATAAATAACCATAGGGAGAAAAAAGGAAAATATAAAAATGAACAAACTCTTTTCTGCAACTGATACATGATACTGCCTTTAAATTAGCACTAAGCTCAACATCACTGGCAAAAACACCGTGATAGGCATCACGGTGTTATTCGTCATTGCTTAATTATGCATCCGCGGAAGATTCTTCAATCACGCTTTCTTCATCTTGAGCAGATGAATTATTATTCGTAGGTTGTAAATCTTTCATTGTTAAACGGATACGACCTTGACGATCAATCTCAACGACTTTCACTGTGACTTCTTGACCAACTTGTAGATAATCAGTGACTTTTTCTACACGTTCTTCAGAAATTTGTGAAATGTGGACTAATCCTTCTTTATTGCCTAATACACTAACAAACGCACCAAAATCGACGATACGAGTTACTTTACCTTGATAAATTTTATTTACTTCGACTTCAGCAACAATATCTTCAATTTTCGCCATTACTGCTTTCGCTGCGTTGTTATCGGTTGCGGCAATCTTCACTGTACCATCATCATCGATATCGATTGAGGTACCAGTTTCTTCAGTAAGACTACGAATTACAGCACCACCTTTACCGATTACATCTTTAATCTTCTTCGGATCGATTTTCATCGTATGAATACGCGGTGCGAAATCAGAAATATCAGCACGAGGTGTTTGGATTGCTTGCTCCATCACATTTAGAATATGCATTCTTGCACTTTTCGCTTGGTTTAATGCGATTTGCATAATTTCTGGTGTAATACCTTCAATCTTGATATCCATTTGTAATGCAGTTACCCCAGTACGTGTACCTGCTACTTTGAAATCCATATCGCCAAGGTGATCTTCATCGCCAAGAATATCAGATAAAACTACAAATTTATCTTCTTCTTTTACAAGTCCCATAGCAATACCAGCCACAGCAGCTTTGATTGGAACACCAGCATCCATTAATGATAATGATGCACCACAAACAGAAGCCATTGAAGATGAACCATTAGATTCAGTAATTTCAGATACAACACGAACAACATAAGGGAATTCTGCAAGGGTTGGCATTACAGCTGCAACACCACGTTTTGCTAAACGACCATGACCAATCTCACGACGTTTTGGTGAACCAATTAAACCAGTTTCCCCTACTGAATATGGAGGGAAATTGTAGTGGAATAAGAAATGATCGGCTCTTTCACCCGTTAATTCATCAATGATTTGCGCATCTCTTTCTGTACCAAGAGTAGTAATTGCTAATGCTTGAGTTTCACCACGGGTAAAGATCGCTGAACCATGAGTGCGCGGTAAAACACCAGTGCAAATATCTAATGCACGCACAGTATCCACTGTACGACCATCAATACGTGGTTCGCCTGCTAAAATACGGCTACGTACTACACGGCTTTCTAATTCGTGGATAATGTCAATAATTTTGCCTTCAGTGATGGTTTCATCTTCACTATTTTCAGCAAGAATTGTGGCACAAACATCTGCTTTAATAGCATCAATTTGTTCATAACGAGCTTGTTTCTCAGTGATGCGATAAGCTTCGCCTAAGCGTGCTTCAGAAAGTTCTTTAATACGGTTGATGAGTATTTCATTTTTGGCAGGTGCTTGCCAATCCCAACGAGGTTTGCCTGCTTCTGCTGTAAATTCTTTAATAGCTTCAATTACAACTTGTTGTTGTTGATGACCGAATACAACGGCGGCTAACATTTGCTCTTCAGTCAAAATATCTGCTTCTGATTCAACCATTAATACGGCTTTGTCAGTTCCTGCTACCACTAAATCTAAACGGCTTTGTTTTTGTTCTGACATGGTTGGATTTAATACAAATTGATCATTAATAAATCCAACACGAGCTGCACCGATTGGTCCATTGAATGGCACACCAGATAATGATAATGCAGCAGATGCACCAATCATTGCCACTAAATCAGGACTAATTTGTGGATTTACTGAAACAACAGTAGCAATAATTTGGATTTCATTTAAGAATCCTTCAGGGAAGAGTGGACGAATAGGGCGATCAATTAAACGTGCAATTAAGGTTTCACCTTCTGAAGGGCGACCTTCACGTTTGAAGAAACCACCAGGAATACGACCAGCAGCATAGCTACGTTCTTGATAGTTTACAGTTAATGGGAAGAAATCTTGTCCTTCTTTTACATCTTTTTTCGCAACCACGGTCACGAATACACTGGTATCATCCATACTTGCCATTACAGCAGCGGTTGCTTGGCGAGCAATTGCTCCTGTTTCTAATGTAACGGTATGTTGACCATATTTAAATTGTTTCACAAATGGAGTCACAATTTTTTCCTCATAAAAATAGTTAAAATAAAGGTGATTTGATTTGTAATGACCCGTTTGCGACTAGCAAAAATATTCTTGGTAGTAAAAATATTTTTGTTAGCCGCACACAAAACGAGGTATTACAAAAGCGCATTATTATAGCGTGATTTTAGATTTATGGCAGTTAATTTTAAGAATTTTCTTAGATAAAAGTTATATTTACTCGTTTTTTGTATGAAGGAAAAATATTGTTTTATGTTGATTACGTCTTAATGGGTAGAGCAATTTTTATTCGATTTTAATCTAGTAAGACAGTTTTGAGCGAGCACGAAAAATAAGTTATCTATTTTTAAAAAATGAGATGAATTATTTACCTTAAAATTTAGTTTTCTTATTCTTTTTGTACGTTACTCTACCTTATTTTCTCTCCAATTTATAAAAAAGTGTGATCTGGCTTGCATATTTGTTCTTTTTCAATCAAATTTTGATTTTTTATTTTCTTTTTGGGTTAAAATACCTCTAAATTTTCGTATTGGAATAATTTATCCTATTTTATTGTGTGTTGGAGGCTTCAAATATGACAAATCAGCAGCTAAATTCAACCACACCACATTGGGAAACAGATGTGATTATTATTGGTGGTGGGGCGACAGGTGCAGGGATTGCTCGAGATTGTGCGTTAAGAGGACTTCGTTGTATTTTGCTGGAAAGACGTGATATCGCAACGGGGGCAACTGGGCGAAATCACGGATTATTACATAGTGGGGCAAGATATGCTGTTAATGATCATGAATCTGCGGAAGAGTGCATTAAAGAAAATATGATCTTAAAACAGATTGCTCGCCACTGTGTAGAAGATACAAAAGGACTTTTCATTACATTGCCTGAAGATGATCTGGCTTATCAAAAAACATTTATTGAGAGTTGTGAAAAGGCGGGGATTGAAGCGATTCAAATTGAACCAGAATTAGCAAAACGATTAGAACCCTCAGTCAATCCATCTTTGATTGGCGCGGTGGTAGTGCCTGATGGTACAGTTGATCCGTTCCGTTTAACTGCGGCAAATATGTTAGATGCGAAAGAGAATGGTGCAACTATTTTAACCTATCATGAAGTGGTGAAATTATTGCGCGAGGGGAATCGTGTTATTGGTGTCGAAGCGTTTGATCATAAACGCAAAGTAACTGGTCGTTTTTATGCTACATTAGTCGTTAATGCTGGTGGGATTTGGGGACAAGGCATAGCAGAATATGCTGATTTAAAGATCAAAATGTTCCCAGCGAAAGGTTCGCTATTAATTATGGGACATCGGATTAATAATTTAGTGATTAATCGCTGCCGTAAACCAGCTAACGCAGATATTTTAGTACCAGGTGATACGATTTGTGTTATTGGGACAACTTCTGATCGTATTCCTTATGATCAAATTGACAAGATGGTGGTGACACCACAAGAAGTGGACGTATTGTTTACCGAAGGTGAAAAGCTTGCTCCTGCTTTACGTCATACTCGGGTATTACGTGCTTATGCAGGAGTACGCCCACTAGTTGCTAGTGATGATGATCCATCAGGACGAAATGTAAGCCGAGGAATTGTGTTATTAGATCATGAAGAACGCGATGGCTTAAAAGGTTTTATTACCATTACAGGTGGTAAGTTAATGACTTATCGTTTAATGGCAGAATGGGCAACGGATTTAATTTGTAAAAAATTAAATCATCAAGCAGTGTGTAAAACAGCGAGCCAACCCCTTCCAGGTTCACAAGAAACGGCAACCGAAACACATCAACGTATTGTATCTATTCCTAATCCAATTCGTATTTCTGCAATCTATCGACATGGTGCAAGAGCAGATCGTTTATTAGCAGAACAACGTTTAGATCGTAGTTTAGTGTGTGAATGTGAGATGGTCACTGCGGGTGAAGTCCGTTATGCCGTTGAAGAATTGAATGTGAATAATTTGGTTGATTTACGTCGTCGTACTCGTGTGGGGATGGGAACTTGTCAAGGTGAATTGTGTGCTTGTCGAGCAGCTGGGCTAATGAGTCGTTTTAATGTGATTTCAGCAAGACGTTCTACTACACAAATCTCTTCTTTCCTAGAAGAACGTTGGAAAGGTATTGAACCGATTGCGTGGGGCGATGCAATTCGTGAAGCTGAATTTAGTAGCTGGATTTATTTTAGCTTACTAGGGTTAAAACAAGTGAATACACAGGCAACAGACGAAGGGACAGATAAAAATGAATTTTGATATTCTTATTATTGGTGGCGGATTAGCAGGGTTGCTTTGTGGTATCAAATTACAACAACAAGGCAAGCATTGTGCAATTGTGAGTGCTGGACAAAGTGCGATAGATTTTTCTTCAGGTTCATTAGATTTATTAAGTTATTGTGCTGAGCAACAAGTCACAGATTTAAAAGCAGGATTAACACAATTAGCAGAACAAAATGAACATCATCCTTATAGTTTGATTGGCAAAGATAATGTTTTAGCCTATGCAAATGATTTCCAACAATTAGCACAACAGTTACAACTTAGTTTAGTAGGCGATATCAAACAAAATCATTATCGAGTAACTCCATTGGGATCATTACAACCCGCATGGCTGTCGCCAACTCATGTACCGACAGTACCGATGTCAGGAGAAAAATTTCCCTATCAATCGTTGATGATTCTAGGGATTGAAGGATTCCATGATTTTCAACCGCATTTAGTAGAAGCCAATTTAAAAACATTACCGCAATTTGCAGATTGTGAAATTAAGCACGCTTTTTTACATATTCCAGAATTAGATCATTTACGTACCAATGCAAGAGAATTCCGGAGTATTAATATTTCGCAAGCATTAGAACATAAACTCAACTTTAATGAGTTGGTACAAGAAATTAAGCAAGCTGCGGGTATAGCCAAAGTAGTCTTTTTACCAGCCTGTTTTGGTCTAGACGATGAAAGCTTTTTTATGCAATTAAAACAAGCAACAGGATTGGCATTGTTTGAGCTACCTACATTACCGCCTTCTTTGCTAGGTTTACGTCAATATTATAAATTACGGCGTGAATTTCAGCGTTTAGGTGGTGTGTTAATGAATGGAGATACCGTATTACGTGGTGATTTTGTACAAGGTAAGGTCGTTCAAGTCCATACGGCATTACATGAAGAAATTCCGTTGAGTGCAGAAAACTATATTTTGGCGTCAGGCAGTTTTTTTAGTAATGGATTGGTGGCGAAATTTGAAAAAATTATTGAGCCAATCTTTAACTTAGATTTGATTGCAGATAGCGAACGTTTACAGTGGACGAAACACCGATTTGCTGATGCACAACCTTATCAACATTATGGGGTGAAAATTAATGCACATTGCCAAGTGATGAAAGATGGACAGGTTGTACCGAATTTATTTGCAGTAGGTGCGGTGATTGGGGGCTTTAGTGGCTTACATGATGGCTGTGGTTCAGGGGTATCTATTGCCACAGCGTTTAATGTCGTTGATTACATTTTAGCGGGAGGCAAGCAATGAATTTACAACAATTAATCGCTCAAGCTGAACAAACTCATCAACAACCTTATCATGATTCAACGTTTGAGAGTTGTATTAAATGTACAGCGTGTACGGCAGTTTGCCCTGTATCTCGTAATAACCCTGCTTATCCAGGACCAAAACAAGCTGGACCTGATGGAGAACGTTTACGGTTAAAAAATCCAATGCTTTATGATGAGGCGCTTAAATATTGTACTAATTGTAAGCGTTGCGAAATAGCCTGCCCATCTGGCGTGAAAATAGGTGATATTATCGTTCGAGCAAGAGATCATTACGGTAAAGGCAAAGGGAAAAGTAAGATCCAAAAACTTAGAGATGTAATCCTAAGTAACACCGATTTAATGGGAACAATGAATACGCCATTTGCCCCAATTGTTAATATGATTACTGGCTTAAAGGCGACACGTTTCTTATTAGATAAAACACTAAAAGTTGATCAACGCCGTAGCTTACCAAAATATTCATTCGGTAGTTTCCGTAATTGGTATAAGAAGAATGCAGCAGAACGCCAGAGTTTATACCATGATAAAGTTGCGTATTATCACGGCTGTTATGTGAATTATAATAATCCTGAATTAGGTAAAGAGTTGATTAAAGTCTTTAATGCGATGGATATTGGCGTTGTCTTGTTAGAAAAAGAAAAATGTTGTGGTTTGCCTTTGATGGTAAATGGTTTTCCACAAAAAGCGATGAGTCAAGCAGAGTTCAATATTCAACAATTAGAGAAAGTCGTAGCTGAAAAAAGTCTGGAAATTGTGGGAACATCTTCAAGTTGTACGTTGACTTTAAAAGATGAATATGAGCATATTCTTGGTAAAGATAACAGCAAAGTAAAAGGACATATTAATTTAGTCACTCGTTATATTTATAAATTATTGGAAAGTGGTGAGAAAACGTTACAGCTAAAACCATTGTCATTACGAGTGGCGTATCATACAGCGTGCCATATGGAAAAAGCTGGCTGGGTACCTTATACCATTGAATTATTAAGAAAAATTCCAGACTTGGAATTAGTCATGTTAAATTCACAATGTTGTGGTATTGCAGGAACGTATGGATTCAAATCAGAAAACTATGAAACTTCGCAAGCTATTGGAAATGGCTTATTCCAACAAATTGAAGCGGGAAATTTTGATTATGTGATTTCGGATTGTGAAACCTGTAAATGGCAAATTGATATGTCAACCAGTCGTACTTGTTTACATCCGATAACGTTATTAGCAATGGCATTAAAAGAGTAAATAGTTTATTTTTGTGATTAAGGCGAGGTAACTCGCCTTTTTTTATTGGATTCTTTATAATCATTCCCCTGATATAACTGAATGATGGACTGCATTATGACATTAGATTTAACAGAGATTCGCTATAAAATTACGCAAATTGATCGGGAAATTTTAAAGTTATTGGCGGAGAGGCATCAAATTGCTTATGACGTGGTGAGAAGTAAAGAGATTACTAAAAAGCCGTTACGTGATATTGAGCGTGAACAGCAATTATTAGATGCATTGATTCGTTATGCAGATAGTCAAGATTATCAGCTTAATCCGCAATATATTACCGAAGTATTTCAGAAAATTATTGAAGATTCGGTTTTAACTCAACAAGTCTATTTACAAAATAAATTAAATCAGCAACGTAAGAATGAAGTGCATATTGCCTTTTTAGGGATGTTAGGCTCTTACTCGAATTTAGCCGCACGTAAATATGCAGAGCGAGCACAAAAGCAGTTAATTGAGTTAAGCTGTGAATCGTTCCAACAAGTGTTTGATGCAGTTGAACATGAAAAAGCGGATTATGGTGTATTACCGATTGAAAATACGACATCAGGTTCAATTAATGATGTGTATGATTTATTACAGCATACTGACTTGCATCTTGTTGGTGAACTTACTTATCCGATCCAGCATTGTGTATTAATTTCACAAACAACGGTATTAACTGAAATTGATACTTTATATAGCCATCCACAAGTTATTCAGCAATGTAGTCAATTTATTAATTCATTGCCAGGTGTCCATGTTAAGTATTGTGAAAGCTCTTCACACGCGATGCAGTTAGTTGCAAAAATTAATCGTCCTAATGTTGCGGCTTTAGGTAATGCTGAGGGCGGGAAATTATATGGATTACAAGTGTTACAAGATGGCATTGCTAATCAAGTCAATAATATTACGCGTTTTATTGTATTAAGTAAGAAACCAATTGAAGTTTCACCACAAGTGAATGCGAAAACGTTATTGTTAATGTCCACTACGCAGCAGGCTGGGGCGTTAGTTGATGCATTATTGGTATTTAAAAAGCACCAAATTATTATGAATAAGCTCGAATCTCGACCGATTTATGGTAAACCATGGGAAGAGATGTTCTATGTGGAAATTGAAGCCAATTTACATCAAGAGGCAACACAGCAAGCATTACAAGAATTACAAAATTATTGTAGTTTTGTCAAAGTGTTAGGATGTTATCCAAGTAATATTGTGAAGCCAGCTTGAGGTCGAAAATGAAATTAAGTTTAATTGTGGCAATGACCAAAAATCGAGTGATTGGTTTAGATAATCAGATGCCATGGCATTTGCCAGCAGATTTAGCTTGGTTTAAACAAAACACTTTGGGTAAACCAGTGATTATGGGACGAAAAACCTTTGAGTCGATAGGAAAAGCGTTGCCAAAACGTCGAAATATTGTGTTATCAAGAACGGCGGTAGCAATTAATGGGGTAGAGATTGTGACCAGTTTAGAACAAGCATTAGCACTGGTAAAAGATGAAACTGAGGTAATGATTATTGGTGGTGGGCAATTATTTGCAGAAATGATTGTACGGGCTGATCGTTTATATCTAACGGAAATTGATACAGTATTAGAAGGTGATACTTATTTCCCTGTAATTGATTCACAAGAGTGGCAAGTGAGTTTTATGCAAACTCACTTGGCAGATGAAAAAAATCCATATAATTGTTGTTTTAAAATCTTAGAACGCCAACATCAATAGACGCCATAAGCCAATACCAAGTAAGGTAAAAGCTAAACAACCAAACAGATGGAGGCAAATAACGCCTACGCCTGTTAACCATTGTTGATCTAGAAAAATATTAATTACCTCGCCAGAAAAAGAAGAAAAAGTCGTTAAGCTGCCGAGAAAACCAGTAATAAAAAATAGGCGCCACTCGTTACCAATCATCGGATAGGAGATGAGTGCGCCGCTGGCAATACCAATTAAAAAACAGCCTAGATAATTTGCAATTAAAGTACCAAAAGTAAAACCTGTAAAGATTGGGTTTAATAACAAGCTTAGCCCCCAACGAGAACAAGCCCCTAAGGCTGCACCAATCGAAATATAAACAATCGACAACATAAATGTAATGCCTAGATTAAATTAAAGATTGCTCGTAAATAACTCGCCACAGCTTCGTGTCCGTGGTAACCAATGATTTCTAAGTGAGGTAACGCTTTGATAAGCGCTGGATTGGCATTTGCCATAATGCAGCCTTTGCCAACGAAATCCAACATACTTTCATCATTCATTCCATCACCAAAGGCTAAACATTGTTCTGCTGAGAAGTGGCGATCCGCTAATGCTTTTTTAAGTGCATTGCCTTTAGAAACCTGTTTATTCATAATTTCTAAGCAATTTAATGAAGCATAGACAATTTCGGTTTGATCACCATAGGTTTTACGTAAATAGTGTTCTAACTCCAATAAATCAGCTTGAGTTCTGGCAATAAAAAAGACTTTTTCTGTTCCTGAGGCATCATGATGACGAAAGTCAGTGACTTGATACGTAAAACCAGAATCTTGATGGTATTTCGCCATTTGTGGAATATCACGATCGATAAACCAACCTGAATCTTGGTAAGAGTGAACAAAGATTTTATTCTGGTCGAAAGGGGTGTTCATAATGTCTAACGCCAAATCCACAGGTAAATCATTTTTATAAAGAAGTTTGCCTGACAAATCGTGAATTCTGGCGCCGTTAGACGTAATAATTTGAATATTTTCAATTCCGATTTTTTTCACAATAGAGAAAACATCTTCGTGTTTTCGTCCAGTAGCTAACACAATATCAACGTGTTTTTGTTCTAGTTTTCTTAATGTATCAATCGTGAAGTCACTAACAATATGTTGGGCATTGAGTAGTGTGCCATCAAGATCTGAGGCAACAAGTTGAAAAGGAAGTAAACTGCGCATAATGTTCCTAAATTGTTCCCTAAAAATTGTATATGTTAGCAAAAATCGTGATAAACGGCGTATCTTTTTATGGCAAAGAAAAATTAAAAATTTTTCATAAAAAAATGTTTGATTAATTCAAAAAATGTGATATCAATAAAGACGCTCAAAAGCACACAACATACATACTTAGACCCACATTGGATATTGAAACTATGAATTCTATTCGTTTTATTGGCATTATTATTAACCTCGTGGTGATTAGCACTACGAGGTGAGTGGTACAAGCTGATAAAACTTTCAATAAAAGATTTTAGGTCAGATGAACCCTCGCCACTACTAGGCGGGGGTTTTTTATAGCTTAAAGGAAATAAAAATGAATGGTGCAAGATTTATCACAGAATGTTTAAAAGCACACGGAATAACAACTATTTTCGGCTATCCTGGCGGTGCGATTATGCCAGTGTATGATGCAATTTATGATTCGGGATTAGATCATTTACTTTGTCGTAACGAACAAGGTGCAGCAATGGCTGCGATTGGCTATGCTCGCGCAAGTGGCAAAGTTGGTGTATGTATTGCAACTTCAGGACCAGGCGCAACAAATTTAGTAACAGGATTAGGCGATGCAATGATGGATTCAATACCTGTTGTTGCGATCACTGGACAAGTCGCCTCGCCATTTATTGGTACAGACGCTTTCCAAGAGGCAGATGTGTTGGGATTATCATTAGCCTGTACTAAACATAGTTTTATTGTGCAAAGTATCGATGAACTCCCAGAAGTAATGGCGAAAGCATTTGAAATTGCACAAAGTGGCAGACCAGGTCCAGTATTAGTTGATGTTCCTAAAGATGTACAGTTTGCTCAAATTGATAGTCAACCTCTCGTTAATCCTCTCCCTAAACCACAAACCGTTAATAGCGAATTATTGCAACAAGCTAAAACCTTATTACAACAAGCGAAACGCCCAGTTCTTTATGTCGGTGGTGGTGTAGGGATGGCTAATGCAGTGGAAGAACTCCGCCAATTTGTGCAAATAACACAGATACCAAGCTTTTCGACGATTAAAGGATTAGGTTCCTTACCGGTAGATAATCCATATTATATGGGCATGATCGGTATGCATGGCACAAAAGCAGCCAACTATGCAGCACAAGAAAGTGACTTATTGTTAGTGTTTGGTGCACGTTTTGACGACCGAGTAACGGGAAAATTAGACAGTTTTGCTACATCAGCAAAAGTAATCCATGTTGATATTGATGTTGCAGAAATTAATAAATTACGCCGTGCAGATGTTGCGATTATGGGTGATATGAAACAAGTGTTACAAGCGTTGGCAATGCCATTAGCGATTGATGATTGGCGTAATGATGTGAAACGTTTAAAACACAGTTACGATTTCCGTTATGCGGAAAATAGTGGTGATACCAATATTAATCCGTGGTGGTTATTACATACCTTATCGAAAAAACGTACTAAAAATAGCGTGATTTCTACTGATGTTGGACAACACCAAATGTGGTCAGCACAGCATATGCAGCATTTTGATCCAAAAAACTACATCACTTCTGCAGGTTTTGGTTCAATGGGATTTGGTTTACCTGCTGCAATTGGTGCACAGAAAGCCAGACCAGAAGATCCTGTTATCCTGATTACTGGAGATGGTTCATTTATGATGAATATCCAAGAGTTAGGATCAATTAAACGTGGGCAATTACCAGTTAAAATTTTACTGTTAGATAATCAACGTTTAGGAATGGTGCGTCAATGGCAAACCTTATTCTTCCGCGGTCGCCATAGTGAAACAATTTTAGATGATAACCCAGATTTTCTTATGTTAGCAAAAGCCTTCGATATTCCAGGAGAGCGTATTGAAAAAGGTAGTGAGGTAGATGGAGCATTAGATCGTTTGCTAAATGCCAAAGGACCTTACTTATTACATGTTTGTATTCATGAAGATGAAAATGTATGGCCATTGGTTCCACCTGGTGCAAGGAATGATGAGATGTTAGAGGATATTGGGGTGTAACATGAAGAGTTATCAAATTAGTGTGCAAGCGGAATGGCGCCCAGAAACATTAGAAAGAATTTTACGGGTTGTAAGACATCGTGGTTTTGTTGTAACAACGCTAACAAGTCAATTAGAAAACCAACAATTAAGCTTAACGATGTCGCTTTGTAGTGAAAGAGAGCTATCTTTATTAACTAACCAATTAGTGAAGTTATATGGCGTAACGGATGTTACAGTATTGGAGTAAATGTAGTGGCAGAAAGTCTGCCAGAGCGAAAAGAGTCAATGATTCGCTTAGTCGAACATTTTATCGTGTTAAAAGAAAACAAATTATAGATTGGAGAGATTATGCCTAAATTACGTTCAGCGACCAGTACACAAGGTCGCAATATGGCTGGCGCAAGAGCCTTATGGCGTGCCACAGGAGTAAAAGACACTGACTTCGGTAAACCAATTATTGCTGTTGTTAATTCATTTACACAATTTGTGCCTGGGCATGTGCATCTAAAAGATTTAGGGCAGCTAGTTGCAAAGCAAATTGAAGCATCAGGTGGAATAGCGAAAGAGTTTAATACAATTGCAGTAGATGATGGAATTGCAATGGGACATGGTGGAATGTTGTATTCTTTACCATCACGTGAATTAATTGCGGACTCAGTAGAGTATATGGTAAATGCCCACTGTGCGGATGCAATGGTTTGTATTTCTAACTGTGATAAGATCACTCCGGGAATGTTAATGGCGGCATTACGCCTTAATATCCCGACTATCTTTGTTTCTGGCGGCCCAATGGAAGCGGGGAAAACTAAATTATCAGACCAACTTATTCGTTTGGATTTAGTTGATGCAATGATTCAAGGTGCAAATCCAGAAGTGTCCGATCAGGATAGTGAAATTATTGAACGATCAGCTTGCCCAACTTGTGGTTCATGTTCAGGAATGTTTACTGCAAATTCAATGAACTGTTTAACAGAAGCATTAGGATTAAGTTTGCCGGGGAATGGCTCTTGTTTAGCAACACACGCAGATCGTAAGCAACTTTTCTTACAAGCGGGTTCACAAATTATGGAGCTTTGCCGTCGTTATTATGAGCAAGATGATAGCTCAGTATTACCTCGTTCAATTGCGACTAAAGATGCATTTAATAATGCAATGAGTCTAGATATTGCGATGGGGGGATCAACAAATACAGTATTGCACTTATTAGCGGCTGCACAAGAAGCTGAAGTGGATTTTACTATGGCAGATATTGATCGACTTTCTCGTGTCGTACCATGCTTATGTAAAGTAGCACCAAATACCAACAAATATCATATGGAAGATGTACACCGTGCTGGTGGGGTAATGGGTATTTTAGGAGAATTGGATCGCGCACATTTATTAAATAATCAAACACATACCGTATTAGGTTTAACATTAGAACAACAGTTAAATCAATATGATGTGAAACGAGATGTGAGTGATGCCGTTAAAACATTCTACCGTGCAGGTCCAGCTGGAATTCGTACCACAGAAGCGTTCTCGCAAGCTTGTCGTTGGGATACATTAGATGATGATCGTGAACAAGGCTGTATTCGTGATAAAGCTCATGCCTATAGTCAAGATGGCGGTTTAGCAATGCTTAGCGGTAATTTGGCAGAGAATGGCTGTATTGTGAAAACTGCGGGAGTAGATGAAAGTATCTTAGTATTTAAAGGCCCAGCTAAAGTTTATGAAAGCCAAGAAGCAGCGGTAGAGGCCATTTTAGGCGGTAAAGTTGTGGCGGGAGATGTGGTAGTTATTCGCTATGAAGGACCAAAAGGTGGTCCAGGTATGCAAGAAATGCTTTATCCAACAAGCTATTTGAAATCAATGGGCTTAGGTAAAGCTTGTGCATTATTGACAGATGGACGTTTCTCAGGCGGTACGTCTGGATTGTCTATTGGTCACGTTTCTCCAGAAGCTGCAAATGGTGGTACGATTGGACTTGTAGAAGATGGCGATCTCATTGCGATCGATATTCCACAACGTAAGATTGAACTTTTAGTTGATGATGCTGAATTAAGTAAACGTCGTGCTGAAAGCGAACAACAAGGTTGGAAACCAAAAGATCGTCAACGTCATGTTTCCTTTGCGTTAAAAGCTTATGCGTCTTTAGCAACCAGTGCAGATAAAGGTGCGGTACGTGACCGTAGCAAACTATAAGTGGTAATAATATGGATATGCAAGCATTACTCACCACAGTACAACCAAGCGGTTCTCAATATTTAAAAGCAATTGTTAAGCTTGGTTCAAAAGTTTATGAAGCCGCACAGGTGACTCCATTACAAAAGATGGAGAAATTATCTAATCGTCTAGATAATCAAATTTTTATCAAACGAGAAGATCGCCAGCCTGTACACAGTTTTAAATTGCGTGGTGCTTATGCCATGTTATCAACATTAACTCCAGAACAGCGAGCGGCAGGTGTAATTGCCGCTTCTGCTGGTAACCATGCACAAGGCGTAGCCTTATCAGCAAAATTATTAGGTCTAAAAGCCTTAATTGTGATGCCACAAAATACGCCAAGTATTAAGGTTGATTCAGTGCGTGGTTTTGGGGGAGAAGTGTTGTTATATGGAGCAAACTTTGATGAAGCGAAAGCAAAAGCAATAGAACTTTCTCAAAGTAAAAAAATGACCTTTATTCCACCGTTTGATCACCCATTAGTGATTGCAGGGCAAGGAACATTAGCAATGGAAATGTTACAGCAAAATTCGGATATTGATTGGATTTTTGTGCCTGTTGGTGGTGGTGGGATGGCTGCGGGCGTTGCTGTACTCATTAAACAAATGATGCCAGAAATTAAAGTGATTGGCGTAGAATCGAAAGATTCGGCTTGTTTATATGCGGCATTGCAAGCGAAACATCCCGTTGATTTAGATCGAGTCGGTTTATTTGCTGATGGTGTGGCGGTAAAACGTATTGGTGATGAAACTTTCCGTTTATGCCAACAATATTTGGATGATGTAGTAATAGTGGATAGCGATGAAGTCTGTGCAGCAATGAAGGATCTGTTTGAAGATGTGCGTGCTATTGCTGAGCCATCGGGTGCATTATCGCTAGCTGGTTTGAAAAAATATGTTCGTCAGCATCAATTAAAAAATGAAAATTTAGCAGCAATTTTATCTGGCGCCAATTTAAACTTTCATACTCTTCGTTATGTATCTGAACGTTGCGAAATCGGGGAAAACCGTGAAGCATTGTTAGCTGTGACAATCCCTGAGCAGAAAGGGAGTTTCTTAACATTCTGTCATTTATTAGGTAATCGTGCCGTTACAGAATTTAACTACCGTTATGCGGATGAAGAAAAAGCTTGTATTTTCGTTGGGGTGCGAACCATTAATGAAGCTGAGAAAGCTGAAATTATTAATGATTTGAGTCAAGCAGGTTTCTATGTTGAAGATATGACCGATGATGATGTAGCGAAAACCCATATTCGTTATATGATTGGTGGTCGTCCGAATAGCCAGAAAATAGAGCGTTTATACAGTTTTGAGTTTCCTGAGCAAAAAGGCGCATTATTGAAATTTCTGGAAACATTAGGCACACATTGGAATATCTCATTATTCCATTATCGTGCACATGGTGCAGATTATGGCAATATTCTAGCAGGATTTCAATTTGACAATGATGACTTCGCTGATTTTAAACAGCATCTCAGTCAACTTGGTTATGTGTGTCAAGATGTAACAGATAGTAAAGCGTATCGGTATTTCTTGAGCTGATCATAGCAATTAATGAAGGACACTCTAGCTAAATAGTTAGAGTGTTTTTTATTTTTCAAAAAAGCGGCTTAAAGTCTTTTACTATAAGTATTTAAACCACTTTTTAGCGACCATTTTGTCTTATGGTGCTTTCCTATATGCCCGATAAGCATTAGACAATACAAGATAAAATATGTGAAAGAAACTTAGTAAAGAATAGGAGGATTATTGAAATAATATATTTAATTCTAGGATTAATTAATGGTGGGTCGTGAAGGATTCGAACCTTCGACCAACGGATTAAAAGTCCGCTGCTCTACCGACTGAGCTAACGACCCTAGGACGTGAGTTAGTAATATAGTGGTGGGTCATGAAGGGCTCGAACCTTCGACCGACGGATTAAGAGTCCGCTGCTCTACCAACTGAGCTAATAACCCACTTAAATAAATAAGTGTTAAGTGGTGGGCCGTGAAGGATTCGAACCTTCGACCAACGGATTAAAAGTCCGCTGCTCTACCGACTGAGCTAACGACCCTAAAGGGTGGAATATGGAATAAATGGTGGGTCGTGAAGGATTCGAACCTTCGACCAACGGATTAAAAGTCCGCTGCTCTACCGACTGAGCTAACGACCCAAAGTGTTACCACATTGCAACGGGTGCTTATAATACTGATTTTCAGGAACTAATCAATAAAAATTTTTAGATTTTTTGCTGTTTGGTTTAATCAAAACCAGTTTGCCTGAAAAATAACCTAATGACATTCAATAGATAATGAAAATTCAAAAAGTTTATCCTATTTGTTAATTATTCTTCATTAATATCTGCGAAATTTGCTTGTGTAAGTTTTGCAAGATCTTGTGGATTTAACTCAATATCAATACCTCTTTTACCGCCGGAAATGAAGATCGTACTAAAATCTTCAGCTGTTTTAGAAATAATCGTAGGTAGGCGTTTTTTCTGACCTAAAGGGCTAATTCCACCAACTAAGTAACCTGTCACTTTCTCGGCTAGATGTTTATCTGCAAGATCGATCTTTTTTACACCTAATGCTTTTGCGGTCTTTTTTAAATTAAGGCTGTATGCAACAGGTACAACCATAACAGCAAGATGTTTATCATCACCATTAGCAGTGACTAATAATGTTTTGTAGGTCTGTAATGGGGAAAGATTGAGTTTTTCTACAGCTTCTTTACCAAAATTAGTGTTATTCGGATCATGATCATATTGATGAATTTGAAATGAAATTTTTTGTTTTTTGAGTAGGTTAATCGCTGGAGTCATGGAAAACATTCCCGAGTTAAAAGTTAATTTGTTAGAATAGCGAGCCGAAGAGTAGCACGGAGAAGAAAATGAATTCAAGTTTAAATATCGCAATTGCAGCTGATTTTGCTTTAACAGAAAAATTAGTCACTATTTTGGAACAAAGCCGGCTAAGTACCGCTAATATTACAGTTATTGAAGCAGAGAAGTTTTCTGAAGAACAAAACATTCGTTTTAATGGTAAATATGTAGAACAGTTAAATTTTGATGATGTAGATTGGCGAGAATATGACTATTTATTATTTGCTGGAAAGCTCGAGCAAGTTCCCCATTTGGCTGCGGCAGCGGAAACTGGGTGTATTGCTATTGATGTATTAGGGATTTGTGCTTATTTAACTGATATTCCAGCTGTTGTACCGACTGTGAATAATGACGTATTAGCTGACTTAAGACTGAGAAATATTGTTTCATTACCAAATCCACAGATTTCTCAGTTAGCGTTAATATTAAAGCCATTATTACAACAATATCAAGTGACCGAATTATCGGTAACTTCATTATTACCAATGGCGTATTTTGGCGAAGAAAGAGTACGAGAATTAGTTGGACAAACAGCACAATTATTAAATGGTGTACCACTAAGTGAAGAGCAACAGCGCTTAGCTTTTGATGTTGCACCAATAACTGGTCGGGAAGAGCTGAATAAACAGCGTATTTTATTAGCTAAAATTTTGCCAGAGTTCACCGGACAATTTGTAGAACATCAAATCCAAGTACCTGTATTCTATGGTTTTTCACAAATGATCACTGTTGGGGGTTATGATCTTGAACAAGTTGATTTTACCAATGTGTGGCAATCGCAGCCATTATTAACATATCATCCAGAACAGATTGTAACACCTGTTATTAATGGTGAAACTGAAGAAAATACAGAACAATTACCTCAATTACATATTAGCCAAATACATACTGATGATGAGCAATTAAGTTTGTGGGCAGTGGGCGATGAACGTGGTTTTGCGCGGGCAAGATTAGCTATTGAGTTGTTACAATTAATTGATGAGCGGCAAGATTAATTAAGTATTAAAAGGGGCTTATTAAGCCCCTTAATAGTCTATTTAGAACAGCTCTTTGACTTCGCCTTGACTATTGATAATTTGATTTCCTTGTTCAGGAACATAATGACGAGTAGGTTCAGTACCTTCAATAAAATATTCTAATCTACCGCCAGAATCTGTTAATAGACCATTTTCCATAGAGATTCGTTTTTGAATAACACCATCAGGCATTGGATCTTCTCTTACTGGTAAAGGTTTTAAAGCATTTTTCATATAATCAACCCATGCAGGCATAGCTGATTTACCACCAGATTCGCCTCGTCCAAGATCTAATTTATTGTCATCAAAGCCGATATAAACAGAGGTAACCAAATCACTACCATAACCTACATACCAAGCGACTTTGGAGTTATTTGTTGTTCCTGTTTTTCCACCAATATCTTGACGACCAATCGCTTTACCACGCCAACTTGTTCCTGTCCAACTACCGCCTGGTTCACCATAAATTCCAGAGTTCAACGCACTACGCATTAAGAATGCAATTTTTCCACTAATCACACGAGGAGCGTATTGTGGGGTATTTTCCGCTGTATTTTCTTTGTTATTTTTGCCTAATAAACTTGGTGCATTCTCAAGTTGAACATTATTCGTATTTAATTCTGGAACATCAGGTACTGCTTCACTATTATCTTCATCAACTTCAGTGTTTGCAGATAATGGCGTGTCTGATGTTGTTCCTTCTGTTGCAGAGTTATCCACTTTTAAAGATAAGAAATCAATCGGTTTTACTTCGCCATAAATTACAGGAATTTGTTTATCACTGCATTGGAAACAGGCAATTTTTGGTTTAGCAGTAAAGATCTCATTACCAGTATTATCTTTAATGGATTGAATAATATAAGGATCAACTAAGAATCCGCCATTATCAATAACCGCATATCCTCTAGCCATTTCTAATGGTGTAAATGAGGCTGCACCAAGAGCAAGGGCCTCTGTGGCAGCATATTGATTTTTTTGGAAACCAAATCGTTGTAAATAGTCGGCAATATAATCGATACCTACCATATTAACAGCGCGTACCATCATAACGTTTTTTGATAAACCTAAACCGACTCGTAAACGTAATGGACCATTGAAAACATTTGGTGAGTTCTTTGGTTGCCAAGGTGCCTGACCTGCTTTACGTAATGTAATTGGCGCATCATTTAAAATAGTAGCCAGTGTTAAGCCTTTATCTAATGCTGCAGTATAAATGAAAGGTTTAATTGATGAGCCAACTTGCACCATAGATTGGGTAGCTCGATTAAACTTGCTGCGAGCGAAACTAAAGCCACCTACCATTGCTTCAATTGCACCATTGGTACTATTTAATGAGATCATTCCAGAGTTGGCGATTGGAATTTGACGCAATACCCACTGCTTTTTATTGTCCTGCATCAGCCAAATCATATCCCCAGTATGTAAGATCTTGTTGATATTGCCAGCCCACTTAACGGCATTTTGAGTTAAATTAATTGTTTCTCCATTAGCAAGCATCACCTCAGCTTGGTTGTTTTTTACAGCCAATACAGCAGCTGGTTGTAAAGGATCAGAATTAGGCTGCTTATTGAGAAAACCGATAATTCTATCTTTATCCCAAGCAACTTCATCTGGTTTCCATAGTGTTGCATTTTTTCGATAGCCATGACGCATATCATAGGCTAAAAGATTATCTCTTAATGCTTGTTGAGCATTGAGCTGATCTTCTGAATTAATAGTAGTAAAGACTTGATAACCTTTGGTATAGGCTTGTTCTTCGCCATAAAGTTTGACCATCTCTTGACGAACTGCTTCGACAACATAATCTGCTTGTAGATCTAATTTTGAGCCGTGATAACTCGCTACAATCGGTTCTTGCAGGGCTTGTTGATATTGTTCTTGAGTAATATATTTTTCATCTAACATCCGCCCAAGTACGATATTGCGACGTTCAGTTGCTCGTTTTAATGAATAGAGTGGGTTCATTGTTGATGGGGCTTTAGGTAGTCCAGCTAATACGGCGATTTCACTTAAGGTTAATTGATCTAATGTTTTGCCAAAATAGGTTTGTGCAGCGGCAGCCATACCATAAGCCCGATAACCAAGATAAATTTTATTAAGATAAAGCTCTAGAATTTCATTTTTAGTTAAGTTGTTTTCAATATCAATCGCTAACACCGCCTCTTTAATTTTACGCATTAATTTTTTTTCTGGCGTTAGGAAGAAGTTACGTGCTACTTGTTGTGTAATGGTACTTGCACCTTGTGAAGCCCCACCGGAAGTGAGTGCAACTTTTAAAGCACGCGCAATTCCAATTGGATCAATTCCATGGTGATCATAAAAACGACTATCCTCAGTAGCGATAACGGCATTGATCATCTGTTGTGGAATTTTATCTAATGGTACGGGAATACGGCGTTGTTCACCGATCTCCCCGATTAATTTCCCATCAGCGGTAAAGACTTGCATTGGTTGCTGTAATTCTACGTTTTTTAATTCATTAACGTCTGGTAATTGGGATTTGATATGAAAATAGAATAACCCACCGGCAACACAACCAATGACAACTAAGGTCAAAATAGAACTAAATATTAATTTTACGATCTTCATCGAAAAAAGACCCTCTATATCAAAATAAAACGAATAAATGACAGTAAAGTGTATTTGTGTTTTGCAATTTGGGTGACGATTATACGATGAAAGCTATATTTCCTCCACGAAAAAAAGGTAAAAAACAAACAGTTAATATAGGTATTTTTTATTTATCTGATTGTTTTTACTATGCTTTTTTAAGTAAAGATCTTGAGGTTAAATCTGGTAGTGTAGAGAGTATTAATTGCTTACAGCAATGCCTAATTGACAAATATCAGCTTGATCTACGCTATGTTAGGTATGTATCTGTGTTACCTTTTCATTTAATTTGGCGAAAAAGTTATTACTATCCACAAACATTAACTCAATATGCAATCGAGCAGCAGGTTTACCACCTGTTAGAACATGAATTACCGATAGAACGTGAGCAGGTTTGGTTTGATTATTGTTATCAGCAACAACATTTAGAGATTTATGCAGTAAGACGGGAATATGCTGAGCAAGAAATCACTAAATATGCACCACTGAAACTGGGGGTACTGGATGTGTTACCTCGAGTGTTATTAAGATCTTTTCGTCATTTATCATCGAATTGTTCCGTAGGAAATACGCTGTATTGTTATTTCACCACGTCATTGATTCTCCTCTTGGACTTACCACAGAAAACAGATATCTTTGTTTTACAAGAAAATATTGCTTTTAATCTAGAGAAATATCTTACAGAGCTAAACCAAACAATTAATACGATTGTTGTTTTTCAAGACCAGGATATGGAACAGATAGATTTATCCTCGGTTAGCGAAAAGTATCTTATTCAACAATTACCAAAGATATCTGTGAGTGAATTCATCTGTTTAGGGTGTGCGTTATGGGGGCAAAATGTTTGATTATCAGAGTAATAAAATAAATTTACTTAACTGGCGACAACAACATTACGCTAACAGAGTTCGTATCTTAATGATTTTATTATTATTACTTTTGATATTGTCCATAGCAGGATGGTTTTCTTTATTACGTGATACCCGCCAGCAGAGTCAGGAATATATCCTGTTAGATCAACAGCGACAACAGTTAGTAACGCAATTACAGCAATTAGACTCCGCCCAACAAAAACAGCGACAACTTCTTAGCCATCAACTGCAACTCGCAAAAATCCCTTTGCAAGATATTGTGCATTTTGTGCAGTCATTAGTGCAAATACCGTTAGATAAAGGGCGTTTATTGATGGCACAAATTGATATTAGTCCGTTTGCGATAGAACAGAAAGAGAAATTAAGTTTTTTGATGATGGGAGAGAATGTTGATCAACAAACCTTCTATCGTTTACAGCAATATTTATTATCCCATTGGCCTTATCCTATTGAATTAGAACCGAGTGCATTAACCCAAAATCAACAGAAACAGTACAACTTTACGTTGCGTTTCAATAAGAAAGAGGACAATTAATGTCAAAGCGAGCAACAAAATATCCACAAGGAATCTATTGGTATCTTTTGTATTTGCCAACTTATTGGTTGGCGTTACTATGGTTAGTCGCCTTATTTGTAATATTGGCTTATCCGGTGTGGCAAAATTGGTATTCTGATTATCGACTTTCTCAATTAAAAGCAACGATTGCTGAACTAACAATAGCAGAAAAGAGGCAACAAAACATTCTGCAAGCTTTACAAAAGAAAGTGAATGAACAGCAAGATACACAAAGTAATACCCAAAAGATCGCTACCTTACATCAGCAGCTAACTCAACTTAGTCAGGACACAGAGATCCATTTTGATATGCAAATGAGTAATAAAGACTTGCTCAAAGTTGATTTGCATTTATATACCTCTTTCCAAGATTTTATTGCAAATTTTGATCTGTTATTTCAATCCATTTTTGCTGAATGGGCAATTTCATCAATTCGACTCGAACGTGATTCTGATGCAACAGGGTATAGACGATTACATATATCAATCCAGTTATTTTCTGAAATGAGGCGTGTATGAATAAATTAAGTATCTGTTTATTGTGTAGTGTGATTTCAATAATGAGCATCGCTAAACCATCAATTAATGATCCCTTTTTTGAATCTATCACGCCAAGTTTTATGGAGAATGATCCGGTTGTAACCGATGTAGATATGCCATTAGATGACTATGAAGCTATTGCAGTAAAATATATTCAAGTGACTGAATTAGCTAAAGTTTTCAATGAAAATGGTGGCGGATTATTATCTGCGTTATCGGGATTTAGCGTTGAACCTAGGAATAATTTGATTTTAGTAAAAGGAGATAAAAATCAGATTGAACGTTTTAGAAAGTTAATTATGCAATTAGATAAACCAGGGGAGCAAATCGCAATTGAAGCTCGGATTGTGACAATTAATAATGAAAGTTTGCAGGAATTAGGTGTACGTTGGGGTATTTTTGGACAAACAGAAAATTTTCATAAAGTAGCTGCCAAATTGGATAGTTTTGGTGTAGAGAATTTGAATGCTCACCTCAATGTCAACTTTTCTACCAGTTCGGAAGCAGCTTCTATTGCACTACAAGTCGCCAAAATTCATGGGCGATTATTAGATCTTGAGTTGAAAGCCTTAGAACAAGAAAACAATGTAGAAATTATTGCTAGTCCTCATTTATTAACCTCCAATCAAAAACGAGCTGTGATTAAACAAGGTTCAGAAATTCCTTATGTGATAGAAGATGACAATGAAAGGAGTAGTCGTACCCATATTGAGTTTAAAGAAGCCGTTTTAGGTTTGGAGGTAACGCCGCAAATATTGCATCAAGGAATGATTGCGTTAGATCTGATTGTTACACAAAATTCTGCAGGGGCTGCAATTCCTTATGGTGCAGGACAAGTGGTGACGATTGATAAGCAAGAAGTACAGTCACAAGTGATGGTGAAAGATGGGGAAACCGTAGTTTTAGGGGGTATTTTCCATGATTTAATGGGAAAAGGAGAAAATAAAGTGCCGTTGTTAGGGGACATTCCTGGATTAGGTAAGTTATTTCGTAGTAAAACAGAACGCCATCAAAAGCGTGAGCTCGTGATTTTTATTACACCTAGAATTATTCATAATGCTGCGGAAACATTAGAAAATTATCAGAAACGCAAAGACGTATTTATCCATTCGAATAAACTTTGATAAAAATTGAATGTAAGGTTGAAAAATGCGCCTATTTATTGAGATAATATCACGCTATCTCAATGAACATTCGAGGTCTTGGGGATCTTTTGAGTGTTGTGATTATAGAAGAATACTTCGGTATTCTTTTTCTTTTGCAGTAAAAACAACATAATGAGTAACTTAGATTCAGTTACGCACACTCAAAGATCAAACTATTCATTTATCTTTAAATCATTTAGAACGATAAAAACATGGCAGAAAAAAGAAATATTTTTTTAATTGGCCCTATGGGAGCAGGAAAAAGTACGATTGGACGTCAACTTGCTCAATTATTAAGTATGGATTTTGTGGACTCAGACACTGAGATTGAGCAAAGAGCAGGGGCTGATATTGGGTGGATTTTTGATGTTGAAGGCGAGGAAGGCTTTAGAAAAAGAGAAGAGAGAATCATCAATGAATTAACTCAACGTCAAGGTATTGTGTTATCTACTGGTGGCGGTGCGGTAATGTCAAAAGAAAATCGCAATCATCTTTCCGCTCGTGGGATTGTTATTTATTTAGAAACAACAGTAGAAAAACAACATCAACGTACATTACGTGATAAGAAACGTCCTTTATTACAAGGTGTTGAAGACCCTCGCCAAGTATTAGAAGATTTAGCGAAAATCCGTACGCCTTTATATGAAGAAATTGCGGATATTACCTTACAAACTGATGATCAGAGTGCCAAATTAATGGCAAATAACATCATTGATTTGTTAGAGAATTTCACTGGTTAATCAGTTGATACATTAACTTTAAAGGATAGAAAAATGGTAGATGTTTATGTAGAACTTAAAGAAAGACGTTATCCAATCAGTATTGGAAGTGGATTATTAGCAGAACCAAGTAGTTATTGTCCTTTAAAGTCTGGTGACAAAGTGATGATTGTTACCAATCCAACTGTGGCAAGCCATTATTTACAAACAGTAAAAACAGCATTACACCAAGTTGGTTGTCAAGTCAGCGAAGTGTTGTTACAAGATGGTGAGCAATATAAAACGCTAGAATCATTAAATTTAATTTTTACTGCACTACTTGAAGCAAAACATGGTCGAGATACGACAATTTTAGCTTTAGGGGGTGGGGTAATTGGTGATGTTGCTGGATTTGCAGCAGCGTCTTACCAACGTGGAGTACGTTTTATTCAAGTACCAACAACGTTATTAGCTCAAGTGGATTCTTCTGTTGGCGGTAAAACAGCAGTAAATCATCCATTAGGTAAGAATATGATTGGTGCGTTTTATCAACCTGCAAAAGTGGTAATTGATACCAATACTTTAACGACATTGCCAGCTCGTGAAGTAAGTGCCGGTTTGGCGGAAGTCATTAAGTATGGTGCGATTTTAGATAATGCCTTTTTTGTTTGGTTGGAACAGAATATTACTGCTTTGATGCAATTAAATGCAGAGGCATTGCAGTACTGTATTCAACGTTGCTGTGAATTAAAAGCGGATACAGTCGCAAAAGATGAAACCGAACAAGGTGAGCGTGCGTTACTCAATTTAGGTCATACTTTTGGTCATGCGATTGAAGCGCATCTAGGTTATGGCGAATGGCTGCATGGTGAAGCGGTTGCAACAGGAATGATGATAGCTGCATATTTATCTCATCGTTTAGGTGATCTTACACAACAAGATGTTACCCGTTTGCAAGCATTATTAGTTGCAGCGAACTTGCCAATTTTTTCTCCAGAACAAATGACAGCAGAAGATTATTTACCGCATATGATGCGTGATAAAAAAGTATTAGCCGGTAAATTGCGTCTAATTTTATTAAAATCTCTTGGTAGAGCATATGTGACTGCGGATGTTGATAAATCGTTAGTGTTACAAGCGATTCAAGATTGTATTCAAACCAATTAATCCATGTCACATAAACTACATTCGCCAAAACATCGATCGTTTTTAAAATGGGCTGGTGGTAAATATCGCTTAATTGATGAAATTAAGCGCCTTTACCCACAAGGAAAATCACAATTAATTGAGCCTTTTGTTGGTGCTGGAACTGTATTTCTGAATAGTGAGTTTGAACAATATCTATTAGCCGATATTAATCCAGATTTGATCAATCTTTTTAAATTAGTTAAGGCGGATGTTGAGCAATATATCAAAGAAACACGAATTCTTTTTGCTCATGCAGAAGCGAATACAGCACAACGTTATTATGCGTTGCGTGATGAATTTAATCGTAGTGATGATATTTGGCGGCGGGCAACAATTTTTCTCTATTTAAATCGCTTTGGTTTTAATGGCTTATGTCGTTATAACAGTGATAATGAATTCAATGTGCCATTTGGGGCCTATCGCCAACATTATTTTCCAGAAAATGAATTGCGATATTTTGCAGAAAAGGCTCAACAGGCTACGTTTATTTGTGTCTCTTTCCAAGAAACATTTGCATTAGCAACAGAGCAAAGTGTGGTGTATTGTGATCCACCTTATGCACCGTTACAACAAGAATCAAATTTTACGCGTTATGCTGGCAATGAATTTAGTTTACAGCAACAACAGCAATTAGCTGAATTTGCACGAATGACCGCATTAAGACAGAATGCAACCGTATTGATCTCAAATCATGATACAAGCTTTACGCGTGCTTTATATCAAGGGGCAAAGATTCGTAAGATTAATGTACAACGCTCGATTAGCCAATCCAGTGAACGACGGGTAAAAGTGAAAGAACTTATTGCTGTATTTTCACGCGCTAAGATAGAAAAATGGTTGGCAAAAAACAACTCTATCCTAAGCTAGGAATGACTTTAAATTCAATCTGCTGAATTTTTGGATATTTTTTCTGAATATTGGCTAGTAGTTGGGCCTGTTGAAACAACAAACTTTGGTAAACAATGCCATTAGCGACATGAAAAAGTAGCTTGTTTTCGGATTGATCGGCGAGGCGCATCTTTCCCTGAAATTGGGCAGGAATTAATTTTTCAATATCAAGATAGAATTGTTGTAGTTGATTGTGTTGTTCTATCAAGGTTGAAAGTGAAGAACGCTGCAAAATATCATTTACATTCATCACTTTTTGATTGCGTACGTCTTTGTTTGTTGCCATCTGCATACCTTATTACAGCAATTTGTATGACATTATAGAGGAATTATTCTATAATCGTAACTTATTATTTTTAGTGGTTTTGTTGGGTTTATTATTGTGGATTATCAATTAACCAAGGTCGGAAAAAAAGCATTATGGCAGCGGCTTTTATTAGGGTTATTAACCTTATTCTTTCTACCGATCCACGCAGAACAGCCAACCCATACTACAACAATTCCATTAGAAGCTAATCAAACTGTTTCAGCAATCCAACAGCAACAAGTTAATTCTCACTTTTTGTTATTGCGGAAAGCTCAACAACAGACCGTTATTTCTCGCCAAAAGATTAAAGTTCAGCCTGTTTTTGTTGCGATGCAACAAAATAAGTGGCAACAAATTAATCGTTATCAGATCTTAATCCGTGCTGGACCAACCTATCAAGTTTAATCTGTATATAATTATTTTGGTGTGTTGACTTGTACGTCAGCAAGTATGATTTTGTAACAAGAAAAAGAAATTATTATGTTATCAGCTATTGCAAGAAAAATTTTTGGTAGTCGTAATGACCGTATTTTACGCCGTTTAAATAAACGTGTGGCCGTAATTAATAAATTAGAACCTAAATTTGCAGAACTTTCAGATGATGAATTAAAAGCAAAAACAGCAGAGTTTCGTGATCGTTTAGAAAAAGGTGAAACCTTAGATCAATTATTACCAGAGGCCTTTGCTACTGTACGTGAGGCAAGTAAACGTGTTTTAGGTTTACGTCCGTTTGATGTGCAGTTAATTGGGGGAATGGTGTTAAATAATCGTTGTATTGCTGAAATGCGTACAGGGGAAGGAAAAACCTTAACTGCTACTTTACCATGTTATTTAAATGCCTTAACAGGTAAAGGAGTTCATGTCGTTACTGTCAATGATTACCTTGCTCGCCGTGATGCGGAAACCAACCGTCCTCTGTTCGAATTTCTCGGGATGACAGTTGGCGTAAATATACCGGGAATGTTGCCTGAGGAGAAACGAGCTGCTTATGCTGCGGATATCACTTATGCAACCAATAGTGAACTTGGTTTCGATTATTTACGTGATAATCTCGCTCACAGTATGCAAGAACGTTTCCAACGTCCATTACATTATGCACTTGTCGATGAAGTGGACTCTATTTTAATTGATGAAGCACGTACGCCATTAATTATTTCAGGGCAAGCAGAGGATAGTTCTGAGTTATATATTGCTATTGATAAGCTCATTCCGCATTTAATTAAGCAAGAAAAAGAAGATAGTGAAGAGTTCCAAGGTGATGGTGATTATACTGTTGATTTAAAAAATAAACAGGCATATTTAACAGAACGTGGCCAGATCAAAATTGAAAAATTATTGATGGAAGCTGGGTTAATGAAAGAGGATGAATCACTTTATTCACCTGCAAAAATCACCTTGTTGCATCACGTTTATGCTGCATTAAGAGCACATTCTCTGTTTGAACGTAATGTGGATTACATTGTGAAAGATGGCGAAATCGTGATCGTTGATGAACATACAGGACGTACGATGGCAGGTCGCCGTTGGTCTGATGGTTTACACCAAGCTATTGAAGCAAAAGAAGGGGTGAAGATTCAAAGCGAAAACCAAACTGTGGCGTCAATTACTTACCAAAACTACTTCCGTCTTTATGAAAAATTAGCTGGAATGACAGGGACTGCGGATACTGAAGCGTTTGAGTTCCAACAAATTTATGGCTTAGAAACCATTGTTATTCCAACGAATAAGCCAATGATTCGTGATGACCGTACAGATTTAATGTTTAAGAGCGAAGAAGATAAATTCAAAGCGATAGTTGAAGACATTAAAGACTGTATTGCACGCCAACAACCAGTGTTGGTGGGGACAGTGTCTATCGAAAAATCAGAGTTACTGTCTGATATTTTGAAGAAAGAAGGGATTAAACATAATGTCTTGAATGCGAAATTCCATGCTAAAGAAGCAGAAATTGTAGCGGATGCAGGGTATCCAGGTGCAGTAACCATTGCAACGAATATGGCTGGTCGTGGTACAGATATTGTGTTAGGTGGTAACTGGAAAGCGGAAATAGCTAAATTAGAAAATCCAACTGAGGAACAAATTGAAGCGATTAAACAAGCATGGCAAGAACGCCATGATATTGTAATGAAAGCAGGTGGTTTACACATTATTGGTACGGAACGTCATGAATCACGTCGTATTGATAACCAGCTTCGTGGTCGTTCTGGTCGTCAAGGTGACCCAGGTTCTTCGCGTTTCTATTTATCACTCGATGATGCGTTAATGCGAATTTACCTGAATGAAGGTAAATTAAATCTAATGCGTAAAGCATTTTCTGAGCCAGGCGAGGCGATGGAATCGAAAATGTTGACCAAAGTTATTGCTTCTGCACAAGCAAAAGTTGAAGCCCATAACTTTGATGGTCGTAAGAATTTGCTTGAGTTTGATGATGTCGCTAATGACCAACGTCATGCAATTTATGCACAGCGTAATGAGTTATTAGAAAATGATGATATTTCTGAAACTATTGATGTGATCCGTCAAGATGTATTTAACCACGTGATTGATCAATATATTCCACCACAATCTCTCGAAGAACTTTGGGATGTGGAAGGTTTAGAAAAACGCTTAAAAGCGGATTTCAATATGGATTTACCAATTGCAAAATGGTTGGATGAAGATCACAACTTACATGAAGAAACATTACGTGAACGTATTGTTGAACTTGCAGTTGAAGATTATAAGAAGAAAGAAGCGATGGTTGGTGCTGAAACCATGCGTAATTTCGAAAAAGGTGTGATGTTACAAACATTAGATGAACTTTGGAAAGAACATCTTTCTGCAATGGATCATTTGCGTAAAGGTATCCATTTACGTGGTTATGCACAAAAAGATCCAAAACAAGAGTATAAGAAAGAGTGCTTCCAAATGTTTACGGATATGTTGGAAACCTTGAAGTTTAATGTGGTAAGTATTTTGACTAAAGTCCAAGTTCGTACACAAGAAGAGATCGAAGCAGCGGAACAAGCGAGAGCTCAAGCAGCTGCGGCTGCTGCAAAAATGGCGGAACAAGCACAAGTAGAATACCACAGTGAGTCAGGACAAGCCGAAGATGGAGCATCACAACGTAAAATCGGACGTAATGAACCTTGCCCTTGTGGTTCGGGTAAAAAATATAAACACTGTTGTGGCAAAATTAAATAGCGCTTTTAATTTGCTTTAGATAACAGAGAAGCTGTACATTATCAGGAGATGTGTACAGCTTTTTTATCAATAAAATGAAATAGGATTAAGCAATAAGAGAGAAAATATGAAAAAGCCGTTAGTTAAAGTTGCCGCAGGAATTATTCGTAATGAATTCAAACAAATCTATCTTACTCAACGTTTAGAAGGAAAAGATTTCGCCCAATCATGGGAATTTCCAGGGGGAAAAGTCGATAAAGGTGAAACGCCAGAGCAAGCACTAAAAAGAGAGCTTGAAGAAGAGGTGGGTATTTTTGTACTTAATACAAAATTGTATGAACACTTCCAATTTGAGTATCCACAAAAAATTATTTCTTTCTATTTTTATTTAGTTGAAGAGTGGGTCGGAGAACCTTTTGGTCGCGAAGGACAAGAAGGATTTTGGTTAGAGCAAAAACAACTGGATATAGGGCAGTTTCCACCAGCGAATGTGAAAATTATCCAACGATTACTCGCTGAAACAGAAGAGTGATTTTAACTGGCCAGATTAATGGCAATTTCTTGTAATGATTGCCAAACATTGGCATCTGCATTTTGTTTGAGTTCTTTTTCTAATGCCGTTAATTGATGAATTAATTGGTATATCTGTTGATAGGAAAGACGTTGAATCGCGTTAAGGTAAAAAGGGCGACGGTTTTTCCAGATGCGTAAGTGATCAAAGCGTTCTTTTACACCCATCGCAGAAAGATGTTGTTGAGGTGAAATTTTTGCTTGCGGTTCGGTACCTAATTCCAACAATAAGAATACTTCTTTTTGTAAGATTCTTAATAAAACAACAGCTTGAATATCCCCTTCATTATGTAATTGTTCTAAGATTCGCGCAGCCCGATAGCCTTTACCTTGTAAAATTGCATCAACCCACTGATAAGGCGTGAATACAGCAGATTGCTCAATGCATTGGTTAGCATTTAACGGTGTAATTGTTTGTTGTGGGTATAGCAGTTGCATTAACTGCAAAACTTGCTTTAAGGCAGCTAAATTATTTTCATAATTGTAAGCTAGTAATTCAATTGCAGCAGGATCAAGATTAAGTGACATCATTGTGGCACGTTGTTTAATCCATTGCGGTAATTGCTCTAGTGGTGGTGTTTGACAATTTACCTGTAAAATAGCGAGTTGGTTTAAAGCTATAAACCAAGCTTGTTTTTCCATCGCTAATGAGAGTTTTGCCAGTTGTAATACAACGATCGTATCTGAATGTAAGAGAGAAACTAATTGTTGTAACTGTTGTTGTAAAGTAGTGGAGAGATTTTCTGGTAACGTGATAAAAAAGAGCTGCTTGCTAGAAAACAGACCAAATGTTTGTAGGTCATTGAAGAGTTGTGACCAATCAGTGCTAGTATCAATAACAAGTTCTTGTTTTTGCTCGACACCTTGTTGCTTAGCAAATTCCAGAATCGTAGCTTTGCTTTCTTCCAAAAGTAAAGGATCTTGCCCCACAAGCAAATAACCAAGATAAGATTGCTGTTGGAGAGAATAGCTCAATTTATTGGCAAAGATCCTTACTATCATAAATTAATATTGTTGTTGGATACTGATCATTTTTACCAAAATTTGTTGTGCTGCCTGACGGTACATATCGCTCCAGATAGTACGTTGTTCAGCATTTTTTGCTAAAGCTGCACGTGAGTTATCGAAGAATGTGCGTGAAACTTGAATATTAATTGGATAACGTTTGTTATCAGGCATTTGTAAGGAAGCATTAACAGATAGTGTCAATAAGCTTTCAGCCTCACGTCCTTGCTTAAACACAGAAGCAACAGTGTCATTAGTGGATACACCATTTAAATGTAAAATTGGTGTGTTACCTTTTTCGACTAACGTAACGCCACGTGAACGCAATTCTTTTTTCATCGCTAAAGCAATATCACTATATTTATCACCTGTTTCTAATTGCACCTCTTTAAAGGTGTTTTTGGAAAGTTCATCATTGGCAAAATGAAATCCACAAGCCGATAGCAACAGTGTTAATGATAAAGTAAAAATGTGTTTTAGCTTTTTCATAGGGATTCCTTTACAGATAGAGTGCCATATTCATAGAAATATTATATTAGTCGTATTTCAGTCATTGAATATGGCACCACTTGATTAGTTAAATAACTTGTTATTTGGCAACGAAGCTGAGTAATTTACCTGGAACATAAATTACTTTGATAATGTTTAAACCCTCTAAGTGTTTTTGTACATTTTCGTCTGCCATAGCAGCAGCTTTAATTTCGTCTTCAGAAGCGGAAGCTGGTACAGTTACTTTACCGCGAACTTTACCATTCACTTGTACCACAACAAGTTTTTCATCATCAATCATTGCTTTTTCATCAGCAACGACCCATGGAGAGAAATCAATCATATCTTCATTACCAAGATCTTGCCATAACTGGAAACAGATATGTGGTGTAATTGGGTAAAGCATTTTCACCACAGCATTTAATGCTTCTTTCATTACCGCACGATCTTGTTCGGTTGCTAAAGATGCTTTAGTTAATTTATTCATTAACTCCATCACGGCGGCAATGGCTGTATTAAAAGTTTGACGACGACCAATATCATCACTTACTTTTGCGATAGTTTTATGTAAATCACGACGCAATGCTTTTTGTTCAGCATTAAGTGCAGTCACATCAATAGCGGTTGTTGCTGGTTGTTGTTGATAGTCATAGACTAATTTCCATAAACGGCGAAGGAAACGGTTAGCGCCTTCAACACCAGATTCTTGCCATTCAAGAGTCATTTCAGCTGGTGAGGCGAACATCATAAATAAACGCACGGTATCTGCACCATATTTTTCCACCATTTCTTGTGGATCGATCCCGTTGTTTTTAGATTTAGACATTTTTGTCATACCAGCGTGCACTAATTCGTGACCTTCAGGATCAACTGCTTTAACAATTCGTCCTTTTTCATCACGTGTTACACTCACTTTAGTTGGAGATACCCAAATACGTTCGTTGGTTGGTGAGGTGTAATAGAAAGCATCTGCTAATACCATTCCTTGGCAAAGTAGTTTGGTAGCAGGTTCATCGCAAGATAATAAGCCAGCATCACGTAATAATTTGTGATAGAAACGGAAATAGAGTAGGTGCATAGTAGCATGCTCAATTCCTCCAATATATTGGTCAACTGGTAACCAATAGTTGGCTTCTTTACTATCTAACATACCTTGTTGGTATTGTGGACAGGTATAACGTGCATAATACCAAGATGACTCCATAAAGGTATCGAAGGTATCTGTTTCACGTAGAGCAGATTGTCCATTATAGGTTGTTTTCGCCCAGTTAGGATCAGCTTTAATTGGGCTTTGCACCCCATCCATGACCACGTCTTCAGGTAAAATTACTGGGAGATCTTGTAATGGAACAGGAACAACTTCACCATTCTCTAAAGTCATCATTGGAATTGGTGCACCCCAATAACGTTGGCGAGAAACACCCCAGTCACGTAAACGATAGTTCACTTGGCGTTTGCCAACCCCCATCGCTTCTAATTTATCAGCAATACCATTAAAAGCTTGTTCAAAATCTAAACCATTAAATTCAGCTGAATTAATCGCAATACCGTGTTCGGTATAAGCGGCTTTGCTAAGATCTAATTCACTACCATCAGTGGGGGTAATCACAGGTTTTAGTGGTAAGTCGTATTTTTGAGCGAACTCATAGTCACGTTGGTCGTGAGCTGGAACAGCCATAACGGCACCAGTACCATAATGCATTAACACAAAGTTAGCGACCCACACAGGTACCGCTTCGCCTGTAATTGGATGTAATGCATAACGGCCTGTGAACATACCTTTTTTCTCCATTGTTGCTAATTCTGCTTCAGCAACTTTGGTATTACGACATTCTTGTAAGAATTTTGCGAGTTCTGGATTATTTTTCGCAGCTTGCTCTGCAAGTGGATGCCCTGCTGCAACTGCAAGATAAGACACACCATAGAATGTATCTGGACGAGTAGTATAGACAGTCACAGTTTCATCACTGTCTTGCATTTTAAATGTAATTTCTACCCCTTCTGAACGACCAATCCAGTTACGTTGCATTGCTTTGACTTGATCAGGCCAATCAGGTAATTGATCTAAACCTTGCAGTAATTGTTCTGCGTAATCAGTAATTTTTACAAACCATTGTGGAATTTCTTTTTGTTCTACTGGAGTATCACAACGCCAACAACAACCATCATTTACTTGTTCATTGGCTAACACAGTTTGATCGTTTGGACACCAGTTTACTGTTGAGGTTTTTTTATAGATTAATCCTTTTTTATAAAGCTCAGTAAAGAACCATTGTTCCCATTTATAATATTCTGGTTTACAGGTTGCGATTTCACGATCCCAATCATAACTGAACCCTAACATTTTGAGTTGGTTTTTCATATACTCAATGTTGTCGTAAGTCCAAGTCGCCGGTGCTGCTTTATTTTTAATTGCTGCATTTTCTGCAGGTAAGCCAAAGGCATCCCAACCAATTGGTTGCAATACATTTTTCCCATTCATACGTTGATAACGAGAAATTACATCACCAATGGTGTAATTACGTACGTGCCCCATATGTAAACGACCAGATGGATAAGGGAACATAGATAAGCAGTAATATTTTTCTTTTTGGGGATCTTGTTGAACTTTGAAGGTTTTGTTGTCTTGCCAGAATTTTTGAATGCGACTCTCTACTACGTCGGGACGATATTGTTCTTGCATGATAAGTTGTCCTATTAGTACCGATAATTAAGTTAATATTTAGAATTAAAAAATGTGGTATAGAATAGCTTAAAATGCGGGTAATTAATAGAAATATTATTGGTATTAGCGATGAATTTGAGTACACTTGCACTATGTTGTGAACAATGATCCTATTATGTCTGAAGTTTTTATTGCTTGGGGAAATATCCAGCAAATCTACCCTTTTCACTTACAGCCACCTTGTCATTATTCTGAGATTAAATTTCAGCAGCCAGCGTTGCCTGAACAGAAACAAAGACAACGCCAAGTAGCTTATTTTTTATTGTGGCAATTATTAAAGCAGATTGGTGATGAGCGTGTTTTTATTCAAGGCATAACTCGTGGTGAAAATGGGCGACCTTGTTTGCTTAATCAAATGTTTGATTTTAATTTAAGCCATTCAGGAGATTGGGTTGCGGTGATTTTAGCTAAACGCAGACAACATCAGAGTGTAGTTGCAATAGATCTAGAACATCCGAAAAAACAACGTAATTTGGCTCGATTATTGGCGTATTATGCGACAGAAGAAGAACTCAAGTGGTGGCAGGAATGCCAACATCCAGAACCGGCTTTCTATTTAAGCTGGTGTGCAAGAGAGGCGATTTTAAAAGCAAAGGGTCGTGGTATTGGTGCTATCTCTAAAGTGATGTTTGAACCAACACAACAGAGATTTAGTACCAGTGATGCACCTGCAGGGACACTGTTATTTACATCAACACTTCCTTTTTATTTGGCTTGTTATGTAGAAGATTATAGAGAGGAACATTGTTATTGTTATCAATGGGATAACCATAAGTTAGCGCAAGTTATAACAAAATTTAATCGTTATTTGGTTGTGAATTGGGAGCAAGCATGACAGAGGAACCATCTAAACATTATAACCAACATGAATTTGGGTTAAAGTTTGCCAATATTTTGCAGTGGATCTTGAATGCTGCTTTGATCGTTTTATCAGTGATCTTAGTGGTGTTATTAGGGAAACAAACTTTTGAACTTGGACAAATTTTAGTTTTGAAAGCAAGTGATACTACGATAGCGTATGTGTTAGCAGAACGTATTGTGGTTTATTTCTTGTATTTTGAGTTCTTAGCTTTAATCGTGAAGTATTTCAATGCTGGATTCCATTTTCCATTACGTTATTTTTTATATATCGGGATCACGGCAATGATTCGTTTAATTATTGTCGATCATTCAAGTGCATTAGGTACTTTAGCAATATCAGCAGCTGTTTTATTAATGGTAGGCGCTTTGTTCTTAGCTAATATTGCGGAAAAGAGAAAATAGGAGAGTTATATGACAAAGGAAACCGTTATCCGCCAATATGGGCAACAAGATGTAGAAATGTTACATGATGAAGTGGTATTTAAAGGGTTTTATACCATGAAACGAGTGCAGTTTCGTCACCGCTTATTTTCAGGTGAAATGAGTGGTGTGGTAACGAGGGAAGTCTTAACCAAAAATGAAGCTACCGCAGTCGTTTTATATGATCCGCAACGAGATAATGTCGTTTTAGTAGAACAGATTCGTATTGGTGCAATTGATGCAACATCTTCAGCTTCGCCGTGGTTATTAGAATTGGTTGCCGGAATGATTGAAACGGGTGAAAAACCGGACGAGGTTGCTGTACGTGAAAGTGAAGAGGAAGCTGGTGTACAGTTGACAGAGATATTACCTATTATGCAATTCTGGGATAGTCCGGGTGGAATGTCGGAACGGATACATCTATTCGCTGGACGTGTTGACTCTAGTAAAGTGGGTGGTATTCACGGGTTAGCAGAAGAAAATGAAGATATTCGTGTGCATGTGGTGGCAAGAGAAACAGCATATCAATGGCTAGAGGCAGGTAAAATTGACAATGGTGTCGCAGTAATTGGTTTGCAATGGTTACAATTAAATTATGGAAAATTGCAAAAAATATGGCAGTAAATCTGTGATACAGCAAACAATTCTGAAAAAATTTTATTAAAAAATGTGCGTAAACTAACATTTTTACTATTTGCCTACTGACTTTTTTATTTAAATGTCTAAAGTAGTAAAAAGGAGTTTAAATTATTTTAGGGGGCATTATGTCAGATCTTTTTCAAGATGAATCGGCTGGTGTAATAAGGTTGCTCAAAGTGACAGATCCTCATTTGTTTGCGGATGCAGAGAGTGAGTTATTAGGCATTAATACATTTGCAAGTTTCCAGCAGGTATTAAGCGAAATTAAAAATTCTGGCTTTGAGAGTGATTTTATTTTAGCAACAGGGGACTTTGTGCAAGATGGTAGTGAAGAGGGATATCATCGTTTCGTAAAAGAAATTGCACAATTAGGGAAAAAAGTTTTCTGGATTCCAGGCAATCACGACTTCCAACCTAAAATGGAAGCTGTTTTTGATGTATATAAAGCGATCATTCAACCACATAAACACTTATTACTCGGTGAACATTGGCAAGTTTTATTATTAGATAGCCAGTTATACGGGGTGCCACATGGTATGTTGAGTGAAGATGAATTAGCTTGGTTAGAACATCATCTATTGATGTATCCTGAGCGTAATACGTTAGTGGTTTTGCATCATCATTTGGTTCCAACGCGTTCTGCTTGGTTAGATCAGCATAATTTAAGAAATCCATATGATTTTTCTGAAGTGTTGGCTAAACATAAAAAAGTAAAAGGTATTTTTTACGGACATATTCACCAAGAGGTGAATGCACAATGGCAAGGTATTCCTGTGTTTGCGACGCCATCGACCTGTATTCAGTTCAAACCAGATTGTGCGCATTTTACTTTAGATAGTTTACAACCAGGTTGGCGTGAAATTACTCTACACCCAGATGGTCATATTGAAACAAAAGTGCAGCGTATTAAAGAGAAAGTCTTTTTACCAAAAGATAATATGAGTGGTTATTAAATAAAATGGCAAAAGTGGTATTACGTGGTAGTTTTGCGTAATACTACTTGTTGCATTAAGCCCCAATGGCAAAATTGATGTTGTTCTATTGTCAATGGCAATGGTGCAATCAGATCTTGTAAACGTAGATTGATTGTTGTACCTAGTGCCGTAGTAATCTTATCAATACTTTTCCTACAAAACGAAGCTTGTTGCCCATCAGGTAAAAATTTATCCCACAAAGAAATTATGCCATTTGGCTTCAGAACTCGCACAATTTCAGTAAGTAGCTCTTGTGGTGTTGATGTTACAGCGAGAACTAAATGTAGCAACACAAGATCACAACTTTGATCCGCTAGTTCACTTTGTTCTGCTCGTCCAACCTTAGTCGTAATTTGCCAAGGGTATTGTTGCTGCTGAATGAGCTTATCTGCTTTTGCTAGCATATCAGCAGAAAAGTCGATTAATGTGAGCTGACTGTTTGGCTTAAGGCGTGTTGCAAGATAGGGTACATCTAATCCTGTACCCGCTCCTGCAATATAGATATTCAGCGGAGAATGATGCCATATTTGCTGTTGGTCTAGTAAGGCAAATTGGCTCTGGCGCATATTATCTGCAGCTTGAAGGAAAAAATTATAGATTTTACTGTAATGATTCCAACGCGCTGCAGATGCCATTTTATGCTCCTTAATGTGTTAAGGTTTGTTGTTCTTGTGCTGCTTGATTCAACAACCATTCACAAGGTTGGAAACGTTTGCCATACAAGTTGACGTGTTCATTTAACGCTTTCATAATGGAGGTTGCACCAATATGTTGCATATAAGCATAAATACCACCACGGAAATCAGGGAAGAACACACCTAATACAGAAGCCATATTGCCTTCTTCTGGACTACTAATAACGCCTTCCTCTAAACAACGAGCAGCTTCATTCAACATCATTAAGATACAGCGACGCACTACTTGTTCTGACTCAAGGTTATTTTCAGAGATGGTTTCCATCACGTAATAGATACTTTTATCTACCATGGTGCGTTCATCAGTTTGTAAATTATAGAGATAGAAGCCACGTCTATTCTTACGTCCTTTACGATCATCACGTAATAAATTACCAAGTTTAGCAGGAACCGCAAAAGGCTTACCATAATGTTGTTCTAAGTTTGGTAACATTTTGGCGAGTAAATCCAAGCCAAAGTCATCTAACATAGCTAATGGACCGACTTCAAAACCGAACTCTTGTAAAGCACGATCAACAAAATCAACCGCTTCACCATCACATAAGCAGTAGAAAGCTTCTAGCAAATATGGAATTAAAATGCGGTTAACGAAAAATCCTGGTTTATCAGCAACCAGCAATGGAATTTTGCCTTGTTGAATTGCAAAGTGAATAGCGGTTGCAATGGTTTTTTCTGATGTCTTGGCATGAGGAATAATCTCTAGCATTTTGCGTTGTGCAATTGGAGAGAAATAGTGGAAACCAATCACGTTTTCTGGATGATTTGCTTCACTTGCAATATCAGCAATAGAAAGTGTTGAGGTATTACTTGCAAAAATAGTATTTTCACCATAAAACACTTCGCTTTCCCGTAATACACGTTGTTTGACCTCTAACTCTTCATACACAGCTTCAATGACAAAATCTGCATCAGGTGTAGCGAGAAAACGTTCGCCACCAGAAATTAAATACATTAACTGTTGCATTTCACCAGAAGAAATTAATTTTTTACTGACTTCTCGTTGCAGTAAAGAGTGAGTCATATGTAAAGCTTTGGTGATACCATTCGGGTGAATATCCTTAATACGAACAGGAATTTTAGCATTACGTACAGTAATATACGCAATTCCTGCTCCCATAAAACCACCACCGATGATTGCGAGTTTATTGACATCACGAACATTGCCTCGAGTTTCATATTGCATACGCATTGCATGTTTAGTTTGTTCAAGGTTGCGCAATACACGAGAATTTTCGCTATTAAATAAGGCAATAAAGGCGTTTTTTTCTACCTCTAAACGTTGTTGATATGTAGGTTGTTTTAAAATATCAATAATTTTTGCCATTGCAGGATAATTATCGACAGGACCTAACCATTCTTTATTTTCAGCTGCATCAAACAGAATATGGCGAGTAAGCGGATTATTGTGCAAGTGTCCTTGGATTTTTTGCCATACTAATGCAGTTTGAGAAAGGGTTTTTGCCACAAAAGTTTGCTTAGAAAAATATTCATATGCTGTTGGTAAGAGTAAACTTTTTGGCACAACTTCATCAATGCAGTTTAATGATTGCATCGTATGAACATCAAATTTATCTCCGGAAAGTAAGAATGAGAGGGCTGCTTTTAAACCAACACGTTCAGCAAGATGTGAGATCCCATTGGCAAAAGGAACAACACCTGAACGTACTTGTGGCATAGCAAATTGTGTTTTTATATCATCTGATGCAATACGATAACGGCAAGCCAATGCAATTTCTAAACCAATGCCATAACAAGCTCCATGAATTGCGGCAATAGTTGGAAAAGGTAAGTTCTGAATTTTAGCAATTAATTGATGAACTTGATTAATAAATGCTTCTAATTGCAAATCGGATTTATCAACTAAGCTATTAAGATCAAAACCTTGAATAAAATTATTCTCTTTAGCAGATTGGATAATTAATCCTTTCGTACTAGCAGGTAATGAAGTTAATAACTGATCAAGTTGAGCAACGAAATTAGCTGATAATGTATTGCGTTTTTTATCTTGGACATTAATCAACACACAAGCAATTTGTTGTTCATCAATAGTTAATGTAAATGGAGATAATTGATTTTCTTGTAACGTATTCATTATTCACTCTCCAAAATCATAGCGCCACCAATACCACCTAAACCACCAGAAGCGATTAAAGACGTACCACCACCACGTTGTTTTAATGCATATAAAGATTGGATGATTAATCTTAAGCTGCTGACGGCACGTGGATTACCATAAGCGATTGAACCACCGAGAATATTAAATTTAGTCATATCGACAGAACCGATAGCGGTTGAACGATTTAAATGTTGGCGTGCAAACGTATCTGATTCGAGTAATTTTAAATTTGCTAGGATCTGAGAGGATGACGTTTCGTGGAAATCAATAAGATCTAAATCACTTAACTGCATATTGGCGTTTTCTAATACTTTGGCTACTGAATGAGTAACGCCAACAAACATATTTTTCCAGATATCATTCGCCGTCATTGTATAGTGGCGAATATAACCAAGAATATTTAATCCTTCTGCTTTAGCAGTATGCTCATTCATCAATAGGACCGCAGCTGCACCATCACAAGAGTGAGATGTGTTCCAATCGGTAGCAGTACCATAGTTTTTACCATTAAAAGGTTTAAATTTTTCAAATAATTCTGGTTTTGGATTACGTTCAATTTGGTTATCTGAAACCACGAATTTTTCATAAGGTGGTGGAAAAGAAACCATAACTTGTTGACGTAACTCTCCGCTTTGCCAAGCTTGATACGCTAAACGATGTGAACGAGCAGCGTATTCATCTAATTCTCGGCGATTTAAATGAAAATCTTGCGCCATCTGTTCTGAAACATCAGAGAGGGATAATTGAGTTAATGGATCTTTAAGATTAACGGCTTGTAATTTGAGATCTTGCCAACTAATTTGGCGGAAAAGGTGATATTTTTCTTCATAGCTCTTAGCGGCAAGAATTTCTCGGATTAACTGAATTAAATGAGAATTTAAACGAATTGGTGCATTAGATAATGAGTCTGCACCGCCAGCTAACGCATAATGTGCATTTTCCATTAAGATACTATTACTTAAATTGACTAAAACTTGTAATCCAGTTGGACAAGAACTACTAACAGTATAAGATTGCGCATGAGGCATATTTAGCAGTAAGGAGATTTCACGAGAGATATTTGGAATATCGGGATCTTGAATGACTTGCCCAAATACCACTTGTTCAATTTTGTGTTTGGGAATAGCTAAACGGCTTAAAAGTTCGTTCGCCACCATAGCCCCAAGATCTTTCGCTTTTGCCTCTTTAAATAAGGTATTTTGCTTAATAAAAGGAGTTCGCAGTCCATCAACAACGGCAACTCTAGCCCCTTTAGATGTAGTTAAGATCGATTGTTCAGACATAATGTCCTCATCATATTAAAATAATATTGCTAAATTGTAGCGCATTCTATACTAGAGAGCGATAACTGGGAATAGGGACGCTTTTCTTTGTTTTTCCAAAAGTGATTGGGTAGAATAGCCAACAAAATTGATAGGATATAAAAAATGACTAAGAAAAAAGTAACTAAGAAAGATAATACAATAGCGTTGAATAAACGTGCTAGACATGATTATTTTATTGAAGAAGAAATTGAAGCTGGGCTGGCATTACAAGGTTGGGAAGTTAAATCATTAAGAGCAGGAAAAGCAAATATTGGCGACAGCTATGTCATTTTCCAACATGGTGAAGCTTTTTTATTTGGTGCCAATATTACGCCATTAAATGTCGCCTCTTCTCATGTTGTTTGTGATCCAACACGTACACGCAAATTGTTATTAAGTAAAAGAGAAATAGATTCTTTATTTGGTAAGTCAAATCGTGATGGTTATACCATTGTTGCTTTATCGTTATATTGGAAGAGCGCTTGGGCTAAAGTGAAGATTGGTATTGCTAAAGGTAAAAAACAACACGATAAACGTGAAGATATTAAAGAACGTGAATGGAAATTAATGAAAGATCGCATTATGAAAAATGCATGGCGTTAGTTAGTATTAGGTAGTAAAAGAAAGCCTTAATCGTAAAGATTAAGGCTTTTTTCAACTTTCAATTAGATCGCATTATTAATAAAATCAGCTAATCTTTGTTTTGGTAAAGCGCCAACTTGGGTAGCAACAGGTTGACCATCTTTGAAGATAATTAAAGTAGGGATACTACGTACACCTAAATTTGCAGGTGTTTGTTGGTTATCATCAATATTAATTTTTACAATTTTTAATCTGTCACCAAACTCTTCTGCAAGTTCATCTAAAATAGGTGCGATCATTTTACAAGGTCCACACCAAGGCGCCCAAAGATCAAGTAATACAGGTACATCTGATTTTAAAACATCTGCTTCGAAAGCTGCATCACTAGAATAAACAATTTTATCACTCATAATTAAATCCTTGTGTTAATAAATAGATTAATATTGCTTGTTTTTTAAGCAATGTTAAAAATGTTGCAACATTATAACATTATTCTATGAAAAAAGATGAATTCCAATAATAGCTAAAATCTAAAGTGAATTCGCACAGGGTAATTTTTGTTCAATTTGAGCAATGTTGTTGAGCGTTACTTCAGAAATACTGGTCAATGCTTCTTCAGTTAAAAATGCCTGATGTCTTGTCAGTAAGACATTATGACAAGAAGATAGACGGCGGAATACATCATCAAGAATCACTTCATTTGACTTATCTTCAAAGAAGAGATCGCGTTCATTTTCATAAACATCCATCCCTAATGAACCAATTTTACGTGATTTTAGGGCTTCAATAGCAGCTTTAGTATCAATCAATGTACCGCGACTAGTATTAATAATCATCACACCATCTTTCATCTTGTTAAATGCATCAGGGTTTAACAAGTGATAATTTTCTGGTGTGGCAGGGCAGTGTAAGGTAATTACGTGAGAATGAGCATAGAGTTCATCTAAAGAAACATAAGTTGCTCCAAGTTCTTGTGCAGCTGGATTTTTAAATGGATCATAACAAAGTATATACATACCAAAGCCTTTTAAAATCCGCATCACAGCAAGATCGATTTTCCCTGTACCGATAACACCTACCGTACGTCCGTGCATATTAAAACCAATCAATCCTTCTAATGAAAAATTTGCCTCCCGAGTATGTTGATATGCCCAGTGAATACGGCGATTTAAGGTTAGCATTAAACCAACGGTATGTTCAGCAACCGCTTCAGGTGAGTATGCTGGAACTCTGACAACATTAATACCTAATTCTTTGGTAGCGTTAAGATCAACGTTATTAAAACCAGCGCAGCGTAATTCAACAGTTTGGATACCTAATTAGGAAAGTTGGGTTAATACTTCTCGATCGGCAATGTCATTAACAAAAATACAGACAGCTTGGCAGTCTTCTGCCATTTTGGCAGTTCGCTTACTTAACATAAAGTCAAAGAACTCTAATTCAAAACCATATTTGACATTCACAAGTTCAAGATATTTTCTGTCATAACTTTTGGTACTATAAACAGCAATTTTCATGGTAATACTCCTTTATTGAGGAGTATCTTAACGCTTATTGATGCTTAGGTGTTATTAGGAAATGCAGAAAGTGGGTGAAAAGTTGCGAATATCGTTTGTTGTTAAAAAAGACGATTTTGATAAAATTTAGAATAATTTGAGTGGTACGAGCAGATAAATGCTGTGATTTTCAATAAAATCGTTATAATGTGGCATTTCATTTAGAGAATGAAGAAGAGGAAATTATGTCATTTCGTATTTTGCTGTTAAATGGACCAAATTTGAATATGTTAGGTAAACGAGAACCTAAACATTATGGTAAACAAACATTACAAGATATCGAAAACGATATGCAAAAGGTGGCAGCACAATACAATATTGCGTTGACTTGTTTCCAAACAAATAGCGAAGAAAAGCTTATTAATAAAATTCATGATAGCTTAGGTGAAGTGGATTTTATTTTGATCAATCCAGCAGCCTTTACTCATACGAGTGTGGCGTTGCGAGATGCTCTATTATCAGTTGAGATTCCTTTTGTGGAAATTCATCTTTCAAATATTCATCGCCGTGAACCTTTCCGTCATCATTCCTACCTAAGTGATGTTGCTGTGGGGGTGATTTGTGGTTTAGGTGCGGCAGGATATCAATATGCGTTACAGTTTGCCGTTGCTTATTTGCAGCAGCAACAAGCAAATTAATCATTGCCACCAGCGTTTTTGTGGTTTGTCGATTAAACAATTAACTTATAACGGATCAAATTATGGATATTCGTAAAATAAAAAAACTTATCGAATTGGTTGAAGAATCAGGCATCATGGAAATTGAAATTTCCGAAGGTGAAGAGTCAGTACGTATTAGTCGTGGTAACGTTGCTGCGGCACCAGTGCCAGTAATGCCGCAATCATTTGTTGTACCTCAACAAGTTGCACCAGCAGTGGCTGAGCCAGCACCAAAAGCAATATCAGCAGAAGAGAAAGGTACTGTAACTGGTCATATTATTCGCTCTCCAATGGTGGGAACTTTCTATCGTAGCCCAAGCCCAGAAGCAGCACCATTCGTTGAAGTTGGTAAAACCGTTAAAGTTGGTGATACCCTTTGTATTGTTGAAGCAATGAAAATGATGAATCGTATTGAATCTGATAAAGCAGGTGTTGTAAAAGCGATTCTTGTCAATGATGGTGATGCGGTTGAGTTTGATGAGCAATTAATCGTTATCGAATAGACCAATGTTTATCTACAACGCAATTCATAACAAGTTGCGTTGTTAACTTTCAAATCATGGATACAAGTTATGTTAGAAAAAGTGGTTATTGCCAACCGTGGTGAGATCGCATTACGTATTTTAAGAGCGTGTAAAGAATTAAATATCGCAACGGTAGCAGTTCATTCAACCGCCGACCGTATGTTAAAACACGTATTGCTTGCAGATGAAACGGTATGTATTGGGCCAGCTCCTTCAGCAAAAAGCTATTTAAATATTCCAGCAATTATTGCGGCAGCTGAGGTAACTGGTGCAGATGCGATTCATCCGGGATATGGTTTCTTATCTGAAAATGCAGATTTTGCAGAGCAAGTAGAGCGTTCAGGATTTATCTTTATTGGACCAACAGCAGACGTTATTCGTCTAATGGGAGATAAAGTTTCTGCGATTGAAGCAATGAAAAAAGCGGGGGTACCTTGTGTACCAGGTTCAGATGGTCCATTAGGTCGTGATATTAATAAAAATAAAGAAATTGCGAAACGTATTGGCTATCCAATTATTATTAAAGCATCAGGTGGTGGTGGCGGACGTGGTATGCGTGTTGTTCGTCAAGAGAGTGCTTTAGAAGAAGCAATTGCGATGACTAAGGCAGAAGCAAAAGCAGCATTCAATAATGATATGGTGTATATGGAAAAATATTTAGAAAATCCACGCCATATTGAAGTTCAAGTGCTAGCAGATACACACGGCAATGCAATCTATTTAGCAGAACGTGATTGTTCTATGCAACGTCGTCACCAAAAAGTGGTTGAAGAAGCACCTGCACCAGGCATTACTGAAGAAATGCGTCGTAATATTGGTGAACGTTGTGCGAATGCTTGTAAAGAAATTGGGTATCGTGGTGCAGGTACATTTGAATTCCTCTATGAAAATGGTGAATTTTATTTCATTGAAATGAATACACGTATTCAAGTAGAGCATCCAGTAACTGAAATGATTACTGGTGTAGATTTAGTGAAAGAACAGTTGCGTATTGCGGCGGGTTTACCACTTTCATTCAAACAAGAAGATATCAAAGTACGTGGCCATGCGATTGAATGTCGTATTAATGCAGAAGATCCTGCGACATTCTTACCATCACCAGGTAAGATTGAGCATTTACATTCGCCAGGTGGTTTTGGTATCCGTTGGGATTCCCATATTTATGGTGGTTATACTGTACCGCCGAATTATGACTCAATGATTGGTAAATTAATCAGTTATGGTGAAGATCGTCAAGTGGCTATTCGTCGTATGCAAACTGCATTAAATGAAACCATTATTGAAGGGATTAAAACCAATATTCCACTACATGAGATGATTCTTGATGATAAGAATTTCCAAAAAGGTGGTACTAATATTCATTACTTAGAGAAAAAACTTGGTTTAAATGAATAATAAAAATGCCGGTGTCGAAGCACTGGCATTTTTTTATCAGCGAAAATGCTAAATTTTCATACAGAGATATTTCATTTCCATAAACTCTTCAAGACCATAACGTGAACCTTCGCGTCCTAGCCCAGATTGTTTCACGCCACCAAATGGTGCAACTTCAGTAGAAATAATGCCTTCATTAATTCCTACTATACCATAGTCAAGTGCTTCACTGACTCGCCAAATTCGGCTCATATTTGGTGTATAGATATAAGATGCAAGGCCAAATTCAGTATCATTTGCCATTTGGATAGCCTCTTCTTCCGTATCAAAACAGAAAATTGGTGCTAATGGTGCAAAGGTTTCTTCTTTAGCAACTTTCATATTTTGATTAACGCTAGTTAAAATAGTTGGCTCAAAGAAAGTACCGCCAAGAGCATGTAACTTACCACCGCACACACGAGTAGCTCCTTTAGCTAATGCATCTGCAATATGATCTTCGATTTTATGAACAGCATTTTGATTGATTAAAGGACCAATTTCTACGCCTTGTTCAAAAGCGGAGCCTACCTTCATCTGTTGTACACGTGCTAAGAATTTTTCGACAAAAGCCTGATAAATGCCACGTTGTACATAGATACGATTGGTACAAACGCAAGTCTGTCCAGCATTACGGAATTTAGAAGCAATAATGCCTTCGATCGCTGTATCAAGATCAGCATCATCAAATACAATAGATGGTGCGTTACCACCTAATTCAAGAGCAACTTTTTTCACTGTTGAAGCACATTGCTCCATTAAAATTTTACCGACACGAGTAGAACCAGTGAACGTGAGTTTTTTTACAATATCGTGTTGGCTTAAGACTTTACCAATACCGACGGCATCAGTCCCAATAACCACATTAAACACCCCGGCAGGAACGCCAGCTTGCTCTGCTAATACAGCTAATGCTAAAGCAGATAATGGGGTTTCCGGTGCAGGTTTCAAAACCATCGTACAACCGCTGGCGAGTGCAGGTGCAGCTTTACGTGTAATCATCGCATTCGGGAAGTTCCAAGGTGTAATTGCTGCGACAACCCCGATAGGCTGTTTAATCACGACAATACGACGATTCACTTTATCTTGTGGAATCACATCACCGTAAGCACGTTTTGCTTCTTCAGCAAACCATTCTAAGAAACTGGAGCCATAAGCAATTTCACCTCGACTTTCAGCCAATGGTTTACCTTGTTCAAGGCTTAATAATTGTGCAAGTTCCTCTTGATTTGTCATCACGAGATCAAACCAACGACGTAAGATTTGACCACGTTCTTTGCCTGTTTTCGTTGCCCAAGCTTGTTGTGCTTGTTGTGCAGCATATAAAGCTCGTTCAGTTTCTTTAATACCTGCATCGCTAACTTCACAAAGCACTTCACCAGTGGCAGGATTAGTAACGGGAAAAACGTTACCTGATTCTGCATTAACAAAATGACCGTTAATGTATGATTGGGTTCGTAATAAACTAAAATTTGAAAGATCCATAATTTGTTCCTTTGTGTTAATACACACTATTACGGCTTGTTGTTATCGTTGGTGTTTGTTGTTTAAAACTACTCGCCAATTTAGATAACTCTCGCATTAAAATTGAGGTATCAACGCCTACTGCGACAAAAAGACAACCGAATGCTAAATAGTGATGTGCCATCTTAGGATCTGTATAAAGAATACCTGGTGCTTTATTGGCTTGGCGAATAATTCTAATCGCTTGCTCAATATATTCTTGTACTTCCGGGTGTCCCGGATTACCTAAATGACCTAATGAAGCACTTAAATCGGCTGGTCCAATGAAAATACCATCAACCCCATCCACTTTAGCAATTTCAGACAGATTTTGTAATCCTTTTTCAGTTTCAATTTGCAGTAATAAACAAATTTCTTGATCAGCTTGATGTAAATAGTTTTCTACATTATTCCAACGTGAAGCACGAGCTAAGGCACTACCAACACCACGAATACCACGAGGTGGATAGCGTACTGCTCGAACTAATGCTTCTGCTTGTTCAACAGTTTCTACCATTGGAATTAATAAGGTTTGTGCACCAATATCTAATAACTATTTAGTAATCACAGGATCACCAATTGGTGGACGAACGATAGCTGAAGTTGAATGATAACCGCTAACAACTTGTAATTGATATAATAAGGTTTGAATATCATTGGGGGCGTGTTCACCGCCTAATAATAACCAGTCAAAGCCAGTATTCGCTGCTATTTCACAAGCATATCCATTAGCCATACCCACCCAGACACCGATTTGAGCTTGTTTGTTATTAATCGCTTTTTTAAATAAATTTTCAGGTAATTTCATTAGCAATTCCTCCTAAACGAACTGCATTGAGATACTGCCGAGCTCGTGATAATCCACATGGAATGTATCGCCTTGTCTTGCTGGCACCGGACGAGTAAAAGAGCCTCCTAAAATAATTTGGCCTGTTTTGAGGGTGACACCATGAGGTGCTAATTTATTAGCTAACCAAGCAACACCTTTAAGTGGATTATTTAATACTGCTGCGGATACTCCAGATTCTTCAACAATACCATTACGATAAAGCACTGCAGCAACTCTGCGTAAATCAACATCCATTGGCTTAATTGCACGGCCGCCCAAAACCACGCCAGCATTAGCAGCATTATCAGAAATCGTATCAAATACACGACGAGGAACTTTAGTTTTTCGATCAAAAGGTTCAATGCGAGCATCAATAATTTCTAAAGCAGGAATCACATAGTCAGTGGCATCTAATACATCAAAAATAGTGCAATTAGGCCCCGTTAAATCACGTTTTAGGATAAAGGCTAATTCAACTTCCACTCTCGGGACAATAAAACGTGAGATTGGAATTTCCCCATTTTCTTCAAAGAACATATCATCTAATAATGCCCCATAATCAGGTTCATCAATTTGTGAACTATTCTGCATCGCTTTAGAAGTTAAACCAATTTTATGGCCTTTTAAAACACGCCCCTCTGCAATTTTCATTGCCACCCACTCTTTTTGAATTGCATACGCATCTTCAATCGTAATTCCTGGATAAGCTAAAGAAAATTGTTCAATCTGAGCTCTACTTTTTTCTGCTTGATTTAATGCAAGTGCCGCTTGTTGAATGATGTCTTGAGTTAACATAGTTTCACCTTAAACCTATTATGATGTTTGTTGTTTATTTGATAAAAATGCAGCGAGTAAAAATCCTGTTACTGCACAGATAGAACAGACACAAAGCACGAGAAGCATGGTTTGTGGTGTTCCTTGAAAAAAATAAGAGAGTGCTGCACTAGCGAAGAGACCTCCAGCAAATTGCATTGAGGTAGCAAGAGCCATTGCTGTGCCCGCACGATCACGATGTAGTTGTAATAGCATTGCCATAATGTTAGGTGCAATCGCACCAGTTAGGCCAATAAAAAGGAATAATGGCAACATAATGGCGATTAAGTTGTTAGGATCTGCGAAAGCAAATCCAATACCCGCAATGGCGACTAAACTGACTTCGCCTGCTAAGAGAGTTTGTAATGAATATTTTTTGGCAAATCGATTATTTAATAAAGTACATATGATGATCCCAATAACATTGAGTCCAAAGAAATAACCATAATGTTGTGGTGAGAAATGAAAGTAATCAATGTAAACAAAAGGTGTACCTGCAACATAGGTGAATAAGCCACCAAACATTGAAGATAGGCAGAAAATATAGCCTACGGTAGGTGGATTACGAAGGACAATACAATAAGGATGAAATATAGTTGTTAATGTTAATGGAGCAGAAACATTAACCTGATGAGTTTCTTCAAGGCGAAAATAGACAATAATCCAACAGATAGCACCTAAAATAGCAAGTAATACAAAGTTGGAACGCCAATCAAAGAAGAGCAATCATACGCCGCCAATCATAGGGGCGAGTAATGGCGCTAACATTGTGATTAGCTGCATCATGGATAGAATGCTTACAGTGCGTTGCGGTGGAAAGCGATCTCGCACAATAGCCCGTCCTAAAACGGGAGCAGCGCCACCGCCAAATGCCTGCAAAAATCGACAAATAAGTAATTGTTCAATATTGGTGACAAATAAACAGGCTATACTCGCTAAGACATAGAGCGACATACCAATAATTAAAATAAAGCGGCGTCCATAACGATCGGATAATGGTCCATAGAGTAACATCCCTGCACAAAAGCCCATCAGGAATGTACTTACTGTAAATTGAACTTGAGATATTTCTGCTCCTAAGTATTCCGCAATATTAGGGAAGGTAGGCAGATACATATCAATAGAGAGTGGGCCGAAGCCAACTAAACCACCTAAAAAAATGATCAGAGCAATTTCAGATAAAGGTTTAATTGGTGTACGTGAGTTCGGCATATACTCTCCTATTTAGTGAAGTTATTTTTTAAAACGTGTGTGAACATTATTCTTTTTAAAATTCAATGTTTCACTTAACTCACTGATTTCAAAAGATAATGCGAAATAACGTTTAGCAAAAGTTGGTTCAAAAAATTGTGTTAATAATGAAAACAGGTTTTCCCCAACACGTTTTAATTCAGCTTGATCTCGTCCCGCACCAATTTTTAAGGTGATATGGATGAAAGCATCATCTTCTTTACCATCTGCCATACGATAAACATCAACCCAATGTACTCGGCTACGGATACCACCAAGAGGGAAAATACCTGTACCAGCTAGATAGTCATGCACTTGTGGAAAAAGAGCGGCAAAATCAACATTACCCTTTAGATTATCTGTTGCTTCAACAATAAAATGTGGCATTTATTGCTCCTTATGCAAACGGGAAAATCGCATTAATTTGTCCAGTACCAGAACTTGGGAAAAGATCGGTAAGGATTTCTACACCCTTATCGTATTTATCCCAACCAAGCATACCGAGTAACATCACAGTATCATGCATATTGCCTTCACCCCGGCAAAATTCAGCATATTCCGGCAACATTGCACAGAAATCTTTGAAGTTGCCTCGTTTCCACATATCAACGACGTGCAAATCAACTTGATGTTCAAACTCTCTGGTATAACTGTTCATTCCCTCTGTTGCACGTTCATCTGGAATGAAGTAGTGTGAAAGTGAACCACTAGCTAATACCGCAACAGTACCATCATAAGCCTCGATTGCTTCTAGTACAGCCTCACCTAATTTGCGACTATTTTCAAAATCGTGCGAGGTACAAAATGCAGAAATTGATACAACTTTGAAATGCTTATCTTGATTCATATATCGCATTGGAACTAATGTGCCATATTCCAATTTTAAACTTGGAATTTCATGTGCTTGGGCACGTACACCTTTCTTCACAGCAAAATCAGCGATTAAATGCCCTAATTCAGGATTACCATCATAATTAAATGTAATGTCTTTAATGAAATGAGGTAATTCATTACTGGTATAGATCCCTTCAAAATGATCACAGCAGTTAATGTGATAAGCACTATTCACCAACCAGTGTGTATCAAAAACAACGATGGTATCGACCCCTAACTCACGACAACGGCGACTAATTTCGTAATGGCCTTGGATTGCACTTTCACGGCAACCGTGGTTTTTCCCCGGTAATTCAGAAAGATACATTGACGGCACGTGTGTAATTTTGGCGGCTAATGCTAGTTTACCCATAGTGCTCTCCTTATGTTTATTTTACGCCCCAGCGTGGGATAGTGTGATTTTGTAACGGTAAACAGATATTTTTGATTTCAGCAAAGACTTCAAAACTGTATTCACCACCTTCACGACCAACACCAGACGCTTTTACACCACCAAATGGCTGACGGAGATCACGAATATTATGACTATTGATAAATACCATACCGGCTTCGATACCGTGTGCTAAACGATGTGCTTTACCGAGATCGTTAGTCCAGACATAAGAAGCAAGACCATATTCTACATCATTGGCTAAGCGAAGCGCTTCTTCTTCATCTTTGAATGGAATTAAGCAAACGACTGGACCAAAGATCTCTTCTTGTGCGATCCGCATTTTATTATTCACATTAGCGAATACAGTTGGGCGAATGAAGTTACCTTTACTGAGGTGTTCTGGTAAACCTTCTGGGCGTTCTAGACCGCCTGCCATTAAGGTTGCGCCTTCTTCAATACCAATACGAATGTATCCGGTAACTTTGTCATAATGTTGGCGAGTAATCATTGAACCTACTTGGGTATTAAAATCTTGTGGATCGCCAACAATGATACGTTTAGCGCGTTCTGCAAATTCTTTAACAAAATCATCATAGATGGTTTCTTGAATGAAAATACGTGAACCTGCGGTACAACGTTCGCCATTTAAAGAGAAAATCGCAAATAGAGAAGAGTCTAAAGCACGTTCTACATCTGCATCATCGAAGATCAATACTGGTGATTTTCCACCTAATTCCATTGAGAATTTTTTCAAACCGGCATTACGCATAATATTGCGACCAGTAACGGTACCGCCCGTGAAAGAAACTGCACGAACATCATTGTGACAAACAAGGGTATGACCCGCAGTGGCACCATAACCTTGCACCACATTAAATACCCCTTCTGGAATACCCGCTTCTAACGCTAAACGACCTAATTCATTGGCTGTGAGTGGTGAGAGTTCAGACATTTTTAATACTGCGGTATTACCTAATGCTAGACAAGGTGCAGTTTTCCAAGTGGCTGTCATAAAAGGTACATTCCAAGGTGAAACGAACCCACAAACACCAACTGGTTGATAGAGCGTATAGTTAAGCATTTTGTCATCAACAGGATAAGAGTGCCCATTCATTTCATTCGGGTACAGACTTCAGCAAAGAAATTGAAGTTGTGTGAAGCTCGAGGAATGAGAACATTTTTAGTTTGATGAATTGGTAAACCGGTATCTAAAATTTCTAATTCTGCGAGTTGGGCGATATGTTTATCAATTAAGTCACCTAAATTACGCATTAATTTAGCACGTTCTTTAGCGGGGGCGACCATTTAGGAAAGGCCTCTTTTGCCGCTTGTACTGCAGCATTAATTTCTTTTTCACTGCCACTGGCTACTTCACAAATCACTTCTCCAGTTGCAGGATTAATATTTTGGAATGTTTCTTCACTTGCGACTTCTTTGCCGTTGATCCAATGTTTAATCATAGTATGCTCCTCTCTAAAAACTGTTTATCGATTAAAATAAAGCATGTTCACTTATAAGATAATTTGTTAGCTTGCCAACCTGTTCGATTTCAACATCAACAACATCACCTGGTTTCACATCAGCTAACCCTTTCGGGGTGCCTGTCGCAATCATGTCACCGGGTTGCAATGCCACTCTATGCGAGAGGTACTTAACTAAAAATGGAATATCAAAAATCATATCTTTGGTGGTGCCTTGTTGTTTTAACTCACCATTAATCCACGTTTTTAAGGTTAAATTCATTGGATCGGCAATATCATCTCGATCCACAATCCATGGGCCGAGAGGGGTTGTTGCATCACGATTTTTGACTCTAAGATTAGGATGGTAATAATTTTCTAGATAATCACGAATGGCGTAATCGTTACAAAGGGTATATCCAGCAATGTATGCCATTGCTTGTTCTCTTTTAATATCTTTAGCAACTTTTCCAATAACAGCGACTAATTCACATTCATAATGCATATATTCAACATTATCTGGGCGCAAGTTACTTGTTTGTGGCCAGTATAAGTATTGGGTGCTTTGATAAATACTAATGGTGTTGTTGGTGCTTTGAATGCCAATTCAGAAGCGTGATCTGCATAATTTAAACCAAGTGCATACATTGTTCCTGTTGATGGAGGCAGCTATTGCACTGCGGCAGCAGGAATAGTTTGTTGATTGGCCAATAGCAATGTATTGTCATCAAGTACGGTGACTACATGGACTTGATTACGATATAAAACACGAGCATATTTCGTCATAGTGTTCTCCTTATTTAGCTGACTCGATAACGGTGTTAGTCACAGTACCAAGCTGTTCAAAAGTAGTTTCTACACAGCTATTTTTAGTCATAATAATTGGACAATCATCAGTACCAACTAATAAAATATCACCGCATCTAAAAGTCATAAATTGGCTAAGGAAAGCGATTAATTCTGAGATGCTGCGTAACATAATATTTCCCTCACTTTTTTTCTTAAATTGACCATTTACACTGATACTAACGCTGATGTTATCTGGATCAGTAACGGCAGCTTGTTTGATCTCTTGACCAATGGAACAGAACCCATCACGACAACGACCTGTAATATCAGGGCGATAGTAATCATCACTAGGGAGTGAAAAGAGATTAACAGGCACAAATCCACGAATATGGTTGAACGCTTCTGCTTGATTGATTCTCGAGGTTGTATCGGCAAATACCACACCGAGATGAGGTTCAATGCGTAATTCAGCTTGCCCTTCTGGCAATACTACTGCACCACCATTGATGTTTAATGTACTAGGTGGTTATAAGAAGATTACCGGTGTTTTTGGCGGTGTTTGATAAGGTGCTTGGTTAAATTTTTCATCTAGTCGTGCTAATTGTTCACGGCTATTTAATGCAATCGCAAACACGGATGGTGCGGCGGTAGTGCAGGTTTCAACCACTTGTTTGGCTAATGATGTTTGAGTCATAAAAATACCTTCTATTCAAATAGGTGAACAAGTCCGTACGCTAAAATTGGTACAAAAGTGACTAATGCGATACGTGCAAAATCAGAGAAGAGAAATGCCACGATCCACTTTGATGTTTGTCCTAAAGAGGTTTCACCATCGATTTTATTGATAATAAAGAGATTCATCCCAGCCGGTGATGTAACCAAACCAATTTCTACAACCATTAAGGCCAAAATTCCGAACCAAATTGATTTATCTTGATCGGCTAATCCCCAAAAATCTAATCCCATAATAATTGGATAAAAGATAGGAATAGTGAGGAGGATCATGGCAAGAGAATCCATAACACAGCCTAAAAAGAGATAAATGAGTAAGATTATGAATAGAACTAATAATGGTGGAAATTGTTGTTCTACTATCCAAGCTGCTAATTGATTAGGCATTTGTGTAATAGCTAGACCTGAGTTTAATAAGTCAGCACCAATCAGTACCATAAAAATCATTGCGGTAGTGGTTGCTGTCCCTAAAATACTATCGAGTACGCCTCGCCAAGTTAAACCACCATTTAGCCAAGCAACCACACCACAAGCAGCTGCACCAATAGAGGCAGATTCTGTTGGATTTGCCCAACCAGCATAAATACTGATAATTACAATTAAGAGCACAATAAAAATTGGAATGACCTAAAATTGGCTTTTTAGAGCCTCTTTAAAAGGCATTTTTTCTGATGTTGGGCCTTAATGGTAACGAGGATTTTTACCACTAAAACATAACCGAGCATAGCTAATAAGCCAGGTATAATTGTGGCAACGAATAATTTACCAATTGATTCTTGTGTTAATACAGCATAAATAATTAATGGAACTGACGGGGGAATTAAGATACCCAATGTTCTACCAGCAGCTAATGTTGCAGTAGATAATGCACCAGAATATTTTCTTTTCTTTAATTCAGGTAAGGCGACTTGTCTCATAGTTGCTGCGGTAGCAAAGATGAACCACAAATGGCACCAAAAGCAGCACAACTACCAATCGCTGACATAGCTAGACCACCTCGCCAATGTCCAATAAAGCTGCTTGCTGCTCTAAATAAAGCTTTTGACATACCGCCATTTAATGCAAATTGTCCCATTAAAATGAAAAATGGAATCACAGCAAGATCGTAGTTAGATAAGCGGGCATACACTAAACCTTTTAACGTGAACATTAACATACTCACATCACCTTGGCCTAAATAGAGATAAAGACCTGCGGCGGCTAGGAACATTGCAATGCCAATATGGATACGAATTAATAGTAAGGTTAATAAGATAAGGAATCCTACAATTCCCATTTCTACGCCACTCATCATAGGTTATTCTCCTTTTTGTGTAGCGTGAACTATGCAGTAATATAGTGAGCAAATTGCCATTAAACAAAATCCAGGGATCATCAGCATATTGGGGATCCATACAGGGATAGACATTAATGCTGTGACTTCGGCAAAGTCATATAACGCTACACTTTGGATTGCCATTCGATATACCAACAATAAAGCAACACCACATAATGCTAAATCAGCAAGTGCATCAAGTTTGTTTTGAATACTGAGAGGCAATTTCATAGTGAAGAAATCAACCTTTAAGTGTTCATACATAATGGTACAGAACGGTAAGAATAATGAACCAGCAACAGCCCCGCCTGCTTGAACCAGCTCAATATCACCAACTACACCGCCAAAGCCTAACTTGCGCCCGATTAATGAGTAGAGTGAAATAACAATTAGCACAAGAAAAATAAATCCACCTAACAAGGCAAATTGTTTAGAGATTTGATATAGAACTCGTCCCACAGGGGTATCAACTAAAGTAGGTACTTCGTTGACTGGCAATGTTTCACTCATTGCATCCTCCTGCCCCACGCAAAAGATGGGGCTAAAATTTGAGAAAATAATGGTTATTGTTGTTCTTTAACCATATTTTTGATGTCATCAATTAATGCTTGGCCATCTACACCAGATTTTTTCGCATCAGAAATCCATTGTTCAGTAACAGATTTTGTCATCTCTTGCATTTGTTGGATTTTTGCTGCGTCATATTTTGCGATAACACCTTTACCTGCTAATGTTTTATCAATTGCCTCTTTTTCAGCTTGTTCCCATGCTTTGGTAATACGTTCAACCATAGCTGGACCACTGTATTTATCAAAGATAGCTTTTAAGTCAGCAGGCATACTGTTGTATTTATTTTTGTTCATTAACAGCATTAATACCGTTACAGTTGGATATGGTTGTCCACTTTCTGGCAATACGTGATATTTAGTAACTTCATCGAGTTTAGATGGTGGTACGACTTCCCATGCACCCATTGCACCATCTACAACGCCTTTAGAAATACTTTCTGCCACTTGTGATGGTGGAATTGAAATTGCTTCGCCACCGAGTGCTTTCATTACTTGAGAAGCTAAACGAGTAGGCGTTCTTAGTTTCATTCCTTTGAGATCACTTACATTGTCTAGCGGTTTATTTGCATGGAAAGTGACCCCACCGTCGGTTTGTACACTGATAACTTTGAAATCTTTGAATTCACCATCTTTAGAATGTTTCTCAAAGAATTTCCATGCAACTTGGTTACCTACTCGGGAATTAGGTAGAAGAAATGGTGTTTCTAAGGCTTCAATGGTTTTAAAACGTCCAGCAGAGCAGCCAGGTGCAGTCCAGACAATATCAGCAACGCCATAACGAACTTGGTCAACCAGTTGTGCTGGAGTGCCACCAAGTTGGTTTAATGGATAAAGTTGACATTCAATTCGACCTTTAGATTCTTTATTTAAATCACTACACCAAGGGGTAAGGATATGTTGATGAATTGTAGAAAGTGGCGGTAAAAAATGTCCGATTTTTAACGTGACTTTATCTGCAGCCAAAGCGTTTGTGATAGACGAAAAAGCTAAAACAGGGACAAGTAGTGTCATTTTTTTCATGGTAAGGTCTCCATCATAAATATGAAGTGTTGCATGAACACTTGCTTAAAACCATAGAAGCAAGCAGAGTAATTATTATTAAAATCGTTAAGACAATTTAGAAAACAGACAGAATAGTCAAAACAGAATCTTAATACTTATTGGTTAAAAATTATTAAGATTGTTAAAATTTATAATAGATTTTTTTACAAACTTGAAATGTACTTTTCGTGAAAAAATGTACTTTTCCTGTTCAATGGAAAGAGTTTTTAGGATGTGTGATCTCGATCGCGAGATCTTTTTGGAGAAACACCAACACGAGCTTGGAAGTAACGAGAAAAATAAGCAGGTCACTAAAACCAAGATCATAAGCAATTTTGCTAATAGAGTCTTGGGTAAACATTAATTGATATCTTGCCTCTTGTAGCTGACGTTCAATGATAATTTGTTTAGGCGAAAGACCAGAAAACTTTTTGCATAAAACATTGAGACGGTTTTCGCTAATGCAGAGATGAGTTAAATATTCAGAGATTACCCAGTTTTTTCTAAAGTTTTGTTCAATTAATTGGTTGAATAGATCAATATCGCCACCTTTCACAGGTAGCTTTTCTGCAGTTTGTAAATTCTTTTCTTTTAAGCGAGCAATATTAATAAACAAAATTTTGGTATATAGACGTAATATTGTATGTTTTTCTGGACGGCTATCTTCGTATTCCTCGACAATTTTATCTAAAATATTTTCTATCTCTTTAGTTTCAGGACTATCTGTGGCTAATTCGATACAAAGCGGTTGGAAGTAATTGTTATTTTGCTGAATAGAACGCAATAAATCCCAAATAAATTGTTGTGGAATAGTTAATACATGACCAACTGTATCAAGTTCGGTATAAAAACTATGTGGAACGGAAGGGGAAGTTAAAATAAAACAAGGTGCTTTCAAGGAATAAATATTCTCACTTAACTGTAAATAAATTGCTCCTTTAGTTAAATAATGCAGTTGAAAATAACGATCATGAAAATGAAGTTTTGAAAATTGTCCATAAAAGATACGTAATTTCTCGAAGGATTCATAATGAATCTGTGAACCATCCTTTGGTGCACCGTAGGTTTGGTTGATATCAATATTAATTGCTTGGTTTTTGGCATCGTCTAATAGGGTAATAAAACTTTCTTTATCATAAATGCGCATAAACGAGACCTCAAAATTTACTGAACATTAACAATAGATATCAAATAAAACATACTTATTTTATCATTCTTTCTTAGGTAAAAAACTAGTCAATCCAAGTAAATGAGATCTGACTCACATTTTATCTATAAAACAGAGAAATAACAGAAAAGTACATTTTTTAACTTAAAAATTACATTTTAATAACACAAATTCTCCTCTATAAATGTTAATACCTACCCAATAAGGGTAAAAATTCCAAATAACTTTATTAAGGAGTGACTGCCATGACCGATCAAAATCGTTACTATCAACATAAAAGACCTGATGATTGCCGTAAAGAAAAAAATCGTCCATTTACCGGCGAAGAATATTTAGAAAGTCTTCGTGACGGTCGTGAAATTTATATTTATGGTGAACGTGTTAAAGATGTAACGACTCACCCTGCATTTAGAAATGCAGCAGCATCAATCGCAAGACTTTATGATGCATTACATGATCCAAAAAGCAAAGATGAATTATGCTGGGAAACAGATACTGGGAATGGCGGTTATACCCATAAATTCTTCCGTTACGCAAGAACGGCTGAAGATTTACGTGAGCAACGTGATGCGATTGCAGCCTGGTCTCGTCTAAGTTATGGTTGGATGGGTAGAACACCTGATTATAAAGCTGCGTTTGGTACATCATTAGGTGCTAATGCAGAGTTCTATGGTCCTTATGCGGATAATGCTCGTGAATGGTATAAACGTATTCAAGAATCTTGCCTCTATTTTAACCACGCGATTGTTAATCCACCTATTGATCGTAATAAACCAATTGATGAAGTAAAAGATGTCTATGTTAAAGTCGAAGAAGAGTTAGAAAACGGTATTATTGTCAGTGGTGCGAAAGTAGTGGCTACAAACTCTGCATTAACCCACTATAACTTTATCGGTTTTGGTTCTGCACAAATTATCGGTTCAGATGAAAAATTTGCGATGATGTTTATTGCACCAATGGATGCAAAAGGAGTGAAATTAATTTGTCGCCATTCTTATGAATTAGCCGCAGGTGCAACTGGTTCACCATATGATTTCCCTCTTTCTAGCCGTTTTGATGAAAATGATGCAATTCTAGTTTTGGATAAGGTATTTATTCCAAAAGAAAATATCTTAATTTATAAAGATTTTGAACGTTGCCGTAAATGGGCTCAATATGCTGGGTTTGCAACATTATTCCCAATGCAAGCATGTACACGTTTAGCAGTTAAATTAGATTTCTTATCAGGTATCATTCACAAAGCACTACAATGTACAGGTGTTATTGAGTTCCGTGGTGTAGCAGCACAAATGGGTGAAGTATTAGCATGGCGTAACCTATTCTGGTCATTAACTGATGCAATGTATGGAAACTCGTTCTCTTGGGAAAGCGGTTGTCGTATGCCAAGCTTACCTGCAATTCAAACTTATCGAGTAATGGCACCAATGGCTTATCTTGCGGTGAAGAAAATTGCAGAGCAGACTGTAACCAGTGGATTGATTTATTTACCATCGCATAAACTTGATTTTAATAACCCAGATATTGATAAATACTTAGAAAAATATGTTCGTGGTTCAAATAATATTGAATATCGCGAACGGATTAAGATTCTAAAATTATTATGGGATGCCATTGGTACTGAGTTTGGTGGTCGTCATGAGCTTTATGAAATTAACTATGCTGGTAGCCAAGAAGAGGTCCGTTTACAAGTGCTTGGTCAATCAACCGCAAACGGCATTTTACAAAAATGCTTTGATCTTGTGGATCAATGTTTGGCTGATTATGACGAAAATGGCTGGAAAGTTCCGCACTTGACTAACCCAGATGATATTAATATGCTCGGTGACCTTAATAAATTCTGTAAATAATCATAGACAAGGTATGCGGTTTAGATCGCATACCTTCTTTTATCCTGAACGCTAGGAGTGTTTTATGTCGAAAACCTTAACCCCAGAACAACAAAATTTCCGTAATGCTATGGCGAGAATGGCTGCTGCAGTAAATATCATTACAACACACGGAGAGGCAGGAACTTGTGGTATTACTGCAACTGCGGTTTGCTCGATTACGGATACGCCTCCTACGGTATTGGTTTGTGTTAATCGTAATAGCCAAATGAACCCTGTATTCCAACAAAATAAACAAGTTTGTATTAATGTATTATCGGCAGAACAGGAAGAACTCGCTTGCCATTTTGCGGGAATGCGAGAAAGTTCGATGGAAGATCGCTTTAAGATGGATGTATGGAAAGAAAAACATGAACCAGGCCATGCACCAGCGCTAGTAGGATCACTGTCTAATTTACATGGCAAAATTACGACTGTGCATGAAGTAGGTACACATTCTCTTTTCTTGGTGACATTAGATAAAATTGATGTTCATGAAGGACAAGGTTTAGTTTATTTCAATAGAACATTCCAAGTTGTGAAATAAGATTATTAGGTGAGATAAATAATAACCCGCAATAAGATGCGGGTTATTTTTTTCTTAATTTAGTGCTTTTGTTTGCCACGCCCCTTTTCCTAGCAAGGTTAAGAGATCTGTGTGGTGTTGATGTAATGTAGAACGATGACCAACACTAATTAAAATCGTATTTGGTAAACGTTCAATCAATAATTGATACATTGAATATTCTAAGCCTTCATCCATACTTGAAGTTGCTTCATCTAGGAAGGCAACTTTAGGTTGGGCCAATAATAAGCGAGCAATTGCAACACGTTGCTGTTCGCCTAAAGAGAGAATTTTAGTCCAATCACGATATTCATCTAACTTCTCAATAAGATGCGGTAGTTGAACTGCTTTTAAAATCTCAAGTGCCCGTTCGTTATCATTATCAGGAATATTGTTTGGATAATATAAGGTTGAACGAAGTGTCCCTTGTGGTAAATAACTTTTTTGGGATAAGAATAAGGCTTCTTCTGGACAAGCAATTTTTCCGCTGGAGTAGAGCCATAATCCTGCGACTGTTCGCAATAATGTCGTTTTTCCAACCCCAGAAGGGCCTTGAATTAATAAGCGTTGTCCACTGTTTAAAGTTAAGTTAAGTTGATTTAATAAGGTCGTACCTTCTGCATTCAGTACCGAAAGGTTATCAAATACAATCTGCTCGGAGGTATGTGTGATTTCAGCAACATTTCCTTGTTGGCAAGTTTGAATTGCCGCAGTAAAGCCACTTAACCGTTCTAATGTTGCACGATATTCAGTAAATGTATCGTAAGAGTTACGGAAAAAGGAGAGTGATGAATGTACTTGTCCAAAAGCTTGGGCAGTTTGTACCATATCTCCTAGTGTAATTTGTTTAGAGAAAAAGCGTTGTGCTTGAATAATAAAAGGGAAGACAACTGATACTTGTGACACAACTAAGTTAAACCCGGAGAGCTTTAAAGTACGATAAACAAGTTTCCATATATTATCGATAATTTTCTTAAATTGGTCATTCAATAAGATTCTCTCAATTTTTTCACCGGCATAAAAAGCAATACTCTCTGCATATTCTTTAATGCGAATAAGAGAATAACGGTAATCTGCATTTAATTTTTCATTAGCAAAATTGAGTTTGATTAATGGACGCCCTAACTTAAAGGCGAATACACTGGTAATCAATACATAAATAAAGACAAGAAATACCATCATATGTGGAATTTCAAATCCAGCAATTTTCATTGGACCAGAGAGATGCCATAAAATACCAGTAAAGGCAACAATTGAAACAGTTGCACTAATAACCCCTGTTGCAAAACTCATCGAATTTTCTACATAGGCAGTAATATCTTGTTGAATACGTTGGTCGGGATTATCCAGTTGGTTGTAAGTGTATTGTGTTTTATAAAAACTCTGATTACTGAGCCAACGATCTAAGAAATGGCTATTTAACCATTCTCGCCAGTGGATATTGAATTTGCTTTTCACAAAATAGATTACTAAGACATTCACTAAATTCACACCAGCAATTACGCAGAATACAACCATTTGTTGCCAGAAAGCTTCTTCATTTAGATCCTGTAAGGATTTATACATATTGTTGTACCATTGCGAATAGATCACATCTAAACGTACGGAAAATAACGTGAGTAAAACAATAATAGTGAAGGTAAAAAGTGGAACAATACCTTGTTTGCCAATGAAATACTCTTTAGTTAATTGCCAAAATTGGTGTCCCCAACGGGTGAACTTAACTAATAAAGTAAGAGCTAAACAAAAACAAATACTGCTAATGATAAAACTTTTAACAATCCAAAAAAGAGAAGTCACTGCTTCTGAAACTAAATCCATTCTATTACAACCTAAAATTGATAACTTGTTTATATGATGACTTATATTATTTTGCTTACAGACAACAATTTAAGCAAAAAATTTCTAAAAAAGTTGTAAAAAATTGCCTTGCCTCAGTTTTTTTCTTAATAGAAAGCAATATAATTTTGCTAGTTTTATTTTTAACTATTAAGGAGTAGTTGTATGAGTGATATTGCTATCACTATCAGTCTCCTATCGTTAGTTGCTGTACTTGGATTATGGATAGGACACTGGAAAATAAGAGGGGTCGGTCTTGGGATCGGTGGGGTATTGTTTGGTGGAATATTGGTATCACATTTCACAACACAATATGGGATTACACTAGATGCGCATACTATGCATTTTGTGCAAGAATTTGGATTAATCCTGTTTGTTTATACTATCGGGATTCAAGTCGGACCAGGTTTCTTCTCTTCATTACGATCATCAGGCTTAAAACTCAATTTATTCGCCATGATGATCGTTTTTTTAGGTGCACTATTAGTCGTCATTCTGTATAAGCTGTTTGGTTTAGAATTACCTGTTATTTTAGGTATTTTCTCTGGTGCGGTGACCAATACACCATCACTAGGTGCGGGGCAACAAATTCTCTCTGAACTTGGTTTTATGAATATTACTGAAACAATGGGTACAGCGTATGCAATGGCATATCCATTTGGTATCTGTGGTATTTTATTAACTATGTGGCTGATTCGCTTATTCTTTAAAGTGAAAATTGATCAGGAAGCTGCGGCGTTTGAACGTGAAATGAATCACGATAAAGAAACCTTACATGCTATCAATGTTAGAGTAACGAATCCGAATTTAGAAGGACTTCGTATTTGTGAAATTCCGGGATTGGAAGTTAAAGAGGTGATTTGTTCTCGCTTGAAACGTGGTGATACTTTATTGGTGCCAAAAGATGACACTATTGTGAATTTACATGATTATTTGCATTTAGTGGGCGAACCAGCTGTATTACACCGTGTGCAATTAGTGGTTGGTGATTTGGCTGGTAGTGAATTATTAACTACACGAGGTACTGATTTACGTACTGTGCGTGTTGTGGTGACGAATGAACAAGTATTAGGGAAGAAAATCCGTGATCTCAATATTCATCAAAAATATGAAGTAGTGATTTCTCGTTTAAACCGTGCAGGGGTTGAACTGGTACCGAGTCAAAATACCAGTTTACAATTTGGGGACGTTTTAAATCTTGTTGGACGTTTAGATGCGATTGAAGCAGTTACCTCAATTATTGGAAATGCACAACAAAAATTACAACAAGTACAAATGTTACCAGTGTTTATTGGGATTGCTTTGGGGGTATTGCTAGGTTCTATTCCCTTACAAATTCCGGGCTTCCCAGTAGCATTAAAACTTGGACTTGCTGGTGGGCCTTTAGTAGTTGCATTAATTTTGGCAAGAATTGGTAGTATCGGAAAACTTTACTGGTTTATGCCACCGAGTGCAAACTTGGCATTGCGTGAAATTGGAATTGTGTTATTCCTTTCAATTGTTGGTTTGAAATCAGGTGGAAACTTCCTCGAATCTTTAATTGATGGTGATGGTGGTGAATGGGCACTTTATGGGATGTTAATTACATTTATCCCATTATTTGTTACCGGGGTTGTGGCAAGAATCTATGGTAAGTTGAATTATTTGACTATTTGTGGCTTGCTTGCTGGTTCAATGACCGATCCTCCAGCATTAGCATTTGCCAATGCGATGAAAGAAGAGAGCGGTGCAGCAGCACTTTCTTATGCAACCGTTTATCCGTTAGTGATGTTCTTACGGATTATCTCGCCTCAGTTATTAGCGATATTGTTGTTCGCGCTGTAAAATAGTTCTGATGAAAAATAGCCTAACTCAATGAGTTAGGCTATTTTTTTATCTATTTCTGTTAAATTAGCCGTTAAGTGATAGGATAACAAAGATAACAGTTATAGCGATAAAATTATGAAAAAAACAGTTATTTTATATTCCCCAATCCCTGCAGAGTTACAAGCCCGTTTAGCTAATGAATTTAATCTTATTTGTTTTGATAAAGTGGATAGCCATAATGAACAACAATTTTTGGCTGTATTAGCTGATGCTGATGGTGTGATTGGTTCAGGCGTTAATATAAAAGGAGAAAAACTGGCTAACGCTAGAAAGTTAAAGGCAATTTCTACGATTTCTGTTGGTTACGATAATTTTGATATTAGTGAATTAACTGAGAGAAATATCCGTTTAATGCATACCCCGGGAGTATTAACAGATACAACGGCAGATTTAATTTTTACTTTATTACTGACGACCGCAAGACGGATAGTTGAAGTTTCTGATTTTATTCATCAAGGGAAATGGCAGAAGAGTATTGGACGTGATTTATTTGGAGTTGATGTCCATCATAAGACGATAGGTATTATCGGAATGGGAAATATTGGTGCAGCTGTCGCTAAGCGGGCTTTTTGTGGTTTTGATATGCGAGTGTTATATACCAGCCGTCAACACAAACCAGAGGTTGAGCAAAAATATCAGGCTGTATGGTGTGAATTAGATCAGTTATTAACAGAGGCTGATTTTGTTTGTATTACCCTACCTTTAACACCAGAAACGGAAAATCTACTAACTAAAGAAAAATTGGCATTGATGAAACCAACCAGTATTTTGATTAATGGTGGGCGAGGTAAAATTGTTGATGAACAGGCGTTAATTGAGGCATTAAAGAATAAACATATTTTGGCAGCGGGATTGGATGTATTTGTACAAGAGCCATTGCCGGCTGATTCAGAATTGCTGTCTTTACCAAATGCAGTGTTAGTACCGCATATTGGTTCAGCAACTGTTGAAACAAGGTATAAAATGGCTGAGTTAGCGGTAGATAATTTAATTGTGGCATTGCAACCGACTAAGCCGACTACCAACCTAGTAAATCGGGATGTTGCATAATAAAAATCCCCGATAGATAAGGTATAGTAGACA
>NZ_JTJR01000014.1 GCF_001678475.1 Gallibacterium genomosp. 3 | reverse complement strand
TGTCTACTATACCTTATTATTAGTTCCCGTTCTATAAAGATAAAGGCTTCCTCTTAGGAAGCCTTTATTATTTTACTTTTTCGATTTCTTAATAAATTTCATTAATCTTCTACGTTTACGTAATTGATTCGGCGTTAATGTATTCCGTTTTCCTGCATAAGGATTTTCCCCATCTTGGAATAAAATACGAATCGGCGAACCAATAATCTTCAAGCTACGACGATAATAATTGGACAAATAGCGTTTATATGAATCCGGGAGTTTATCTACCTGATTACCGTGAATCACAATGATTGGTGGATTATGTCCACCTGGATGAGCATATTTCAATTTAATACGTCTGCCAGAAATCATTGGCGGTTGATGTTCATCTGTTGCCATTTGCAAAATACGCGTTAGTAATGACGTTGAATAACGTTTTGTTGCCGATTGGTAGGCTTCTGTTACTGACTCAAATAAATTCCCAACACCACTTCCGTGTAACGCTGAAATAAAATGCACACGAGCAAAATCAATAAAATCTAAACGACGGTCTAATTCCGATTTAATATTATCTTTCACTTCTTGGCTTAAGCCGTCCCATTTATTAACCACAATCACTAATGCGCGCCCTGCATTAAGAATAAAGCCTAATAAAGAGAGATCTTGGTCAGAAATACCTTCTCGTGCATCAATCGTCAATAACACCACATTAGCATCTTGAATCGCTTGTAATGTTTTAATGACAGAAAATTTTTCGACAGTTAGCGTTACTTTACCGCGTTTACGTACTCCAGCAGTATCAATAATAGTATATTGCTGTCCATCACGTTCCATTGGGATATAAATACTATCCCTGGTTGTGCCAGGCATATCATAGACAACAACCCGATCTTCTCCCAAAATACGATTGGTTAAGGTAGATTTCCCTACATTTGGACGACCAACAATCGCAATCTTAATTGGTTTATCTTGTTGTTCATCATCTTCAGTTTCTGCTGTTTCAGAATCCTCTTCTGCCTCTAACATTGCCACAGAAAAATCAAGGTCATCATCTTGTTCAAAAGCAAATTCATCGTCCCAATCTGCATCAGATTCTGCATCTTGTTCATTATCTTGCTCTTGATAAGGTGCTAATACTTCTTGGATTAATTGAGTTACGCCACGTCCTTGTGAAGCGGCAATTTGTGCAATTTCACCTAAACCTAATTGATAAAATTCTGCAACGTGTGAATCAGCATCAATTCCATCAATTTTATTCGCTACAACAATACTTGGCTTTTCTCGGCGGCGTAAATACTGTGCAATACCAATATCAGCCGCAGTCAATCCAGCACGTGCATCCACTAAAAATAAAACAATATCTGCTTCATCAATCGCTAATAGCGATTGTTCCGCCATTTTTTCTTCAATGCCTTCTTCTGAGCCATCAATCCCACCAGTATCAATAACAATAAATTCCATACCATTGATCTGGCCTTGGCCATATTTACGATCCCGTGTTAAGCCCGGAAAATTTGCGACAAGTGCATCACGACTACGAGTTAAACGATTAAATAATGTTGATTTCCCAACATTTGGACGCCCTACTAGGGCAATGACAGGAGTCATAATCACCTCAAACTTTTCAACTTTCAAAAATGGCGCACATTATAGCTGATTTCTTAATGAATCCTAACCTTTTATCTTTTTCTTTGATGAAAAAAGGGTACTTATGCTTGTAAGTACCCTTTTATTCACACTTGTATAAAAATTAGCTTAACTTATTTTAAGCTACCAACCATATCTTCTGGACGTACCCATTCATCAAATTGTTCTGCAGTAACGAAACCTAAATTAATCGCTTCTTCACGTAAGGTTGTTCCGTTTTTGTGAGCTGTTTTCGCGATTTTCGCCGCTTTTTCATAACCAATATGAGTATTTAATGCAGTAACTAACATTAATGAATTTTCTAATTGCATCTTAATGCGTGGGTAGTTTGGTTCAATACCAACTGCACAATGTTCATCAAATGAAATACATGCATCCGCTAACAGTTGTGCAGATTGTAAGAAGTTATATGCCATTACAGGTTTAAATACATTTAATTGGAAATGACCTTGTGAACCTGCAAATGAGATTGTTGTATCATTACCTAATACTTGCGCACACACCATTGTCATAGCTTCGCATTGGGTTGGGTTTACTTTACCCGGCATAATTGAGGAACCTGGTTCGTTTTCTGGAATTAAGATTTCACCAATACCTGAACGTGGGCCAGATGCTAATAAACGGATGTCGTTTGCAATTTTATAAAGTGATACCGCTAATTGTTTTAATGCGCCATGAGTTTCAACGACTGCATCATGAGTTGCTAAAGCTTCAAATTTATTATCTGCTGTAACAAATGGTAAACCAGTAAATTTCGCAATATATTCCGCAACTTTCACATCATAGCCTTTAGGTGTATTTAATCCTGTACCTACTGCTGTACCACCTAAAGCAAGTTGCCCTAAATGAGGTAATGTATTTTTTAACGCTTTTAAACCAAAATCTAATTGTGCTGCATATGCAGAAAATTCTTGACCTAATGTTAATGGCGTAGCATCCATTAAGTGAGTACGACCAATTTTTACTACATCAGCAAATTTTGCTGATTTTTCAGCAAATGTTTTTTGTAAGCGTTCTACCGCAGGAATTGTTGTTTCTACCACTTTTTTATATGCAGCAATATGCATTGCTGTTGGGTAAGTATCATTGGAAGATTGTGATTTATTTACATCATCATTTGGGTGAATAATACTTTTTTCACCAAGTTTACCGCCATTAAGAACGTGAGCACGATTTGCAACAACTTCGTTTACGTTCATATTTGATTGAGTACCAGAACCAGTTTGCCAAATAACAAGTGGGAACTGATCATCTAATTTATTTGCTAAGATTTCATCACACGCTTGTGCAATCAAATCTCTTTTCTCGACAGGTAATACACCAAGATCATAGTTTGCATAAGCTGCTGCTTTTTTTAAGTAACCAAATGCTTCAATAATTTCATGTGGCATTGATGCAGCAGGACCAATTTTGAAGTTATTACGTGAGCGTTCTGTTTGCGCTGCCCAATATTTGTCTGCAGGCACTTTCACTTCACCCATAGTATCGTGTTCAATTCTAAATTCCATAATATTTACCTCTAAATTTGAATGTCAAAAGTGGGGAAAATTGTAACACTCAAGAGGTATAAATTGAATTTTCCTTATAATTAAAATTTTTCTTTTATGACACAGATCATAAAAATAGAAATAGGAAATCAAGCTAATGGGTATTTTATGTACAACTTTTCCAATCATTTTAGGCTAGACGTTTAGACTTTTTTATTTCTAGATGTTTAGACATCTAAAATTTCTTGACATCATCTTCTCCGCTCGTTACCTTATTCATTTATTCCAACCATAATAATCACTGATTTAGAAAGTAATATGCCTACGCAACAACTTACATTATTCACAGATTCTGAGCTTTCTCTTACGCTCGGTGGTTCACTGAAGAATATTACTGTTTGCTATCAAACTTATGGCAAGTTAAATCCAGAAAAAAATAATATTATTTTGATTTGTCACGCACTAACTGGTGATGCCGAGCCTTATTTTGATGACGGTGAGCATAAAGGTTGGTGGCAAAATTTTATGGGCCCGGGTATGGCCTTAGATACAGATAAATACTTTTTTATTTGTTCTAACGTATTAGGCGGTTGTAAAGGCACTACTGGGCCAATGAGTATCAATCCAGATACTGGGTTGCCGTATGGTGGTGATTTTCCTCAAATTACTGTGCAGGATATTATAAAAGTACAAAAGTCACTGCTCGATCAATTAAAAATTACCCATTTATATGCAGTAATTGGAGGCTCTTTTGGCGGAATGCAGGCGACGCAATGGGCAATTAGCTACCCTGATTTTATGGATTATGTGATTAATCTTTGTTCTTCACTGTATATGAGTGCAGAGGCAATAGGATTTAATCATGTTATGCGACAAGCAATTGTTCAGGATCCTAACTTTAATCAAGGTCATTATTATCAAGGTCATTATCCAGAACAAGGATTAGCAACTGCGAGAATGTTAGGTATGCTCACTTATCGAACTCATACCCAATTAACTAAAGCCTTTGGTCGAGCAATTAAACAGGAAGGTAAGCTATTGGGAGATTACTTTCAAGTGGAATCCTATCTAAGTTATCAAGGTAAGAAATTCCTTGAACGCTTTGATGCAAATAGTTATTTACAACTTACTCGTGCATTAGATTTATATGATCCTGCGATCGGTTATGCTAACGCATTAGAAGCTTTAACTAGAATTAAAGCAAAATATACTTTAGTAGCAGTAACAAATGACCAACTATTTAAGCTTGTTGATTTAGAAAAAAGTAAACAATTATTAGAAAAGGCTGGGATCAACTTACAATATGATGAAATTACATCTGATTTTGGACATGATGCTTTCTTAGTTGATTATGAATTCTTTGCACCAAAAATTAAACGAGGATTAGGTGAAATGGCTGAATAATGCCATTTCACTTAAAGCGGTTACTCTTCTACTACAACTTTAGCAATGTAACCTAATTGACGATATTGTTGGGCATAATCAATACCATACCCAACTACAAACTCATCAGGAATACTAAAACCAACCCAATCCACATCCACTTCAACTTCACGGCGAGAAGGTTTATCCAGTAAAGTACAAATTGTTAATGAATTAGGTTCACGCAATGATAAGATTTGTTGTACTTTATCTAAGGTATAACCAGTATCAATAATGTCTTCTACAATAAGAACATCTTTACCTTTAATATCACCTTCAAGATCTTTAGCTATTTTCACATCATGATTCGTTGTCATTCCACTGCCGTAGCTAGAGGTTGTCATAAAATCTACTTCTAGAGGTAATTTGATCTCTCTGACCAAATCTGCCATAAACATAAAAGAACCACGTAATAACCCAACAACATATAGACCTTTACTTTGCTGGTGCTGATAATATTGTGAGATTTCTTCGCCTAACTCTTTAATTCTTGACTTCACATTCTCTTCTGAAATCAATGTTTCAATATGGTGCTTTTTCATTGCATTCTCCTAATTTCACCAAAGCAATAAGCTGCGTTACTATACCGAAAAACGATTAAATAAAAAATAGTAGACAACAATTTGCTTCGCATAAAAACTGACACACAATTCTTGCACTCATTGTTGGCTTACAATAACATTCATTGTTTTGTTTCACCTTTATGGAAGATGTTATGCACAATCTAATTATTTACGCTCATCCTAATCAACAAAGTTTTAATCATGCTATCCTTGATACAGTTGTCACTGCTTCTCAGCAAGCAGGAATGACTGTTTCAGTTCGAGATCTCTATCAACAAAAATTTAATCCTATTTTAACTTGGGATGAATTTTGCCAAGTGAATCAAGGCAATATTCCTGAAGATATTCAGCAAGAACAACAACTTATTACTCAAGCCGATCTAATCACTTTAGTTTATCCATTATGGTGGATGGGATTTCCTGCAATTTTAAAAGGCTATCTTGATCGCGTATTAAGTCATGGTTTTGCATATAAAACTGACGAATCAGGAAGTTATGGGCTATTAAATGATAAAAAAATGTTACAATTTGTTACATTAGGGAATAATGAACAACAATATGAAAAACAAGGATTTTTAACCGCTTTTGACTGTACTTTAATTAATGGATTATTTAATTACTGCGGTATTACAGAGATACAATATTACTTTTTTGGTGATATTCATATCATTGATGATCAATCTAGAAAAGATATATTAACAAAAATAAAACAAAAAATTTACAATTCCGGTAACATCCTGTTTTCCTAACATTTTTAACCAGCCCCTGAAAATACCCATTCGTGGGTATTTGTTTTATTTTCTTACATTCATTATTATTAACAGCAATTCTCTGACATATCAATCTACTTGACCAAATATAGTTTTTAAAGTTATTATTACATCGTTTACTGTTCTACTTAATATTATTAACTGAGGTAATTTATGGTTAATCAATTGTTATCTGATGCTGATAATGTACTTAAGATGTATTCTGAAGATTTCCCGGATATGCCGTTGGATCAGATCATCTTGGTACGCTTACTATTCAATGTAAATAGTAATTATCTTGAACATCGTAACCACCTTTTAAAAGAAGTGGGTTTAAACCACACTTTATTTGAAGCATTAATTGTTACCTATCTTCAACCTAACCACGAGATTCAACCTTCTCGTCTTAGCGAAATTTTAGGTTCATCACGTACTAATGCAACGCGTATCTCTGATGAATTGGTCAGCAAAGGATGGATTGACCGTATCAGTGTGCCAGAAGATCGTCGTTGCTTCAGTTTACGTATTAATGATAAAGGTCATCAATTTTTAGAAGAAATTTTGCCTCATCAATGGGAATTGATGGGTACTATTTTTAGTGTATTAACCGATAAAGAGATTCAAACTCTACGCCGTTTACTACTCAAACTATCGAAACGTTTAGAAGAGTATAACTTCCGCAGAGTATAGTTGTATATTTTTAAGGTCATAATATGTCAGAGATTTCCGAACAAGATAAAAAGAATGCTGTTCGTAATAAAACCAGAAGGAAACATCTTGTTTCCTTCGTTGTTTTATTGCTCCTAATTTCTATCATCAGCTTTGTTTATTGGCTTTTTTTCGTGAAAGATTTCACTGAAACTGATGATGCTTATGTTGCAGGTAATATTATTCAAGTATCTTCTCAAATATCTGGTAGTGTATCTAAATTAAACACAGAAAGTACCGATTTAGTGAAGAAAGGTGATGTATTAGTTCAGCTAGATGATACAGATGCAAAATTAGCACTTTCTCAAGCTAAACACACTTTAGCTGATGTTGTCCGTAAAACTAGTCAGCTAGTCTTTACTGAAAAGCAATTAACATCCCTCTTATCTGCCAAAAGAATTGCATTAAAACAAGCAGAAGAAGATCTTGCACGTCGCCAAGCCCTCAATAAAACAGGTGCCGTATCTAAAGAAGATTATCAACACGCTGTTGATGCTGTCACAATGGCAAAAAGTGATTTTGATGCTACACAAGAACAACTTAATGCTACCAAAGCACTCTTATTAGATACACCAATTGAACAACAACCTAATGTTGTGCAAGCAGCTGATAATGTCCGCCAAGCGTGGTTAAATCTACAACGTACAAAAATTGTCAGCCCAGTAACTGGCTATGTTGCAAAACGTAGTGTTCAAGTTGGTGAAAGCATTAAAGCAGGTTCACCTTTATTAGCTGTTGTTCCTCTTGATCAAATCTGGCTAGATGCTAATTTCAAAGAAACACAATTAGAAAATATTCGTCTTGGCCAGCCTGTAAGTGTGGTATTTGATCTTTATGGTGATAATGTTGAATTTGAAGGTAAAGTAGTCGGTATTGATGCAGGAACTGGTAGTGCGTTTTCTTTATTACCAACCCAAAATGCAACAGGTAACTGGATTAAAGTTGTACAACGCTTACCTGTACGTATTGAACTAGACCCAGAACAGGTCCAAAAATATCCATTACGTATTGGACTTTCTGCAACAGTAGAAGTGAATACAGCCGATAAAAGTGGTTCAGTATTACCAACAGATCCTCGTACAGAAACCCTTTATCAAACAGATACACTACACTACGATCTAGCACCAATTAATCAAGAGATTATTGAAATTATTCAACAAAATAGTCATTGATTAGGAGGCGTGCAAAAATGAATACAACGCCGATCAAAGGCGGTGCATTAGTCATGATGACACTAGGACTTGCGTTAGCGACATTTATGCAAGTCCTAGATTCAACAATTGCTAATGTTGCCATACCAACTATTGCAGGTGATTTAGGTGCATCAAGCACTCAAGGGACTTGGGTTATTACTTCTTTTGGTGTTGCTAATGCGATTGCTATTCCAATTACAGGTTGGCTCGCTCGTCGTTTTGGTGAAGTAAGACTTTTCTTAACTTCTGTTTTAATCTTTGTTATTGCATCTTGGCTTTGTGGAATTTCTCATTCATTAAATATGCTTATCCTATGCCGGATCATTCAAGGATTAGCTGCAGGACCGATCGTACCCTTATCTCAAAGCTTATTACTAAATAACTATCCTCCACAACGAAGAGCGATGGCTTTAGCATTTTGGTCTATGACCGTAGTGGTAGCACCAATTTGTGGACCAATTCTTGGTGGTTGGTTAAGTGATGATTTCCATTGGGGTTGGATTTTCTTTATTAATATTCCCGTTGGTATTCTAGTTATTGTATTTACTAGAATAACTTTAGGTGATCGAGAAACCAAAACCTACCAACAACCGATTGACAGTATTGGTCTTATTTTATTGATACTCGGTGTCGGTGCATTACAATTAATGCTAGATAGAGGCCGTGAGGAAGATTGGTTTAATTCAACTGAAATTGTTGTGTTAGCAATTATTGCTACTATTGGTTTAATTGCTTTAATTATTTGGGAATTAGGTGAAAAACATCCAATTGTAGATATTGCACTATTTAAAAAACGTAATTTCACTGTTGGTTGCCTATGCACATCTCTCGCGTTCCTTATTTACTTGGGATCAGTAGTATTAATTCCACTATTACTGCAACAAGTTTATGGTTATACCGCAACTTGGGCAGGTTTAGCTACTGCACCAATTGGTTTATTCCCACTACTTTTATCACCCATTATTGGTCGTTTTGGGTATAAAGTAGATATGCGTGTGCTAGTAACTATTAGTTTCTTTGTCTATGCATTTACATTCCATTGGCGTGCCGTAACTTTTGAACCTGAGATGAATTTTGCTGCTGTTGCACTACCACAATTTGTACAAGGAATTGCTGTGGCTTGCTTCTTTATGCCATTAACCACAATTACCCTTTCTGGATTAAAACCTGAAGAAACAGCCTCTGCCTCAAGTTTATTTAATTTCTTGCGGACATTAGCTGGTTCAATAGGTACATCGCTTACTACATTTATGTGGTATAACCGTGAAGCATTACATCACGGACAACTCGTTGAAAGTATTACGCCATATAATCCTATGTCGCAACAATACTTCCAAGTAATGGCAGAAAAAGGATTAAATGACACACAAACCGCAGCATTACTGGCAAATCAAATTACCCAACAAGGATTGATTATTGGTGCTAATGAAATTTTCTATATTTCCGCACTCGCCTTTATGATGTTGTTTGTCATAATTTGGCTAGCGAAGCCACCTTTTGGCTCAAGACATTAATTACGTTGATTTATTCAATAAAAAACAAAATCCTCTTCATTTTATAAATGTAAGAGGATTTTAGTTTCATGATAAAGCTATTTAATATTTTTTAGATACTTTTGTTCTATTTTCTCACTTATCTAAATTTATGCCGCTCTTCGTTTCTGTAAACGGTGAATTGTACTCACTACTACACCTTGCAAATTAAGATCTGTCAGCTGTTTTACTGTAATATTTGGATAACGTGAGTCTAAAGAGAAAAAGACTAACTCTCCATTTTGTTCGGCAAAAAATTCATAGAGTTGTAAATCTTGTTCTTTCTCAATAACGACTAAATCACCAAGATGCACAGATATCGTTTTCTCAATAATTAACATATCCCCCACATCAATTCCCCACGCAGCTAAATTTTCATTCATCACTCGCAAGAAAAAAGTTTCATGTGGCTTCTTAATGCAATATAAATTTAAGTCCATACGATAATGGACATTACTTTGCTTATTAAAATACTCTTTTTGTGGGTTGTCGTCATATAACGGCAATGGAAGATAAGAATATTTTTGCTCTGCATTTTGTAGTGTATCAACCTGTAATTGCATAGGTCATCTCCATTATCAACAATACTGTTTATTTATACAGCATAATTTACTGTATATTAATACAGTATTCAACTATTTTTTCACCATTATTTTGCGTCAGTGATAAAGTTGATTAAACTACTATGGATTATCAATAAGTTAGAGAAAAATAGATATGCAAATTCAACTACAACAAGCAAAAATAAAAATTACTTCTCAACAATGGCTTCATATCGAACAATTTCAAATTAGCGAAAAAAGTTTTACGGTCATTGTTGGTCATAACGGCAGTGGTAAAAGCACACTAAGTAAATTTATTAGTCAGCATCAACAGCCTTATTTTGGCGAATATATTAATCATTTTCAAAAAATTGCTTTAGTTTCTTTGGCTCAGCAGCAAACATTATTAGAGCAGATCTTTCGTGACCTTAATAATGATAGTGTAAGCCCTGACGATCATGGGAAAACAGCTCAACAAATTATGATGGAAGATCAGCATTTTTCAGCACAAAAGCTCCAAAATATCGCTCAATTAGTGGGTATTAAATCTCTACTTTCTCGCCCGTTTAAATTATTATCCACTGGTGAAGCCAGAAAAATATTATTAAGTAAAGCACTTCTTGCTGAACCAGAACTCTTAATTTTAGACGAACCTTTTGAAGGCTTAGATTACACCTCACAACAACAATGGCTTACACTTTTACAACAATTAAAACACCACCTGACTATCGTACTCGTGATTAATCGCTTAACAGATATTCCTATATGGGCAGATTCAATTGCTTTATTGCATCAATGTCAGTTAGTTACCCAACAGCCTGCTAAAGAGATGCTGGCAAGTGATCTCTTTAATCAATTATGTTATGCAGAAAAATCTCTACATATTCCTGTACCAGAACCAGCTAATCCTATTGTGACGTTGCCAAATGATTTAGATTATATCTTTGATCTTACTGACGTAACGGTACAATATTCAGGTAAAGTCATTCTGAATAAGCTAAATTGGCAAGTAAAAACTGGCGAACATTGGTGGATAAAAGGCCCTAATGGTTGTGGTAAATCAACCTTACTCTCCTTGATTAATGGTGATCATCCACAAGCCTTTAACAATAAAGTGAAACTCTTTGGCAAACAGCGTGGTAGTGGTGAAACTATCTGGGAAATCAAACAATACATCGGTTTCCTCAGTAATCATTTCCACTTAGATTATCGCGTTAACTGTTCTGCATTGATGGTTATCATCTCTGGCTATTTTGATTCTATTGGCGTATATCAACATGTTGATGAGAATACTCGACTTAATGCCCTCCAATGGTTAAAACGTATTAATATGGAAAAATTTGCTAACTCTCCATTTCGTTCTTTATCTTGGGGTCAGCAACGGTTGTTACTCATTGCTCGGGCATTAGTTAAACATCCGCCTATTTTAATTCTTGATGAACCGTTAATGGGGCTTGATGCATTAAACCGATATTTAGTCTTAACGTTTATTGATCAGCTTATTTTAAATAGTCATACACAACTTTTCTTCGTTTCACACCATTTAGAGGATCAACCAGATTGTATTAATCGGATCTTTGAATTTTGTCCAACTGAGCAAGGTTATCGTTATCTTTGTAAGCAAGTAACAGCATAAATTAATGCTTGTTTTTCCTATGGATAATGGGGTTTTCGTGCTATAATTCTCGACCGTTTTTGACAAAATTCAAACCATAGGAAATGTCTAAATGAGCGATTTAGCAAAAGATATTATTCCCGTTAATATCGAAGAAGAAATGAAGTCTTCTTACCTCGACTATGCCATGTCAGTCATTGTCGGTCGTGCGTTACCTGATGTACGTGATGGCTTAAAACCAGTACATAGACGTGTACTTTTTGCCATGGCAGTAGGCGGTAACGACTACAATAAACCTTATCGTAAATCAGCACGTATCGTTGGTGATGTTATCGGTAAATATCATCCGCACGGCGACTCAGCGGTTTACGATACTTTAGTTCGTATGGCACAGCCTTTCTCACTACGTTATCCCTTAGTAGATGGTCAAGGAAACTTCGGTTCAATTGACGGTGATTCTCCTGCTGCAATGCGTTATACCGAAGCTCGAATGACGCAAATTGCCCACGAATTGCTTGCTGATTTAGATAAAGAAACTGTGGACTATCAGCCAAACTATGATGGTTCAGAAATGATCCCTGAAGTGTTACCAACGAAAATCCCTGCTTTACTGGTTAATGGTTCTAGCGGGATTGCTGTTGGGATGGCAACCAATATTCCACCACATAACCTTGGCGAAGTAATTGATGGTTGTTTAGCCTATATCGAAAATGATCAAATTTCTATTGATGAATTGATGACCTATATTCCAGGTCCTGATTTCCCTACTGCTGCAATTATTAACGGTAAAAAGGGGATCGAAGAAGCCTATAAAACGGGTCGTGGGAAAATCTATATTCGTGCAAAAGCAGAAATAGAAACCGATGATAAAGGCCGTGAAACCATTGTTGTTCATGAAATTCCTTATCAAGTAAATAAAGCACGTTTAATTGAAAAAATTGCTGAGCTCGTGAAAGAAAAGAAAGTTGAAGGAATCAGTGGTTTACGTGATGAATCTGATAAAGATGGTATGCGTATTGTGATTGAAGTAAAACGTGATGCTGTCGGTGAGATTGTTTTAAATAATCTTTATGCATTAACTCAATTACAAGTTACTTTTGGTATCAATATCGTTGCTCTCGATCATGGACAACCTAAATTATTAAACTTAAAAGAATTGATTGAAGCGTTTGTACTCCATCGTCGTGAAGTTGTTACTCGTCGCACGATTTACGAATTACGTAAAGCTCGTGAAAGAGCGCATATTTTAGAAGGCTTGGCAATTGCTTTAACCAATATTGATCCAATTATTGAATTAATTCGTACCGCACCAACCCCTGCCGCAGCGAAAGAAGCCTTACTTGCCCAACCTTGGCAATTAGGCAATGTCGCAGCAATGTTAGCAGCGACTGGTGTTGATGCAGCTCGCCCAGAAGATCTTAATGACCATTTAGGTATCCGCGATGGGGTATATCATCTTAGCGAAGCACAAGCACAGGCTATTTTAGATTTACGCTTACAAAAACTCACCGGTTTAGAACATGAAAAAATTCTAGATGAATATAAATCTTTATTAGATGTCATTGCTGAACTACTCCATATTTTGCATAGTCCAGAACGTTTAATGGAAGTTATTCGCGAAGAATTAGAAAAAATTAAAGCCCAATATAATGATGCTCGTCTTACTGAAATTACAGCAAGCAGCGGTGATATTAATCTTGAGGATTTAATTAACCCTGAGGATGTTGTAGTTACCTTATCGCATGAAGGCTATGTAAAATATCAACCACTTTCAGATTACGAAGCTCAACGTCGTGGCGGTAAAGGTAAATCAGCTACGAAGATGAAAGAAGAAGATTTTATTGAGAAATTATTAGTGGCTAATACCCACGATACTATTCTCTGTTTCTCAAGCCGCGGTCGCCTATATTGGTTAAAAGTTTATCAATTACCACAAGCAAGCCGTGGTGCAAGAGGGCGTCCAATTGTGAATCTATTACCATTAGAAGAGAATGAACGTATTACGGCAATTCTTCCTGTGAAAGAATATGCTGAAGATAAGTTTATTGTTATGGCTACGGCTGGTGGTTTAGTGAAGAAAACAGCTTTAACTGAATTTAGTCGCCCTCGTGCAAGCGGTATTATTGCAGTAAATCTACGTGAAGATGACGAATTAATTGGCGTTGATATTACTGAAGGTAACAATGAAATTATGCTCTTCTCCGCTCAAGGTCGTGTAGTACGCTTTGATGAAAATGCTGTGCGTGCGATGGGTCGTACCGCTGCTGGAGTACGAGGTATCAAATTAGCTTTGACCAATGAAATTTCTGATGAAGAAAATGATAGTGATGAAAGTGGTGATGATAATGAACAAACCCTTGATTTAACTATTGATAAAGTTGTGTCTTTAGTGATACCAAAAACAGATGGTGCAATCCTTACTGCAACGCAAAATGGTTACGGAAAACGTACCGAGCTGACTGAATATCCAACTAAATCCCGGAACACAAAAGGGGTGATTTCAATCAAAGTAAGTGAGCGTAATGGTAAAGTAGTTGCCGCAACTCAAGTCGAAGAAAACGATCAAATTATGCTAATTACTGATGCTGGTACTTTAGTGCGTACCCGTGTTGCTGAAATTAGTTTAGTGGGACGTAATACACAAGGTGTTCGTTTAATTCGCACTTCTGATACAGAACAAGTTGTTAGTATTGAACGTGTCTGTGATGAAGATGAAAGCAGTGATGATGAAGTCACTGAATAAATTATCTACACTTCTTTTTAAAGGCGGCAGAAGTCGCCTTTTTTCTATATTTTTACCCTTGATTCCTAACTCGAAGTGAAGTAGAGTATTTCAGCCTAGACATCTAAACGTCTAATTTATTAATTATTATGAGGTCTAAAATGAGTAAATTATTCCCAAATGCAACACAACGTACTAAAGCACCTTACCGTTTTGATATTGTTGGTAGTTTTCTCCGCCCTGAAACATTAAAACTTACACGTAGTCAATGCCAATGTGGTAATATTAGTTGTGCAGATTTAACTGCTGTCGAAGATCAAGAAATTACTAAACTTGTTGAGCACCAAAAACAAATCGGTTTACATGCTGTTACTGACGGTGAGTTTCGCCGCACTTTCTGGCATATGGATTTCTTAGCGGCATTAGATGGTGTTGAAGAAGTTGATGCGAAAAAATTCTCAGTACAATTTAAACATCACAATGTACGCCCAAGAACATTAAAAATTACAGGTAAAGTTGGGTTCAGTAACCATCCATTTTTAGAACATTATCGTTCATTACAAAAAATTGCTGGGGATTATCCTGTTAAATTTACAATCCCTTCACCAACCATGCTACATTTAATCTGTATTGTTCGTGAAACTGAATATCAACCTATCGATCTTTATAAAGATAATCCTGAACAATTACTGGCTGATCTTGCCCAAGCTTATCGTGATGCTATTGCTAAATTGTATGCTTTAGGCTGCCGTAATTTACAACTTGATGATACAAGTTGGGGTGAGTTATGTTCAGAAGAAAAACGTGCTGCATATCGCGAGCGTGGTATTGATTTAGATAAATTAGCCAAAGATTATGTCAATCTAATTAATGAAGCAATTAAAGATAAACCAGAAGATATGACAATTACTATGCATATCTGTCGTGGCAATTTCCGTTCTACATGGTTCTCTTCTGGTGGTTATGAACCTGTTGCAGAAACATTATTTGGTCACTGTAAAGTAGATGGCTTCTTCTTGGAATATGATAGTGATCGTGCTGGTGACTTTAAACCACTCCGTTTTATTAAAGATCAACAAGTTGTATTAGGTCTTGTCACTTCAAAAAGTGGTGAATTAGAAGATAAAGATGCCATTATTGAACGTATTAAAGAAGCAACTCAATATGTTGATATCAACCAACTTTGCTTAAGCCCGCAGTGTGGTTTCGCTTCTACTGAAGAAGGAAATGTATTAACTGAAGAACAGCAATGGAAAAAACTCGAATTCATTCGTGAAATTAGCGAAGAAGTTTGGGGCAAATAATTAATTTTGAACGATTTATCCATAATAGCCACATCTAAAAAATGTGGCTATTTTTATTTAGTAGCCAATCAAAACCTTTACAACTCATTTTGATTACCTTAACCTCAGTAAATAGCCTAATTTCTAAATTGTTCCCCGAATTCTATCAGCTCTAAAAACCCTTATTTTTTCGGACAAATTAACTATTTGATTTATAAGTAATTATATTTACCTTATAAAAAAGGGTTTATCTTTAGATTTGTAGTATAATCCCTTGTGGTTCTTGAAGTTATCTTAACTTCTGTTCTACTTTACTGCCGCATAGGCAGCTTAGAAAGCTATCCAAACCCACGGCTATGCGATTACCAACTTTACTGCCGCATAGGCAGCTTAGAAATATGGATAAACCATTACCAAGACCACGTATAACTTTACTGCCGCATAGGCAGCTTAGAAATGCAGTTGCCCCCGCTATTGCCCCAATAGATTCTTTACTGCCGCATAGGCAGCTTAGAAAATGACAACATAGGTTTTAATTCTGTGGTCATTCTTTACTGCCGCATAGGCAGCTTAGAAACCACTGTAAAATCATCCCATTTGGCAATTTGCACTTTACTGCCGCATAGGCAGCTTAGAAAAAGTGTTTATTACAAGAATGCTGACCCAACGCCTTTACTGCCGCATAGGCAGCTTAGAAAATATAGGTGGCTTTTTTATTGGGAATGAATAACTTTGGTATAGTAGACAAA
>NZ_JTJR01000013.1 GCF_001678475.1 Gallibacterium genomosp. 3 | reverse complement strand
CCATTTTGTCTACTATACCTCTTTTTTATTCAGGCAACACCAAATTCACAAAATAGCCTTGATGTTGTGGTTCAACCACAAAAATAGAAAGTTCTTCTCGCCAATCACCTAACACAATCCTTCTTTTATTCTCTGATAAAGTGTGAATTGCTTGGCGATGAGTATGCCCATGAATAATTTGTGTCACTTGAAAACGTGTAAAGGTGTCCTCTACCGCAACAGAATTGACATCCATAATTTCTGTACTTTTACCTTGCTTATCATATTGGCTTTGTTGGCGAATACGTTGTGCTAGTTTGATCCGATAAGTCAAAGGCAAACAAAGAAAAAGTTTTTGTAACCAACGCTGATGTACACGTTTACGGAATTTCTGATAGGCTACATCATCTGTACACAATGTATCCCCATGACACACTAATGTTGCTCTACCATATAGCTCAATGACCTGATAGTCAGGTAATAATTGAATCTCCGTTTCTTTAGCAAACCGCTCGCCCAATAAAAAATCACGATTACCATGACAGAAATAACAATGAACTCCCTGTGCAGTAAGCTGCTTTAATAACTGCTTAATTTCCTGGATAGCTGGAGAATTTTCATCATCCCCTACCCAAAAATCAAAAAGGTCACCTAAAATATATAAAGCTTGTGCTTGCGGAGCAATTTGCGTCATAAAATAACGAAATAACGCTAATAAATGCGGTGATTGTTCACTCAGATGTAAATCAGCAATAAAATAAGTTGGTTTATTCATCTTCATTTATGATTAATAACGAAAGGCATACTATAAAGCATTTTTATGCTTAACGCTTTCTTCTTTTATCGTTACTTTTGTACTTATTTAGGCAAATTCGCTATACTTGCTCCAATTTGTTTGAGGGACAAACTATGCTTAAATTACTTCGTATTATTATTGTTGTTATTTGTTGTATTCTTATTTGTGTAATTGGTTCTATTTACTCACTTATCCGCTTTAAAAATCCAAATAATGTCGCTCTTTTTGCTCATTGGTTTGCACGTTTACATCCACTTTTTGGTTTAACCGTAGAATATCGTTATCCTGAAGGTGCAGATAAATTTGAACGTTGTATTTATATCGGCAATCACCAAAATAACTATGATATGGTCACCATTTCACATATGGTGATGCCTCGTACCGTTAGTGTTGGTAAAAAAAGCCTCATCTGGGTTCCATTTTTTGGGGTGTTATATTGGGCAACAGGAAACATTTTTATCGATCGTGAAAATCGCAATAAAGCTCACAATACAATGACAACCTTAGCGAAACGAATTCACCAAGATAACCTTTCTATTTGGATGTTCCCTGAAGGTACCCGCAGCCGCGGTCGTGGATTATTACCTTTTAAAACAGGTGCTTTTTATGCCGCTATTGAAGCGGGTGTTCCTGTTGTTCCTGTTGTTTGTTCTTCTACTCATCAACAAGTAAATCTTAATCGTTGGAACAATGGTAAAGTGATTTGTGAAATGTTGCCGCCTATTCCAAGTAGTGATTACAGTCGAGAAACAGTTCGAGATTTTGCTAAACATTGTCATGATGTTATGGAACAGCATCTCGCTAAACTTGATGCAGAAGTTGCACAAACTCATCACCAAGCTTAAATCAGGAATCATCTTTGTCGCAGGAAAAAATATCCATCGAGATTAAGTAAGGAGGAGAAACATGGGAAATTATTCTCGCCGTCGATTTTTACAAGGCTCTCTTGCGCTTGCAGCAAGCAGTAGCGTATCGCATTACACCTTCGCTGAAGATAAAGTCCCGTTATGGATTCCCCCTCTTACTGCGGTTGGACGCGGCTCTCCTATCCTGTTAAATGCACGTAACGTAAAAAAAGCATTTAATGGGAAACAGAAAGTTGATACTTGGGGGTTCAATGATTCTTATCTTGGTCCAACAATCAAAATGAAACAAAATGATTTTTTGCGTTTAACTTATCGCAATAATCTCAGCGAAGCGATTGCTATTAATATTCAAGGTTTACAAGCTAACGGCGAGATTTCTGGCAGTATTAACCGCAATATTGCCCCACAAACTTCTTGGTCCCCTATTATTCCAATTAAACAGGGTGCCTCTACTTGTTGGTATCACAGTGATACTATCGGTCGCTCCGCTTATCAAAGTTATCGTGGCTTAGTAGGAATGTGGATTATTGAAGATGAACAAAGCAAGAAAGGTTTAATTCCTAATAAATATGGCGAAAACGATATTCCTTTAATCCTACAAGATATTTCGCTTAACTATGAGGGGCAACAGTTATTTAACCTCGATAAAAATCAGTTCTTAGGTAAACAACTTTTTGTAAATGGGCAACGCAACTGCTTTCTTAACGTTCCTCGTGGTTTTATTCGGTTACGCTTACTAAATGCTTCCGTTTCTCGACCTTATTATCTCAGTCTAGATAATCAACAACCACTTTTAAAAATTGCTTCTGGTTTGGGTTTTCTCTCTCAGCCACAAGAAATTAAAACACTGTTATTAGTACCGGGTGAACGTGCCGAAGTATTAGTAAATTTAACGCAAGGACAAACTGTCAGATTGCTTGCTGGTAAAGATCGTGGACTATTTGATCAAGTCCGTAGTATGTTGGGAATGTCGGATGATTTAGAGGATAACCTAGTAGTCGAATTACGTCCTCAAGGCTTAGCATCTGCGTTTGCCCAACAAAAACCAACGTTACCTGATGCGAATTTAGGTTTGCCACTCACCCCAGTAAAAGAACGAACTTTTGTACTAAACACCCAAGATGCGATGATTAACCAACGCCGTTTTGATCCGCGTCGGATCGATCTTGTTGTCAAACTCGATACTGTCGAACGTTGGATTCTCTCTGCTGATCAACCTACTGGATTTCAATTACAAGGTGCTAAATTCTTAATTGAACAACAAAATGGTAAACGATTAACGAAAGCTCAACTCGCCTGGACTGATACAGTTTGGGTTGAAGGTGAAACTCGAATTCTGGTTAAATTCGAGAATCAATCATCTAATTCTTATCCATTTATTTTTGGAGCATCAAATTTGTTGTTAGCTGATAAAGGCTGTATGGGATTACTTGTTGTGCAGTGATGATTTATGATGACAACAGATTTGCCCACTTAGTGAATTAATAATTGGGCAATCTTCACTATCATCTCCAGGGCATTGCTCAGCCAATGCCATTAATTTTTCTCGCATTTGCTGTAAACGTGTAATTTGTTGATCTATTTCTGAAATTTTTGCCAAAGTCTGTGCTTTCACATCCGCACTACGGCGATGTGGATTATGATATAACGATAATAACTGTTCACACTCTGGCAAAGAAAACCCTATTTCTCTCGCTTCCCGAATTAAATTTAAGGCTTCAATATGCTGTATTCCATATTGGCGATACCCATTTGCACTACGACTTGGTGCACTAATCAAGCCTTTCTCTTCATAAAAACGGATTGCTTTTGTAGTTAAATTAGTCAATTTTGCTACTTCATTAATATACATATTTTCCTCTTGACTCTTACCTTACAGGAAGGTTTATTGTAGCACCGTTTCAAAAATTGGAAATTAATAAGGAGAAATAATGATGATTTTACTTAAACTTGCTGACTTATCTTGCCAACATTGTGTTAAAAGTGTTACTAATGCACTTAATGCCGTAAATGGCGTACAACAAGCAAAAGTTTCTCTACATTACGCCAAAGTAGAAGGCGAAGCCACCGCAGAAACCTTAATCCACGCTGTTGAAGCAGCGGGCTATCAAGCAGAAGTAGCAACCACACCAAGTCATACCCTTTCATTATCAGGTTTAAACTGCCAACATTGTGTTAAAAGCGTTCGTACCGCATTAGAAAATCTTGATGATGTTGTCTATGCAGAGGTGGACAAAACCAGTGCTAAAGTTTATGGAGATGCTGCTCTCGAAACCTTAATTCAGGCAGTTGAACAAGCAGGATTCTCAGCAAAGTAGCTAATCAACGTGTTGAACCAACGCAACAATCTCAAGCGCAACAACACGTTGAATCATTAACTTCTCTCTCTGACCAACCAATTCAAAAAAGCGCTCAACACAGTGAATCCACTGATGAACAACTTTTTTTAATTGAAGGAATGTCGTGTGCTGCTTGTGTTGCAAAAGTCGAAAAGGCGATTCGACAAGTAGACCAAGTGGCTTCCGCTCGTGTAAATCTTGCAGATAATACCGCAACCGTAGTTGGCGGTAATCCTCAACAAATTTGTGCTGCCGTTAGCCAAGCTGGCTATCAGGCAGATTTACTTGAAGATGAAATTACCCGTGCAACACGCATCGAACAACAGTTTCAACAACAAATTAAACATAAAAGTAGGCAAGCCACTGTCGCACTCATTGTAGGCTTTGCGCTTATGTTTGCGATGTGGTTTGATTGGTTACCGAGTTATACCCAACTTGGCGTTAAACAGCCTGCCACCTATCAGGTGATTTACTCAATCATCAGTTTAATTGTAGCTGGTGCAATTTATTATTCAGGTAAACATTTCTTTGTTCGAGCTTGGATTAACTTACGCCATAGAACAACTTCAATGGATACCTTAGTGGCATTAGGGGCTTTAACCAGTTTTCTACTTTCGTTGTGTATTATTCTTTTTCCACACGCTTTTTCTCAGCATCATCTCTACCTTGATGCGGGATTAATGGTGATCGGTTTTGTGAATATTGGCAAAATTTTAGAAAGCAGAGGTAAAAAATCTGCCAGCAAAGCACTTTCTGCCTTAATGGATTTACTCCCTAATCAAACTACGGTAATTGAAAATGGCAACCCTATTACTATTCCAACCAAGCAGGTTAAACCTAATATGCTGGTTCAATTACAAACTGGCGATAAAATTCCAGTTGATGGCACAGTGAAATTAGGGGAGTTATGGGTAAATGAAGCAATGCTGACTGGTGAATCTCAACCAATTAAAAAAATAGTGGGAGATTCTGTCACAGCAGGAACTTTAGTGAATAATGGTGGTGGGCAAATTCTTGCGACACAAACAGGGCGCAGTACCACATTAGCCCAAATGATCCACACTATCGATCAGGCTCAAACCTCTAAGCCACAATTAGCAACATTAGTAGATAAAATTGCAGCGATTTTTGTTCCCGTAGTAATTGGGCTTGCTGTTATTACCTGTCTAGTTTGGTTAAGTTTTGGTGCAACTTTTAGTGACGCCTTATTAGCAGCAACATCAGTATTAGTCATCTCCTGTCCTTGTGCTTTAGGACTTGCTATTCCGATGTCCATTATTGTTGGTACTGGACAAGCTGCAAAATTAGGAATTTTAGTTAAAGAAGCCAACGGATTACAGCAATTAACGAAAGTTCAGCGTATCTTTTTTGATAAAACGGGAACACTGACTACTGGCAAAACCAGCGTTACTGCTACCTGGAAAGATGATTTATCCAGTTTATCAATTGCTGCAAGTATTGAACAACAAATGGTTCACCCGTTAGCAGATGCAATTATCCAATTTGCTAAACAACACAAGGTATCTATAATCCCTGTGCAAGCAACCAATAGTATTGCAGGGAAAGGGCTAGAAGCAACGATTAATAATGAACAATGGTTACTAGGAAGCCTACGCTTTATGCAAGAACAACAAATTGATATTGCAGCAAGCCAAGCATTTATTCAGCAGCATTTACAAAATGCCGCTAGTCTTGTCTTTTTAGCCAAACAACAGCAGTTAGTGAATGTATTTGCTATCAGCGATCAAATTAAACCTGATGCGTTATCTGCCTTACAACAGCTACAAGCAATGGGTATCCAATGTGTTATGCTAACTGGGGATAACTCACAAACGGCTAATGCCTTTGCACAACAACTTGGGATTGATAAGGTCATTGCCCAAGCAACCCCACAGGATAAAGCAGAAAATATTGCACAAAGCCAACAACATCAAGTTACTGCAATGGTAGGTGATGGTGTTAATGATGCTCAAGCATTCGTGACAGCTGATGTTGCAATTGCTATGGGAAGCGGAGCAAAAGTTTCTATGGAAACCGCTGATCTCACTTTGTTAAACACCCAATTAACAACGTTAGTGAATGCAATCCATATTGCTAGAGCAATTTTTAACAATATTAAATTAAGCCTATTTTTTGCTTTTATTTATAACGTGATTTTAATTCCTGTCGCTGCATTAGGTTTATTAAATCCAATGTGGGCAGCATTAGCGATGGCATGTAGTTCTGTGACTGTTGTAGTTAATGCTAATCGATTAAGAAAGATTAAACTCTAAAACTAACACGCCCTTATATCATTGATAAGGGCGTTTAATGATAATTCCTCTCAATTACGTTTACTCTCTTTTACAGAATAACGCTTGCTTTTTAAATTAAATAGGCATAGTTTAATTGCCCCTAATTACTGTACGTGAGGAATTTATATGCCTAAATCATTGAAAAACATTAATAAAATTACTTTAGCTTTATCTGCCTATGCAATTACTACTTTAGCCAATGCTGATATCCTGACATCAGTTCGTCCTTTAGGGTTTATTGCTTCATCTATTGCAGATGGTGTCACTCAAACTCAAGTTTTAGTGCCAGCTGGGGCTTCGCCTCATGATTACAGCCTTAAGCCATCTGATGCAAAACGTGTCCGTGATGCTGAGTTTGTACTTTGGGTTGGTAAAGATATTGATGCCTTCTTAGAAAAATCAATTGAAAAGCGTGATCCAAAAACAGTTTTAACTATCAGTGATATTAAAGGGCTTGAGTCGCTACTTGGTGAAACTTCTGCTCATCACCACGACCACGACCACGACCACGACCACGACCACGACCATCAACATTCTGATCACGATCATGCTGAACACAACCATGCTGATGCAGATCACGAACATGAACATGAACATGAACATGAACATGAACATGAACATGAACATGGAGAATTAGAACAAGATTGGCACGTATGGTTCTCACCAGCAATTAGCCAACGTGTTGCAGAACAATTAGCTGAACAACTTATCCAACATTATCCACAACAAAAAGAAAAAATTACTGCAAATCTCGCAGAGTTTACTCAACAATTAACTGAGAAAAATAGCAAACTTAGTAAACAACTTTCGGCTTTTGCTGATAAAGGTTTCTATGTATTCCATGATGCTTATCGTTATTTTGAAAATGCCTATGGTTTAAAACAAACAGGTTATTTCACCATTAATCCATTAATTGCTCCAGGTGCAAAAAAATTAGCGGAAATTAAACAAGAAATTGAGGAACACAAAGTTCAATGTTTATTTGCAGAACCGCAATTTACACCTAAAGTCATTGAAACCTTACAAAAAGGTACCGATGTTAAAGTTGGAAAACTCGACCCTATGGGAGAAAAAGTGTCTTTAGGTAAAGGCTCTTATAGTGCATTTTTACAACAGATTGCTGATGATTTTAGTGTGTGTTTGGAGAAATAAGCTTTTGATATAGATACCCCATAAGAAATAATTTCTTATGGGGTATATTGACTAATATTTTTTATATAAATCAGAATAAAAGTTGGTCATACTTATTTCTCGCAATTCTTACTAACTTTTTTATTTAAAATAACCTTATAAACATTACCCATTCGTTTTTAAATGAAATATCTAGCTTTTACTAGGTATTTTTTCTACATAAATAACTTTATTCCTACTAATTTTCAACGACTATGCCAAAAACCGTCCGATAACTTGTCCGCCGACTAGGATCCACGTCATTAATAATGAGCAGAAAAAAGCACCGAGGTGGATATAGCCTGTTTTGAGATAACACCAGTTATACAACAAAATAAAGACGATAAATTGTGGGATAATAACGGCTAACATCATCATCCAGCGGCCGCCAAATTGTGGCAAGCCAACAAGGTCAAAACCAGGGCCTAATTGCATAAAGTCAGGGATAAAATGGAATAACCATAATAGGATTAAGCCACTTACGGCGACAAGTATAGATTTAAGCGTCCAGCGTATCAATGTTGCAGTAAAGCTGTTGGCTAGTTTTTGTTTCATCTGTACGTTGAGAATCAACCCGTTATACACATAGAAGAAAGCAAGAATTGGTAGCCAATAGACGACAAAGAGATTAAAACGTTCAGGTGTTAGCGGTTTGAAAAATGGCCATAGGAAGCGAATTTCTATGCCCCAATACCAATGCACAACACCGGCGATAAGATAGATCCAAGCAAATAAGATAATGGCCAATTGTAAAAATCGTGTGATAATTTGCTTAGTATTAAGTGTAGGTTGTTGGCTGAATACCCCGAATTCTGCCAGCGATAAGTTTGGCTGTTGCTTTTTCCAGACAAGGAAGAAAAGTAGATTGAGCAAAGCACCGACACTTAACCAAGTGATAATGCCGTTACCCATTTCTAGTGGCATAAAAGGTAATATTGCCGCAATGGGCTCATTTGCTCCGCCCCATTGTGTTAAGAGTGGATATAATATGACTGTGGCAACAATGTTGATTACTGCAACTTTCCACCACATTGAGCGAGAAAGTGCGGTCTTATTGCTCACTGTTTTACTCGCTTGTGTGAAGTACGGCTGTAGTAATAAGCCGTTGGCAAGGAATAAAGCAGATGTTAGCACAAAAATAAGCGACAATAATCCCATTAATTCTTTATACCAGTAGGTCTGGTGATCAAGTGCAAGCGGTGTCGTTTGCTGATTATTTTGTAATGTTTTATTAAACCATTCGATAGCTCGTGCATTACTGGCTTGAGAAATCATTACACCAAGGTGTGTTCCCTCTACCAAATCAGCTTGTCTTGCCGTGCCATCTGCGATATTGCCATACTGTTTGCCCCATTCCAGTGTTTCATTTTGATCCAAGCCAAAGGCTTTTAGGCGATTGGGATGTTTGACAAGTGATTTAACCGGAAAGGTTCTTTCTCGATAGCCACCAATTTCTTCATAAAGCCCCTGAGTTAATAGATAGTTATGTACGTCAAAATCCGCACCATTACCGCTCAAGCCGTTGACAGCTTTATGATCGGGATTTAATTTTGCCACACGAACAGCATTTAATGCTCCTGTGGAATGACCAAAAATCCCCAAACGATTAGGATCAACAAAAGGTAGCGATTTGAGATATTGATAACCATTATTTGCACCACTCATATTTTTATTGCTAGCAGGTAGTTGTGTAGAGTAGCCGTGCCCAAAATGATCAATGGCTAATACCACAAAACCACGTTTGGCCAGTTCTAATGCACCAAATGTAGCGGTGGCTTCTTTATCGCTTTGATAGCCGTGCAAAGCAAGCAAACCAGGCAACGGGTTATCTTTTGTGGCGGCGATCGGACGATAAATTTTAGCTTGCATTGGCTTCATTTCTTCGGTCATAAAATTGACTGTTGTAACATCAATGCGTCCAAAATCTCGTTCAATTTGTGCTGCAAAATAGCTAACAATAAAGGTTAAAAGGGCAAAGAAAGCTGCCCAACGATAACTATTTATTCGACTTGTTACCATTTTTTTCTCCTATGATTTTAATTGCGCTAATATGGTTACTTGTGCACTGTCTATCCCTTTGACAAGCAATGGTATTGCAAAGACTTTTTCTAGTTGTGCCGCATTAATATGCAATAATTTCATATCCTCAATAATGCAGATAAAATTTTCGTTAAACATACCCAGCATAACTTGGTGAGCTTTTACACCGTGTTCAGGCTGTGCTGGTGAAGCAAGTGAAATAAAATCAAAGCCGACTGCTTTCAGATTGGGGGCATTTTGAATAAGGTATTCTGCTGCTGCAATACTCACCGCACAGCCCGCTTCGGCATATTGTTGTGGATTTTGTTGCCTAATTTCTTCTTGTCCTGTGCGAATGAACAGGGCATCAACTTGCTGAATTTGGCTAATAAATGGAGTGAGATCGCTTGGCTCGATCAAACTGGCTTTGCCTTTTGGTATATCAATAAGCAGCGGCTTTTCATAAATAAATTGACTCAATGGCAATTCAGAAATGGTCAGCCCTGTTGGATTAAAATGACGAGGGGCATCAAAGTGCGTACCAAAATGGTTAAATAAATGTAATTTTGCACTGTTATACACATCACCTTTTGCAGTGTCTGTACAGATTTCTATCTGTAATGTGGGTTCCCCAGGGAAGCCGGGATCGTTACAGTCTAATGGATAAGAAAGAAGTTGATATTGCATAGTATTACTCCTGTTTGCGTTGTTGTGCTAAAAGCCATTGGTGAATATAGGGGCTGTTGAACACCATATCCCAGCTATTGTGAGCGTTATTGTTGATAATGCCGTTATCGCCTGCTTGTAAGAAATTTAGCTCGGTGTATTTCACTTGCGTATTACCTACTTCATTAGCTAATAGTTGATAGTTAATTCGAGAACCTTTTACGGGGGATATGGTGTCTTGTAGGCTGTGGAAGAACCAAATGGGCGTGTGGCGTAGCGATGCTAAATTAGTGGGCGTGGCGTTGCCATCGATCCACTCTAAAGAATAGGCCTCACGTCCACTCATTAATAATGCGGCGGCGAAGAAGTTAGGGCGATCGAGTAGCAGGTACAACGCCCCTTCTGCTCCACGAGAAAGCCCAACAAGATAGATCCGAGAGCGGTCGATTTGTGGATATTTTTGTAAGGTTTTATCAATCATCGCCAGTAAGAGATGACGCCGATTTTCTGTTTGCCAATGAATGCCACCACGTTGCCCTTTTTGTACATCATCAAAAGGATCAAAAATAGTGTGATATTGCGGTGCGAGAACAAATCCTTCTTCGTATGCTAAGGTTGAAATAGCCCCTTTGCTAGAGAGTAAATGAGCGAGGTTGTCTGATCCCACTTGCCCTGAACCGTGTAAGAAAATCGTAAGCGGGTAGCGTTTATTCGGTTCTTTTTCGGGCTGATAGAGGCGATAATTTAAGATATTTTGAGGATCATTTAACACCACCTGATCACTTGTGAATTGATCGAGATAGGCCGTGCGAACATTTGGCTTCACGGCAGGTTGGGCAAGCGACCAAGGATCGATCTGTTTATTATCAACCAGTGTAAGCAAACCAGTTTGCTCAATATGATAAATTAAACGCTCCTCATAATAATTCGGCACACGACTAAGTTGCGTTTTACTGACTTCAATAATCTCGCCATTTGCTTGTCTTTCTCGCACTGTAATCGGTTGTGTGTTGGCTTTTTGCAGGGAATATAAGCTCGCATTTTCATCATCAGGATCGAGTTCGATAATCACAAAACGCCCTGCTTTACCTTGTCGATTGGCGGATTTTTGTGGCTGATCATTAACATAAGCATTCAGCCGTGTTCTTGGCTGTTTATCCGCTTGGTCGAGTTGAGTTTCGACACGATAGAGTTTTTTTAGATTGCTGCCGAGTAAAATATCCTTTTCATATTCCAATGCAACACCCACAACTTTTTGCCCCTGTTCGGTAATTTCAGCTAAGAGTGTGGCTTTAATCGGGGCATTATTGGCAAATGCAGTGGATAAACACAGCGTAAAGAGCGGTAGAAATAACCATTTTTTTAGCATAGTCTGTTTTCCTGTTAATAAACAAGGCAAGCCACATTGAGCGACCTGCCTGTGATGAGATTACAAGCGTCTATTTTGAATGTTCACATACAGTAAAATTGCAGCCAGTATGCCTAGAGGGAAGACCAGATCAAATAATGAGCCATCACTACCAAAAATAAGGTTGGCAATAATCACGCAACTTCCTCCGATAGCCCACGCAATCGTGGTTGGAATTGACCAGACGATCATCTGTTTTTTCACATCGCTGATTCCCATCATTCGATTGACCACCCAAAAGAGGCTATCATTAAAGTAGCCAAAAAATAGCGACCCCATTGTGGCAGCTTGGGCGGCAAGCAACATATTTACATTTGGAATAGCCATTAAGATCGGTGCGGAAATTGAAGCAGCGGTGACCATTGCAACTGTGCCAGAACCTTGAATAAAACGCACAAGGGTGGACACAATAAACGGAATTAAAATCGGTGAAATCGGTAAACTTGCAATTTGTTCCGCTAGCTGTTTGCCTGCGCCACTATCTCGTAACACTGCCCCTAACGCACCGCCTGCCCCAGTGACTAACAGGATAATCCCGGCTGTTTTTACGCCTTCTTCTAAATGAAGTGCGGTGGTATTTTTATCTACTTTCGGTAAAAGCGTATAAACTGAGACCAATACACTTAACGCCAATGCGGTAATAGGACTTCCCACAAAGGCAATAATCTGGTAAAAAGAGCTGTTTGCTATTTCAGTCAGCACATTTTGTTTTATAAGCAGATCAACAATAGCTTTGATGAAAATTAAGACAATAGGTAAGATAATCGGTAGCATTGAAAGCGTCAGGCTTGGTAGGTCTTTTTGCTCTTTCTCTGCAATATAATTATCAAATTTTTGTTTTAGCTCTTCATCGGTGAAAGCTTGTTGATTAAACTCTGGGTATTTTTTATCCAACCATCTTGCATATAATACAATACCGATAACGGCTGGAATAGCAAACGCCATACCGAGCAATAACATTGCACCAATATCAACATTAAACAATCCTGCTACACCCAGTGGGCCAGGTGTAGGTGGCACAGTGTGGTGCGTAACTACCAATCCCCCAGCCAGTGCGACGCCTAAGGTAAGCAGAGAGCGTTTGCCGTTTTTAGCCAGTGCTTTGGCAACGGGATATAAAATAACGAAAGCAGAATCGACAAAAATTGGGATACTGACAACATAACCCGTAATTGCCAATGCCCACTCTTCTTTTTTCTTGCCAAGAAATTTGATAAAGCTGTACGCCATTTTTTCAGCTGCACCCGATACTTCAAGGATACTACCCATCATTACACCTAAACCGATGACTAATCCAATGCTGCCCAGTGTGCCGCCAAATCCTTTTGAAATAACCGATAAGGTTTCAGACGCATTTAATCCGCCCACTAACCCAGCAATGGCAGAGGCGATTAACATTGCAATAAAAGCGTGTACACGCGTTCGTAATACTAAAAAGACTAATACCGCTACAGCGATAATCAGTCCGATAATAGGGGTAGGTAAACCAAACATAGGGATTCCTCCTGTTATAGATCGTGATTGATAAATTGATGAATAACATCAGCGAAATGATCGTCAACCATAAAGCCAAGTGAGATTGCACGGGAAATGTCAATTTTCGCAGGCCAACTGGCGACGATATCATTAATTTTGCGATCAAATTGATAAGTGATATGTTGTAAAATCTCTTGTCCTTTGATCGTGGCAAGTTGTGTTAACATCTCCTCAACAGTAATGCTAAAGCCGGGAAGATTAATGCTATAACGTTCGTTGAGGTGAAGTGGCGGTAAAGACAGACTATGGATAAAATTTGCCACAACAGTATCTGGGCTAGAGAGCCATAAGGCTAAAGAACGATCAACGGGGCAGTTTGCCGTTTCACCACATAGCGGTTCTCGCATAATGCTACTGACAAATGAAGAAGCTGCTTGATTAGGCTTACCCGGACGAATACAAATGGTAGGCAGACGCAGCACAATACCATCAACAAAACCTTTGCGAGTGTAATCATTAATTAATAATTCACACATCGCTTTTTGCACCCCGTAGGTGGATTGTGGGGTAAGTGCGGTGTTATTTTGAATAATTTCAGGTAAATCACCACCATATACTGCCAATGAACTGGCAAAAATAAAGCGGATTTGTGGATTAACAGCTCGACACAGATCCAGCAGATTTTTACTGGCAAGAAAATTAATTTCATAACCTAAATCGGGTTGTTCTTCTGCTTGGCTACTCACTATTGCAGCTAAATGAAAAATGGCATCAATATCCGCTTGGATATATTGTTGTAATGCTGCCTTATCTCTTAAATCAACAGAAATAGCCTCGACACGAGGATCATTAATGTGGTGTTGTGGTGTGCTAATATCGAGCAATAACAATTTGCTAATAGGCAATTTTGTTTGTGCTAATAGTGCTTTGGCAAGGCGTTGTCCGAGGAAACCTTGCCCACCAGTAATAATAATCTTCATTTTTGCCCCCTAAAATTAATCAAGATAATCTTTTAGCCAGATTAATCCGTCTTCTGTTTTGCCTCTTGGGTTGTACTCACAACCTATCCAGCCGTTATAACCGATTTGATCGAGTAAATTAAAAATATGTGTGTAGTTAATTTCTCCTTCATCAGGTTCGTGTCTGTTTGGAACAGAGGCAATTTGAACGTGGGCAAACTTGCCATTTAGTTTTTCAGTTAAGCGAGTGATATTGCCATCTACATTTTGAGCGTGAAAATAATCTAACTGAACAAACACATTATCACGCTCCACCTGCTCCACAATCTCCAATGTTTGATACTGGCTTGCGATTAAATAATTAGGTTTTACTTGCGGACTAAGCGCCTCAAGCAGCACATTAATGCCGTGTGGTTTAAACTTGTCTGCGGCATAGCGTACATTTTTAATAAAGGTTTGAAGATATTGCGTGCGATCAGCACCTTCTGGTACAACACCAGCCATCACATGTACATTAGGACAACCTAAAGCAATCGCATATTCTAATGCCTGATCTATATCCCGATGGCTTTCTGCTTCTCGTCCTGGTATCGCTGAAACACCCCATTCACCAGCGGCAACATTGCCAGGTGCAGTATTGAATAACACTTGTTTTAAACCATATTGATCTAATTTTGCTTTAAGTTCTGCTGCTGGATATTCATAAGGGAATAAGTATTCTACATATTTAAACCCTGCTTTAGCCGCAGCTTCAAAACGATCTAAAAATGGCACTTCTTTAAACATCATTGATAAATTAGCAGCAAATTTAGGCATTTTATTTTCCTCTATTTTTTAATTCGTTCACTTCTTCATCAGTAAGATAACGCACATTTTGCCCTTGTAAGATGAAGAGTAATTTCGCGGTTTCTTCTAATTCCTCTGTATTATCAACAGCATCTTGTAAATCCTTACCACAAACCACAACACCATGATTTGCGAGCAAAAATGCTTTTCCTTGATCCGCTTTAGCAGCTAAATCACGTCCAATTTCTGCTGCACCCGGACGATAATAAGGAATTACTGGTAGTTGACCGACTCGCATCACATAGTATGGCGTAAAGGCTTTCATCGCATTGCTATAATCCAAATCAGCCTTACAAGATAATGCAGTCAAATAAGTCGAATGTAGGTGAACAATTGCATTACATTCAGGTTTCTTTTGATAAAGTGCCAAATGGAAGAAATACTCTTTTGATGGTTTTTTCCCACTTAACACATTTCCTTCACCATCAATCACAGAAAGTTCATCTGCTTTTAAACGCCCTAATGATGAGCCTGTTGGAGTAACTAAAAAGCGATTTTCACCAAGACGTACTGAGATATTACCTGCACCACCAACACTAAACCCACGTTCAAACAAAGAGCGAGAGAGTTCGACTAACAATGTTTTAACTTCTTGTTCATTCATTGCATCATCTCCTGTGCTTGACTAAAGAAAGCCTCTTTCCCAAAGTTACCTGACTTTAAGGCAAGATAGATCGGTGCATCTAAAGCCGCTAACCAAGGTACGCCTGGCGCAATCTGTTTACCAATACGGAAACCTTTAAATCCGAGTTGTTGCACCACAATACTTGAGGTTTCTCCACCCGCAGTAATAAAGTTGGTTACACCATAATCACGTAATCTTCCCGCAAGTTGAGCAAAAGTTCTTTCAATTGCTTGGCTAGCAATATCTGCCCCAAATTTTTGTTGAATTTGTTTTAATTGTTCTGGTGGTACTGTGGCATAAACCAATGGTGCATAAGCGCCATCAAGATGCTCAACTACCCAATTAAACAATGTTTCAACATAGTCATCACGGGTAAGTGCCTGTTCAACATCCAGCCACTTACTTGCTGCTTTCGCTTGATAATCAGCCACCTGTTTATTTGTCATCACTGAACAAGAGCCCGATAAAATCACAGTTTTATTTTTAGTTGGCACAAAAGCTTGATGTTGTTTACCCTGTGCTTTATGTTGTGCCATATAAGCGGCTAATCCTGAACCACCTGTCACTAATTTCATCTCATCAACTGCTTGTGCCAAGACATCAAGTTGTGAATTATCCACTGCATCTACAACCGCATAGCGATAACCTTGTTGTTTTAATTGCTCAAAACAGTGTTTAACATGATCAGCTCCTTTAATCACATCAGCATAAGGAACTAATCCTGTTTTACCTTTCGCTTGACGATCCATCAAACGCAACAAATTTGCATCGGTCATTGGTGTAATTGGATGATTTTGCATTCCTGATTCATTCAATAACACTTGTCCTACAAATAGATAACCATTAAAGATAGTGCGCCCATTCACCGGTAATGCTGGTGTAATAATGGTGAAATCTTCGTTTAATTCATCTAATAAGGCATCTGTTACTGGCCCAATATTGCCCTCAGCGGTACTATCAAAAGTTGAGCAATATTTAAAATAAAATTGGGTTGCACCATTTTTTTGTAACCAATGCAATGCTGCTAAAGATTGTTGGATAGCTTCTGCCACTGGATTTGAACGCGATTTTAAACTAATCACAATAGCATCCACTTCTTGTTCTAATACCCCAGTTGGCACACCATTCATCTGTACTGTTCGCAAGCCGTTTTCTACTAGAAAACTGGCAATGTCACTTGCCCCAGTAAAATCATCTGCGATTACCCCTAACATCTTATTTCTCCTGTTTTTGTGGTAATTCAATGCCACTAAAAATCTTGATTACTGCACTATCATCTTGTTTGCCATAACCCGCATTGCTCGCTTCGGTAAACATACTGTACGCTGTACTTGCAAGGTGTAACGGGAATTTTAATGATTTCGCTGTATCATTAACTAAACCAAGATCTTTTACGAAAATATCCACCATTGATAATGGGGTATAGTCACCATCAACAACATGTTTCATTCTATTTTCAAACATCCAAGAGTTACCTGCTGCATGAGTGACTACGTCATACATTAAATCGAGCGGAATACCTGCTTTAGCAGCTAAAGCCATCGCTTCTGCACCTGCGGCAATATGTACCCCAGCAAGTAATTGGTGAATAATTTTAACGGTTGCCCCTAAACCAATTTCTGTACCAATGTTGTAAACCTTACTTGCCACTGCATCTAACACAGGTTGTAATTTAGCAAAGGCTTCCTCTGAACCTGCTGCCATTACGGTCATTTCACCAACAGCTGCTTTTGCTGCACCACCAGATACTGGTGCATCTAACATAATTAAGCCTAATTCTGTTAATTTTTGTGAAATTTCTTTTGAATCTTGTGCTGAAATTGTTGAAGAAACCATCACAACTGTACCTGGTTTTAGTTGTGAAGCTAAACCATTATCAGCAAATAACACTTGGTTTACTTGTTTTGCATTCACAACTAATAACACAACAGCATCTAATTTATCTGCGAATTCAGCCACATTTTTTGCAACACCTTTAGCACCAGCTTCTTTTAATCTATTTAAAAGTTTTTCATCTAAATCAACACCATAAGTATCTAACCCTGCTTTTACACAAGATAATGCTGCACCCATTCCCATTGCACCTAAGCCAACAACGGCTACTGAATATGTCATTTTAATCTCTCCTTTGAGTTGTTCTATTATTGATGTCGATAATACTACTCTATCCATTATTCTAATTCTTCGATCAAGATCACATTTATTAACAATAATTAACAAATTTAATGGTTATTTTTGTGAACAAAAGATAAGAAAAATACAGGAACCGCAAGATAAAGTGTATTGATTTATGCAACTGCTGTATTGAATTGATAGAAATATCAAGGATATAATGACGAAAAAATAGTATGAGAATAACTAAGATGATTCCTGCAGAACGCCAAAAACATATTTTAACACTCCTTAATCAACAAAATATTGTCAGTATCAATAGCCTAATGGAAATGTTAAATGTATCGCATATGACGATTCGGCGAGATATTCAAGCATTAGAAAAAAAAGGCGCTGTGATTTCAGTTTCTGGTGGGGTACAACTCCAACAGCGATTAGCTGTTGAACCAACCCATACAGCTAAATCTTTGTTATTCCAAAGAGAAAAAGAAAAAATTGGTTGCTACGCAGCCGAACGAATTCCAGAAAACTCCACAATCTATCTGGATGCAGGTACCACAACATTAGAAATTGCACGTCATATTGCAGAACGTGAAGATTTGTTAATTATCACGAATGATTTTGCAGTTGCTGACTTTTTGATTAGCCAAGGTAAAGGTGAATTAATCCATACTGGTGGGAAAATCAATAAATTAAATCGATCAGCGGTTGGTGAATTAGCCGCACAATTTTTACGTAATATCTCGATTGATCTTGCGTTTGTTTCCTCTTCTTCTTGGAGCCTAAAAGGTCTCACTACACCAGATGAAAGCAAACTTGCGGTAAAACGTGCAATTTTAAGTTCAAGCCGGCATAAAACATTAGTGAGCGATTCATCTAAATATGGCAAATTAGCAACATTCTGGATTTGTGAATTAACCGCTTTTGATCGCTTAATTACCGACGCTCAATTACCCGATAATATTCAAAAAACAATTAAAAATATGGATATTGAATTAGTCTTAGCAGGGTAAAGCGTAAATCTATTTACGCTTTCTGATGGCTTTTGGTGATTGCGTTGGTGTTACCGTACGCAAAGAACTTAATTTTTGTAAATCGATTTGTCTGACCAACTGTGGTAATTGATTGGTCAGCTGTTGCATAAAGGTTTGATAATTCAACTGTTTATGATAAATCTGATCTAACTGTGATTCCCAGTGTGCTGTCATATCTGGCTGCGTTGCAATCTCTGGTAACGCCTGAATTAAAATTCTTCCTGCATCCGTACTATGAATATAACGCCCTTTTTTCACTAAAAAACCACGTTTAAATAATAATTCAATAATTCCTGCACGAGTTGCTTCTGTACCCAAGCCATCGGTTTCACGCAAGATTTTCTTTAACTCTTTATCTTGCACAAAGCGAGCAATCCCCGTCATTGCGGATAGCAAAGTCGCATCCGTAAAATAACTTGGTGGTTGAGTTTTCTTACTTATCACGTCCGCATCTAAGCAATACAGTTGATCACCTTTTTTCACTACCGGTAAAGCCGCGATATTTTTTTGTTGATCATTTTCATCCTTACCCTGCAATCGTTTCCAACCGGCATTAGCAAGCCCACGAGTTTGAGCAACGAAAACACCACCTTCAATCGTTAAGCTAATTTTAGTCTTATGATATTCAGCATCAGGATAAAATTGCATCAGATATTGGCGAGCAATGAGTTGATACATTTTTTGTTCTCGCTCACTAAGACGTAAACTCTGTTTTTGTGTAGGGATAATTGCATGGTGAGCTTCTACTTGCTTATCATTCCAACAACGGTTGCGTTGCTCCGCATTGAAACCCTCAGCAAAGGTTTGATAATCTTGACAATTTTCACTAATCGCCGCAAAAATCGCTTCTCTTTCCGCAAAATGTTCTTCTGGTAAATAACGGCAATCCGAACGAGGATAAGTAATCGCTTTATGGGTTTCATACAAACGCTGACATATATCCAACACTTCTTGTGCCGACATACCATACATTCTTGCAGCATCAATTTGTAATGCGGACAATGAATAAGGTAGCGGTGCGGTTTCTTTTTCTGTTTTATTCTGATATTCAGTGACGATAGCAGGCTTTTGCTGAATTCGTTTTACAACGTGTTCAGCCAACGATTTGACTAATACTCGCCCCTCTTCATCTTGATATGGCTCGCAAGCTTCACTCGGTTTCCATTGTGCTTTAAATGGATATCCTGTGACAGGTGGCTGTTGCGCAACAGTTTCTGCTGAAAAATAGATATTTGCCTGTACTTCAAAAAAATCTTTTGGTACAAAATGTTCTATTTCTAAATCTCGTCGGACAATTAAGCCTAATACTGGCGTTTGTACTCGACCTACCGATAATACACCTTTATAGCCAACTTGTTGCCCTCGCAATGTATAAGCTCTGGTCATATTAATGCCATATAACCAATCAGCTCGAGAGCGAGCTAATGCAGAAATAGTTAATGAACGAAATTCTTGATTAGATTGTAATTTATTAATCGCTTTACTGACCGCAGTTGGATTCAAGTCATTGATTAGGCAACGTTGAATTTGATCAATACGTGTTTTAGGTAAGTTCAAATAAGCAAATAGTTCATCAATTAATAACTGCCCTTCACGATCTGGGTCTCCCGTATGCACAATAATCTCAGCACGCTTAACTAAATCCGTAATCACTGAAAGTTGTTTAGCTGTTGCTTTTTTCGGAAAAAACTGCCATTTTTCAGGAATAATCGGCAAATGTTCTAAACGCCACTGTTTAAATTGTGGGTTATATGCATCCGGTTCTGCAAGTTCCAGTAAATGCCCGATACACCAAGTGACATAATCATTTTCCCCACATCGAATAAATCCATCACCTCGTTGATGTGGTTTTGGTAAAACTTCAGCAACTGCTCTGGCTAAACTTGGCTTTTCCGCAATAAATAGACGCATAAACAAAATAATCAGATAAAAAGATGGCTATTCCAGATTATGGAATAGCCATATCTCAACACATAATATCAATTAAGCAAACGGATCTTGTAAGATCATAGTTTGTACACGATCTGGACCAGTAGAAAGAATAGCGACAGGTACACCAGTCACTTCTTCAATACGTTTAATATATTTACGTGCATTTTCTGGTAATTGAGCAAGATCTGTCACACCAAAAGTATTTTCTGACCAACCAGGTAAGGTTTCATAGATTGGCTCAACACCTTCCCATTTTTCAGCGGCTAATGGTGCATATTCAAGAATTTCGCCATTTGGCATCTTATATGCCACACAGATTTTAATTTCTTTAAAGCCATCTAATACATCAAGTTTAGTCATACAGAAACCAGAAATTGAGTTAAGTTGGATCGCACGACGAACTGCTACCGCATCAAACCAACCACAACGGCGAGGACGACCTGTTACTGCACCAAACTCATTACCTTTACGTGCGATTTCTGCGCCCACGTCATCAAATAATTCAGTAGTGAATGGGCCACCACCTACACGTGTGCAATAAGCTTTAATAATGCCAAGTACATAATCAAGATTACGCGGACCAAAACCTGAACCGGTTGCCACACCACCTGCAGTAGTATTGGAACTAGTTACGTATGGATAAGTACCGTGGTCAATATCTAGCATTGTGCCTTGTGCACCTTCAAATAAAATTTTATCGCCGCGTTCTCTTGCTTGGTGAAGAATTGTCGTCACATCCGCTACCATTGCTTTAATAACATCTGCAACAGCAGTGATGTCAGCAAGCGTTTTGTCATAATCCACTGGTTCAACTTTATAATAATGAACTAATTGGAAATTATAGTAATCTAGGATATTTTTTAATTTTTCTGCAAACACTGGCATATTAAATAAGTCACCAACACGTAAACCACGACGAGCAACTTTATCCTCATAAGCAGGACCAATTCCACGCCCTGTTGTACCAATCGCTTTTTTGCCTAATGCCGCTTCACGCGCATGATCCATTGCAACATGGTAAGGTAAGATTAATGGACAAGCTTCAGAAATCAGTAAACGGCTACGCACTTCAACACCACGTGCTTCTAATTCGCCCATTTCTTGCATTAATGCTGATGGCGATAACACAACACCATTACCAATCATACAAGTAACATTATCACGTAAAATACCAGATGGAATCAGACGTAATACGGTCTTTTCGCCATTGATAATTAAAGTATGTCCTGCGTTATGTCCGCCTTGATAACGTACGACATACTTCACACGATCTGTTAATAAATCAACAATTTTACCTTTTCCCTCATCGCCCCATTGAGCACCAAGGACTGCTACACTTTTTCCCATAATTTTACCTTTAGGTTGTGATTTCATTTAAACAAAAGGGGTTTCCAGCGGAATACTTTACTACCGCTATTCTAAAACTACAAATTTAATCTATGCTTCCTTGATCGGACATAAGAAAAGCCTCTTATCGAGGCTTTTCGGTTACTCTTGTCCTGCTGGACGTTGCATAAATTTGAAAAACTCACTATCTGGTTTCACTATCAACAAGTTATCTGATTGAGCAAAACTTTTCTCATACGCTTTTAAGCTACGGATAAAGTTATAAAATTCTGGTGCTTGTCCAAAACCATCTGCATAAATTTTTGCAGCAACAGCATCACCTTCACCACGTAATTCTTGTGCTTTCTTATTTGCATTAGCCAAAATCACGGTAACTTTACGATCCACATCTGCTTGGATAAATGCCGCTTTTTCTTGACCTTGTGAACGATGTTCACGCGCTACGGCATCACGTTCTGCACGCATACGTTGGTAGATCGAAGAAGAAACTTCTTCTGGTAAATTGATCTGTTTAATTCGTACATCAATCACTTCAATACCAAGTTCAGAGGTACTATCTGTTCCCGTATTTAATGCTTTTCTTGCGTCTAGCATTAATTCACCACGTGTACCAGACACAATATCTTTAATTGTTCTGGAACCAATTTCTGAACGCAAGCGATCGTTGACTTTACGTCTTAATAAACTATCAGCACGTAAATAATCGCCACCACCAGTAGAAGTAAAGAATTTACCGAAATCCGCAATCCGCCATTTCACATAAGAATCCACTAATAAGTCTTTTTTCTCTACGGTAACAAAACGATCGGCTTGTCCATCTAGTGTTTGAATACGTGCATTTAAAATCTTAATACCATCAATGACTGGAATCTTAAAATGCAAACCCGGGTTATAAACAACCACTTTATTGTCCGCATCACGCTGCACCTTACCAAAACGCAGCATAATCCCTCTCGCCCCCTCCGGCACAACAATAATACTGGTATATAAAATGATTGCAATTACAACAATAATCGGTACTAAAAACTTACGCATCATTAAAATCTCCCTTGACGATCAGCATCAATAGTTGGCTCTTTTACTTGAGTATTGCTTGGCGCTTTAGGCATCTCTAACGGCGTTTTAGCGGACTCACTTTTACCATTGCTTACAGGAGCTTCTGTTGTTGTCTTACCTTTTTTCAATAATTGCTCTAATGGCAACACAGTTAAGTTATTTCCATTATTATCCAGTAAAACTTTTGGCGTATTCGCCATCACTTTTTCCATTGATTCTAAATACAAACGCCCTTTCAATAATTGCGGATTCGCTTTGAACTCAGGAATTAATTTAGTAAAACGTTCGGTTTCCCCTTTCGCATCTAACACAATTTGCTCTTTATAAGCAGTTGCTTGTTCAATAATACGTTGTGCATTACCACGTGCTATTGGCTCACGTTCTCTCGCATAAGCTTCTGCTTCACGAATTAAACGTTGTTCATCTTCTTGTGCTTTAATCGCATCATCAAACGCATCTTTGACTTCTTCTGGTGGACGTGCAGATTGAAAGTTCACATCTAAAATTTCTAAGCCCATATTGTATGGTTTAATAATTTCATTTAATGATTTCCAAGTACGTTCACGCACTACAGAACGTCCTGTGGTTAAGATATTATCCATTGTCATATGGCCAATTACATAACGTAACGCACTATCAGTCGCTTGACTTAAGCTATCTTGAGGATCAACAACGTGGAATAAATAACTCGCAGGATCTTGGATACGATATTGTACCGTCATTTCGACCGTCACCATATTTTCATCTTGTGTTAGCATTGAACCTTGCGTTTTTAATTCGCTAATTCTTTCCACATTAACTGGTAATACGGTATCAATAAAAGTAGGTTTCCAATTAAGCCCTGGTTGCACAATTTTTTCTAATTTACCAAAACGCAATACTACGCCACGTTCAGCTTCTTTAATTGTGTAAAAACCGCTGGCAAACCAAAGTAATACTGCAGCAATCACAACAACAATCGCTAATTTTCCGAAACCTTTAGGTGAGATAGTCGTGTTAGATGGACGTTGTTGTTTATTACCGCCTTGTCCACCTTGGCTCATTTTGTTGAAAAACTTAGCAAGTTCTTCTAATAAATCTGGTGGGTTATCATTATTTTGATGTTGATTGGGTTGTTGATTCTGTCCAGAAGGATTATTTTCTTTACCATTCTTTTGCTCAGAACTACCAGGCTTTGACCAAGGATCCTGTCCTGAATCATTCCACGACATATTTTTCTCCATTTATATAGCAAGATGATGAAACAAAATTGTTAACAAATTTAATTTATCATACTTTTGCCCATTTCAGCATAAAAAAGCCAAAAATCAGTGCAAAAATACAATTTTTCAGAAAGCGTTCAGTCTAAACAAATTTGCATAATAAGTCTAACAGATTTGCCACAATAGATACCAATAAATAAATCAGGTTGCGACAATTTTATTTTCAGTCTTATAATGCGAGCTTTATTTCACTAGCAAGGCGTAATAATGCTTCCTCTGTTTATTGCCATTGCAATTTGGGGTAGTTCACTCCCAATTGGTAAATTGGCTTACAACTCATTTGAACCAGTTATTTTAGTGCAGCTTCGTTTTTGTATTGCAGCGTTAATTATTTTGCCGACATTTTTGCGTTTTTTTCGCAAAATTCCCGTTCATCTATACAAAAGCCTCGCAATCCTTGCTTTTTTAAATTATCCGTTAGTTTTTTTGTTACAATTCATAGGGTTAAAATATACATCTGCCTCTAGTGCGGTCACAATGTTAGGCTTACAACCACTGATTATGGTGTTTGTTGGGCATCTCTTTTTTAAAGAAAAAGCCAGTAAAATAGAATATTTGCTTGGTTTACTCGCTTTTATCGGTATTTCTCTTGTTGTTAGTGATGATGATCCCAATAGCCAGATTGATGCTTGGGGATGTTTCCTAATCTTAACATCAACCATTACTTTTGCATTTACTGTACGTTGGGCTCAAAACATTATGAAAGAGATCCCCTCTCGGAGTTATACCGCAGCAACAATTATGTTTGGTATGATCTTCTGTATTCCCTTTACTCTAATCCTTAACCAACAGTGGCAATTTACACCTTCTTTTATAGATACGATGGCATTGTTATATTTAGGTATTGCGTGCAGTTGGTTAGCACCAAAATTATGGAATAATGGCTTACCTTTTGTGTCTGCTAATATTTCAGGCGTAATCTCAGCACTCGAACCGATTTTTGGGATTCTCTTTGCTATTCTGTTTTTACATGAACAGATTACTTGGAAAATTGGGATTGGTATTACTTTAGTATTGGGCGTGACTTTTATTTTTATTTTATACTCTTTGAAGAAATCACAACCACAGCTTAATGGTTAGATTTATCTATTTTTACTTAAAAGGAAAACTTAATGAAAACATTACAAAAAATCGCATTAATCAGTTTAGCATTTCCTCTATCTGCAATGGCACATAATTTAGTTATTGGTCAATCGCCAACCCCAGTAACCAATGTGCAAAGTGGTGAAGTGTTACTAAATGGCGATAAAGTGAGTTATCAAGCGTGGAACAGCAGCACATTACCTGGCAAAGTACGTGTAGTACAACATATGGCAGGACGCATTTCAGTAAAATCACTTAATGATCCATTAATGGATAAAATTAAAGCCGCCAATTTTCCACACGATAAATATCAAACCACAACTATTGTTAATACCTCTGATGCTACTTTAGGTATGAGCAGTATGGCAAAAAGTAAAACCGAAAAAGGTAAAAAGGAATTTCCTTATACTGCGGTAATTGTTGATGATAACGGTAAAGTAAAACAAACTTGGCAATTACAACCAGAAAATTCATTAATTTTGGTCTTAGATAAGCAAGGGAAGGTACAATTTGCTAAAGAAGGCAAATTGAGTGAAGCTGAAAATAAACAAGTAGTTGATTTAGTTTCAAAATTAATTCAGCAATAATGATAAAAAAACGGAAAGACAAATGCCTTTCCGTTTTACTTACTGTTCTACTTAATTGATCAGTTATGATTATGCAACTACGCCGAATTTTTCTTTCATTAATGCTTCAAAATCAGTGCAACCACCAATTGGTTTTTCATCAATAAAGATTTGCGGTACAGTTTCTACTGTTTTACCAACAGATTTTGAAAGGTCTGCTTTACTGATACCTTCTGCAATAATATCAACATAACGATAATCAAAATCTTCAACAGTATTTTTTAATTTTTCTGCCAACTCTTTTGCTCTTGCGCAATATGGGCAGCCTGGACGACCAAAAATAACAGTATACATAATTGACTCCTTCTTTTTAACTTATGAATGAAAACGAGAGTATTCTACCCCACTAACACGAATCAGGGGAAAACTATTTTAAGCATTATAACGATTGGTATAATATATCGATCTAAAGAATAATTGATAATATTTTGAGGTTTACTATGTCACAACAAGCAGTAAAAATACTTCATTCTCACCGTTCTATTCGTAAATTCCAAGATAAAGCCATTGATGACAATACTCTCCAACAATTAATTCAATCTGCACGTATGGCTTCGTCATCAAACCATTTGCAATGCGTATCCATTATTCGAGTCACTGACTCTGCCATGCGTCAACAAATTATGCAATGGTGCTCTAATCAAGAATATGTCTATTCAGCGCCTGAATTTTGGGTATTTTGCGTTGATTTTGCTAAACACGCAGAAATCTTCCCTGATGCACAATTAGACTGGGCAGAAGTATTATTAATTGGTGCTGTCGATACGGGTATCATGGCGCAAAACGTTTTAGCTTCTGCTGAATTATTAGGCTTAGGTGGAGTTTATATTGGTTCGTTACGTAATCAAATGGAAAAAGTCGGGGAATTATTACAACTTCCTAAACATACTTTGCCATTAGTTGGGATGTGTTTAGGTTATCCAAATCAAGACCCACCTCTTAAACCACGCTTACCACAAGAGTTAATGTTCTTTGAAAATCATTACCAACCATTAGATAAACAAAAATTAGCTGAATTTGATCAAGTTACTGCTGATTACTATCTTGCTCGTAGCAATATTGATAATAATTGGAGCAAAAATGTCATTAAGGCATTAGATAAACCTGTACGCCCTGCGGTATTAGACTATCTTCATAAACAAGGTTTTGCGAAAAAATAACATGAAACTATTAATGTTATGCCGTGAGCCTCGTTTATATAGTTGTGTGCGTTTACAAGAGGCTGCGTTAAATAGTGGTCACCAGATCGATATTCTCGATCCTAATCGTTGTATTCTCTATTTAGATCACAATGCACAACAAAAACTCTATTACCAAGCAGCAAATAGCACAGAATATCAGCTCCTACCCGATTATGATGGCGTTATTCCCCGTTTTGGTACTGCCAGTACCGAAATGGGCTGCCGCGTATTGCGCTATTTTGCTTATCGTAATACCCCCATCTTAAACCATGCTGAGGCCTTTGCTTTGGCACGTGATAAGTGGCAAAGTTTACAGGTATTACATCAACATCACCTTCCCGTACCAACCACGGCCTTAGGTGGTTGTGAAGTGAATGCTGAAGTAATCGCTGATCAAATTGGGACTCCAGCAATTTTAAAAACCCTCTCCGGATCACAAGGTATCGGTGTGATGTTAATGAGCGATAATAATAGTACCATCAGTGTTATGGAAACCTTAAAACACGCTGCTATTCCGGTATTAGCCCAACAATTTATTACCGAAGCCAAAGGTCATGATTTACGTTGTTTTGTCATTGGTGATCGAGTTGTAACTGCAATGGAACGCCAAGGGAAAGTCGGTGAGTTTCGTGCCAATTTCCATCGTGGTGGCAGTGCGATTCCAGCTAAACTTAGCCAACAAGAACAAGATCTTGCGATTCAAGCTGCGAAAGTTATCGGCTTAGATGTGGCTGGCGTTGATATTATTCGAACCCAACAAGGTCCAATGATCTTAGAAGTCAATGCAAGCCCTGGCTTAGAATTAATTGAAAAAACAAGTAGGTTAGATATTGCAGTACAAATGATTGCTTACTTAGAACGTAAAATTGCTTTAGTACAACAGCAATCCTCTACGGAATTATCTTAAGGAATAATAATGATGAAAACGGAAGCAGCTCAGTTTTGGCACGCCGTTACAACTGCATTAGCAGAAAAAGATCCTGCCACCAAATGTCAGTTAGTGAATCAATTAATGGCTACAGATTGGCAATGGCAATTACTCAATGATGAACAAAATTATCCAGTAGTAACACCACAACAAGAGATTGTAGGAATACCTGATAAACCGCAATTAGTTGCCCCACAAGCTGTCCCCAAACGGGCATTTTCAACACCAGAAGGCTATGCAGCAACATTCCATGCCATAGCACATATTGAATTTAATGCGATTAACCTTGGCTTAGATGCTGCTTGGCGCTTTGGTTTAGCTGCTCAACAACAATTAGGACAAGGTCTTGCCTTTGTCAAAGATTGGCTGCGTGTAGCCCATGAAGAAACCTATCATTTCGGTTTAGTCAATCAACATCTGCAAGCGCTTGGATACCAATATGGTGATTTTGAAGCTCATTCAGGACTTTGGGAGATGGCTCAAGCCACTGCACATGATATTTGGCAACGAATGGCGCTAGTTCCTCGTGTATTAGAAGCAAGAGGGTTAGACGCTACACCGCCATTACGTGAAAAGATGGCACAACGCAAAGATTTTCGTGCAGTAGAAATTTTGAATATTATTCTGAATGATGAAATTGGCCATGTTGCCATTGGTAACCACTGGTATCATGCTTTATCGGCAAAACGCCAACTCGATCCATTAACAAGCTTTTCTGAATTATTACGCCAATATCGTATTGTTATCTTTAAAGGGGTTATTAATACTGATGCTCGCCTACAAGCGGGATTCACTCAATTTGAATTAGATTGGATTAAAGAAATTGAAGATTCATTAAAAGCAGAACGGAAAAAAGTGGCTCTCTAAGCAATAGGTCAGATATGTTATCTGACCTATTCTCATTTTATTTCTCAGCTTGCAAAAATTGTTGGTGAAATACAATGTGTTTTTTCACAAATGTTGCAATGAAAAAATAGCTATGATCATAACCAGGCTGTAAAGTGAACTCGACAGCAATCTGATTAGCTTTTGCCGCTGCGACAAATTTTTCAGGCTGAAGTTCTTGTGAATAAAAATTATATGCATCCCCTTGATCAATCAGCATTGGTATTGCATCGGTAACTTGAGCTACTAATTGGGTACTATCGTATTGTTGCCACTGAGCTCTATCATTACCTAAATAGGATTGAAAAGCTTTTTGCCCCCAAGGCGTATCCATTGGATTCACAATCGGAGCAAATGCAGATACAGAACGATAACGCTGTGGATTTTTTAATGCAATCTGTAACGCACCATGCCCACCCATACTATGACCGAAAATAGAACGTTTATCCGTTACAGGGAAGTTCGCTTCAATCAGTTGTGGTAGTTCTTCAACAACATAATCATACATACGATAATGTTTTGCCCATGGCTGTTGTGTAGCATTCAAATAAAATCCTGCACCTTGCCCTAAATCATAGCTTTCATCATTAGCCACATCTTCTCCACAAGGCGAAGTATCAGGCATAACTAATACAATTCCATATTTTGCTGCATGCTGTTGTGCCCCTGCTTTTGTAGAAAAATTTTCATCTGTACAAGTTAAACCAGAAAGAAAATATAGAACAGGGACAAGAGTTAATCCATCATCGTTGCATTATTTATAAAAATAACCTTGGTGAAAATCGTTGGTTAATTAAACAACATGATTAATGGCAGCAATATCAAGTTCCTGCCATCTTAACGACAAATAATGGAGAAACTATCTTTTCTGCTTGTTTACATGGATTAGGACTTTGTTTATTACCCGATTGGTCTGTCTATGAAGCATTACAGAAAGGTGAATTAATCCGGTTATTTCCAGATTTAGAAACTGCGATTCATATCGAGCCGAGAAAAATCGCTATGCTATATCCTAATACACGCTACAATTCTTTAAATACTAAAACCGTAATTGACTTTTTCTCTCATATTTTTGGTGAAAATATCATATTAGCAATAACTGCTAGATTTTTATCTTTTTTGAGTTCATCTAATCTAAATAGAAAAATTTAAATCAAAAATTAGGTTAATAACTCCCCCTTCAATTCTCCTTAGATCAAGATCAAAAAATATCATTTTTCTAAATATTTCTATGTAGCGTCTTCTTGCTAAAATACAGATAATAAGTAAAAATAAACCACCTTATTATGCTTTATGATAAATTTCTTTAACTAAAGAGATTAGTTTAATTTTTGATTTATTTATATCTCCACTAATTTCCCCATGAAGATTCTCACTTACTCCTATATTCTTTCCTAAAATATCTTGCAAGCTAATAAGTATCATTGCATTTACCATTTCAGACTTTTCTATAAGTAATCTTGGATATAAGCAATCTATAATTTTATTTTTTAAGTCAGGGTAATTATACCAAATTTGTCTCATTGCTGTAGCAGAAACCCCTCTTAAGTATTCAATCTCATCAGAGTTAAGAATCTGAGATAAAATACTTATTTCTTTTTCCTTTCCTAACCACCCTAATACAATAATACATTTATAACGAACAAGTTCATCATTATTTAATAAAAAATTTGGTATATATTCAATAACCTGAAAAAACTCCATAAGTCCTAAGATTTGAATAATATCAGCTAACAAAGAGTTTTTTATATTCTTATCTAATGCTTTCTCTAATAAAAAGAAGCAAGCCGAAACAGTCCTTTTTGTAAAAGCCCTACATAACCTTTCATGGAGTAGATCATTAGAGTTATCACATATAAATTGATAATGAATATTATAATATTCATTATTTTCATTTTCTAATAATTCGTTTATAAATTTATTATGTTCCTTAAAAGAATTTGTATTTTTTATTTCATCAAATCTTTTAATTAAATCTATCATAGAACACCTAATTATTTTTCTTAATTCCTTTTTATTCCCCACTCCAAATTTATAATACTATTCCACACACACTTAAAACTTAAAGCAAAAAAAATTTTATTTAAATTAATATTATGTTTTATCTTCCACATATAAATTTCGATCATAATTTTTATACACTTTACCCCCCCCCATCTCATTTTTCAAATATTTTCAGTTTAATAAGTATCTTTTAAAAATTAATTTCTTAAAAATTTAGCCACTTAATTTATTTCTTTGCACCCTTATTAAACATTCTGTCATTTCTCTAAACTTATTATAAACATTTACCTTATATTCAAAATTAATGGGAGGCTCTATTTTATATAAATCCTCCTTATCATTATCACATACAAATAAAAATAAAGTATGTAGAAATACATCCAAAAATTCAGATATTATTTTCTCTCTTCCCTCTATTTTATCTACATTTAATAGAAAGAATTTATATGCTCTAATAAGTTGCTTATATTTCCCTATACTAAATTTATTTTTATAATGTAAGTGACAAATGAATGACTTTTTTGACTCTTTACTCAAAACATTAAATAAATCTACTTTATCCATATTTCTCACTCCCTTACTCTATTATTAGCTCTTTATCAATTGAAAACATAAATGGATCTATATTTTCTATTTAAATTATACAGCTCTACTTCATGTTAGTTCTTATATAAAATATCTATATAAAAACGCTATATTTAATCCTTCATAAATTTAGTCTGTTCTTTTATAGAATATTAGATCTTTTATATTTAATAATATTTTTAGGTTATACTTTAAAATTTTTCTGAAATCTAATAAAAAATATTATTTCTGTCAAACCTAAACAATACCTAAATAATAATAAGTTTTATAGATATGTTAACTCATAACTTTCTCCGAAATATTCACAAGCATATTCATCTATATCTCTAGCAAAATCTTTAGGATGAACAATAAAGTTTTCTGCATTTTCTCTAGGAAAAATAGATAAAAAGTAGTTGTTTTCAATTAAATTTGGAATGAAATCTAATAAGAACTCTTCCAATGAAATACTATAAGGTTTAGCCTCTTTCCATTCATTAGTAGCATTTAATTCTGCAAAAATTTTTTCAGGCCAAATAGGGAAGTAGATTTGCTCTTCATTGCCATAAGTTAATATTCCATCATCATCCAAAACCCAAACTTCCTCATATTCAGAAATTCTTTTTATTGACAGTAAATAAATTTCTTCTATTTTTAATGATAAAATTGAGTTAATTTCTTTTTTTCGATTGGTCATAACAGTCTATTTTATAGAGTTATAATATCAATAAGAAATATCTTTACCTTTTAAATATAATCAGAATATTCCATAGGAATATTCATACGGTACTTCATTGATATCAAGTGATAATCCCAGTCCAACTTGAATTAAATATACCACTCTGTCATATTCATATATCCCTGCCTTTCCAAATAATTTAGGAATAGGTATATCATTACATGGTTCAAATTCACTATTGTATGCTTTTCCAGCATATTCAAATCTTAAATTTTCAAGTATATTTTTATTAATATAATCAATACTTGTAAACTTCACGAAAAACTCTGTCCACCATACTCTTTTATTCACGTTTGTTGGTGGCGCTATTAAATCCAGACTTTCTAATTTATATATAAAATCATTAATAGAAAACTCTGTTATTTCATCTGTACAATAATGAGGTAAGATAACCGTTATGACTACATTATCCTCTATTCTTTTATCTAATTGAGTCAGTACAACCAATCCAAAATAATATTTATTATTGATTCTATAATAAAAAATATCCCCAGATTTTAGTTTTGGTATACCTGTTATAGAGTTATAATACCAATAAGGAATTTCTTTACCTTTTAAATATTTTTCATAATCAGGATCCATATAATATTTATATGGTGCACTGATATCAACGGATAATCCTAGTCCAACTTCAATTAAATATTCCACTCTGTCATATTCATATATCCCTGCTGTTCCAAATAATTTAGGGATAGGTATATCATTACATGGTTCAAATTTACTATTGTATACTTTTCCAGCACATTCAAATCTTAAATTTTCAAGTATATTCTCACTAATATAATCAATACTTGTAAATTTCACGAAAAGCTCTTTCCACCATGCTCGTTTATTCGTGTTTATTGGTGGCGCTATTAAATCCAGACTTTCTAATTTATATATAAAATCATTAATAGAAAACTCTGTTATTTCATCTGTGCAATAATGAGGCAAAGCAACCGTTATGACTATATTATCCTCTATTCTTCTATCTAATTGAGTCAGCAAAATTAATCCAAAATAATATTTATTATTGACTCTATAATAAAAAATATCCCCAGATTTTAGTTTTGGTCTGCCTGTTATAGAGTTATAATACCAATAAGGAATCTCTTTACTTTTTAAATATTTTTCATAGAAAAAGCTCGTATAATATTTATATGGCGCTTCATTGATATCAACGGATAACCCCAGCCCAACTTGAATTAAATATTCCACTCCTTCATACCCATATGCCCCCACACTTCCCAATAATTTAGGAGTAGGGACATCATTACATAGTTCAAATTGACTATTGTATACTTTTCCAGCATATACAAATCTTAAATTTTCAATGATAGTAATATAATCAATACCTGTAAATTTTACGAAAAACCCTTTCCACCATGCTCTTTTATTAATAGTTATTGGTGGCGCCATTAAATCTAGACTTTCTAGTTTATATACAAAATCATTAATAGAAAATTCTGTTATTTCATCCGTGCAATAATGAGGCAAAGCAACCGTTATGGCTGTATTATCCTCTATTCTTTTATCTAATTGGGTCAGTAAAACCAATCCAAAATAATATTTATTATTGATTCTATAATAAAAAATATCCCCAGATTTTAGTTTTGGTCTGCTTTTTTTTATAAATTGTAAATCTATTTCTTTTGACATTTATTAATCCTTCTAGTTGTTTTCCATTAATAGTTGCATTTTTTAAATAATACTTAATGATTTGCCTCTAACTCTATTTATTTTTACATTTACGAATCCCTAACTTAGATGCTACTATAGGATCATTTTTACGAATCCAATTCTCGCCCCAAGAAACGGCATCATTATAAATTTTTCTTTTAGGGCTTATACTATTAATGATATTTTCTCCTTTAAAACCAGCTAGTCTTCTATTATGTATTATTGCTTATTCTATCGCTCGAGCTTGATTTTTTGTTAAATTGCCTGTGTTTGATAATAACTCTATCTGTTCTTTTGTGCCACTCTATTCAATAGACATTCTGTTAAAAACTATTCGTAATGCCTGTATATATCTCGCCAATATAATTGGAATAATTAGATCTTTCTTTATTGATCCATTTATCAAATAAAATAGTTTTCACTCTCAAGGATAGGGGCATAATAGAATGGGAAAGATTGTAAGCTAGTCACTTTCTTGAGCGTAGCACTGCTTTGAAAATAGCAGAGGGAGGCAAGCTATAGATGACAGCACCTCTTTATATTAGATAATGAATCCAATTTTGAGGTGCAAGTCATTATTAATGATAAACTAAAAATTAAAAGCTAATTTTAACTCCAGCATTTACCTCGTTAGATTGACGCCCTGCATCACCGAAAGTACGAGATATATCTAGGTATAAGGAAGATCCAGAGATAAACTGCATTGAAGCACCAACTCCTGTACGATACCAAGTTCCTTTATTTTCTACTTCCCAGTTATATTTAGCAAAGGAATCTACTTCCACTTTTTGAGTGCCAGCAAACTCACGATAAATATCTACTGAGCCATAGAAATTCACTTTCTTATCATTATAAGAGAGTGTTTGCCCTACTAATAAGCCTGTTCTACCTTGTACACTATCTGCTTTCTTCACATTGACATTAGCATCATACATAGTTAGGTAATCGCCTTGTACTAAGGTATATTGTAATTGCGCCTGTGGAATGGCATACCAACCATTACCAAGGTTAAATTGCATACCATATTCCGCACTAACAGCAACATAATCATTACGCATTTTTGTCGTTGTCGTTTCATCTAATACGTTTGCATCAGTATTAACTCTACCAATTGCTCCAACAACATTAGCGTAACCACCATTACCAAAGCGAGTAGTATTATACAATTTAGTAACTACCTTATCCACAGCAATATCCCCATGGGTAATGTCTCCATTTGAACGTGTATATTCAATAGAAACCCCTGTTCGATTTGCTCCATGTAAGCGATCATAGCCAATTTCAGTTTGGTTAGCTTGTAATTTTACGCCTTGCTTATCATAACCAATATGACCATAGCGAGCCCACACGCCATCTTGTGCAACTTGATTACTATCTAATCCAAATTGTCCAAAACGACCTGAACGAGCAGAACCAATCATATCCGTTGCTAACATAAAGCCACCAAATGCGATGTCATTCAAATTATGCAGTGCATTATCATTGATACCAATAGATTGGATAGTTGCATAATAGAAATCACCTGCATTAATACCAGCTTGATTTAAGAACAATTTATCATTGTCAGTTGCATTAGCGACTTTATCATGTCCAAGGAAAACATCTAATACATCAAAACCTGAACCAATTGGATTTGAATTAGTCTTAAAGACTTCTGCATCTGTTGGATTAATTACTCCTGCAAATGGTACACGGCTAATTCCATTAGCCAATTTCGCTTGATCTTTTAAGTCAAGCACAAATTGCTCATATTTCTCTTTATCTGCTAATTGTAGAGTTTGCCCTTCGACCGGCGAATTAACAAAATGAAGATAGCTATTTTGTTGTGGATCAACAGACAAGTTCACCTTATAAATATTTTTACCAGTACCTGGATTGGTAATTTTTAATACTGAACCTGGATTAGAAACATCAAGTGTTGCCCCATTTCCTTCAAAATTTACTAGCTCTGCATTAGGACTATTAATTTTTACAGTACTATTTTCAGCTTGTTTAATAGAGTCAATGATAGCTTTCGTTGTCGCATTAATTGTAACAACACCACTCTCTTCAGCAGTAATTGGTTTGTTAGTTGTCACTGTTTCACCAGTGATAGTAATCTCCCCTTGATTACTCGCTTTAATCTCACCATTAGTAGTAATATTTTTACCATCAAGCGTAATTTGACCATTATTTTGTGCAATTAATGCTGCATCTTCAGCTGTAGTAATCGTATCAGCTTTAACTTCAACTTGGCTACCACTACCATCTGCTACAACATCCTTGCCAATATCCACTTGTGTATTTCCTTTGACACTAATTTGCCCACCATCTGATGCTTGTAGTTTGCCTTCAGTAGCAACAGGATTTCCAGTTAAAGTAACTTGTGATACTTGCTCACCTTTCTTACCTTCAGCCGTTACAGAACCTGTCGTTAGTTTATCTGCTGTACTAACTTCTACCTTACCGCCATTCTGTGCTAATAGAGATTTTGCTGGCGATTCAGTTAGATCTAAAGCACCTTCTGTTTGCTTCACAACCGTACTACCACCATTATTTGCAGTAATATCACCACCTGGTTTAACTGTTTTTGCTGTAACAGAGGTTGCACCGCCATTATCAGAAGAAATTGATCCTTCTGTTTGAACTGTACCTTGTTCAGCCGTTACTGTAGTTTTACCTTGATTATTAGAAGTAATATTCTTCGCTGATACTGCTGGCGTATCGCCACTATCAGACTGGTGTGCTGTCACTGTAACTACACCTTGATTATCAGAAGTAATATCTCCTGTAATAGCAGCTGTTCCTGTATCAACTGTAACTGTAGATTTTTCGCCATCCGCTTTTAGACCATCAGTTCCCGTTACTTTAGTTGTACCAGTCGGTGTTGTAGTAATTTGCACTGAAGCCCCACTTTCAGCTGTCGTATTACCCGCTACAGTTACATTATTTGTTGCTGTCTTATCGCCGATAGCTACTTGCCCTTGATTTTCAGCTTGTATATCCCCAGTGGTTGAAATGCTCTCCCCTTTCACATTAACAGTAGCATCTTTACCATCAGCCGTAACCTCTGCAATAACTGTGGTATCAGTATCATTATCACCAATAATCACATCACTATGAGCATTTGCTGTAATTGCTTTCGCCACCGTTACAGAATTTGATCCATGTACTTCAACGGTTGCCTTATTACCATCTTCTCCTGAAGCTGTAATTGATGAATTAATAGTTGCTGTTGCATTCTTGCTACCTTCTTCTGCACTACCAATTTTTACGGTACCACCATTCTGTGCTGTAACCATACTTTGGTTACTATCTCCTACCGTAATATCTTTTGCATTAACAGTAACTTCTGAATCTTTACCTGATGCAGAAATTGATCCAGTTACACTAGATTTGCCCTCATCATCTGTAGTAGCAGTTACACTCACTGTACCACCACTTTCTGCTGTTACTGCACCTGAAACTGTCGCTGTTTTAGTGTTATCACTGCCAATCGTAATATCACCTCTATTACTTGCTTTTACATCTTGTTCAGCCGTTGCTGTACCTGTACCTGCTACAGTAACACTTGAGCCATCACCAGTCGCTTCGATAGCACCTTTCGCTGTTGCAGTTGTAGTATTCGCTCCCCCAATCGTAACAGCACCTTTATCTGATGCAGTGATTTTACCTTCATCACCTGCTGCACCCGCTTCTGCGGTTTTACCTGTAACAGTTACTGCTGAATCTTCACCTGTTGCGGATACGCCACTTTCTGCTACTGCTTTGCTCTCTGGATCGGTAGTTGAAGCAGTTACACTGACTTTACCACCTTGAGTTGCTTCAATAGCACCTTTCGCTGTTGCTGTTGTGGTATCTGTACTGCCAATCGCAACAGTCCCTTTATCTGATGCAGTGATTTTACCTGCATCACCTGCTGCACCCGCTTCTGCGGTTTTACCGGTAACAGTTACTGCTGAATTTTCACCCGTTGCAGATACGCCACTTTCTGCTACTGCTTTGCCCTCTGGATCGGTAGTTGAAGCAGTTACGCTGACTTTACCACCTTGAGTTGCTTCAATAGCACCTTTCGCTGTTGCTGTTGTGGTATCTGTACCTCCAATCGTAACAGCACCTTTATCTGATGCAGTGACTTTACCTGCATCACCTGCTGCACCCGCTTCTGCGGTTTTACCTGTAACAGTTACTGCTGAATCTTCACCTGTTGCAGAAACGGATCCAGTTACACTAGCTTTACCCCCATCATTTGTAGTAGCAGTTACACTAACTTTACCACCTGTATTTGCGGTAACGGCACCTGAAACTGTCGCTGTTTTTGTACTATCAGAGCCAACTGCTACTGCACCTTTCTCTGTTGCCGATGCACTACCTGCACTCGCAGTTTCTGTACCTTTAATCGCAACCGTTGAACCATCACCATCAGCAGAAACACCGCCTGTTACTGATGCTGTTGTAGTGTTATCTCCGCCAACCGTAACATCACCACCATTACTTGCTTTTACATCTTGTTCAGCCGTTGATGTGCCTGTGCCCGCTACAGTAACACTTGAATTATCACCAGTTGCTTCAATAGCACCTTTTGCTGTTGCTGTTGTAGTATTTGCACCACCAATCGCAACGGTCCCTTGATCTGATGCCGTGATTTTACCTGCATCACCTGCTGTACCCGCTTCTGCGGTTTTACCTGTAACGGTTACTGCTGAATTTTCACCCGTTGCGGATACGCCACTTTCTGCTACTGCTTTGCCCTCTGGATCGGTAGTTGAAGCAGTTACACTCACTGTACCACTACTTTCTGCGGTTACTGCACCTGAAACTGTCGCTGTTTTAGTGCTATCAGAACCAACTGTTACAGCACCTTTATCTGTTGCTGCTGCACTGTCCGCTGTTGCACTTTCTGTACCTTTAATCGCAACTGTTGAGCCATCGCCATCAGCAGTTGCTGCGCCAGTTACGCTTGCGCTTTTTGTCGTGTCAGAGCCAACTGTTACTGCACCTTTATCTGTTGCTGCTGCGCTACCTGCACTCGCACTTTCTGTACCTTTAACCGTAACCGTTGAATTTTCACCAGTTGCAGTTGCTGCACCAGTTACGCTTGCATTTTTTGTCGTATCACTACCAACTGTTACAGCACCTTTATCTGTTGCTGCTGCACTGTCCGCTGTTGCACTTTCTGTACCTTTAATCGCAACTGTTGAGCCATCGCCATCAGCAGTTGCTGCGCCAGTTACGCTTGCGCTTTTTGTCGTGTCAGCACCAACCGATACTGTACCTTTCTCTGTTGCCGATGCGCTACCTGCACTTGCAGTTTCTGTACCTTTAATCGCAACCGTTGAACCCTCACCATTGGCTGTTGCTGCACCAGTTACGCTTGCGCTTTTTGTCGTATCAGAACCAACCGATATCACACCTTTATCTGTTGCTGCTGCACTGTCCGCTGTTACACTTTCTGTACCTTTAATCGCAACCGTTGAACCCTCACCATTGGCTGTTGCTGCACCAGTTACGCTTGCGCTTTTTGTCGTATCAGAACCAACCGATACTGCACCTTTCTCTGTTGCTGCTGCGCTACCTGCACTCGCACTTTCTGTACCTTTAACCGTAACCGTTGAATTTTCACCAGTAGCAGTTGCTGCACCAGTTACGCTTGCGCTTTTTGTCGTGTCAGAACCAACCGATACTGCACCTTTCTCTGTTGCTGCTGCGCTACCTGCACTCGCACTTTCTGTACCTTTAATCTCAACCGTTGAACCCTCACCATTGGCTGTTGCAGCGCCATTAACTGATGCAGTAGTTGTTGTAACATCACCCAGTGTAACTGCCCCTTTATTTGCTGCTTGAACATCGCCTGTGGTTGAGATTGTTGCACCTTTTACGGTAACAGCTGCATCTTGATCATCTGCTTTAATCGTACCATCAACAGTAGTCGTCGTTGTTGCACTATTCCCTACATTTACCGTGCCACCTGTACCATCACCTGTGCTATCAGCTGTACCGTTACCTGCCGTAATATTACCTGTAGTTACCGCACCTTTTTCACTACCACTATTAACATTTACAGTACCAGATTTATCTGCTTTAATATCACCTACTTTAGTTACACCAGCATCTGTTGGATTAGTATTAGCAACTGTCACTGCACCACTATCCGTAGCCGTAATATTGCCTGCTGTTACATTTTTATTGATATTTTGACCTTTAATCGTAACCGTTGAGCCACCACCATTGGCTGTGGTATTACCTGTAATATTGGTATCTTTTGTTTCATTGTCCCCTAATGTGACAGCACCACTAGCACTAGCCGTAATATCTTTCGTCACTGAGATAAGATCTGTCGCGTGTACTGCTACTGTGCTACCTGCACCTGTTGCAGTAATGGTTGAATTAATAGTCGCTTGTGCATTTTTATCTTCGGTACTACCAATAGTTACAGTACCGCCATTTGTTGCCTCAATTGTTTTACTATCAGCACCAACTGTTACTTCCTTACCATTTACTTGTACTTGAGCTGCTGTACCCGTTGCAGTAACTGAACCTGAGATATGAGCGCTACCGCCATCTCCAGTAGAACCAATCACTTTTACTAAACCATGTGAATTAGCAGTAATATCATTCGTAACGCTTGCATTCTTACCCAAAACAGAAACTGTTGCGGTGTCTGAATCTGTACCTGTTGCTGAAATTGTTCCATTTAATGTTGCTGTACCAACGCCCTCTTTACCTAAAGTAACATCTGCCCCGTTAGACGCTCGAATATTCCCATCTACAGTTGAACTTTCAGTCCCCGTAATAGTAACTGTTCCAGCAGTAGATGTAATTGCGCCAGTAACTGCAGAATTGCGGGTATTTTCACTACCAATATTAATATTTCCACTACTTCTATTAGTAATTGCACCATTTACAGCAACAGTTTCACCACCTAAACTAATAGAGCTTGTGTCTGTTGATGTTAAGGCTCGAGCTGCTGTAACCGTAACAGTTTTAGTACTTGTATCGCCAATTGATATTTTACCATCTCCTTGCCCAAGGATTGAATTAGCCACATTAATTGAATAACCTGTAACACTAATATTACTTGGGCGTGTTCCACTTCTTCCCCCTAAGTTAGTTGCTCCAATCTGTGTATTAATAACAACAGTATCATCTGTATTATTCCCACCTATAATACTTATATGAGCACCAGATGTTGCACTGATACCACTATTCACCTCCTGATTCTTATCAATACGAATATGTTTTCCTTTAATTGTAATATTAGATTGATCATCTCCAGCTTGGACACTACCATATATAGTCACTTGTGATGTATTTTGATCACCAATATTGAGATTACCTCCTGTCAAATTAGCATTATCACTTGTTGTCCCTGAAGTACCAACAATAACTACTCGGCCTCTACGATCTTGACTACCAAGCGTAATTGTATTCCCTCTAATCTGTACTTGTGTATTTGCATTAGTAACTTTGGTTTGTCCTTTAATAGTCGTTGAACTTGACTCACTCTCTTTTCCTACTGATATTGATGAATTTCCATCTGCTCGAATAGAAGCACTATTGTCTGGTGAACTTGAATCGGGTGGAGCAGAAACATTAATTATATTTGCATCAATATTAAGAATTGCTCCTGCTGATGCATTAATACTATTTTTAGTTCCATCATTAGCCTCCCCGATAGTAACTTCATTACCTCGGATACTATGAGAACCACTAGAGATCTCAACATATTTATTAATAATGACAGTATCTCCCTCATTACCAATATCTGCATTTGAAATATTATCCTGAGTTATATTCTCAGCAAACGCTATACCCCCCCCCATAGAGATTGTTGAGCCAACTAATAAACTCACAAAACTTTTTTTAAAGTAACTTTTTTTCATAATATATTTCCTCATCCAATAAATTCTTATTTATAAAACTACTTATTTATTAATAATCGTTCGGCATTATATAAAAACTAGTAAAAATTTCAAAAGACCACATACTAATACTTTTAGTCTTTCACATCAAAAAATACCATTAACAAGAATACCCAAATAATTCTCAATGCTGGGCCTAATAAACCAATCACGATGCCGCCTAAACGTAATTCTAACGCATTAAACTTATGCGAATAGAATAAAACCAATAATGAATTAGCAGTGGCAATCATCATCATTGTTGAGGGAATGGGAAGTATATTACTCATCAACATTGACATAATGAAGATAAGCATTATTAATCCTAATAAAATATTTTGTAGATTTTTACCAAACTTTGGCAACATTCCTTTGAGGAATAACAGATCTAACTCTGTTTTCATCACTTCCACAATCGGGTGCTTGGTGAATTTTTTGGCGATGTATAAATAGAATCAGACATAAAAACTTCCTCTTTTTGCCTAATAATCACCTGAATTGATTATAGTAAAAAAGAGAGTTACTACTCTGCCTTACATCACACTTTTAAGGCATAAGAAATTGAATTTATTAACAAATAATTTATATTTTTGAAACACTTAACAGTGTGCTTGAATTCCTGCTTCAATTTGAGCAAATAGCTCATAACGTTTTCGATACATCGACCGTTTTTTACTTTGAATTTCTTCTAACGAGCGCTGTTCAACTTGTAGTGGTAATAACCAATAATCATTCTGATAAGTCGCGCCATTTTCTTGCCAAAACTCATCATAATTCATATAAATTTTTTTACTGCCGTGCAACCGAATCTTTGTTTGATAACGGTGTGGAATACCGACTAATTGCAGTTGCCAATGTTGGGCTAACCATTTAAAACACTCTACTAACATAAACATTGGTCGCATACCATGTAGTTGTTTGGTCAAACGTTTCACAATTTCTGCCGCATTTTCACCTTTAGGTCCTTGCATACTGGCAATTAATAGGCGATTTCCTTCGATAATCGCAAAAGAAGCATCATAATAACGCTGTTCCGTATCATCTTTAATATTAATAGAAAATAATCCCTCATAAGGATCAATTTGATTAATATTAAGATGTAAACGTAAGCCATTACCCAATTCTGCTAGTTGAATCGTGCCTGTTGTCACTAATTGCTGACAGCGTTCCTCACCTAACAATTTTTCTATCATCATAAACGTATTTTGTAGTTGTAGCGTACGTTGCACTGGTGAAAAACGTTTATCACAGTAATGAAATAAGATCGTATGGAAGCGATGTTTATGTTCTTGGAATACAGGTAACCAAACTGAATGTGCATTCAAAAATTGAATAAATTGATTCCCTGCTTGATAGCTGGCTAAACGCCGTCCAAAATAACGTAATACATGGCGGATCTGTTTTAACAAACGTTTTTCCTGCCCTAATGGATACATTTCTCTTACTGTCGGAAAGTGGGTAAAAGGTTGTTGTTCTGACATATTTTTCTTCATTATTAAGTTAAGTGACGTTATTCTATGTAACTCATTGCCATGTGTAAAATTTTACTGCTGTCTTTTTTGATTAAATCATAGAATTACCTTGCAAATCGCCATTTTTTGCATATAAAATCATTTTTATTACATAATTATTCAAAAATAATAATAGGAAGTTTTATGATCCGCAGCACTGAACTCGTACAATGGTTTCGTCAATCTACCCCCTATGTTACTGCGCACAGAGGGAAAACCTTTGTCATTATGTTAGATGGTTATACCACCGCCAGCCCTAATTTTATTAATATTATTGATGATATTAGCTTGTTGCACAGTCTAGGTATCAAATTGGTGATCGTATTTGGCGCAAGAAAACAGATCAATGATGCTTTACACCTTGCACAAATTGAAGAACGCTATCACAAAAATATTCGTGTTACCGATGCAGAAACGTTAAAAATCGTCAAACAAGTTGTAGGAAGTTTACAGCTTGATATTACTGCTCGCCTCTCGTTACGGATGAATAATATTACCCATAGTGGTGTACCTAATGTGGTAAGCGGTAACTTTGTCATCGCTCAACCAATTGGCGTTGATGAGGGAGTCGATTATCAATTAAGTGGCAAAGTACGTAAAATTGATAGCGAGGGCATCAAACAGCAATTAGAACAAAATGCGATTGTGGTGATTGGGCCTATTGGCGTATCTGTTACTGGCGAGAATTTTAATCTCGCTTTTGAAGAACTAGCCGCACAAATTGCAATTAAAGTTAAAGCAGAAAAAGTGATTGGCTTTTGTGAACAGCAAGGTATTCTTGATGAAAATCAACACGTTATACCAGATCTCACGCTACTTGCTGCCGAACACCATCTACAACAATTTATTGCTAATAACCTTTACCATAGTTCAGAAGCACGATTCTTACAAACTGCCTTAGAAGCTTGCCGTAATGGCGTAAAACGCGCTCACTTATTAAGTTATTTAGAAGATGGCGCTTTATTGCAAGAATTATTCTCACGAGATGGGATTGGCACGCAAGTATCATTAGAAAGCTCTGAAATTGTGCGGATCGCCACCATTAAAGATATTCCAAACTTATTGGCTTTAATTCAACCGCTTGAACAACAAGGCATTCTCGTTAAACGTTCTCGTGAACAGTTAGAGATGGAAATTAATCACTATACTGTGATTGATCGTGATGGTGTGATGATTGCGTGTGCTGCATTAAACCCCTATTTCGATGAAAAAATGGCGGAAATGGCTTGCGTAGCAGTTCACCCTGATTATCGTAATTCTGCTCGTGGTGATATTTTACTCTCTCATATCCAAAAACGCGCAATTGCATTAGGCATTGAAAAACTATTTGTACTTACCACGCGTACAGTACATTGGTTCCAAGAACGTGGCTTCAAGATTGCTAATGTTGAAGATTTACCAACTGAAAAAAGAGAAAAATATAATTACCAACGGCGTTCAAAAATCCTAATTCAAGATTTAAAACAAGAAAATTAATTGAGTTTCCAACAAAATTCGCTAGAATGACGTCCTTTGATTGTCGTGGTTCGCAAACCTCCCACGTTAAAAAACTAGGAACACATTATGCAAAACAAAAAAGCGGTCGTCATTTTTTCTGGCGGTCAAGATTCTACTACTTGTTTATTACAAGCTCTACAAACTTATGGCAAAGACAATGTGGAAACTATTACTTTCCAATATGGACAACGTCACCATATTGAATTGGAAAAAGCACGTTGGATTGCCAATGACCTCGGTGTAAAACAGACAATTATTGATACTTCTGTTATTACAGCAATTACCCACAATGCACTATTAGATGCAGAACAAACTATTTCACAAAAACAAGGTGAATTACCGAATACGTTTGTGGATGGACGTAATGCATTATTCTTATTGTATGCTGCTATCTATGCTAAAAGCCAAGGCATTAGTGACATCATTACTGGCGTCTGTGAAACAGATTTTAGCGGTTATCCTGATTGTCGCGACATCTTCATTAAATCAATGAACGTGACGCTCAATTTAGCGATGGATTACCAATTTAATTTAATCACACCATTAATGTGGCTCACAAAAAAAGAAACTTGGGCATTAGCTGACCAACTCGGCAAGTTAGATTATGTTCTGCAACATACGCATACTTGTTATGAAGGTGTCGAAGGTGGCTGTCATCATTGCCCTAGCTGTCTTTTGCGTGAAAAAGGATTGAACGAATACCTTGCAAGCAAAGGACAGTCTGATGTTTAAAGTTGCAAAAGAATTTAGTTTTGATATGGCTCATCTATTAGATGGGCATGATGGCAAATGTCAAAATTTGCATGGGCATACTTATAAATTACAAGTCATTGTAGTAGGTGAAACTCAAACAGATGGCGCCAAAAAAGGTATGGTCTTGGATTTTGCTGATTTAAAACAAGCCGTAAATCAACATATTTTACAACCAATGGATCATGCTTTTATTTATGATCAAACCAGTGAACGTGAGCAAAAAATTGCAGCATTACTGAATGAACTACATTCTAAAACTTTTGCTTTACCGTATCGGACAACCGCTGAAAACCTAGCTCACTTTATTTTTCAGCGATTACAAGCGCATCTGCCATTTACCATTGATAGTATCCGTCTTTGGGAAACGCCAACTTCATTTGCAGAATATAGGCAGGACTAATGCAAACGCGCTATCGAATTGTTGAAATTTTTGAAAGTTTGCAAGGCGAAGGGTTCAATACAGGTATGCCTGCGATTTTCGTTCGCTTTGGTAAATGTAATTTAGCCTGCCCTTGGTGTGATACTGATTATCAACAGTTTGACACCATGACCTTACAGCAAATTGCTGATCAGGTTGCTGTTTTTAAGAGTAAAAATATTATTATCACAGGCGGAGAACCTACTATTCAGCCACAGTTAGGGAAATTATTGGCTTATTTTAAGCAACAAGGCTATTTTCTAGCGATTGAAACCAATGGCTTAAAACCAGTTCCCGCAGAAATCGACTATATTGCCACCAGTCCTAAACGACTATATCAGCATAAATATCAACAATCTTGTATCAGCTCTGCTGATGAAGTCAGGATTGTGAACGATGGCGATGACATTATTGATTTTTGCCAACAAATTGCACAAAAAATTAAGGCAACACACTATTATCTTTCCCCGTGTGAACAACAAGGCGAATTCAATTTATTGGATACAATTCGTAAACTCGGGCAGCTGAATGCAACCTCGACAATCAAATGGCAACTCAGTTTACAAACACATAAGCTAATCGGGATTGAATAATCACAAAAATAAGCAATCGTTTGCGTGAAACTTAACAAGAATAGGCGTATAATTCGCAACGGTTTTCTTTTAAGTACAGGTATCTTGTTATGCAAACTATTAGCCTAAAAAAAATTTATTCTGGGAAAGTTCGTGATCTTTATGAAATTGATGACAAAAGAATGTTGATGGTTGCGTCTGATCGCCTTTCTGCATTTGATGTTATTCTTGATGATCCTATTCCAAGAAAAGGCGAAATTTTAACGCAAATTTCTAATTTCTGGTTCAAAAAACTCGCTCATATTATGCCAAATCATTTCACTGGCGATACCGTTTATGATGTATTACCAGAAGCAGAAGCAAAAGCGATTGAAAAACGAGCTGTGGTTTGTAAACGCCTTACTCCAATTAAAATTGAATCTATTGTGCGTGGCTATTTAACTGGTAGCGGTTTAAAAGATTATCAACAAACAGGCTCTGTTTGTGGTATCGAATTACCAAAAGGCTTAGTTGACGCAAGCAAATTACCTGAACCAATCTTCACCCCATCAAGTAAAGAAGAAATTGGTAATCATGATATTAATATTAGCTATGCGGAATGTGAAAAATTAATTGGCAAAGAATTAGCCGCTCAAGTAAAAACAAAAGCTATTGAACTTTATACTACTGCGGCGGAATATGCTTTAAGCAAAGGCATTATTATTTGTGATACCAAATTTGAATTTGGTTTAGATGAAGATGGTACATTAACCTTAATGGATGAGGTATTAACTCCAGATTCTAGCCGTTTCTGGTCAGTTGATACTTATCAAGAAGGCATAAACCCACCTTCTTTTGATAAACAATTTATTCGTAACTGGTTGGAAAACAGTGGTTGGAATAAACAACCGCCTGCACCAAGAGTACCACAAGAGATTATTGAGCAGACTGTTGCTAAATATCAGGAAGCGTTTGATTTATTAACAAAATAAATAGTTTAAATATTGGGTACTACTAAGTACCCAATATTTTTTATTATAACTAACAAAGTCTAACTATAATAAATACCAGATATCGCATTAATATCTGGCATAGAGAGGAAGAAAAATATATGGATCTTATTCGCTAAATATCCGTTGATAGCGTGAGTTATTTTTTCTTCGGACGAAAACTATCTACCACTGATTTATGGGTATCAATATAGATACCGCTTAATAACTCTAAACAATAAGGGACAGCAGCGAAAATACCTTTCACCATAACCTTACCATTTTCATCTTTTAACCCTTCTAAGGTTTCTTTAATTGCTTTTGGTTGTCCTGGTAAATTAAGAATTAAACTCTCTTTACGAATTACGCCGACTTGACGCGATAAAATCGCAGTTGGTACAAATTGCAAACTAATTTGTCGCATTTGTTCCCCAAATCCTGGCATTTCTCGATCTGCCACCGCTAATGTCGCATCTGGTGTTACATCTCGTTTTGCAGGGCCAGTACCTCCAGTGGTTAGCACTAAATGACAGCCACACTCATCTACTAATTCTTTTAAGGTTTGTTCAATTAATGGTTGCTCATCTGGAATTAAGCGAGTTTCGACTGTAAACGGGTCAATTAACGCTTGGCTTAACCACTCTTGAAGCGATGGTAAACCTTTGTCTTGATAAATCCCTTGTGAAGCACGATCCGAAATTGAAACTAAACCTACTTTAAGTTGAGTCATAATGATTTTATCCTTTTAATCCAAACCATTTATCGCCAAAGAAAAAGAGAACTAATCCTGCCATAACAATCAACATTCCCCCTAATTTCCATAGCGTAATTTCTCTTACTGGCATATAAATCAAACCAAAATGGTCAATTAACATTGCCGCCACTAATTGGCCAATAATGATAAAAAATAACATATTGGTGATCCCAACTTTCGGCGCAAGAAAAATCGTCGTAAATACCACTAACGCCCCTAATGGACCACCAATAAACTTCCAAAAGGGTTGCCCGGCAAGATTTTGTAAGCCTTCCCATAAATTCGTTTTTACCAAACAAACAACAAAAAGTGCTAATGTTCCTGTTGCAAATGAAATTAATGCTGCAATTAAAGGTTGCCCTGCAACCACCTTACTTAATTGACTATTGATGGCAGCTTGTGACGCTAAGCCAACCCCTGCCACCAATGCAATCACAATATAAATAATGCCCACTAAATTGCGTCCTCGTTTTCTTCACCAGTACGAATACGAATAACCCTCTCTACATCATAAACAAAAATCTTACCATCACCGATCTTGCCTGATTGTGCGGTATTCATAATCGCTTCAATACATTGTTCTACTTGATCATCAACCACTACAATTTCTAATTTTACTTTTGGCAGGAAATCCACCATATATTCCGCACCACGATAAAGCTCTGTGTGTCCTTTTTGACGCCCAAATCCTTTAACTTCACTCACTGTCATTCCAGTAATACCAATATCAGATAATGCTTCACGTACATCATCTAATTTAAATGGCTTAATAATGGCTTCTATCTTTTTCATGTTTGCCTCCTGTGGCTGAGTTAGATTAATTCTAATAATCCCAATACCTCATAATGCATGGTATGTGGGAACATATCGAATAATTGTAATTTGCTTAACCGATAATTTGAGAGATGTGCTAAATCACGTTGCATACTCTCAACATTACAACTTGAATAAAGCATAAATTTCGGTTGTAACCCATTTAAATAACTTGCTAATTGTTTACCTATGCCTCGTCTTGGCGGATTCACAATGACTAAATCAGGCTGTTCGCCTTGTTGTGCCTGATATTGACTGGCATCTAAATCCTGAAAATGAATCTTAGTTAGTCCTAATTTATCTGCTGCTCGCTTAGCCGCTTGAATAGCAGAAGCTGAAATTTCAATTCCTACTAAAGATACATTAGGTTCAACTGCTCGGCGAGCCACTGCACAATGCAAACCAAATCCGCCTACACCACAAAAAAGATCCCAGATCTTTTGGATAGAAAGCGCTGCTGTCCACTGTTGTGCCGTGCGATATAACGCTGCAGCTACCTGTGGATTAGTTTGGAAAAAACCTTGTGGACGAATAAACAGAGAAATCTGATTAAATTGTTCTTCTAACATCTGTTCATCTGTCAAATAAACTTCCTGCTCGCCTTCAAGAATCGCTGCTGGCTGCGGTTGAATATTGGCGGTTACCACACTAATTTGTGGTAAATTTTGCAACAATGCTGGTAATTCACGCCGAATTAACTCCAATTTGTTCTCACTTCTTAGCACAAATCGCAACATAAATTTTTTGCTCCACTGGCTCTGTGTGAGCAAGATATATTTTAACTCGCCCTTACGTTTTGCAATGTGATAAGGCACTAATCCCGCCCGTCCAACAAAATCTTTTAGCTGTTGAAAAATAGTTTGAAATTCAGTGGGATATAACAAACAATCTGTTAAATCAACCGCACTTTCCATCACGAATGGATCGGTCAATATACCAAATATTGGTCGCTCTACGGCTCCACTCACTACCATTTTTGCTCGATTCCGCATTGCCACTGGGGCTGAAACTTGGGCAGGTAAACAAATGGTCTTAGTGTCAATAAAATCAGTTAGTGTTTGTTGTAAATGCTGCTGCTTTTGGGCAATTTGTTGTGAGTAATCTTGCTCAATCCAGATACAAGAGCGGCAATCTTTTTGTGCGAAATGCGGGCAATTCATTATGCTTGTGCCTTCTCTTTCATTTCTAACCATTGTTGCTGTAAAGCACTTAGACGCTGATGTGCCGTTACCCAACGAGAAGTCGCTTGCAACTCAGAAAGTGAAAAACGTTGCTGCTTCGCTAACTGTAAATAAGCCGCTTGTTCTTGCTGGGTTGGTTGGTAAGTTAAACCATCTAATACTTCAATAACGCCTGCACGTTCATTACAGAGTAATAAAATATCGCACCCCGCAGCTAATGCTTGTTCACTTCGTTGTACAAAACTCCCCATAAATCCTGCGCCTTTCATCCCTAAATCGTCAGAAAAGATTAAGCCAGTAAAACCAAGCTGTTTCCGTAACACACTCTTTAACCAATAAGCTGAACCACTTGCTGGTTGATCATCTGCCTGTGTATAAATCACATGAGCTGGCATAATGGCTTTTAACTTATTTTTACTAATTAATTGTTGGAAAGGCTGAATATCTTGGCAAAAAATCTGTTCAACTGGACGTTCATCTTTTGGCGTTTCTAAATGCGAATCAGCAATGACTGCACCATGTCCAGGAAAATGTTTACCTGTGGTTGCCATACCTGCTTGCAACATACCATCACAAAATGCTTCAGCTAAAGGCAATAATTGTTGCCAATCTTGATGAAAACTACGATCATCAATCGCTTTACATTGATGCCCCACATCTAACACTGGCGCAAAACTAAGGTCAATATCCATTGCAATCATTTCTGCTGCCATCAACCAAGCACTCTCTTTTGCCCAATATTGTTGTTCCTCTGCTGGCAATATGGGTGCAAAAGCTTGCATCGCAGGTAATTGGGTAAATCCTTGGCGAAAACGCTGCACCCGCCCGCCTTCTTGATCAACCGTAATTAATAAAGGGCGTTTTACCTTTTGGCGAATATTTTTAATTAAAGCTTGTAGCTGCGGAATATCCTCAAAATTTCGAGTAAATAAGATCACACCAGCAATTAAAGGATGGTTTAAAATCTCAACTTCTTCTTGTTCTAATTCTTTCCCTTGTAAATCAACAATCAATTTAGCCATATAGCTTCCTAGCCTCTAATTTGCTTTAAAGTAAACTCGATAATTGGTACTTTCCGCTGTTGTTTTTTGTAACGTAATTTTCGCTTGTTGTTTCGCCGCTAAAATTAATTTCTGCCAAACCTCTTGTTGCTGCCAATCAGCTCGTTGCGTTACACCCTTTTTATCATACCAAGTTAATAAATAAACGGTTTGTATGCTTTGATTACTCGCATTTTTTAGCAGTAATTGATTTGCTGATGCTGTTACTTCCAATGTAGGCACTAATTCTGATTCAATATTCACAATCGGCGTTGCACTATATAACGGAGAGATTGTTTTTGATGAACAGGCACTTAATCCAAGCAACATACAACATAAATAAATTAATTTACGCATTTCCTCTCCCCATTATGCATTGTTAATTGAAAATGAAATCACATCTTCAATATTATCGGTTGATAGTGCAATCATTAATAATCGATCAACACCTAACGCCACGCCTGAACAAGAAGGAATCCCCGATTTTAAAGCCGCTAAAAAACGAGAATCCATCTGTTGTAGTGGTAAATGTAATTTTTCACGTAATAAATTATCTTGTTCAAAACGATGTAATTGTTCATTTGCATCTGTTAATTCATGAAAGCCGTTCGCAAGTTCTAAGCCCTTATAATAGAACTCAAAACGTTCTGCCACACGGTGATCTTCTGAGCTAATTTGTGCTAATGCCGCTTGTGCCGCTGGGAAATGATATACCGCTACTGGATGATCCTGACCAATATTCTTTTCTACAATTTCGCTAAACAGATATTGTAATAAGGTATCTCGTCCTTCCATATCTGCATTGACTAATCCTTGTTTTTTCGCTTTTTCAACTAATTCTACTTTGGTTGCTGAAAGAGGATCTAAACCAACATACTCTTGAAACACAAATTGATAACTTAGAGATTCTGTCGGTGGGCAATCTAAAATTTGTTGCAATAAATCATCAACTTCATTGATTAACCGATACATATCAAAAAAGGGACGATACCACTCCAACATCGTAAATTCTGGGTTATGTCGTTTACCCGCTTCTTCATTACGAAATACTTTGCTAATTTGAAAAATAGGACCACTTCCTTCCGCCAATAAACGCTTCATATGATATTCAGGGCTAGTAATTAAATGCAACGTTTGCGGATTGGCGTCAAATGGTGGGGTAAATTCAGTTTGGAATGTCGATAAATGTACGTCTGTTACCGAAAAAGCACTTAAAATCGGCGTTTCTACTTCAAGCAAGCCTCGATCAGCAAAGAATTGTCGAATAGAGGCAATAATTTTGGCACGCTTTAATAAGTTTTGAATAGAAGAAGTCGATTTCCAATTTTCATCTTGGACAATAGCTGACATAGTTGATCCCTTGTTGATAAAAACAAACGTTTTATTGTAATGGGTTAAAGATGAAATAACAATTTAACCAATAAGATTAAACTGCTTCTGTTAAGGCAAAAAGTTGATGGCTATTTTGCCAAATTTGTTCTACTAAAGTTTCGTAACATTCAGAACGCAATTCTGCTAACGCTTGTGCAATTAAAGGCAAGCGTGCTGGATGATTAGGCTGCCCTTGCCAACCAGATACAGGCATATCCGGACTATCTGTTTCTAATACTAATGCAGTTAATGGTAATTGAGCGATTGTTTGGCGTGTTTTATTCGCTCTTGAATAGGTAATTGTACCACCAACCCCAATTTTATAGCCTAAATCAACAAAACGTTTTGCCTGTTGATAACTACCAGAAAAGCCGTGAATTACGCCTTTTTTGGCTACATCATACCTTTTTAAAAAAGGAAATAATTGATCATGCGCGCGACGAGAGTGCAAACTTACTGGTAGTTGATAACGCTTGGCTAATGCTAATTGTGCCTCCAAAAAATCGCATTGTTTTTGCCATAATTCCGCTGTGGTAATTTCTGGCGGATAACGATCTAAACCAATTTCGGCAACCGCAATACAATTCGCTTTGCGTTCAGCTAAACATTGCTCTAATAGAAATAAATCCTGTTCTGTATGTTGAGCAATAAATAAAGGATGTAATCCTAAGCCATAATAAAGATTAGATTCAGTAGATACCCATTGAGGCAGTTTGACTAAGCTTTGCCGATCAATCCCCACCACCAGCATTTTGAGCACTTTTTGGGCTGTCGCTGCCTCTACAATTTGATGTAACGATTGCTGTAAATCGTTCGCTAAGTAATCAAGATGTGTATGGGTATCAAAAAACATAAATTAAGCCTAAATCACTAAAACGAGTTTGAATAACCTAACCACATTGCAGCAATAAAACAGATGAATGCTAATGGCAGTAATTTATTTTGTGGATGCTCACGTTTGAATACTTTGGCAGCAAAAATGATATATAACACTAATGCAGCGATCTTAATAAGCAGCCAATCAACTAAACTAAAATTAAACACTAATAGAAAAGTTAAGCCACTCACTAATAAAGCGGTATCAGCAATATGAGGTAAAATCCGCAATAATTTATATTGACGCCATGACTTACCCTGCCATTGTAAACCGCCACGAATCATAAATAAGATTAAACTTGCCCAAGCGGCAAGAAGATGAACATAAATTACAGTAATCATAAGATAAAAAAATAGCCGGCTAAAAATAGACGGCTATTGTGCATAATCACTGTTTTAAAATCAATAATTAAGCTGGGTTAGTTTCTGAGTCTGGGTCACCATCAGCAATTGGTTTCAACATTGTGAAGAAACAAACTGTTGCTAATGCAGTTAAACCAACACCTACCCATACAGCTGTATCATAAGCTAAACCAAAACCAATCTTCGCATAGGCTAAGAATGTTGCTGATACCATAGTCATAAAGATTGCTGGGATAGTACAAATCCAGTGGAACTTATGATAACGATAGAGATATGCAGCAGCAGTCCATAACATTACCATTGCTGTGGTTTGGTTTGCCCAACCGAAGTAACGCCATAATACTTGGAAATCAAGTTTAGTAATGATAAAACCAACTACGAATAAAGGCACCGCAATCATTAAACGTTTTACTAAATTCTTTTGATCAATTTTAAAGAATTCTGCAATGATTAAACGTGCTGCACGGAATGAAGTATCCCCAGAAGTAATTGGTAATACCACCACACCAAGCACAGCTAAGATACCACCAAAGTAACCTAACATTTGAGTTGCTGAATCATAAACCACTTTTGATGGTGTACCCATGTTAATTGCTTCGTTCATTTCTGCTGGGCTGTTATAGAAAGTTAAACCAACCATACACCAGATTAACGCAATAATACCTTCACCAATCATTGCACCATAGAATACAAAACGACCTTCTTTTTCATTTTCCATACAACGCGCCATTAATGGAGATTGGGTAGCATGGAAACCAGATACTGCACCACAAGCAATGGTTACGAAAATTAATGGCCAAATTGGTAATCCAGTAGGGTGTAAGTTTTCAAAAAATTTAGAGAAACTCATCTCACCAACACTATGGAATAACGCTTTATCTTCAAATAATAATGCGAAAAACATACCGAATGACATAAAGAGTAATAATGCACCAAATAATGGATAAACACGTCCAATAATTTTGTCAATTGGTATTAAAGTAGCAATGATGTAGTACAAAAAAATCACAGTTGTCCAGACAACAAGGGTATGACCACGATCAAGATTCATTGATTCGCCAAGATTATCCATTGTTAAGTTGGTTAGTAATCCGGCTGGAGAAATTACGAATACTACCCCAACAAGCACCAACAGCACTAATGCTAAAGCATTCATAAAATGTTTAACTGGTGCACCTAAATATTTACCTGTTAAATTAGGCACTGAAGCACCGCCATTACGTACACTTAACATACCACTAAAATAATCGTGTACTGCACCAGCAAACACACAACCTAATACACGATCCATAGCATTGCAACTGGCCCATATAAAGCCCCTAAAATTGGTCCAAAAATCGGTCCAGTTCCAGCGATATTTAATAACTGAATTAACCAAATTTTTCCTTTAGACATAGGAACGTAATCCACACCATCATTCATTAAATGGGCTGGTGTATCACGTTTTGGATTGATTTTAAAGACTTTTTCTACAATAGAACCATAAATGAAGTAGCCCGCAATTAAGAAAGCTACTGATAAGAGGAACCACACCATAATTTTCACCTCAAAAATCTTATTTAAAACCGCGAGATTTTAACAAAAGAAAAATAAGAGTGTTAAAAATTTATTTAAAGATGTGATTAATATCACATCTCTCTTGTCATAATGCTGAAAAAGCTAGCAGTGATATCGTGATAAATCACTAAAACCATCTGAAAAACCTTCTTTATAGGGAAAATCGATAAATAACTTGATTCGCCGATCCTCGCCAAACCAAGGTAGGATCGGCTTGTTCTTGAATAAATTTACCATCAATTAAGACGTCAATATAAGCCAACATCTCGCGTTGTTGCTGATCTAACTCTGCAAGTTGATAACCGGTCCAACACCAAATATCCTTATCTGGACATTCCGTTTTAATCCGTTTCACCAAAGGCAACAATCTATTAACATTTCGTGGATGCAATGGATCACCACCAGATAAAGATAATCCTTGGCGACGAATCCTTGTATCTTTTAGATCACGGATAATTTGCTCTTCCATAGCTTGATCAAAAAAAACACCAGAATCAAATGACCAACTCTTTTGGTTATAACAGCCCCGACATTGATGCGTGCATCCTGCGACGAAAAGTGTACAGCGAGTACCTTCACCATTCACCACATCCACTGGATAATATTGCAGATAATTCATTGATTAAGCCTTATAAATGTTTTACCCGACGTTTGACTTCTTCTTGTTTACCTGGGTTAAACGGTCGTGCATCAGGACTACCTAAATAACCACATACACGACGAATTACCGATACTTTTTCACTATTATGGTTACCACATTTTGGGCAAACAAACCCTTTGCTAGTACAAGCAAATTCCCCTGTAAATCCACATTCATAACACTCATCTATCGGCGTATTGGTACCATAATAAGGTACTCTGTCATAGCTATAATCCCAGACATCCTCTAATGCTTTTAGATTATGTTGCAAATTCGGATATTCCCCATAGCAAATAAAGCCACCACTTGCTAAAGGTGGATATGCCATTTCAAAATCTAACTTATCGTAAGGATTCACTTTCTTTTCCACATCTAAATGGAAACTGTTCGTGTAATATCCTTTATCTGTCACCCCTTCAATAATACCGAATTGCTTACTATCTAAACGGCAAAAGCGATCGCATAAACTTTCACTTGGGGTTGAATAAAGACTAAATGCATAGCCAGTTTCGGCTTGCCATTTTTTTGTAGCCTCGCTGAGATAACCTACAATCGCAATACCTTTTTCACGTAAAGTTTCATTGTCAAAGATATGACCTTGGGCATATAAGGCATTTATTGTTTCATGAATGCCAATATATCCTAGCGAAATTGATGCTCTGCCGTTTTTAAAAATTTTCGCTACATTCTCATCTGCCTTTAATCGTACCCCACAAGCCCCCTCCATATAGAGAATTGGCGCAACTCGGGCTTTTGTTTGTTCTAAACGGGCAATTCTGGTTAATAATGCTTGTTTTGCGATTGCCAAACGTTGATCAAGAATTTGATAAAATCTTGCTTCATTGTGTTCTGCTTCCAAAGCAATTCGCGGTAAATTTAGGCTTACCACGCCAAGATTATTGCGTCCTGCGTGAATCTCTCTGCCATCTTCCACATAACGACCAAGAAAACTACGACATCCCATCGGTGCTTTAAATGAACCTGTTACTTTCACCACTTGATCATAGTTTAAAATATCAGGATACATACGTTTAGATGCACACTCTAAAGCTAACTGCTTAATATCATAATTCGGATCTTGAGGTTGTTGATTTAAACCGCGTTTAATCGTAAACACTAATTTTGGAAAAACTGCTGTTTTATGATTCTTGCCTAAACCTCGAATACGATTTAATAAAATAGAACGTTGAATTAATTTCGCCTGCCAGCTTGTTCCTAAACCAAAACCAAAAGTAACAAATGGCGTTTGCCCATTAGCAGTATGTAATGTATTAACTTCATACTCTAAAGACTGAAATGCGTCAAAACACTCTTTTTCAATTAACGCTTGTGCATACGCTTCCTGATCTGGAATTTGCCATATTTTTGCATTTTGTAGATGTTTCTGATAACTCTTTTCTACATAAGGTGCTAATACTTCATCTAGACGATCGATCGTTGTGCCACCATAAATATGGCTTGCGACTTGTGCTATGATTTGTGCGGTTACTGCAGTGGCAGTAGTAATTGATTTTGGTGGCTCAATTTCAGCATTTCCCATTTTAAAACCTTGCGTTAGCATTCCTTCTAAATCAACTAACATACAGTTAAACATTGGGAAAAATGGTGAATAATCGAGATCATGATAATGAATTTCACCTTTTTCATGTGCAACTACAACCTCAGGTGGCAAAATATAACTTTTAGCATAATGTCTAGCGACAATACCTGCTAATAGATCGCGTTGTGTTGGTATTACTTTTGCATCTTTATTCGCATTTTCATTAATCAACAACACATTATTTTGTTCAATTAATCCTTCGATCTCTTTTGTCAATCGGCTTCGTTTTTCTCGTTCTTTATCACGATCATGGCGATATTCAATATATGCACGTGCTACTTGAGGATATTCACCACGCATTAAATGATCTTCAACAACTTGTTGGATATAGGCAATATCAACCTGTTGTTTAAAACTATCCACAATCGCAATACTAATGGTTTGGCTTAATTGCTCGAAATATCCATCATCATAAATACCGACCGCTTGTGCTGCTTTTTTCATCGCATTACTAATAAATTGAGCATTAAATGGTACCTGTGATCCGTCTCTTTTAATAACAGTTAATAATGCAGCTGCATCTTGATATGTGGTTATTGCTGGTGAGGAGGAAAGAATTTTATTGAACATAGCTGTCTCCTTATTTAAATCGGAGATACTATATATTGATATTTTAATTAATTCAAACACAATATATTGTGTTTTGTTATCCTAAATCAGTAAACATTACAAATCTGTAATCATCTTTTTTCTCTAACAGAGAAACCACTTTATCCATCAGAAAGCTCAAAATTAACAAATTTAACAATTCTTTTTAGACGCTTTAAAAATTTTTTCCTATCTTAAAATGATATAGCCTATTCATTAAGCGGTTGTACAAATAACAGACAAAACTGCAAATTTTAAATATAAAAAAAGATTGAGTATTGCTACCCAATCTTTTTCACTCAATATCTAATTAATTATTTTTTGATAACTAAAACAACTGATTCCCCAGCGACAGTTTCACCCACTTTTTTCTCCATATGAGAAACTTCGTCCATATTAGAGATAACAATCGGAGTAAGCACTGATTTTGCTTTTGCTTCTAATAATTCTAAATCAAGTTCAATCACAGTATCGCCACGTTTTACAGTTTGTCCTTCTTGAGCAATACGGGTAAAACCTTCACCTTTTAATTCAACTGTATCAATACCAAAGTGAACAAAAAGCTCGATACCTTCTTTTGATTCCATTGAAAACGCATGATTGGTTTCAAAAATTTTACCAATCACACCATCAACTGGAGCAACGATTTTGTTACCTTTTGGACGAATCGCAACACCATCACCAACGATTTTCTCAGAGAAAACAACATCTGGAACATCTTCAATGTTTACGATTTCACCTGTTAATGGTGCATAAATTTCTACTTCAACGGCTTTATTGTCCTTTGAACCAAATAACTTATCGAATAAACCCATTTTTTTCTCCTTATCAGAAAGATTTTAAGCTCAGATCTGTGCCTAATATTAGCTGAATTTTTTACTTTTGTATCTAATTTAATGCTTTTTCAGATAAAAAATTCTCAATCAACTGATCAACATCTGCTGCTGTTGGTTGTAACAATACTTCTTTCGCAAGATCTTGAGCATCTTGATAATTCACATTACGGATTAATTTCTTAATCTTCGGTACCGAGATAGAACTCATACTAAATTCATCTAATCCCATACCTAATAACAAGATTGTTGCTTTTTCATCACCTGCTAACTCTCCACACATTCCTGTCCATTTGCCTTCAGCGTGTGACGCATCAATAACTTGCTTAATTAATGATAACACAGATGGTGTTAATGGATTATACAGATGAGAAATCAATTCATTACCACGGTCAACCGCTAATGTATATTGCGTTAAGTCGTTAGTACCAATACTAAAGAAATCAACCTCTTTCGCTAAGAATTTCGCATTTACTGCGGCAGATGGTGTTTCTACCATCACACCAACTTGAATATTTTCGTCAAATGCTTTTCCTTCTTCACGAAGTTGTTGTTTTAAGGTTTCTAACACAGATTTAAGTTCACGAATCTCTTCTACTGAAATAATCATCGGGAACATCACTGCTAATTTACCAAATGCAGATGCACGTAACACAGCACGTAATTGTGCATTAAGAATTTCTCGACGATCCAAAGCAATACGAATTGCTCGCCAGCCTAAGAATGGATTCATTTCTTTTGGTAAATTCATATATGGCAATTCTTTATCGCCACCAATATCCATAGTACGAAGAATCACTAAACGATTTTTCATCGCTTCTACAACGGCTTTATAAGCTTGGAATTGCTCTTCTTCTGTTGGTAATTGATCACGATCCATAAACAGGAACTCGGTACGATACAAGCCAACACCTTCCGCACCATTACGCTCTGCCCCGTCAATATCACGGATAGTGCCAATATTCGCACAAACATCAACACGGCGACCATCTAATGTCACCGCCGGTAGATCTTTAAGCTTAATTAATTCTGCTTTTTCTTCTTTATATTGCTCTTCTAATACTCTTAAGCGAGCAATTTCTTCCTGAGTTGGATTGACATAAACTGCATTATTTAATGCATCAAGAACGAGATAATCCCCTGTATTCACTTTTGCAGTAACATTATTCGTTCCCACAATTGCTGGTAACTCAAGAGAACGTGCCATAATCGAGGTATGTGAAGTACGTCCACCAATATCGGTAATAAAACCAAGCACTTTGTCTAAATTTAATTGTGCTGTTTCAGATGGTGTTAAGTCATAAGCTACTAAAATTGATTCTTCAGCAATTTCGCCTAAATCAATAATATGCATACCTAAAATATTTTTTAATAAACGATTTCCAATATCACGAATATCTCCTGCACGTTCTTTAAGATACTCATCATCAATATCAGAAAGCATAGCCACTTGTTGATCAATGACTACAGAAGCAGCGACATCTGCTGTTACATGGTGTTCTTTTAGATAAGCAATGATTTCTTCTTCTAGCTCTTCATCTTCAAGAATCATTAAATGACCTTCAAAGATAGCTTCTTTCTCTTCACCCAGAGTTTGGCGTGCTTTTTCTTTAATTGCTGTTAATTGTGCTGATGCAGCTTCTCTTCCTTTATAGAAGCGTGCAATTTCACCTTCAACTTCATCTTCAGAAATCTTACGTTTATCAAGAACAATAGGTTCTTCTTTCAACACTAATGCCTTACCAAAAACAATACCTGGGGAAGCTAAAATACCTGAAATCATAATATAACCTTCTTCAAAATCACTAAATAAACACAGATGCCGACTTCGATTGGACGACTTATTCTAAAGTTGGAATTAATGCAACAAGGTGATCTACTGCTGCTTTTTCATCTTCACCTTCTGCAGAAATAGTGATTGTAGTTCCTTGAGTTAAGCCTAAAGTTTGTAATTTGAACAAACTTTTTGCACTCGCACTTTTACCACCAGATGTCACAGTAATATCAGATGAAAAACCTTTAGCTTCTTTTACGAATTGCGCTGCTGGACGAGTGTGTAAACCGTTTGGTGCTGTGATGGTAATTTCTTGAGAATACATTTTTCTCTCCTTAAATCTCATGGATAGGTTAAGAATCATAAAAAAATCTGCACTTTCCTTTCTGTCATTTAAACAACAAAAAATAAAATGCAGAATAACAACAATTTTTTAATATTTATTTTATTGGATAAAATAAATGTCATCGCTAGTATCGACATTCTTCATCAAGAATCAAGCATAAATCCTCAAAAATTTGCGTTACCGCACAAAAATAATTGTTTTTAGGTACTCCAAATGCAAAAACAGATTATTTTTTATGCAATTAATCAATAAGAGCGGCTATTTATTTTATCTTTACACTACTAAAATGACGTTGCGATTTTGTTTCACTTTTACTGCTTAGCAATCGGTGATAATTCTCAAAACGGATTGGATTTATTTCACCTGCTTCCATCGCTTCTCGAATAGAGCAACCAGGATCTTGCAAATGTTTGCAATCTTTAAATTTACAAGTGCCTAAATAAGGCAAAAATTCACGATAACCGCGAGTAATATCATCATCTTCTAAATGCCACAACCCAAACTCTCGAATTCCCGGTGAATCAATTAAATTACCACCTTGTGGCAAATGATAAAGAGTTGATGCTGTTGTCGTATGTTGTCCTAAACCAGAGGTTTCACTAATTTCTCCAGTTGGTGTATCCACTTCAGGCAAAATTGCATTCACTAAACTGGATTTACCTACCCCTGATTGACCAACAAAAATAGAATTACCCTGTGCCAATAAATTAGTTAAATCTGCCATACCTTCGCCAGTCAAGGTAGAAAGCATCAAAGTTTGATAACCAATCGCCTGATAAATTGCAAGGGTTTGTGATAACTCTTCACGCTCAGTTTGCGTTAAAAGATCAATCTTATTAATCACTATCACTGGCTTAATTGCTGCTTTTTCACAAATTACTAAATAACGATCAATAATATTTAATGAAAGTTTCGGTGCAATAGCTGACACAATCACAATCTGATCAATATTCGCTGCAATCACTTTTAAGCCATCATAATAGTCTGGACGACTTAATTCGCTGGTACGAGGATGTTTAGCTTCTACTACCCCACTGATCCCTTGCATTTCTGCTAACCCTTGTCGCCAAATAACTCGATCTCCCACGACAACATCTCTGAGTGTTCGTCTTAAATTACAACGGAATTTTTCACCTTCTGGTGTTTCAACATCAACGTGTTGTGAATATCTTGTTACTACAACACCTTCTTGTGCGGCACCTAACATATCTTCTTGCCAAGTTGGTTCTTGCTTTAATTTTTGTTGATGTTTTCTAAGATTTTTATGTTGATTAGAGGCAATACGTCTTTGTTGATTATGGGTTAACTTACGTTTACTCAAGTCCACTCCTTATCGTTTATAAAAAAATGGCGTAAAATAGCCGCCGATATTAATTAGTAGGATACCTAATATTATGCAATTAGATAAACAAAATCTCATTTGGATTGACCTAGAAATGACAGGGCTTGATCCAAATACCGATCGTATTATTGAAATCGCCACTATTGTAACAGATAAAGATTTAAATATTTTAGCCGAAGGACCAGTATTAGCGATCAAACAAGATGATGCTACGCTCGCGGGTATGAATGAATGGTGCCAAAAGACACATCGGGAAAATGGGTTAATTGAACGTGTTCGCCAAAGTACACTTAGCGAGCGCGCTTCTGAATTACAAACATTAGATTTTCTCAAAAGATGGGTACCAAAAGGTGTATCGCCAATTTGTGGCAACAGCGTAGCTCAAGATAAACGTTTCTTATTTAATTATATGCCAGAACTTGCCGATTACTTTCATTACCGCTATCTCGACGTGAGCACATTAAAAGAGTTGGCTGTACGTTGGAAACCTGAAGTATTAAAAGGCTTTCAAAAGAAAAACTCTCATCTCGCCTTAGACGATATTCGTGAATCTATTGCGGAGTTAGCTTATTATCGCCAACACTTTATTAAGATAGATTAACTGAGTGCTTGATAAATCAGCAAATATTCTTCCTTAGTTATTGCACAACCTCATTTTTTTCGTATAATGCTCTACCGTTAAGCGGGAATAGCTCAGTTGGTAGAGCACAACCTTGCCAAGGTTGGGGTCGCGAGTTCGAGCCTCGTTTCCCGCTCCAAATATTCTTTTCTACTCATTGCGGGAATAGCTCAGTTGGTAGAGCACGACCTTGCCAAGGTCGGGGTCGCGAGTTCGAGCCTCGTTTCCCGCTCCAAGTTTCTCTTATTACGCTCATTGTTCAAAGTACTCTTTTTTATTTATTTCTTTGACAATATACCGTTATTTTTTGCTATCATAACCGCCTTTTAACATTGGCATTTAACTACTGCGAACAATAGGAATTTCTATGGCATCACAATTTCGAGCTTTTCTTGAAAACGAAGCTGCAACCCTTGAATTAGGCAAAAAGTTAAGTTCCCTACTTGCTAGTTATACTGAAAATTTTACTATTTATTTGAATGGACAGCTTGGCGCAGGTAAAACAACCCTGACACGTTCAATTATTCAAAATATGGGACATCAGGGAAATGTTAAAAGTCCGACCTATGCATTAGTAGAAGAATATCATTTAACCAATAAAAGTATTTATCACTTTGATCTTTATCGTTTAAGTGATCCCGAAGAGTTAGAGTTTATCGGTTTTCGTGATTATTTTCGTGAAAATACATTGTGCTTACTTGAGTGGCCTGAGAAAGGCGGTGACTTAATTCCTCCTGCTGACTTATTGATTACAATTAATTATCAAGGCAACGCACGTGAAATTACTTTACAAGCAAACTCTAATGCTGCTGAGCAAATTATTTGCGCTTTAAATAAGGATCAAGCAAAATAACTGCTGATTAATTACATTTCAAATATTCCACAATAGCTTATTGATATAAAAGAAAAAGATGAGAAAAATCACAGCATTTACCTATTGGCTAATCGCCTTTTTATGTTTTACTTTTAGTCTAGCGAGTAATGCTGGTACGCTAAAATCACTCAATATTCGTAATACTGATAAGGAAACTCGTGTTGATTTCCGCTTTAGTTTACCAAGTAAATACAGTTATTTTTATTTAGAAAAACCAAATAGATTAGTGATTGACTTTGTCAATAGTCAAAGTAGCTCCGGTATTTTACCGCGTAAAAACAATACAAACTTACAAAAAATAGAACAAAGTAAATCTAATCGACCAAATAATTTGCGTGTTGTTTTGTATTTAGAACAAAGCGTGCGAGCTATCTTTATCAATAATAAAAATGGTATTTCTGTAAAAATTGCCAACCCAAATAGCAGTAATAAAACTCAAAACACCTCGAAAACTGGTACCGTTCACCGTATTCCACAACAAGATCAAAATGACAATAACGATAACGTGTTGCCTGTGGTGAGCAAGAAACCTGCTCGTTCTACTCCTTATGTCGTTGCAATAGATCCTGGCCATGGTGGGAAAGATCCGGGTGCCGTCGGAAAACTTTTAAAAGTTAAAGAGAAAAATATTACTCTTTCTATCGCAAAAGAATTAAAAGTATTATTAGATCAAGATCCTAACTTTAAAGCCGTACTTACCCGCAATGGCGATTATTTTATTTCTGTAACCAAACGTTCTGATATTGCTCGTAAATATAAAGCAAACTTTTTAATTTCAATTCATGCAGATTCGGCACCTAATACTTCAGCGAAAGGTGCTTCTGTATGGGTGCTATCTAATCGCCGCGCTAATAATGAGATGGGTAAATGGTTAGAAGATCATGAAAAACAATCTGAATTGCTTGGCGGTGTTGGAAATGTATTATCTACACATAATGAAAAATATCTCGATCAAACCGTACTCGATCTACAATTTGGTCATTCACAACGCGTTGGCTATGAACTCGGTGATAATATTTTGCGCCGTTTTGGACAAATTGCGCAATTAAGTCGCAAAGATCCTCAACATGCGAGCTTAGGCGTGTTACGTGCTCCAGATATCCCTTCTGTATTAGTTGAAACAGGTTTTGTAAGTAATAAAGTAGAAGAAAGTAAACTTAATACACTTACCTATCGTCAACAAATTGCCCGGGCAATTTATAACGGTTTAGTTGATTATCGTAAAAATAATTTAGTCAATATTGTGCCAATACCAAAATCAACTGCACAGAAAAAACATGATGCAGCAATGCCAGAATTTCATAAAGTAGGTAAAGATGAAACACTCTACCAAATTTCTCGAACCTATAAGATTTCGATTAATCAACTGTTAAAACTAAATCCAAAGCTTAATCCGGATCATCTTTTAGTAGGTCAATCTATACGTTTAAAAGAGAAATAATTATGCCAATTCAAATTTTGCCCCCATTACTCGCGAATCAAATTGCGGCAGGAGAGGTCGTAGAGCGTCCCGCTTCTGTGGTGAAAGAGTTGATTGAAAACAGTTTAGATGCTGGGGCAAATAAAATCCAAATTGATATTGAGCAAAGCGGTAGCCGCCTTATTCGAATTAGAGATAATGGTGTAGGCATTCCAAAAGAAGAACTGAAACTCTCTCTGATGCGGCACGCTACCAGCAAAATTGCTTCACTTGATGACTTAGAACATATTCTCAGTTTAGGTTTTCGTGGTGAAGCATTAGCAAGTATTAGTTCTGTTTCTCGTTTAACTTTAACCTCTCGAACCGCAGAACAAACAGAGGCTTGGCAAGTCTATACGGAAGGACAAGATATGGAAGCCACAATTATTCCAGCTTCTCATGCTGTAGGTACAACCGTTGAAGTGGCTAATCTTTTCTTTAATACCCCCGCTCGGCGGAAATTTCTACGTACAGAGAAAACAGAATTTGCTCATATTGATGAAGTCGTTAAAAGAATCGCATTAGCTAAACCTACAATTCACTTCATCTTGACCCATAACGGAAAAATGGTGCATCAATATAAGCCTGCTGATGACACTGCATCACAATTAAAACGCTTAGCTATGATTTGTGGGAATGAGTTTACTGACTATGCACTACGCATTGATTGGCAATATAATGATATGCACTTACATGGTTGGATTGCAGCTCCACAATTTTATCGTACTCAAAATGATTTTAACTATAGTTACGTCAATGGTCGTATGATGAAAGATAAAGTCATTTTACACGCGTTACGTCAAGCTTATGCTGACTATCTTTCTACGGATCAATATCCTGCATTTGTCCTGTTTTTAGATATTGATCCTACCTTAGTGGATGTGAATGTACATCCAACTAAGCACGAAGTGCGCTTTCATCAATCTCGATTAGTGCATGATTTTATTTTACAAGGTGTTATCAACGCTTTAGCACAAACCGAACAATTATTAACCGATTCTTCGCAGCCAACCCACGTAGAGTCAGTAACTAATTATGTAGCGGAAGATAATGCGGATTACCAATCTGCAGCAATACCTAACTATAATCCAACAACAATACCGCAAAACCGTTCTGCTGCTGGAAGAAATATCTTTAATGACTCAGTAACTTACTATTCGTCAAAAACACCAAAAGCAGCGACAAATGAAACTGCTTACCAACAATATACTCGTTTAATACAATCTGCTCATCAAGCAGATATGAATATTTCTAATGATAATTCAGCATTATCTGAAATAAGTCATCATACTCAAGTCAGCTTAACTCAAACTGCACCATCTCAGCTTGAAACCGAACAACACCTCAAAGTATTAACTTTATTACCGCAAGGTTATCTTTGTTTACAACAACACGATAAATTATATTTGTTAGCGACAAAAACATTGCAACAATTAGCTTATGTTCAGCAATTACAAGCTTCTGATAAAGACTGTCAGGCATTACTTATTCCTGTTTCATTTCAATTAGATAAAAGCCAAATTAACAACTATATTCGCTACCAAGATTTCTTTACTCAAACAGGTTTCACAATTCAATGTTATGGTGAACGTATTACTATTACTCATGTTGCAACCTTATTGCGTCATCAAAACTTACAACAATTAACGATTAAATTACTGAATACAGAAATTCAAGATTTTACACATTTTGTACAAATCATCTGTGACAATATATTAGTTGAGCCAATTAAGGTATTGGCTGATGCTATCAACTTATTACAAAATATTGAGCAGTATTCACCAAATAAGCACAATCTCATATTAGCTTCTTGTACAGAATTAGATCTTACCCCTTATTTCACGGGACATTCATTATGATCAAGAAACCATTGGCGATTTTCCTAATGGGGCCAACTGCTTCAGGTAAAACCGGCTTAGCCATCCAACTAAGCAAACAATTCCCATGTAAAATTATTAGTGTTGATTCAGCACTGATTTATCGTGGTATGGATATTGGTACCGCAAAACCAACGCCCCAAGAATTAGTCGAAACACCACACAGACTGATTGATATTAAAGATCCGGCTGAAAGCTATTCTGCAGCTGATTTTCGTTTAGATGCTTTACAAGCAATGCAAGAAATCAGCGATAATGGCAAAATTCCACTATTAGTAGGTGGGACTATGCTCTATTACAAAGCTTTATTAGAAGGGTTGTCGCCATTACCACAAGCAAATCCAGAAATCCGTTCACAAATAGAAGAGAAAGCTCAAAAATTTGGCTGGCAAGCTTTACATCAAGAATTAGCTAAAGTAGATCCACAATCAGCATCTCGGATTCATCCCAACGATCCGCAACGAATTAACCGTGCGTTGGAAGTTTATTACTTAACTGGCAAATCATTAACAGAATTAACCGAACAAAAAGGTGAACCACTACCTTATCAACTTTTACAATTTTCTATTGCGCCGCAAGATAGAAGTATTTTACATCAACGTATTGAATTACGTTTTCAGCAAATGTTAGAGCAAGGTTTTATTCAAGAAGTAGAAAAACTTTATCAACGAAAAGATCTTCACCTTGATCTTCCTTCTATTCGTTGTGTCGGTTACCGACAAGCCTGGGAATTTTTACAAGGTAAATATGACTACGACGAAATGATTTATCGTAGCATTTGTGCTACAAGACAATTAGCCAAACGTCAAATTACTTGGTTACGAGGTTGGAAATCACCAATTATTTGGTTAGATAGTTTAAATATTGAACAAACAAAACTAACAATTCTTGAAAAAATATCACAAATTGAAACTTAACCAAGAATCTTGTCATTTCAGGGATGACATAGCAAAATATTATTGCTATATTGTTATACGGGCTTTCAAGCCATTTGGCTTCTTAGTTGTCTTGATTCACAACATCTAACACTAAGATTTTTTTGCATAATTACTAGCATTTTAACCAAAAAAGGAAAAAAAAATGGCAAAAGGACAATCATTACAAGATCCTTATTTAAATGCACTTCGTCGTGAACGTATTCCTGTTTCAATCTACCTAGTAAACGGTATTAAATTACAAGGACAAATCGAATCTTTTGATCAATTTGTCATTCTTCTTAAAAATACTGTCAGCCAAATGGTATATAAACACGCCATTTCAACAGTAGTTCCAGCAAGAGCGATTACTCATCATAATCATCAATCTAATGGATCTGCTACACAAGAAGAAGATATTGATACCAATATCGTGACAGAAGAAGAATAAATTTCTCAATTACTACAAATTTCTTGATAAATGATTTCCTTCTTATTAGAGGGAAATCTATGTTTTTTTTTCTTATTTTTTCTTTAAATACTCTCTTATTTTTCATATCAACCCACTGATTCCCCTATAAAAGAGCATAAATTCTAATACACAAATAGTTTTGTTATAAGGCTTACATTAACATCACTAATACCAATTAATTCACCAATTATTAATATATTAAAACTATCAAATGGATAGTTTCCCATCTTATTTTTAATAGGTAATAATAATAAAAAATCAAGTTATTGATAGATTATTCTTAATTTATTCCAATTATGCTATAAGGAAATACTATGAAAAAATGTCCATTTGATCACCAATCAGCTACCTTAACAACAGCAGCAGGTTCACCTGTTGTTGATAACGATAACACAATGAGTGCAGGTGCAAGAGGCCCATTATTACTGCAAGATGTATGGTTTCAAGAAAAATTAGCACACTTTGCCCGTGAACGTATTCCAGAGCGTGTTGTACACGCAAAGGGTTCTGCGGCATTTGGTACTTTTACCGTAACTAATGATATTTCTAAATATTCAAAAGCGGCACTATTTTCTGAAGTAGGTAAAAAAACAGATGTGCTATTACGTTTTTCTACTGTAGCAGGTGAGCGTGGTGCGGCTGATGCAGAGCGTGATGTTCGTGGTTTCTCATTAAAATTCTATACCGAGCAAGGTAACTGGGATTTAGTGGGCAACAACACACCTGTCTTTTTTATCCGTGACCCATTAAAATTCCCAGATTTTATTCATACCCAAAAACGTGATCCAAAAACTAACTTGCGTAGTGCGGATGCAGCGTGGGATTTTTGGTCAAAACACCCAGAGTCGCTACACCAAATTATGATTCTATTTAGTGATCGTGGTATTCCAACGGACTACCGTCACTTAAATGGTTACGGCAGCCATACTTATAGCTTTGTGAACAGCAATAATGAACGTTTCTGGGTGAAATTTCACTTCAAAACACAACAAGGACACCGTTACTATACTAACGAAGAAGCTGCAAAAGTAGTGGGTGAGAATCGTGAATCAGCACAAGAAGATCTATTCTTTGCTATTGAACGTGGCGAATTCCCTCGTTGGGACGTAAAAGTACAAGTGATGCCAGAAGCAGACGCATTAAAACACAATTATACATTTGACTTAACAAAAGTTTGGCCACATAAAGACTACCCATTAATTGATTTAGGTGTATTAGAATTAAACCGCAACCCAGAAAACTATTTTGCTGAAGTGGAGCAAGCAGCGTTTGCACCATCTAACATCGTACCGGGTATTGGTTTCTCACCTGATCGTATGTTACAAGGTCGCCTGTTCTCTTACCAAGATGCACAGCGTTACCGTTTAGGGGTAAATCATCACCAAATCCCAGTGAATGCACCGAAATGTCCATACCACACGACACACCGTGATGGGGCAATGCGTGTTGATCACAATGGTGGTGCACATCCTAACTATGCACCAAACGGCTTTGCAACTTATGTGCCTACTCACGATCAAGCTCCAGCATTAACGCTAGAGCGTGAAGCAGCACACTTTAACTTTAGAGAATATGATGAAGATTATTACAGCCAGCCTGCTGCATTGTATAACTTATTTGATGCTGGGCAGAAAGCACGAACCGCTGCAAACTTTGCTGCATCATTGGCAGAAGTAACGGATAAGGCGATTGTAGAAGTTCAGCTTGCTCACTTTGAGAAAGTAAGCAAACAGCTAGCTGATGATATTCGTGCTAATTTAACCAAATAACTAACAACTACTAAACCTTTTGCAAAAAATATAGCTAGATAGTTATTCTATCTGGCTTTCTCTTTATGGCTATTCAAATTTAATTACAAGAATATGATTAATGATTTAGTTTAATTTGAATCTATTGTTTAAAAATCATTTTATTACCACTAATAAAATCTCTAACTAAATCACTAGCAAGTTAGATTAAGATGAATATGGCTTGTTTTTGTGCTTCGGTTAGTTGGTCTGGTGTTTTGTGGTTAAGTTGTTTAGTGATAATTTTTGCTGCCAATTCACCGCCAACTGCACCAGCTGCTCCTGCGGCAGCGTTGTTCCCTGTGGCATAGGCTTCGATTACACCTAATAGAGCATGGGCAATTAAATTTGCTTGGGTATCTACTTCGCCTGTTATTTCATTAGTGGTTGTTTCCTTTATCGCATAATTTGCATAAGGAGATACCCCTCCGACCACTGCTTGCGAGGCTTCACCTGTTGCTATTCCTTGTAAGACGCTTCATATAACGTATATTACTAACGATTATTACATTATTTTATTTCAATAGAAAATATTTTAGTAAAATCAATGATACATGTATTTTTCTTAGATTTTATAAATAACTTATTGTCTTTTTTATCAATGCTTATTACTTCTTGCATAGGAAAAAAGAATATATCTAAAGTCTGATAATTAAGAAAAATATTAACTTCTGAGAGATAAGTATAAATATACATATTTAGCTTAAAGTTTTTTTCTTCTCTAGAGTATAAAATATTTCCATCAAGATCATTGTTAAAAATACTTTTTCCTTTAGATTTAAAAAATGATTCTATATCGTACTCATTATATTGAATAAACATATAATATTATTTTTATGATAAAAATACTTCTTAAACAAAATCAATCAATATGATAGTAGGTTTCATTGTCATATTCTGACCCCATATAATATATTAAATGATTCCTTATTTCATCCCAAGATGTTCCTGTAATAGATGATATTGTTTTTCTAATTATAGTTTCTATTTTATCTAAATCATTATTCGAAACAAACAATACATTTTTCCCCCAACTATATTCATTTTTTAATAAATAATTATAATCCATTATATATAAATAAAAATATTCAATAGCATCATCATCCTTACAGCCAATACCTAAGCATACAGATAAGCAAAATTCCTTGCTAAGACAAACTTTTTCTGCTTCATCTCGTCCAATGGGAGAATCATAAGTAATAAATTTTAATTCTGCTTGATACATAATATTATTCCTTTACATTGATATGTTGATTACTTATAGAGTGAAAACGTTGCTTATTATCCATATATCCTCTTTCAAAATTTGCTTGTATACCTGTTTTAGCATATGGAGAATATTTTTTTAGTTTCGGTGGTCTATAACGTCTTGTACCATCAGCACTAATAAAACTCCCATCACTATTAATTTTATAATTTTCTCCAACCCAATCTTTAGCTAAGTTATCTAAAACTTTTTTATCGACTATACCTGGTGTTGTTAAATTACCACTCCCAAAAGCAGCATGCTCTAAAATAGGATTATTTTTGACAATATTCGTTAAATTCTCTTGAACTAACTGTTCTTTTAATTTTGGATATAAAGCAATATTTTCAGCACCTCTAGAAATACTAATATTTGCTACTTGATTTTCATATCCTAAAGATTCCCCAACAACAGGTAAATTCTTTGTAGAATCTAATGGTTCGGGTACACGATAAGCAAAATTATCTAGTGCTCCTTTATTTGGTACTCCTTTAATAGCAGATGTGAACAGTCCTATGATGACTCCCGAAATGTCTTCAAAGGCTTTTTGATCTCCTTGTTGATAAGCCTTGATGACTGTTGACTGAATCGTATTCCAATAACTTCCATCCATTAGGCTATTTACAGCATCTGAGATAGCTTGATTTTTTTTACTTAAATCCTGCTTCGCTTGATTACAGTAACTATCTTTTACTGCACAGGTTGTAATAGTAGCTAAAGTATCAAATCCACCATCTATTAAGAATAATGCACCATCAGAAGTTTCTTCTATAACATTAATTGTCCCATTTATCAGTTGAGAAGTTGCTCCTTCACCGAATATATCTCGGACATTTTGTTTCCAGCTTTCAGCATCGGCTTTTTTTTGCTGCTCTAAACTGATCCACAAGTAAAGAATTATTCTCAACCGCCCGTTTACCAATTTCTGCTGAACTAATCGCTCCTGCGGTATTGTCGCTAATTAACCCGCCGGTTAAACCACTGGCAAGTTGGCTTAAGGTGGATACCGTTTTTTTTGAGCTTCGGTGAGTTGGTCTGGTGTTTTTTGGTAAAGCTGTTTGCTAATTACTTTGGCAGCTAATTCACCGCCAACCGCCCCAGCCGCTCCTGCGGCAGCGTTGTTCCCTGTGGCATAGGCTTTTACTTCTCAGATAACACCATCGGGGAGGGGGGGGGGGGATCATAAAAGAACCCTCTAGTTTCAATATTACTTTCACTAAATAACATTGAAATAATGTATTTAAATCTTTCATATCTATCATGTATACTGCCATTTTTAATATTAGATGGTTTAAAATCATTCCAATTAGGAACAATAAGTAATTGAATTATTCTCATTATTCCCATTAATATATCCGTAGACACATTCTTCTCTATTCTATACATATTAGAAATTTCTAATAAAGATTTTTCTAATTTCCAATATTCAACGTCATTCCATTCTGAATAATCTAGCCATCTGCCAATAAATGAGTTTTCATCATATTGTTCAAAATAAGTTATATTTCTATAAAAATCATATAATTTATCCATTTTAATCACCTATTTTGTTTAAATTGATATCAAATATACCATTTCTAGTTTCTTTTGAATCCAATTTCTCAGGACTTGATGCTTCTTTCCAAGCACCTCCATTATGTCCGTCAACATCTCATGTTATGTAGCTATTATCTTTTTTAAATACAGCTGCACCCTGTTTTGTTCTATAATTGGTTTTTTATATATCTCTCAATTCTTTTATCACATCATAAATAAACGTTAAAAAAACTGACATTAATTTTAATAAGGATAACTAAATAACTTAACTGATAAGCGGTGAAGTAATAATGCAAAATAAGATAATGACAAATTGCACGTGAAACATATATTTTTTTCTACTATTCGATAAAGACCTAGCTTCACATATCATTCAGGTGACATGGTGAATACCGATAATAAGGTGTAGTAGA
>NZ_JTJR01000012.1 GCF_001678475.1 Gallibacterium genomosp. 3 | reverse complement strand
ACGTTTGATGTTTTATAAAGCAATAATGTCATCGTCGATAAAATTCATTTTTTGAGCTTTGCGTGAGTGTTTTTATAATGAGTTTTAATTCTTTACCGGCTTGTGATTGATGATTTTTCCTTAATTTTCTCATCACAATGGCTATCATATGAAATTGACACATCTGTATTGGGGTATTAAATAAATCCTTCATCAATCCTCTTTTACCGTCGCAGGTAATTGATTGAATAATATAGCCTTTTTCTATTAATCTATTCAGTGCAAGCTGGTAATAAATCGCTTTTTCGGTTCGAACAAAATAAGGGGAAACTACATTAGTTGAATTCGAATCAATTAACACTAATACGCCAAAATAACGACCGAAAAAAGTCGTATCCATAACGATATTCAGATATCGATTTAAAGGCTGTTTTAAATCGGTTTTAGGAGATTTATC
>NZ_JTJR01000011.1 GCF_001678475.1 Gallibacterium genomosp. 3 | reverse complement strand
ATTTGATGTACCCTGTTTTTTTATTTTTGTACTTTGGCAAAATGGACAGTTTTTTGTTCATATTTCAAAAAGAGTACTTAAAGCCTTGTACTATAAGGCTTTAAGCCTGCTTTTAGCCACAAATTTGTCTATTACACCAATTTTAATTGTATCCTGTCCTTATCATAGTAACGGAAATCTTCTTTCTGTGAAGATAGTCAAAGTCTAATAAATATAAAAATATTTTACTTTTGCGACCGTTCTAATTGTTTCTTATATTTCACCAACTTATCTTTAATCCGATTACGTTTTAGTGGTGATAAATAATCAACAAATACCACACCATTTAGATGATCGATTTCATGTTGAATACAAATTGCTAATAAGCCATCTGCGTCTAAAGTAAAAGGTTCGCCTTGTCGATTTAAAGCTTTTACTGTCACTTTTTCTTTTCTTGGGACTAACCCACGAAATCCCGGTACTGATAAGCAACCCTCTTCAATCCCTGTTTCGCCACTTCCTTCCACAATTTCAGGATTAATTAAAACTAATTGGTTGGTTTTATCACCTTCAACATCAATCGTGATAATACGTTGATGACGATTGACTTGCGTTGCTGCTAAGCCAATCCCTTCTTGTTCATACATGGTTTCAAACATATTATCAATAAACTCACGCATCTCATCATCAACCACTTCAACAGGCTTCGCAATCGTTCTTAATCTTTCATCAGGAAAACATAAAACTTCTAATATCGCCATTTTTCATTCCTCTTTTTATGAAACAACGCATTGTACTTATTTTTCAGTTAATTAACAGTACCGATTGTTCCTTTATCAATATCAATTTTTTGTTAAATCATCGATCTACTGCACATTTCTCACCAAAAAATACAGCACTACTTTTTTGCATTAAGTACCCTCTAATTTTTACTGAGGAATCCTTTATGCAAACACTCTCTTCACTATTACGACTTTCGCTGTTGCCTCATTTTGGTGCTGGGAAAATTCAACGTTTATTAGAACATCTTTCATTAGAAAAACTACTTCAATATGATGCTCAACAATTACGTTATATTGGTTGGACAGAACCACAAATTCAAGCTTGGTTTTCCCCTAATCAGAAATTAATCGATGAAATTTTAGCTTGGCAGGAGAAATCCAATCATCACATTATCAGCTTATTTGATCCTCAATATCCGTTCTTACTGACACAGATTAAATCATCCCCACCAATTTTGTTTGTCAAAGGTAACATTAATGCGCTGTCAATGCCACAAATCGCTATCGTAGGTAGTCGCTATTGTTCGCCTTATGGTGAATATTGTACAAAAGTGATTACACAAGATTTAATCAGCACCGGCTTTACGATTACCAGCGGATTGGCGTTAGGTATTGATAGTATTAGTCATCAAACTGTATTAGATAATAACGGGCTTACTATTGCTGTCTTAGGTTGTGGGTTAAATACTGTGTATCCTACTCGGCATAAAAGATTGGCACAGCAAATTGTTGAAAACGGGGGTGCTTTAGTTTCGGAATTTACGCCTGATACACCACCTATTGCCGAAAACTTTCCTCGCCGTAATCGCATTATTAGTGGCTTGTCTTTTGGTAGTGTGATTGTCGAGGCTTCAATAAAAAGTGGTTCATTAATCACTGCGCGTTATGCCCTTGAACAAAATCGAGAGGTTTTTGCGATTCCCGGAGCGATTAATAGTCCATTAAGCCAAGGTTGTCATCAACTGATTAAACAAGGCGCCTGGTTAGTCGAAGATGCGAGAGATATCCTCGAAATTGTCGCTTCATTTATTGCGAAAATGCCTACCAATAAAATCAAATTAGAACCGAGTGTCTTAGAAACGAAACAACAGGAAACCTCTGCCAACATTTTAGTTCCTAAACAACATTATGCACTTTATCAGCTGTTAAATCCGAGCACTGCAGTGTCACCTGATGAATTAGCCATTGTTTTATCTCGCCCAATAGGCGAACTCTTAACGGATTTATTGGAATTAGAGATGTTAGGTTTAGCGCAACAAACCAAAGGCGGATATGTGCGCTGTTGTTAAACCTAAATTAAAAAGAGTCACTATCACGCAATAAATGTACATTCCCTTTCCGGCGTAAAAAGCCAGAACGGTCAAAATATTCCATCAGTTGCACCGTTAATTTACGCCCAAATTGGAAATGGTTTCGTACTTCATTCACAGTCACTTCACCATGTTCCAATAAATAATTTTTTAGCCACAATGCATACTGTTGAATCTCTTGCTGGCGGAAAAAGCGATCTTTAACAATCGGTGTCAGATACCCCATCTTACCCGCTTTATACATAAAACTACGCATTGTATCTTCATCTAAAGCTAAAATTTGCGCCATATCTCGCACCCAGATAGGTTGATCTGTTTTCTGAAACTCTGCTTCTACCTGTTGCCATAATTGCTGCTCTTCCGCAGAAAAGGTAATTTGATGTTGCGGTAGATGTAACCAGCCATTGGTCTGCAATAACTTTTTCTCGGCAATCAGTTGTTCAATAAAATGGAAAATTAATGGCATTGGTTGATTTAAAGTCGCCATTCGCCATAAACGTGCCTTACTCACCCCTAACTGATCCTGGTGTTGCTGGTGAAACGTTTCTAATGCGCTAAGCAATAGTTTTTGCTGATATTGTTGGTAATTTTCAGCATATAGCCAATCACGAAATACCTCTAATTGTGCTTGTTTTTGTAGGCAATAGATTTGCTCTGTGGTCAGTTGTTCCACCCATTGCACTTGTGCTAATGGTAAGGCTTGCTGTTGTAGGTAACACAAAATGCGTTGGACACTGCTTTGACAAGCCAATAATTTCTGTAAATATGCAAACCGTTCTGGGCTGCGTTTATGCCGTTTTGGTGAGTTAATCTCGACGACCTTTGCGCCACCTAATGTATGTTGATCATCACCACTACGCACGATTAACTTATCCATTACCGCCATAAATAATGGTTTATCTAAGATCACTTCCGCTAATATCATGTCAGGTAAACGGATCAATACATTTAACTTCCCTACTGTGTGGCTCGCTGCATGATAGATATGCACTGCCTGTGCATCATTAATCGTATCATTCGCGGTTAATTCTACGGTCACACGATCTGTGGCATATGAAGCAACTAACCCGCTTAACCAATCGCCACGCTCAATGTCATCTTTAGTTAAATCTGTTGCTAAATTTAATGCTACCCGTTGCCCTGCAACACCACTTTTGGCAGGTTGATTTTGTGCGTGAATCCCTTTAACTCGAACCGTTTGCTGCGTTGCAGACAAATAAACTTCGTCACCGACACTGACTTTGCCACTAAAGACTGTTCCAGTGACCACTAACCCAGAACCTTTGACATTAAACACACGATCAATCGCATAACGGAACGGTTTATCTTGTTCCGCCGTATTCTCTAATTGGCTTAAATATTCACGTAATGAATCAATGCCTTCGCGAGTATAAGCGGATGTGATAAAAGTTGGACTTGTGGCAAGCACAGGAAATTGTTGGCGAATTTGGGCAATTAATTGCACAATTTGTTCCGATTCCACCCGATCAGATTTAGTAATGACTAAGATAATTTGCTTAAATTGTAACAGTTTTAGCAAGGTTAAATGCTCTACGGTTTGTGGTTTTACCCCTTCATCAGCAGCTACCATCAACATTGCGTAATCGACACCACCGAGCCCCGCCAGCATATTCGAGAGAAACTTTTCATGCCCCGGTACATCAATAAACCCTAATACCTTATCCTCCACTGGCAAATAGGCATATCCGAGATCGATCGTCATTCCCCGTTTTTTTTCTTCTGGTAAACGATCGGCATTCGTTCCTGTTAAAGTTTGCAATAACGCTGTTTTCCCATGATCAACGTGCCCTGCTGTTACAATAATCATAATTCTTTCACCGTTGTTAATAATGCTTCAATATTTGCCACGCTACGTAAATCTAACCATAATTTATCCGCTTCAACCCGTCCGATAATCGGATGATCAAGCAATTTTAATCTGGCAATCAGTTGATAAAGATCGTCGCTTTTTGCTGATTTTGCTTGCAGTGTTACTGCAAATGAAGGAATTTTTGCAGTAGGTTGTGAACCGCTACCTATTTGTGCATCGCTGTTTGCAATCGTAATCTCAAAACGCTCACTAAGCTTATCCTGTAAGGCGTGTTGTAATTGTTCCGCTTGTTGCTGTAATACTTCTAAATCTGCGGTTAATGCGCGTAAAGTAGGTAAACGTTTGATTAACTGTTCTGGTTCAAGATAAAGGCGTAATGTCGCTTCTAAACCACTTAAAATTACTTTATCACAGCGTAATACCCGCTTTAATGGATGGCGTTGTAATTGATCAATCCAACTCTGTTTACCAACAATGATACCTGCTTGCGGTCCACCTAATAATTTATCTCCAGAAAATGAAATTAAATCGACACCTGCTGCCACCTTTTGCTGTACTTGTGGTTCATGTGGTAAACCATACTCACGAAAATCAATCAAGGCGCCACTGCCTAAATCTGTCATCACTGGAATACCTTTTTCCCGCCCTAATTCAACCAACTCTTCTTCACTCACACTCGAAGTAAAGCCCATAATTTGGTAATTACTGCTATGTACTTTTAATAATAACGCCGTATTTTCATTAATTGCTTGGGCATAATCACGTAAATGCGTACGGTTCGTTGTCCCTACTTCCACCAGCTTACAACCAGCTTGTACCATAATATCGGGAATACGAAATGCCCCACCAATTTCGATCAATTCGCCACGAGAGATTATCACCTCTTTTCCTTGAGCAAAGGTTGCTAACATTAATAACACGGCTGCCGCATTATTATTTACCACGCAAGCCGCTTCCGCTCCGGTTAATTGTGCCAATAATTCACTGATCGCTTGATCACGATGTCCTCGTTTACCCTGCTGCAAATCAAACTCTAATGCGACATTTTGTTGCATTACCTGCAATGCAACTTGTTGTGCTGCCTCTGACCAAATCGCACGCCCAAGATTGGTATGTAATACTGTGCCTGTTAAGTTATGTACTGGCTGAATTTTAACTTGGCGTTGTTGCTGTAAGTGTTGTTGGATATGTTGTAAAAACTGTTGATCAGTTTGACAGTAATCAGGAAGCTGTTGTTGCTGTTTAATCTGTTCTCGGGCTTGTTGCAGCTGTTCTCGCATCATCTGCACAACCGCAGAATGTCCAAAATTTTCTACTAAGTTAAGCCCTAATTCCGTTTTTAATAAGCGATCAATGGCGGGGAGTTGTCGATAAAGCGCAGACATAAAGATTTCCTATTTATAACAGTAAGCTTAAATAATACTGTTTTTATCGAAAAAATTCAGTAAAATGACTGCGCTTTTCCAAGCATTCCATCATTTTTATTTGGTTTATGGAAGGTCGTCATCTCCGGTGAGGTGGCAGGACTTCAAATTCTGTTAAGGCTGCCAGCAGTCTTGGGTGGGTTCAACTCCCATGACCTTCCGCCAATCGTTGTAATTCCACGTTTCTGATTGTTTCCCACTGTTTCAAAAACCCTTGTAAAATCTAGCTTTACGCTATATCTTATGTTTCTGGTTGTATCTCAATGTAATCCTAAAGCAACAAATAATTGTACTAGAAATTGTACTAGAAAATCAGAATTTTATTGAGTAACTCCCAAATTACAAAAATTAACAGCCTTGTTTTCTAGTACAATTAAATGAAAAACCCTTTTAATTCATATTGTTACAAAATATTTCAATTACAAAAGATTGAGTGTTTTTTCTAGTACAATTTCTTTTTAAAGGCTTGTACTATGGCAAGAAAAGCACAACAGCTAACAGACACGCAAATAAGAAAAATTAAGGCGGGGAATAAGGTTATTTCGCTTTCTGATGGTGGCGGACTTTATTTACAAGTTGAACTATCAGGATCTAAAACGTGGCTTTTTAAATATACTAAACCCTATACCAAGAAACGCACCAATAAAACTATCGGTAGTTATCCAACTATTACCTTAGCTCAAGCACGAGCTAAGCGGGATGAATATCAAGCGTTAGTAATGAAAGGTATTGATCCTAAAGATTACGAACAACATCAAAGCCAACTACAAGCCGAAGCAATGAATAATACGTTTTCAAAAATCGCTGGTCTTTGGTTTGACGATAGAAAGCATAAACCCGACTTTTCAGAACGCACACAAAAAGAAACATGGCAACGATTCGAGCGCCACATCTTACCTACATTAGGCGACTATCCTATTAACGAGATAACCCCATTAATGGCAATTAACGCCTTAAAACCATTAGAACGAGATGGGAAATATACAGAGCTATCAAAGGTCATAACGAAAATTAATGAGGTGATGACTTATGCCTTACATAGAGGGATTATTCCCGCTAATAATCTGGCCAAGATTGGAAAAGAATTTACTAAGCCAACACCTAAAGGAATGAACACTATCGATCTGACTGAATTACCCGAATTTTTACGTTTATTCTATGAGAACAAGGAGAGAGGGCGCTTTAGCCCCTTGTCTTTTTATGCGGTTATTCTCACGCTTTTGACTGGTAGCCGACCGAGTAAAATCGCCAAAGCAAAATGGGAAGATATTAACTTAAATGATGGCTTATGGTCTTATCGTGTTCAGAAAGGAAATAAAAACCTACCAGAGGGACGACTTCACACGGTTACCCTTTCTACTCAAGCGATTCATCTATTACAAAAGGTAAAAGCCATTAACGCCGCATTAAATATCAAGAGCGAATTTGTGTTTTACAGTCCAACAGCAAAAGCTGGCCACATTACCATTGAAGCTATCAGACAAGCTATTGTTAAAACATTAGGCGTTGGCAAACTCACTACACACGGTATCAGGCATTTATTAAGTACCGCATTAAATGAACAAGGAAAGTACAAAGAGGACTGGATAGAAAAAGCCTTATCACATAAAGACAAGAACCGTATTAGAGGGATATACAACAAGGCGGAATATATCGAGCATAGAAAGGAAATGCTGCAAGAATGGGGCGATTACATAGAAAACATAGCCCCTAAACCTTTCCTATAAGCCACCACCAAAGCCAGTTATTTTACTGGCTTTTTTCATTCATTTTTAATTTAAAATTTTTTCCTATTAGGAGAGTGTTTTTTATAGGACAATTAGGACAATAAAAAATACGTTTATAATAATATCAATAACATAAAAATAAAATAGATTAATAAATAAACAAATATTGTCCTATTTTAGGGTCATTTTGTCCTATTTTAGACCTGTTTTGTCCTATTTTTATGGCTTTTTGTCCTATTAAAACATAACTAATTAAATGGGTATGAGTGCTAAGAGGGGAAAGCGATATTTTTAATATTAAATTAAGGGCTTTTTTCTGGTGTAATTTCGCAAATTTTAGTGCTCAAACTGCGAAATAACTTCTTGAGTTGCGAAACCGCCACAATATGCGATAAAGCCTTATATTTCAAGGTTTGTGAGCGTTTTATAAATTTAGCAAACTGCGAAACAGATCGCCGATTTGCGAAACTATGAAAAGGGGTAATATTGAATTGTAACCATAGCTTTTATCATTGAAGTACAATGAGAAACAAATAGAGACAAAGAAATACAATGAGAACATTTAAACTATTGCTTTTCTTTTCTGTTTAGGTAAAATTTTAGGTAATCGTGGCGCATCCTCTGTCCCGAGGTTTATTTATTAATAATCTACTCGTTAGTCAAGTTGCGCCCTTGCCATTATCTATTTCCACTTCATTCTACTAACAGAGGTAATTATGTTTAAAATGGCATTTGATGGTGAAAAAGCATTAGAAACCTTGCTTTATATCGCTAATCGTTGTCCGATTAAAGATATTTATCACATTGTTAAGATCCAACTTTTCGCAGATAGAAAGCATTTAGAAAGAAACGGGCGTTTTATTACTGGCGATAATTATATTGCAATGAGGAATGGCCCAGTTGCTAGCAATGCGTATAACTTTTTGAAAGTGGCAAAAGGTGAGAATGTTTATTTACTGCCTGAAATGATTAATACAATTAGGGACGCTTTAGAAGTTGAAAATTTTAGCGTTAAGGCAAAGCGAAGTGAAAATATAGACTATTTAAGTCAAAGTGATATTGATTGCCTAGATGAGTCTATTGCAGAAAATGGCAACCTTTCTTTCGCTGAATTGAATGACAAGTCGCACGATAGTTTATGGCAAGAAGCCGATCGCAATAACGAAATTCTTTTTGAGGCTTTCGTAAAACATAGCAAGAATAGCGAACAATTAAGAAGTTATTTGAATGGCTAGCCTTTCTGATTTATTCCCGCCCAGCCTTGCTGAAACAGCTATAAATAACCATTTAAAAGCGGGAGTAGTATTGCGGTTATTTTGTGATTTCACTACGCCACCAAAATATAAATTTGTAATGGTGGCTTCTATTGTCCCGCTACAGGTGTTTATTATTAATTCAGAAATTCACCCTTATATTCTTAACAACCCTAACTTACTTGCCGATCAGATTGATATTCCACAAGCGGACCATTCTTTTTTATCACACGACTCAATCCTAAACTGCGTTCAAGCACATCAATCATTTGACATTTCACATTTACGGCAAGAGCTAATGGCTAATTTCAGTCAAATGTACAAAGGAAAATTACAGCCCTATGTATTGAGAACTGTTATTGATGTAGTAGATAAATCTACAAACTTATCAAGAATAACTAAAACGCAAATTATTACAGCAATCATGCAAGATAATAATTTATAAAAATGGATTGTCGAACATCATTCTAGAATATGGAATAGAGCGGTCACAAAAAGGTCATATTACTGTATTGTTATACTTAATCAGTCAAACAAGCAAAAATTATAAATGGCTAGACAAATTACAACAATTAATTAATGATGACTTCCCAAATATCCCTAATGTAAAACTTTCATCAATGGGATTTAGTCATAACCCTATCGACACTATTCAACAACTTAAAAATTTAACAAACAATAAAGATACAAAATGAGATAGATTCATATCAAGTTTATCTATCCATATACTATTTAGAATAGGTATATCCAAAATTGGATATGCCTTTTTACTGTAGCTAATACAGAATTAAGGTCTCCAAAATTATTGGACACCTTTTTTAGATTACCCAATAATAAACCTCGCTATTTATTAGCTAGTTTTTTTATTTCCTGTATAAAAACACAGTGCTATAATGTTTCTCCATGTCATCAAGTGTAATCACTTGTAATCTATTTAACGTGGATAGGTGGCGGAGTAGCTACCACACCGAAAGGCGAGTAACCCTATTTATTCGCTTTCCACGTTCTCACTAAATAGGGCAACGCATAGGGGCGACAATGAAAAAATTATTTACTCTCAAAAAATGGCTTTCTTTAGAAGATGCAGCGGAATATTTAACATCAAATTTGAATGAAGCTGTAAATAAAGCGGATATTTTACAATTAGCAGTTGATGAAGAGCTGAGAATATCCGTTTATTTTCCCCATAGTTGGATAGGAAAAATCTGTGATATTACAACTGACGAGAAAAAAGGGGGAAATTATAAAGAAGTTATAGGATTACAGGGAGAGAAAGTTAAAATATACGAATATGATAAATATAATGACAAGGAATTTATGAAGGTTCTTCCAGATAAATATCACTTTAAATCTGGAGTATATGAACTAAAGCTAATTGGGAATGAAAAAATAGATCTTGAATGGCAACTAAAAAAAGAAAAAAATTTACCAGTAGTAGATGTATTTAATCTAAATGGATTTTATGTCAAAAACAAAGACAACATAGTTATAGAAAGACAAACTAAGCTAAATCAAGATGAGTATTTAGCCCTTCAAAAAGAATGTAGAAATGATATAAAAAAGAAATTAAATGAAAATATAGAGTTTACACCTCTTGAGAAAGCTAATATTTCAAGCCAAATTAATTCAGAAAAATTTAAAAAAGAAACATTTACTTACCCTTGTTCTGGAATTGGCGAAATAGAGGGCGCTTTTTTTGTTATTCAAACAGAACACTTAAAAGAATTTATAAATAAATTTCAAGATAAAGAGCAAGAAAGCACACAAATACAACAAACAGACTATAACGTCGATATTCCACCAAAAACCGACAATGAAAAGCTAGCCCATTTTATTGATTTATTACTAGAAGCAAGCCCAGAGTTACGACGAAAAGATGGCAAAAAACCAACATATAGCGAACTGCACACCATACTATCGCATAAATTCCCAAATGAGCGCATACCCTCAAAGGGGACATTAAAAAAATATATGGGCTATTTATAGCAGTTATTTAAACCGCTTGATTAGGCGTTTAATTCTGCGATTAGGTCGGGGCGTTTTACTAATAGAGAAAGTAACGTCTCAGCCGCTCCGCTAGGCTTTCTTTGTCCTTGTTCCCATGAACGCAAGGTATTAACTGAAATACCGAGCTTTTTAGCAAATTTATCTTGTGAAAGCCCCGATTTTAAGCGTGTTTCTACAATAGCAGATAAATTTATATTCGTTTTTCTGGCTACATTCCCTGCTTTTGTTTGTTCTAGTGCGTCCGTTAAGCTATCTTTTATTGAAATTGCGTCAGGATCATCTTTAATCACAGCGTTGACCATTTTTTCAATATCCCAATCTTTTGTAGCTGCTGCGATTTTATCTTGAATATCATTCATTTTTTACCTCTCTTTTTTAAGTTGGTTTAACTCACTTTTCGATACGTTTTCTTTTTCATTTTTGGCGTACATATCAAGTAAAACAATCAAGCCATCATCTAACAAATTAAAATAGATAATTCTTAATCCGCCACGCTTGCCACGTCCTGAACCTTGCCAACGTATTTTACGCAGTCCATTAGCATTAGGAATAACTGCACCAGCTAGTGGATTTTCAATTAAGAATGTAAAAAAATCGCCTCTTTCCTCCTCACTCCATACCTGATCCGCTTTTTTCTTAAAACTCTCTTGTTCTATGATGGTGTACATAACAAATTCCAGTTATTCATAATACAAAGTATTATACAGTAATACATTGTATTATAAAAGTAATAACTAAAATAGTTCATTTGTTCATTGAACGAGTTCATTTGTCCATTTTCTCCAAATCTTCCACAAATTACTTTTTAATACCCCTCGAAATTTCAAAATGTAAACCGCCATCAACTGGCATTAATCAACTGAATTATTAAGGGGTCATTATGACAGACATCACCAACCAAATTACAAGCCAATTAGATAACCGCATTGACCTAAAAGAAATCAAAGCACGCTTTAAGGTTTCCCATACGTTTATCTATCGCCAAATCAAAGAGGGAAAACTCCCAAAACCTGAAAAATGGGGACGTTCCAGCCGTTGGAAAGAATCAGACGTGAAGAAATGGGCTGAAAGTTTTGCACAATAATCCACCAACAAACCGAACCGAATAAACCAGATAGAGAAAAGGGAAAAATGCGAGCAGAAATAGCAAAAAGGAATTTACTCAATATCGCTATCAAGCATTACCTAGAGAATAGCGAAATTATGCGATTTATGAGCTTACAAGACGATAACGAACCTTACCCAATAGAAGATGTGATTATTCTGTTAAGTGAGCGTATAGCGCGATTAGAGAGGGAATTTAATCAATACCCTAACGAAAGTAATAAACAAGGCTTAACCATGGCTACAAACCAGTTAAAGAAATTAGCAATTATTCAGAGGAAACAACCGAAATGAACACACAACGAGAGGGATTTTTAACCGTTGATCAAATGATGAACTATTACCCGCTTTTAACTGTGATTTTTGATGTAGCGTTCAATACCTTAAAGACAATGGAACTCTCTCAAGAAGATATTCAACAGTTAAAACTGGAAGCAAACACCTTTTTTAAATCCATTATCCATAGCCCTATTGGGTTTAGCGATGACTACGAGGAATTAAGCGAAGAAGCTCAAGAAGAGCAATGTAAGCAAGTAGGCAGCCTTTTATATTTTGCCAGCGTGATGAATTTACTTGCCGAGTCTATTAACCAAATATCCGCCACCGATAATCACTTGAATTAAAAGGAGATGTATTGATGACAGAACACAATTTAAAAAATGCTGTTTTTCCTAAACTCTTTTGCAAAGAAACAGTAGCCATGACCGATAGCCTTAAAGTGGCACATTACTTTGGGAAACAACATAAAAACGTATTAAAAGCCATTAAGGAATTGAACTGTTCTCCTGAATTTTGGCGGCTCAATTTTAAGCCGTCAAATTACACCGATGATAGAGGGAAAAAGCAACCAATGTACTTAATGACCCAAGACGGTTTTACGTTGTTAGTTATGGGATTTACTGGCAAGAAAGCAATGCAGTTTAAAGAAGCCTATATCAACGAATTTAACCAGATGAAACGCTGGATAATGTCTAGGGCAAATGTAAAAAATGACCAACGCCGCCTGAATGACGCAATCAAACTCACGCTTGAACGGCAGAATAAAGACGACCCACACGCTTACAGCCGTGAAAATAATCTCGTTTACCTTATTGCACTAGGCACAACCAAAAAGAAATGGTTAGCCATGCAGGGTTATCCAAATGACGCAGATATACGTCAATTACTAACTCAAAATGAATTAGCGTTAGTGGACGATTTACTTTCAGAAAATGCCGTCATGCTCAAGTTAGGCATGAATTACCAGCAACGCAAAGCACAACTAAATGAAACCGCTTTAAATTTCTACCGACAAGGAGCAACACAATGAACGACTATAAGCCAACCCTACAGGACGTAAAAGAACAGATTAAAACGTTATTAGCGATGGTGGAAAACGCTACAGAGGGAGATTATCCACGTTGGAAGCGTGCAGATGGTACGACTCGCACCGACACCTCAGAACAGTTTTTAGAGTTTGTTCACGAACGCTTAATTTACATTGATATGGATATTGAGCAGTTTCAACAGCAATTAGAAACCATTATTACCCCTATTATGCCCTTTATACCTGTTAAGGAGACATCACAATGACAATCAAAGATACTTCCACCCATTCACAACGAATTGCCATACTGCAGCGATTAAAGCAAGGCAGTTTATCCACCTTAGAAGCAAGGCAAATGGGTATTTGTAGCCCTGCTCCCCGCATTATGGAACTACGCAAGAAAGGTTATGACATCTCCACCACCACAAGGGACGAAGTGGATCACGCAGGCGTAACACATAAAGGGATTGCGGTTTATACCTTACACCACAGCCCAGAGAAGCCGAGTTAATCGCAGATAAACGGTAATTATCGCAATGAACATCAATCCAATCCAGGAGATACGCAAAATGTTAGAGCTAATGGACAAATCAAATAAAGTAAATCGCTTTATGTGGGCGGTGCTAATTATCGGGGCGATTGTTGCACTTGTTTATCTCGCACCAGATGTAATCAATGCAATTAGTCACTATCAGCAGGTAAATAGCAAATGATAAACCTCAAAGGAACAATGAGCCAACAACAAGCAGATAAAGCAGGGCAAACCATATCAACAAGCATTAAATTCTTTTTATGTTGTGGTGGATTAGCGTTATTAGCGGTTGCCCTTACTTTTGGATATTGCTTAATCAAGTGAACAATAGAAAAAAGGCTTACTAATTCCCCAACCAGTAAGCCATAACCATTCAAATTTATAGGAGAAACCCGAATGATTAACCAAGATTATAGAAATAACTACGCCTTTGGCTCAATGCCTCGTGAAGATAATTCCTTACGAATTATACGTTTAATCCAAGCTGAAATGTTTCCGTCTCCATCTTGTGCAACGGCTTTTTCAATCGCTAAGCGAAGTTCTGGACTTAATCTAAATTGGAAAGGAGGGTTGCCTACTCTTTTTTTATTATCCTGTATTGACATATCAAATACACCTATTCTATCATTTAACTGTACTGACATATTAAACACATTCAGAACAAAAAGCAAACGCCTGCTAATGCTCGCAACATCAACAGGCGCTCTAATCACCAACTTACTAAACAGGAGTAAGCTAATGACTTATATTAATCATAACACAGTTATAAAAAAACACTTTACAACCAAACCATATTTAGATTATTTTAATAACGCTTTAGCAAAATCTAAAGCCGAGCCTGGAAACTCGAATAATAGACGTACGGCGCATAACACGCCTTTAAATGCGTGTTTTTTTATGCGTAGCACACGCACACCTAAAAGAAAGACGGAAATCTGTCTATTTAATCAATCTATGGTGACGTGTAGCGGGAAAGGTTTTGCCCTTTGCTGTGTTCCGTGCGTCGCAGTTTTCCAGCCCGTTACACGTTACCGCCCAAAAGCCTGGAAACTTTTAGCGGTAACTTCTAAAAATATTACGTACGGAGTTACAGATATGCTATATCGTTTCAAAGCCGTAAGCCGTTTAGACTTACGCCAAACTAACAAACCTATTTCATCATTTCCACGTTATACCGTTCGCATAAATGCCGACACTATCAAACAAGCTAAAGCGAAAGTAGCCCCTTTCTTTGTGGTTTTTGGGGTGAATCATGCGTAATTCTTGCTTGACAACTTCCAGCCGTTCGCCTTATGCTATCCACGCTTTAGCAAAATCTAAAGCCAGCCGTGGAAAGCTGAACATACCAGAGGCGAACAGTAGCACGCCGTTAAACCGTGCTTTTTTTGTTCGTAGATTTCACACACCCAAAAGAAAGACGGAAATCCGTCTATTTAATCAATCTATGATGGCGTGTAGTGGGCAATCCTTGAGATTGGCTAGGTTTCCTTTGGTACTAGTTTTCCACCCTGCTACACGCTATCGCCAATCCGTGGAAAGATTAGCGATAGCCTTTGAAAAATTATCCAAAGGACTATTAGCTATGATCTATCAATTTCTAGGCATATCACGCCAACATTACGACCAATCCAAAGCAGAACAATTACGCATATTAGCCGACAATGAAGCCCAAGCTAGAGCGTATCTCGCGCCTAATTATGTTTTAGTGAAACTAGGGCAACTTCCTGATAGTGCTTTAAATCTTAATACGATTTTACTTAAGGGGGTGATCAATGGCTAAACCAGCACTTACTCAAAATCAGCATTACTTACAAGCACAATCTCGCTTATGGGAAGCCTATGCCATCATTTTGATGGTGAGTAATGCCAATGAGAAAGAAATTAACGTTATTGATATACAGACCGCCTTACGTGGTGCGTTGGTATTAATGGATCAAGGTTTCGAGCATTTAGGGGAGGTATAACAATGTCTAGTTTCACTGCATCACAAAATTTCAAGCAAAATCAAATGCTAGCCCGCTTTTATGAAGTAGAAGCATTAATTTATCTCCTAAGAACCCACATAGAAAGCCAATATAATGATAGTGATTTAACGCTGATTCATGGCTTTAGATTGCTTAGTGATGGCGCATTAATGGATTTATATCAAGCTATCACACTTAATACCGATCAATCACATCAAGGGGGTAATGATGAATAAACTCCCCCTTTATCCACAATGGAAACGCCAAAGAGAACTTATCAAACAAGCTAACCGCCGTTGTTTTGATAATTATCCTAATGACTTTCATCACAAAGTTCAGATGAAAAAAGAAAGCCAGCAATTACGAGATGGGCTTATTCAAGGGCTTGAAGTGATGGCGGATTTACTCCCAATAACACTAACTCACGCACAGAAAGCAAAAATCAAGGCGTTTAAACACAGTAGCAAATATTTAATTCATTACTTTAACGATGTAATTAAAGACATTGAAACGCTAGAAAATGAGCGAATGGAAAGCCAAGCGATAAGGGGGCAACAATGAATTATTACAAGCTAGTTTGTGAATTACCAATCACAGCAGAATTAAGCCTTAATATCATTGAAAAAATTGCAACCAGTGAATTACAAGCAAAAGCCTACCAAGCGGAACACTACCGCAAAACAGGAGAAATATTAGAGATTAAGACAATGCCAAATAAAGGTATTGCAATAATTTCAACGATTGAAATTGGGGGATTGAATAAGGAATTTTTGCTTGCGGTGGTGGAAAGTGAGAAAGAAGCGAAAAGCGTCTTAAAAAGCTATTCTATTGTGTTTCCTTTCTTACAACCAATCACAAAGCCATTAAATGATATTAGCCTTAGTCATTACTTTTTAGGAGGCAATGATGAAACTTACTAACGCCCCTTTCTTAAAAGAGCAAAATAGCGAGCCATACGACGCTTTAACGGTATTGGCTGGATCGGAAGCGTGGCAGATGTGGAATAATGGTAATGGCGAGGGGTGGAAGCTCCTTGCCGAGGCTATCGGTACAGACTACACGGAAAAACCAGTTATCTTAGGTGAAAAGCAGATAAATGACATTAATATTCTGCGAATTGCACCGAAAGAGAAGAAATATATTGATATTTTTAAATGTGGTAATCTCACAGATGACCAGATAACCGCAGTAGCGTTAAATCTCGCTAAACATACCAAAGCCGAAGTTGTCGCCATTAAAAATAATATTGGTGAACTGGTGAAAGATTTAAGCGACTATATTGAACGCACCAGGAAAGGCGATACTGTAGCCGAAATCATCACACAAGAAGCCATAGCAACGACAGTTAAGTCTGATAAAGATAATTTATTACCTTATATCGAAGAACGCACAGAAAGCGGGAAAAGGGGCTTATATCGCATTATTCCGAAGCTAGATAAAGATACTGGCGAAATAAACGAGCGAGTACAATGGCTTTCTGATGTGGTGGACGTGATAGGTATCGGACGCAGTGAAAACGAAAGCTATTTAGTGTTACAGTGGCAACTTGAGGGAAGTCATCAAAAGGTGGTGGAAGCCTTGCCATTGGGTGATGTAGGAGAGCGTGAAGGCTGGCGAACATTAAAAAATCGAGGCTTAAAAGTAACAACAAATACCGCACTAAAGAACGAACTCGCCGATTATTTGCAAAATGCGGGAAATCGTACCTTATGGACGATTACTCACGCCACAGGATGGCAAAATGGGGCGTATATCTTGCCTAATGGTGAAGTGATAGGACACCCTGAAACGCCAGTTTTATTCCGTAGTCAATCCTCTAGTTTTAGTGGATATGATACTAAAGGTACATTAGCCAGTTGGCAGAAAGAAATTGCCCAATATGTAAGGGGTAATCCGTCAATGATGTTAGGGGTTGCAGTTGCTTTATCAGCACCATTAATCCACCACCTAAACGCCGATAGTTTTGGGGTACATTTATTCGGTGGATCAACATCAGGGAAAACCACAACCGCTAATATCGCCAATAGCATTTATGGACACCCCGAAATCACAAGGGTAAGCTGGAGCGCCACGTCCTTAGGTTTGACAAATGAAGCCGCCGCACGTAATGATGGTTTTTTAGTGATGGACGAAATCGGTCAAGGTGCAAATAAAAAGCATATCGAACAAACCGCCTACGCTTTATTTAATGGAGTAGGTAAGATTCAAGGTGCAAAGGAGGGCGGAAATCGAGAACTTTCACGCTGGCGGATTATGGCGTTCTCGACAGGGGAAATAGACTTAGAGGGCTATTTATCGCAAGCAGGCATTAAAACCAATGCAGGGCAATTAGTCCGCTTGCTGAATGTCCCTATTTCGCCCGCTAAGCAATTTTATCAGTTTGGCAATGGCAAAGCTCACGCTGACCACTTAAACCACGCAAGTAAGCTCAATTATGGTGTTATCGGTCGGGAATGGGTGGAATGGATAACCGACCATCAAAATGAACTAGATAGCACCTATCAAGCCATCAAAGCGAAATGGTTACAACGTTTACCTAAAGATGTTAGCTCACAGGTGCAACGAGTAGCGAACCGATTTGCGGTATTAGAAACGGCTTTACAGCTAGCCCACCACCTCACACAATGGAGTGAAGCAGAAAATGCGGAAGCCTTACTACACTGTTTTAATGAATGGGTAAACATCTTTGGGTTACATAGCCGAGAAGAAAAACAAGTTATTGAGCAGGTGAATGGGTGGTTATTAGCTAATGCAGAAAGCCGATTTATTACTTATCCACCAACCAATCAAGCCCCGATTAATAATATCGCAGGCTATCGAATGTTGATCACAGATAACAACAAGGAAGAGTTCTTTTATCTGTACCCATTAGCCTTTAATGAAGCGATTAACGGCAATTCAAAAGAACAGGCTTGCCAGATATTAGCAGACAAGGGAATGTTAAAAAGAGGAGAGGGTGCTTACAAGTGGTTAGTAAGATTACCGCATAAAATCGACACTAAGCGGACCAGGTGCTATATGTTGTTTCCACTTATAGAACCAGATAGCGAAGAAATAGGAGAGTAAAAACAGCCTTATTTTGATAGTTTTTGCCAATCAGTAAATCAAGCCAATCTACTTAACTAGGTTGGCTTTTTTTGTTGGTATTAACTAACTAAAATCTTACATATTAGGAGAGTGTTTTTTTATAGTCCAATTAGTCCAATAAAAAATACGTTTATAATAATATCAATAACATAAGATAAAAATAGATTAATAAATAAACAAAAATTGGACTAAAATAAGGGCATTTTGGACTAAAATAAGGGTGTTTTGGACTAAAATAAGGGTGTTTTGGACTAAAATTTTTTCTATTTATTTTTTGTTTTGGACTATTTTTGGACTAATTGGACTAATTTAAAAAAGCAAATTAGTCCAAAAAATCGAACTTAAGCTATTGAAAAATAAGAAATTGGACTATTGGACTAATTGGACTACAGTTTTTTGCTAATATATATAAAAAAATTTTTTTGCTGTTTTTTGATGGTGGATTTTTGATAGGTAAAATCTTACAAAAAGACCAAATAAAGCAGAATGTAAAAAAGCATTGTGGATAGAAAAAGAAAATGCAGAAATTACGGACTCTATAAAAAGAGTAGTTTTTAAACCAACCACGCAGGGAGTAACGCAATATGTACGGTAGAGCAATTAGAGCGCAGTTTGCCATTACTTACGCCCGCACAGGCAAGGCAAATAAAGCATTAATACACGTATTAGGCAAAGAACGAGCCGAGCGAATGAAGCCCCACACACTAAGAGCAAGAGCAAGTGATTTATTAAATCATTATGAGGTGGTGGAATTAATTGAGCGAGAGAAGGCAGAAATACAAAAACGAGGCGAAGTCTTGCCACGCTATCAGGGCAGAACATGGCGAAGTGATTTATATTGCAAAGATAAGCCAGAAACAGAACCAAAATCAACACCAACACCAAGAATAACCCTTGCAGACATTAAAGGCGGTAAAACGCTATCAAGGGCTTTACAGCTTGTTATAGCAAAGCAAGCAAGGTTAATCTAATTATAACGGCGTATTTGTTGAATGACAGCAATCAGATCCACTATAAAAACTTGACATTAATTCATAAAAAAACAGCGAATAAAGCACCGTAATAGATAACTTATGACAAGACCAACAATTTATAACCTAAAGACTGCTCGTTACATTTGCGAGAAAATAGAAAGCGGCTTGAGCTTAAGAAGTATTTGCAAAAATTCAGATATGCCGAATAAATCTACTGTGTTCCGCTGGCTGAATAAATACCCCGAGTTTAGCCAACGTTACAAGCAAGCAATAAAATGCAGGGAGGAGTACTACGTAGACAAAGTTTTAGAAATCGCAGATAATGCGACCAGTGAAACTCTAAAAACAAGCCAGCTACAAATTGACAGTTTAAAATGGTATCTAGGAAAATTATCGGCTAGGGTGCATCTTTAACAGAAGCAAGAAAGAAGTATCAGATCCACCAATAAAACCCCATGCAAATTAACATTTTCATTTCGCAGTTTGAGCGGTATCAAATTTGTATAATTAACCTTTAATTGATCACCCTATAAACTCTTACCGGGCAAGTAAAACAGCTATAAAAACACTAAATACGATCACCCAGATAAATAGCTTTTAATAGAAAGATGATGATGCCTAGAAATGCAAAAAATTGCCAAAAACCGCGAGTCCGTAACCCCGTGGAAAGGCTATCCCCTCAGGAGTACCTTTTAATGTATAGGGCGGGTAAAAAGTTCAGTGAAAAACCTCAAGCAACCGCCCCTGGAACTCCAGATTATCGCTATTACAGTTTCTACTGGCTTTTATTGATGTGCAAAATTGCATATCTATTGAATGTAGGTATAAATGGATTAAAAAATAAACATAAATAGAGGTCACTTTGAATAATTGTACTAGAAAATGTACTAGAAAATGAGGTGTTAAAAATTAATATCTTTATAAATCAATATGTTAATTGTTAAATTCAACTCCCATGACCTCCGCCAATCGTTGTAATTCCACGTTTCTGATTGTTTCCCTTTTTTAATAGAGGGCATTGCGCCTAAACCGTTTGTGTAAACCACTTCCAAAGCCAGTTATTTTATTGACTTTTTCATTCATTTTTAATTTAAAAGGTTTCCTATTAGGAGAGTATTTTTTATAGGACAATTAGGACAATAAAAAATATGTTTATAACAATATCAATAACATAATAATAAATCAGATTAATAAACAAACAAAAATTATTCTATTTTAAGATCATTTTGTCCTATGAAAATGGTAAAGATTGAGTTTATGTCTATTAATTATAGATATGCTTTGATGGTTTTAGTTGATAGATAATAATTGATTTAGTCCAAAGATGGGACACAATAAAGCAAAAAACCTAAGGATAAGGAAGGATAAGAATTATCTCAACAGCTAAATTAATTACTTACTATCATAAGCACCCAGTAACAGAACAACCTTTAAAAGCCTGGTTTTCGGAAGCTAAAAAAGCAAACTGACAAAGTGTTCACGATATAAAAGCCCAGTATCGCAATGCAAGTATATTAAAAAATCGCCGTGTAGTATTTAATGAATACCGCTTAATTGTTGCGATTGCTTTTCAAATGGGAGCAATTTATATCAAGTTCATAGGGACACATAAAGAATATGACAATATCAACGCTAATAATGTGGAATTGTAGGGGGAATATATGAATATTAAACCAATTAAAACCGAAGCGGATTACCAAGAGGCATTACTTAATATTGAACCTTACTTTGATTTAGAGCAAATGACAGAAAAACAACGGGATTATTTTGATGTCCTGCTTACTTTAATCGAAACTTACGAAGATAAGCATTATCAAATAGATCCACCTGATCCTATAGAGGCGATTAAGTTTAGAATGGAACAACAAGGGCTAGAGATTAAAGATTTAGAAAATATTATCGGTAAACCTAACAGAGTATATGAAGTTTTTAATAAAACCCGTCCTTTAACGCTAAAATATGATTAGGAATATTAACCAAAAAATGGGAATTAGTGCGGATATATTAATTCATCAATCATAATCCCTATCAATAAACTTTGAGCTATCCATAATCAAATAGCCCAATGTAATCATTACTGTTTAATTAAGATTATCAATAATCAAATAAAAATTTACCAATAACCCTATTTTGAATACCCGCTCTACTCCCGACAGAATTTATATCTTTATGGTAAATCGTATCTTCGTTTAAATAGGTAATAATCTAATGCCACAACGCCACTACCATATTTTATTAGTAGTAGTTGCATCACCATCCAACTGAAATGTAATGCATAGGCATCAGGATACACAAAGAATTGAATCACTAATGTCATAACGAACAGCCCTAACGCCGCAAAACGTGTTGCAAGCCCTAATAGTAATAACGCTGCAAAAAGATGTTCCGCATAAAGGGTTATCCACGCTGCAATATTAGGATTAATCAATGGTAAGCTATATTCATTTTGAAATAAGAAAACAGCAGTATCACTCGGTACAGGTAATCCAAACTGAAATGACATCGTAAGCAAATTAAACACAAACGTTTCTGTTTTAGTTTGTGCTGATAACCAAAATATACTCGCTAATGCAATCCTCGCTAGCAGGGCAATCACACTATAAGGGACTTTTTCAAACCATTGTAAATAATGATTATTCATCGTTTCACTCCAACAATTAACTTATTTTCAATCAGAAATTGCCAAGCTTGTGTGAGATCTGCCTCAGCAAAAGAGTTAATCTCCATTATCGCTTGATATAACGTTTTTCCTTGCTTTAACACTGTTAAAAAACAATATAACCACTGCGGGATCTGTAATACACCAACTTCATAGTTTTCACGTAAGATCGCTGCATATTCGCTCTGTTCTAAGTTAATTTGCTGTAAATCTCGTTCAATTTGATGTGCTTCCCATAAACTTACCGCTGCATAGCGAGAAGAAAATAATAATAAACTCGGCGCTAGCTGTAATTGATATTCGGCAACATCATTATCTTGTAATAATGCTATTAGTTGTTCACTAGCAATTGCTTCGCTATCTTCAGCATGGAAAGATTGCACTCTTAAATATTCCAATCTTGCAACATCCGCTAAATAAGGGACTGATTGGGCTGGTGGAAAATTTGCAATAAATTGTGGAAAAGTTTCACCATAATAGGCAAGAATCCGTGATGTAGGCGGCGATTCTTGTAAATAACAGCGTGCCATAGCTTGAAAAAATTCATCACCAACTAACTGATGAGTGACATTAAATGTCATTCCTAACGCATTAATTAAAGAAGAAAAAATATTATTACGGTAAACGCTAAAACGGCTTTTTATATCTATTCCTGTTCTACTTTTAATTTGTGGCAGGAAAGCAAGATCATCGTGAAAAATTGCTTCTATAAAAGCGGTTTGTTTCATTATTTTGCTCCCTGACTATAACGTTGTTGCGCTTGTTGAATTTGATACAAGTCTTTTTGTAATTCACTAAAAGCAGGAATATTGTTATCACGTTCTAATAAAGTTGGTTTTGTACCAATTAATCCCAAAGTAAATAAATATAATTGCCATACTTCACTAGAAACTTGCTCTGAATGGCTATCAATCAGTAAACGTTCGCCATTGGCATCTTGATCTTCGCTATACCCAGCAATATGCATTTGCTGAACCGCTGATAATGGTAACTGTTGTAAGTAAGCATAAGGATCACGCTGATGATTAACAGCAGAAACATACACGTTATTCACATCTAGTAATAAGCCACATCCCGTTCTTTTCACCACTTCACTAATAAATTCTGTTTCTTCCATTTCATTTGCAGAAAACTCTACATATGTTGAAGGGTTCTCCAATAACATTTGGCGTTGTAAGCGATGTTGTAAATGATCAATATGCTCACATACCTGATTCAGTTTTTTATTGGTATAAGCTAACGGCAATAAATCATTATAAAAATTCACCCCATGACTTGACCAAGCAAGATGTTCAGAAAAAAGCTGCGGTTGATAGCGATCAATCAATACTTTCAAGCGGTCAATATGTTCTTCATCTAACGCAGCATCACTTCCAATTGATAATCCCACACCATGTAAAGATAATGGATAAATATCACAAATACGTTGTAAATAGTGATGCATTGCACCACCAGGAACCATATAGTTTTCTGCATGGATTTCTACAAAATCCACATAATCTGGTTGCTGTAAGATTAACTCAAAATGTTCTATTTTCAGCCCTATACCCGCACCAGAAATTACCTTTTGACACCCCATAAAATTCTCCAAAGCCTGCAAAATTGCAGGCTTATTTTTTGATTATTTTATTAATTAAGCTTTTTCTTCAAATGCTTCTAACTTACCAAATCCAGTATCAGAGGTTTTTGATTCAGTTTTTAAGCAAGTTCCTGCTGGCACTAATTTCCATGCATTACCTTGATAATCACGAGTTGAGCTTCCTGCACAGCTTGTTCCAGGGCCTGCAGCACAGTCATTTTGTCCTTTAAGCGCTACCCCAAAACATTTTTCTTTTGGTTCAGCTTGTACGCTAAGGCTAGTTGCTGTAACTAATGCTGAAGTTAATGCTAATGAAACGGCTACTTTTTTTGAAATTGACATAAGATTTCCTTTTAATAAAAAATAAAAAATGATTAAATACACAGCGATTTTTATCACCACACAAGATTAGTTTTTCCTAATCTTATAATTAGACGGAGTTAGCAGTTTTTTCTTACAACTTTTTTTAAAAAATTTTTAATTAGCAAAAATGAAGTTGTAATTACGTTGATGAGGGATATCATGGAATATAATAGGAAGGCATTATTCTCTACTCAAGAGCTTAATGAGCTCCATAGTAAAATGCTAAAATTTGCTACCATACAATTAAAAGATGAACACCTCGCAGAAGATGCCGTACAAGAAACCTTTTATATTGCCTTAAATAAGCTAGAACAATTTGAGCAGCGAGCTAGTTTTAAAACGTGGTTTTTCACTATTTTAAAAAATAAAATTATTGATCTATTACGGGAACAACAACGTTACCTATTACACAGTGATCAACAAGCAAACGAAGAAGCCACCGAAGACCACTTTTTTGATCAAACAGATCACTGGGATGTTCGCTTTACGCCAAAACCGATTAATAAAGCAAACTTACTGATTAATCATCAGGAATTTTGGACAATTCTCCAATGTTGTTTAGATCGATTACCACAACAGCAATCTCGGGTATTTATGATGCGTGAATTTATGGAATTTAGTTCTGATGAAATCTGTGTGCATGAAGAAATTAGCACATCAAATTTAAATGTGTTGCTCTATCGTGCCAGACTAAAATTGCAAGATTGCTTAATTAAAAAAGGGGTGGAGAAACACTAATGTATAGTTGTAAACAAGCCAGTTTTTTATTATCACAAGCGAAAGAAAGAAAATTAGCGTTGAATGAAACGATTCAACTTAAACTACATTTAACACTTTGTTCTCGTTGTCGCCAATTTAAACAAAACCTCGAAACAATGAGTGAATTATGTCAAGACGCTTCTAAAACACATATAACTAAAAAATAATGATGTATTTTAGAGGACAAAAAAGTGTAGTGTGGACATCCACACTACACTTTCTTTTTTTCTTTTCTATAAAAAACGTTACTTAATCAACTGCTTCGCTTCTGCAATCGCTTCTGCAACGCGTTGTGGTGATACGCCACCTTTTGCACAACGTTTATTCAAACAAGATTCTAATGAAAGAATCGCGTAAACATCTTCGCTGATAACATCACTAAAGCGTTTAAATTCATCAACACGTAACTCTTCTAGTGCTTTTGATTTACTAATTGCATAAACCACTGCTTCACCAACAATATGGTGAGAATCACGGAATGGAACACCTTTTGCTACGAGATAATCTGCTAATTCTGTCGCATTAGAGTAGCCTTTTAACGCTGCATTACGTGTTTTTTCGTGGTGGACTTTAATATCTTCTAACACTAATGCCGCCATATCCAAGCAAGCGTGCCAAGTATCTAAAGCATCAAAGATACCCTCTTTGTCCTCTTGCATATCTTTGTTATAAGCAAGTGGTAAGCCTTTGACCGTTACTAACATTCCATTCAATGCGCCAATAACTCGCCCTGCTTTACCACGAATTAATTCGCACGCATCAGGGTTTTTCTTTTGTGGCATTAACGATGAACCAGATGTTACTCGATCCGAAAGTTCAAGGAAGTTTGCTTCGCCGCTATTAAAGATAATTAAATCTTCAGCATAACGAGAAAGATGTACCATACTTAATGATGCAGTAGCTAACAGTTCAATAATATGGTCACGATCAGACACACTATCCAAACTATTACGTGTTGCACGGGTAAAGCCTAAATCTTTCGCTAATTGTTCACGATCTACTGCATATGCAGTACCAGCCAACGCCCCAGAACCTAAAGGACAGGTATCCAAACGGCGATAAGCATCTGCTAAACGTGAATAATCACGTTCTAACATCTCAAAATAAGCCATACACCAATGTGCAAACGAAACAGGTTGTGCCCGTTGTAAATGGGTATAACCAGGCATCACAGTATTTTGATGATTTTCTGCGGTAAAAATCAGTTGGCTTTGTAAATGGCGGATTGCTTGTTGCAGTGAAGTAATTTCTTGTTTACACCATAATTTAATATCTAAAGCGACCTGATCGTTACGGCTACGTCCTGTATGGAGTTTTTTACCAAGATCACCGACTTTCTCAATTAGTTTACTTTCAACCCAACTGTGGATATCTTCTGCATCATCTTGCAAAATCATTTCAGGGTTATTTGCTACGCTTTCTTTCAATTCAAGCAATGCGGCTTCAACTTGTTTTTGTTCTGCTGCCGTAAATACATTGACGCTAACTAATGCCTTTGACCAGCCAATCGAACCATCAATATCCTGCTGTGCCAAACGATAGTCAAAACGCAATGAGTCATTAAAGGTTTTAAAACGTTGATCTGCCGCTTGTGTAAAACGACCGCCCCAAAGTGCCATAATTACCTCAATAAAAAATGAAACCGCCACTAAATGGCGGAAGTTAATTTAAACCAAAGCCTTGTTAATTAAGGCTGAATTCTTGTACCAATACATTGACCTGCAAATAAATCAGCCAGCTTTTCTGGTTTCTTCCAATTTGCAATCTCTACTGGTTGATTTAATGCTTGTGCAGCGATCAGTGCTGCTTCAACTTTGACAATCATACCATCTGTAATAACTTGATCATCTATTAATTGCTGAATTTGTGATGAATTTAACGCTGGGATCAGATTTTTTTGTTTATCTAAGACACCATCAACATCAGAAAGCATCACTAAATCACCTTGCAATAATGTTGCAATCGCTGTTGCAGCCTGATCTGCATTAACATTCATTAGACGCCCTGCTGGATCAATCGCAATAGAACTGATGATCGGTAAAAAACCACTTTCTAATAAGCTGGTTAATAATGTTTGTTGTGCTGGTGAAACTTTTGCAACATGACCTAACTCAGGATCAAGCTGTGTCGCTATGGTTAAATCGCCGTCACCTAAACTAATACCAACTGCATTTAATCCAGCCACTTTTGCCGTTGCTACTAATTTTTTATTCGCTATACCTGCTAATGCACCAGCAATAATTTCCACTTGATCAGGCGGAGTAACACGTAATCCCTGCTTTTTGCGGACAGGTAACTGCAAACGTTGCATTAATTCATCAACAATACAGCCGCCACCATGCACAATAACAATTTCACGTTGTTGTGTTTGTTTAAATTTAGCTAAGGTCGTAAGTAAGTTTTCCATCGCTTGCGGTGTATCTAATAACGCACCGCCAACTTTAATAATTAATGGTTTCATTGTTAAATCAAGCCTAAGGTTGGATTAAAGCCATAACGAATATTCGCACATTGCACTGCTTGTGCTGCCGCACCTTTTAATAAGTTATCTTCTGCCCCCACCACAATAATGTGTTGATCTTGTACCGCAAACGCAATATCACAATAAGGGGTAAATTCTACTGCTTTGATACTTGGGAAGCCTTTATCATAAACCCGTACTAACGGTTTATCGGTATAAGCTTGAGCAAAAGCTTGTTTTACCTGTTCTGCGGTAACGCCTGCTTTTAATTTTGCAGTAATGGTTGCCAAAATCCCACGTTTAAAATTGCCCAAATGCGGGGTAAAAATTACTTCTCGTCCTAAATGAGTGGCAATTTCTGGTTGATGGCGATGAGTAAATACACCATACGGATTTAAACTCACTTCACAAAAACTGGAGGTTAAACTCGCTTTACGTCCAGCACCACTCACACCACTCACCGCATTAATAACAGGAACTTGGACTTCGTCTAATAAATCATTCACAATTAATGGTTTTAAACAAAGTTGAGATACTGTTGGATAACAACCAGCAACCGCAATCAGGTCTGACTGTTGGATCAGCGCTTCATTCCATTCTGCCAAACCATAAACCGCTTTCTCCAACAAGTCAGGATATTGATGTTCAAAGCCATAAAATTTAGTATAAAACTCCGCTTGATTGACACGATATGCTCCAGATAAATCAAACACTTTACAATTATGTGCAAGGAATACTGGGGCAAGTTGATGACTTACTTCATGTGCCGTTGCTAAAAAGACACAATCCGCCATCTGAGCAAGCATGGTTAAATCTTCTGGTAAAGGCTGCAATACCAAATCAACCACACGTTTTAGTTGTGGATAAATCTCTGAAATAGGTTTATCTTTATCCAGACTATTTGCCGAAACATATAGCCCACAAAGTTCAAAATTAGGGTGTTTGACAAGAATGTTTGCGAGTTCAGCCCCTGTGTAGCCGCTCGCACCAATGATGAGTGTTTTTAGCATAATTTCATAAAATAGTGATTAATTATGCTAATATTTTGCATAATTATTTTATTTGAATCAATGTTTATTTGAGGTAACCATGGCAAATCTTCCAGATTTTCTTTCTTTATATTCACAACTTATCGAAATTCCGACCATTAGTAGTACAGATAATCCTCAATTAGATCATAGTAATAAACCACTAATCGAAAAATTAGCTAACTGGCTAACAGATCTTGGTTTTAAAGTTGATATTTTGCCAATTGAAGGTTCTAACAATAAATACAATTTGTTGGCAACTTATGGCAGTGGCGAGGGTGGTTTGCTATTAGCAGGTCATACAGATACTGTGCCATTTGATGCTGGACGCTGGCAATTTGATCCTTTCAAATTAACCGAACAAAATGGACGTTTTTATGGTTTAGGTTCTGCTGATATGAAAGGATTCTTCGCCTTTATCGTGGATACATTACGTGATATGGATTTAAGCAAGCTACAAAAACCTTTACGTATTCTCGCCACTGCGGATGAAGAAACTACGATGTTAGGGGCAAGAACTTTCGCTAAACACGCTGAAATTCGCCCAGATTGTGCGATTATTGGCGAGCCAACTTCATTACAACCTGTCCGTGCTCACAAAGGGCATTTTGGCGATTCAGTAACGGTAATTGGTCGCTCTGGCCACTCTAGTGATCCTGATAAAGGAATTAACGCAATCGAAATTATGCATCATGCAACAGGACATCTAATGCAGCTACGTAATGAATTAAAAGAGAAATTCCATAATGACTTTTTTGCCGTGCCTTATCCAACCTTAAACTTTGGTTCTATTCACGGTGGGGATGCAGTGAATCGAATCTGTGGCTGTTGTGAATTACAGTTTGATATTCGTCCATTACCTAATATGGGATTAGAGTCATTAGATGAAATGATTCAGGAGAAGCTACAACCGCTATTTGAACAATACGGAGATTTACTACAAATAAAACATCTGCATGATGGTATCCCAGGTTATGAATGTTCACATAAAGCAGAAATTGTCGCGGTGGTAGAAAAATTATTAGGTAAGCCTTGTGTTTCTGCCAATTATTGTACTGAGGCCCCGTTTATTCAACAGCTTTGCCCAACATTAGTTTTAGGTCCAGGTTCTATTGAACAAGCTCACCAACCAGATGAGTTTTTAGCTGCTGAATTTATTCAACCAACTAGAGATTTATTAAAAAAATTAGTGCAACATTTTTGTGCTTAAACTCTTAACTAAGGCGGTAAATATAAAATTACCGCCTAACTAGTTGCCAACAAAGTAAAGAAGTAGAAAAATATTAGGTTTTTATTTATCTCTCAAGTTAAAAATTATGTTAGACATTGTCCTTTATGAACCTGAAATCCCACAAAATACAGGGAATATAATTCGTCTTTGTGCCAACTGTGGCTTCCGTTTACATTTAATTCATCCTCTCGGCTTCCAATGGGATGATAAAAAATTACGCCGTTCAGGCTTGGATTATCACGAATTTACAACCATTCAACATCACCAAAACTATGCGGAGTTTCTTGCTACCGAAAAACCAAATCGTCTATTTGCGTTGACTACCAAAGGCGGTCCAGCTCACAGCCAAGTTCAATTCCAACTAGGTGATTACTTAATGTTTGGCCCAGAAACCAGAGGCATACCAATGGATATCTTGAACGCGATGCCGATTGAACAGAAAATTAGAATTCCCATGTGTGCGAATAGTCGCAGTATGAATTTATCCAATTCAGTAGCGGTAACCGTTTATGAAGCTTGGCGACAGCTTGGTTATCAAGGTGCCATTAATCTTTATCCATAGGAGAAATAATGCAATCACTAATTCACGGTTTTTTCGTTTCTGGTGGCTTAATTGTAGCTATTGGAGCACAAAATGCCTTTGTTCTTAAACAAGGGCTATTAAAGCAACATATTTTTGCAGTCGCTTTAGTTTGCTTCTTATGTGATGCAATTTTAGTTAGCTTAGGTGTTTTGGGGCTAGGATCATTTATTAGCGAACATCAGATTGCCTCTATCACATTAGCCTTTATTGGAGCAGGTTTCCTTTTTATTTATGCATTACGCGCATGGCGGAGTGCTTATCGAGGAAACAGTGGCTTACAAGTTTCTACTGAGGAGCAGAACCAAAATACCTTACTTAAAACGATCTTAATCACTTTAAGTATTACACTATTGAACCCGCATGTTTATTTAGATACGGTTGTAATCATCGGCGGAGTCGCTGGGACTTTAATGTTAAGTGAGAAAATTTGGTTTTTGCTTGGTGCAATCCTTGCTTCAGGTATCTGGTTTTTTGGCTTAGCTTATGGTTCTTCACTACTAACACCACTATTCAAAAAACCAATAACATGGCGAATTCTTGATTGTATAATCGGTATAATTATGTTGGTTATTGCTTGGGGATTATTTCAATATGGAATGACGCTGTTACCAAGCTAATTCTCGACTTTTTGTAACAAATAGGGCTATAATCGCAAAGTTTTTTACTTAACTTTTTTCATTAGAAGGAATATACAATGGGTTTAAAAAATGTACCTGCTGGTAAAGAGTTACCAGATGATATTTATGTTGTAATCGAAATTCCAGCAAATTCAGATCCGATTAAATATGAAGTAGATAAAGAGTCTGGAGCATTATTTGTTGACCGTTTTATGGCAACTGCAATGTTCTATCCAGCAAACTATGGTTACATCAATAACACACTTTCTTTAGATGGCGACCCTGTGGATGTATTAGTCCCAACACCATATCCACTTCAACCAGGTTCAGTTATTCGTTGCCGCCCAGTAGGCGTATTAAAAATGACTGATGAATCTGGTCAAGATGCCAAAGTAATTGCTGTACCACATAGCAAATTAACTAAAGAATATGACCACATCAAAGATGTGAATGATATTCCTGCATTATTAAAAGCACAAATCCAACACTTCTTCGAAAGCTACAAAGCATTAGAAGCAGGTAAATGGGTGAAAGTTGATGGATGGGAAGACGTTGCTGCTGCACGTGAAGAAATCCTAGCTTCATTTGAACGTGCGAAAAAATAATTAATTTTTAGCTTATAAAAAACCGTTATACCTCACGGATATAACGGTTTTTGTTCTCTGACACTCACTAAAAAATCATTATTCTGTTTTTAATGTTTCATAGGCATCTAATACACGTGCAGAATAAACCATTGCTGCACCTGCATTCATCGCCACAGCAACACCTAAAGCAGCTGCAATCTCTTCTTGAGTACAACCTGCTTTAATCGCTGCGTCAGTATGTACATTAATACAACCATCACAACGAGTTGTTACTGCGCACGCTAAAGAAATTAATTCTCTGGTTTTTGCATCTAATGCACTTGCTTCACCTGCTTTACTTAAGGTTTGATAACCTTTCATTGTATCTGGTGAAAGTTTGCTGAAGATACCTAAACGGCTCATTAATTGAGTACGATATTTTTTCCAATCTAACATAATTTTCTCCTCATAAATTCATTGTTATCTCGATTTGACGCAGGCTATTTTGCACCTTTCCTATAAGACTATAAAGATGTTAGAATCGCAAAAAACTACGTTATCATCTCATTTAAAGTTATGGATAGTATTGATCGTTTCCTAGAATTATTAGATATCAAAACGTCTATTGATGTGTTTTGCAGTTTCAAAGCACCTTATTTAATTGAACATCAGCAAGCTGAAAAAGGCACTGCTTATTTTCATTTATTGTTGGAGGGAAGTTGCGATATGCATTCCGCACAACAGACCTATCATCTGCAAGCAGGTGATTTTTGTCTATGGACACAAGGTGGAAAGCATCATATTGGTCATCAAGCTTCTCAAGAACCTTTACAGTTAGAACAGCAAAACGGCATTTTATATCGACACAACTGTACAACCGATCCTACGCTGCAAATGTTATGCGGACATTATCGAGCGACCAACCACGCAGCCGCTGGCTTACTGAAGCTATTACCAGAACCGTTAATCGTTTCATTAAAGGATATTCCTCAATTACAAGCGTTATCGAGTTTGATTCATCAAGAGGCTTTAGCTCGTCATTTAGGAAGTGCAACTGCAATTAAAGCGATGTGTGAGTTATTATTGTTGTTTGCCTTACGTCATTTAACTGAATTGCCGCAACAACAAAATCTGATCGGGCTATTTTCTGATCCCGCATTAAGTAAAGTGATGACAACCATTCTAGAAGATCTCTCGATTTCTTATACTACGGAAGAGCTTGCTAATATCGCTTATCTTTCCCGAGCCACGTTTGCACGGAAATTTCATCAGGCAACCGGTATGGGTATCCAAACATTAATTCGGATTTTACGGATGTCCCTTGCCGCAAAATTATTAATACAATCTCATTTAAGCATTACACAAATTATGGAAAAAGTTGGTTACCAATCCGAAACTGCTTTTCATGATGCTTTCAAGGCACAATTTGGTATCACACCAGCCCGTTACCGCAAAAGGTTACAAATAAATGCTTAAATTGTTAAATCTTTGCTATTGATCTTTGTAATAAAAAACGAAATGATAGCCACTATGGCAACTATTTCTTATTCATCACAAAATAGGAGAATCTACTATGCTCACTCTTTCGCCAACATTAAAACGTACTTTAACTGCGTTATGTATGACGATTTTATTAGCCAGCTGTGCAGATACCCGTTCAATTAATCAATCTTCTGCTAACCAATATCATCAAGCCATTACTGCGGAAAGAGGTAAAGGAACAGTTGATACAACCTCAACAACCGCAAAACGTGTCCACCGTATTTTTAGCAAAATGGTACCTTATGCTCGCCAATACAATAAAACCGGCGTACCATTTGATTGGGAAATTACTGTAATTAAGTCTAACGAACTTAATGCTTGGGCAATGCCGGGCGGAAAAATGGTGTTTTATACCGGTTTAGTCAATAAATTGAATCTAACTGATGATGAAATTGCCGTAGTCATGGGGCACGAAATGGCTCACGCTTTACTTGAACACGGTAAAAGCCAAGCAAACCGTCAAACAGCCGTGTCTATTGCTGCTGTAATCGCTATGGGGGCTTTAGCCTCTCAAGGTATTAGTGCTGGCGCTTCGCAAGATTTAGTTGGTAGTGTAGCTGACCTTGGAATTATGAAACCTTTCTCGCGAAGTGCTGAAAATGAAGCTGATGAAGTGGGTTTAATGTTAAGTGCACAATCTGGTTTTAATCCACAAGCCGCACCAAATTTATGGGATAAAATGCAAAAAATGAGTAATAGTGGTTCTATTCCAACCATTTTTTCTACTCACCCAAGCGATAAATCTCGTAAAGAAAACTTAGAACGGCTTATGCCAAAAGCAATGGAACTCTATACAGCTTCAACGAAAGCAAGATAATAATTAAATATCAAATAGGAAGAAAATATGCAAAAACAACGCCTCGCCATACCCGGCATTATTTTCGGTTGTGTGGTGTTTGGTTTGGGCAGCTTAATTGTTGCCCATGTACCGGTCGGGGCTTATGCTATCGCTTTTTGGCGATTAGCCATTGCCGCAGTCATCTTTTTCATTTTGGCAATTAGTTTTAAACAGCGTATGCCAACCTCTCGTAAAGCTATCGCTTTTGCCCTGCTTGCTGGTGTATTTTTAGCGTTCGATCTGGCGTTATGGCATGAAAGTGTTTACGCCGTTGGTCCCGGTATTTCCACCTTACTAAACAGCCTGCAAATTTTCTTTCTGACAGCAATTAGTTTTCTCTATTTCAAAGAAAAACAATCATTCATGCAGTTGGTCAGCCTCTGTTTAGCCATTATTGGGGTTTATTTGATTACTGGTAGTGAATTTTCTTATAACAACAATGCTTTATGGGGGTTCATTAGCGGTATTCTGTCTAGTTTATTCCTTGCCTTATCAATGGTGTTTATTCGTAAAACACACGAGGTCGAACAGACATCAACTTATCCTATGATGCTGTTAATTAGTATCGGTGGAATGATTGCATTAATACCACCATCATTACTATTAAATGCAGATAATCTCTATCCAACTACTGTTTCAGATTGGTTTTGGGTGTTTGTATATGGTGCAGTCATGCAATGTTTTGCTTGGGGGATGATTGCCTATTGCGTGCCATTACTTTCTCTTGCACTAACAGGATTGTTACTTTTATCAGAGCCTATTGCAGCATTAATTATCGACTACTCTATTTTAGATAAACCAATTAATTTAATTCAATGGGGCGGCGCAGCCATTACTATGTTTGCAATTTATCTCGGTTCTGTGTCTTCACAACCAAGAAAAGGCAAAATTCGGCGAATTAAGAGAAAGCATTAACGTTGATTACTGAGATTTCGCCCCAATCAAAAGGGGCGAATTTCTCTGTGGATAATCCAATTTTCCAGACTCAAATATTCATATTTTGGAATAAACTTAAGTTATCAGGGATTAAAAACACGGTTTCACCCACTTTAAATTGTTCCGTTTGCAGTTTTTCTTTGGTTAATAACACTTCTATCGGCTGTTCACTTTGCGCACTCATAATCTCAATTCGCGCTAAAAATCCAATAGAATAAATATGTACTATTTCCCCTTTCGCTAAAGCATTTTCTGCAGAACGAGAAAGCGTTAATTCATATGGGCGTACATACGCAACCGTATCACCATTCGTGGTTGCTGTTTGTTGTTTCGTTAAGCGATGTGCGAACTCACCGACAATAAAATTCTCTTGGTCTAATACCCCACGAAATACATTACTATCTCCCACAAATGAATTCACAAATTGGCTTTGTGGCGCATGATAAACTTGTTCTGGTTGATCAACTTGTTCAATTTTCCCTTGATTCATCACCACAATACGATCAGCCACCTCTAATGCTTCTTCTTGATCGTGCGTAACAAAAATACTGGTGATATTTAGTTCTTTCTGTAATTGAGCTAACCAACGACGTAAGGTTTTACGTACTTGTGCATCTAACGCAGAGAAAGGTTCATCAAGTAATAATACTTCTGGTTTTACCGCTAAAGCACGAGCTAACGCAACACGTTGGCGTTGTCCACCCGATAATCGATCTGGATAGCTCTGTGCAAATTTTTCTAATTGCACTAAGCGTAATAATTCCATCACTCGTTGTTCAATTTCGGTAGCAGATAAACGCTGTTTACGTGGTTGGATACGCAATCCAAAAGCGACATTTTCAAAAATAGTTAAATGACGAAACAACGCATAATGCTGAAAAACAAACCCAACTTTACGCTCTTTCGCGCTTAAATGGCTAACTTCTCGTCCTGAAAATAAGATATTGCCACTATCTGCAAAATCTAATCCTGCAATAATCCGCAATAAGGTCGTTTTACCACACCCACTTGGTCCTAATAACGCCGTAAATTCACCTTGCGGAAATTCTAAATTAATCTGAGATAATGCTGTAAATTGTCCAAACGTTTTATTTAAATTTTCAATCCGAATTGTCATAACAACCTCTTAATTCTGACTTAATGCAACTGCTTTACGTTTTTGCCAATAGACAATTCCGTGTTGTGCTAATAGTGTAAAAAGTGCCATTGCTGCTAATAACGAGGCACAAGCAAATGCCGCTGTAAATTGATATTCGTTATAAAGAATTTCGATATGCAAAGGGATAGTATTCGTCAAATTGCGGATATTGCCAGACACAACACTGACAGCGCCAAACTCGCCCAACGCACGTGCATTCGCTAAGATTACGCCATATAACAATGCCCATTTAATTTTAGGTAAAGTAATTTTGAAAAAGATTGTCCAGCCTGATGCGCCCAGCGTTAAACCAGCTTGCTCTTCTTGGTTGCCTAAGGTTTTTAATGTTGGTAATAAAGATTTCACTACTAACGGAAAGGTAACAAATAAGGTGGTCAAAATAATACTTGGCAAGGCAAAAATTACCTCAATGCCATGATCAATTAACCAACCTCCAAATAATCCATTGACACCAAATAGCAACACAAACATTAACCCCGCAACAACTGGAGAAATAGCTAACGGTAAATCAATTAATGCGCCTAGTAAGGCTTTACCTTTAAAATCAAAGTTAGCTAATAACCATGCCATCATTAAGCCAAAAAATAGATTAAGCGGTAATACAATCGCAATCACCATTACGCTTAATAAGATTGCATTTCGTGCTTCTACTTCTTGTAAGGACTCAACAAAAATATGCCAGCCCGCCTGCAAACCATAGTAAAAAATACTGAATAAAGGCACGAGTAATACCACACCTAAAAACAGGAAACTCAAAGTTAAACAGAGATAACGTTGCCAGTGAAAAGCTGAATTTTGCATACAAACTCCTATTTACTGACAAAATGACGATTTAAATAGTTTTGCCCAGTATTGAATAACAACAGCACGGCAAACGAAAATACCAACATCACAAAGGCAACAGCTGCTGCACCTTGTACATCATAAATATCTAACTTAGACATAATCATTAAAGGCGCGATTTCAGACACCATTGGGATATTGCCAGCAATAAAAATCACCGAACCATATTCGCCTAACGAACGTGCAAATCCCATACCAGCACCGCTTACCATTGCTGGATAAAGCGTTGGTAATAATACTTTATGAAAAGTTTGCCAACGGCTTGCACCTAGAATATGTGCTGCTTCTTCTAGAGCTTTTTCTTGACTGGCTAATACGGGTTGAATTGCTCTCACCACGAAAGGAAAGCTGACAAAAACTAATGCCACGCCAATACCTAATGGCGTAAAGGCAATTTGCCAACCAAATTGAGCAAAGAACTGACCGATTAATCCATTGGGTGCATATAACGTTGCTAATACAATACCCGCTACGGCGGTTGGTAATGCAAAAGGTAAATCAATTAACGCATTAAGTAGCGCTTTTCCGGGAAAAGCGTAACGGACGAGAACCCAAGCAACTAATGTGCCAAAAAATAGATTAACCAAAGTAGCAAAGAAAGCCATTTTGAAAGAGAGATAAATAGAAGCCAACACACGTTGATTTAAAATCACTTGCCAAAATGTATGCCACTCTAATTGTAAGACGGTGACGCATAGCATCACCAATGGCAGTACAATCATACTGCCAATCCACAATAAACTGACGGTGAAACTCGTTTTAAATCCTGCTAATACTGCGGGCGTATTGAGAATATTCATAAAACACTAAAATCCACTCTTGTTAAAAGATAAAACGGAATGGTTAGTCAATATGAACGAGGGCAAACTGATTAGCAAAGAATAAAAAATTAATTAATATGCAATTTAGAAATAAGCCAAAGATGATCGAGGTTACAAATCCACTTTATCCTATTTTCTACCTCGTTGTTTTGCTTCTACTTGGTGAACACCTACTAAAGGTATAGACTACTTAACTCAGTAAACCACAAAGATTATCGTAGATTAAAATGTTTTGGATATTCTTCACTCTATTAGCCGCCTTTATGCAAGCTTGGCGTAATGCCTTTCAGAAACAATTAAGTACGACTGTTGATGTATATGGCGTCACTCTTGCGCGTTTTATTTGTGCAGTACCACTAGCCATCACTTATTTAGCTATTTTATATTCCACACAACCACCCGCACAAAGTGTACATTTCTCTTATCAATATCTGATTGATATTGTTATTGCTGGGCTTAGTCAAATTATTGCCACCGCTTTAATGGTAGCGTTATTTAAACAAAAAAATTATGCCATTGGTGTAGGACTTGCCAAAAGTGAAGCTATTTTAGCCGCATTGATTGGTGTGGCATTTTTACAAGATTACTTATCGGTGTGGGGCTGGGTCGGTGTCTTTATTGGTGCGATTGCTGTTTTCTTATTAAGTAAAGGGGGTAAAAATATCCAGTTATCCTATACCACCTTATTGATTGGTGTCGGTAGTGGTTTATGTTTTGCGATTACTTCTTTATTAGTTCGTCAAGCCAGTTTACAGCTCGATATGTTACCATTTTTGCATCGTGCTGCTTGGGTGTTATGCAGCATTATTAGTTTCCAATGTATCTTAATGTTACTGGTGTTAGCTATCTTTAAACCACAAACTTTGCAGGCGATGTGGCAACGTAAACGCCTTACATCAACCGTAAGTTTATGCAGTTTTTTAGCTTCATTGGGCTGGTTTAGTGCGATGAGTATGCAGTCAGTAGCTATTGTTAAAACATTAGGGCAGATTGAAATCTTTTTCAGTATCTTGATCTCTTTATTTTGGTTTAGTGAAAAATTAAATAAAGCGGATCATATAGGTTTAATTCTAGTGGTGATTTCTGCTGTTATGGTAATTTGGGCTTAAATTTAACTGTACTCTCCTACTCAACAGAAGAGTACAGTAATTTATGTATTAACTTGTAACCAAGTTACTCTACTTTTAATTGTCCCATCATTCCTAAATTCTCGTGTTCAAGAATATGACAATGGAACATTTTTAAGCCAGTATGGCGTTGTTTAAAACGAATGACAACTTTTTCATAAGGACGCAAATTAACCACATCTTTTAATGCTCGATAAGGAGCTGGTTTGGTTTTACCGTTTAATGTAGTTTGGATCACTTCAAATTGTGTGCCATGTAAATGGAAAGGGTGATCCATATGGCTTTCATTAAAAATTTCCCATTGTTCCACTTGATCAACCTTACCAACAAAATCCACTCGATCCATAGCAAACGATTTACCATTAATCAGGAATACCCCTTCCATCATTGCGGGTACTGGGTTATCTGTATCCACACTATGTTCTGTTGAATGTGCCATCATCATCTTATGATGATTTTCTGGAGACATAGCTTCGTGATTCATCATCTGTTCACTAAACCTTACCTGACGAACTACTTTAGCTGGTTCTTGTTCTGGTAAAATACGTAATTTCTCAGGCAATGTAACTGGTTCTGCCTTCACTTCAATTTGTGCCAAGGTTAAATTCGTTGCAGGTTCTTGTACCATCATCTTATGCCGTTCATAGTACAAACTCTGTAATACTGCCTCACCCTGTGTATCACCAATCATCATCACTTCTACCCGTTCTGCCGGGGCTAAAAACAGTTCATCTTGTGGGGCTAAAGCTTTCTCTAATAACCCACCTTCTGTTCCAAGCACCACCCATTGCACACCTGGCACTTTCAAGCGTAAGTAACGTGCACTGGTTGCGTTCCAAATACGGATTCGTTGTTGTTGTACTTTAATTTTCGGTTGATACTGACCGTTAATCAGAACTATTTCACCCTCACGACCATTCATCCAATCCGTCATACTGTTAGCAGGGATCTTGCCATCTTCCGTTAAACGCAGATCAGAAATCACCCAATGTTGTTCATCAAGTTGAGATAACGGATCTTGTTTGGCTTTTACGACCAATGTCCCAGCCAATCCTTTATACACCTGTTCTGACACATAACCATGTGGGTGTGGGTGATACCAATAAGTACCCGCACTGCCTTCAGGAATAGTGAAACGATAGATTCTGCGACTATTTGGTACAACAGGATCTTGTGGATTCCCATCCGCCCCACTATGTACATCTAAACCATGCCAATGGATTGTGGTAGGTTGTGGTAAATGATTAACGAACTCTATTTCTACCTCATCACCTTCAAATACCTCAATTTGAGGGCCGGGTAGTTGGCCGTTATATGCCCAAAACTCTGTTGGTTGATCGCCCGCTAATTTTATCGTTGTTGGTTCAGCAACTAATTTTGCTTTAAAGACACCAGCTTGCTTCGATAAATTCTTTAATTTCGGTAATGTTGTAATTAATGGTTGCTGACTTGGTAGCTTATCTAATGGCATCAAAGGTACTTGAGCTTGCATTCCCATCATCGCATGATGATGTTCCATCTGTCCCATCGTATTCGCAAGTGAATAAAGAGAGGAGCTAATTAAACTTAAACCAATCCCATAACGTAAAAAATCTCGACGTTTCATTCCTCTCTCCTATTCCTGATTATGCGAGCTAAATACTTCACTTTCGCCATTCTTTTTCAACAATAAGACATCGTATGCATCTTTACGTCCTTGATAGGCTGGGCCATCCATTCCTGGTGATCCAACTGGCATTCCCGGTGCAGAAAGCCCAATAGCGTCAGGTTTTTCAGCTAATAATCGTTTTACATCTTCTGCTGGCACGTGTCCTTCAATCACATAACCATCAACGACTGCGGTATGGCAAGAAACATAATCATCTTTAATCCCAAATAATTGATGTTGTTTAGCATTGCCAGTTTCATGAACTTTGACTTCAAAGCCATTATTTTTCATATAGCTAATCCATTCATTACAACAGCCACACGTCGGGCTTTTCCAAACTTCCATCGTAGTAGCTTGGGCTTGTGCTAACACTGCAAAAGCAGAGGCGCCAACTAAGATTAACTTGCTAAGTAAACGGGTGTTTTTCATGGTTACCTTCCTAGTAAGAATAAAAACAGAATGGCTTGGATGGTAAAGCTTTCCCTAAGGGAAAGGTCAAGAGATCAACGGTGGATTTAGTTTAAATTGCTATAAATTATAATTTTTTACTATTTTTCTCATTTTCCCTTTTTCCGTATAACTTCACTTCAGTAAAAACAGAATGGTAATAACAACCATCAATGGAGTGAAATATGCAAATTAGATCAATTATTTATAGTCTATTATTCAGTAGTATCACCTTATCATCAGCCTTTGCAAATCAAACCTTAATGTTAGCTGGGTACGATGTTATTCGTGATTACTATAAACGCTATCTTCCTGTTTTTTCTGAACAATATGCCAAACAATATCAGGTTACGCCGAATATCGCCCTATCGTTTGCTAGTGCGAGTAAACAAGCGATTGCCGTACAAAACGGATTACCTACGGATGTGGTTACGCTAAATCAACAAAATGATATTACCGGTTTAGTGAAAAAAGGCTTAGTGGCAGCCGACTGGCAACAACAATATCCCAATCAGGCAATCCCTTTTCATACTGTGATGGTATTCTTAGTACGTGAGGGAAATCCTAAAAATATTCATGATTGGCAAGATTTAATCCGCCCAGATGTGAAAGTGGTGTTTGCAAACCCAAAAACATCTGGAAATGGTCGTTATGCCTACTTATCTGCGCTCGGTTATGCGCAAAAACAGCTCAAAGATCCGCACCAAGTCAACCAATTTATCCAGAAATTCTTAAAAAATGTGCCTGTCTTTGATACTGGTGCAAGAGCTGCCAGTATTACCTTTAGCCAGCGCGCGATTGGCGACGTGCTGATTACCGCAGAGAATGAAGCCTCACTGTTAGCACAAGCTACAATCGGAAAAGAGAAGTTTACTTTAGTGTATCCAAGTATCAGTGCCAATGTTCCCGTTTTAGTGGCAGAAGTAAATCAAAATAGCCAACGCCACCATACTCAACAATTAGCACAACGTTTTATTCAATCTTTATGGCAAGAACCAGCACAACATATCGCAGCTCAGAGTGGTTTTCGTCCAAATGTGTCGGCTGTTTTTGCTCAATATCAGGCGAATTTTCCAACAATCAATACTTTTGATGTCAATCAGCAATTTGGTAGCTGGCAACAGATCAATCAACGCTATTTTGCAGATGGCGGGCAGTTTGATCAGCTCTATCTACATTAATACTCAACGCCGAATCAGCGGTTTATATCATAAAAAGTTATAACAGATAATTTTTTACTATTTTTAGCCATATTAATTTTGCCGTATAAAAAAATAAAAACGCATTGAGAGAGGGAGTGACAATGCAATATCTACCCATTTTTATTGATTTAAAAGACAAAGAAGTTTTAGTCGTAGGTGGTGGGCATATTGCCAAACGCAAAATTGACCTATTACGCCAAGCGCACGCAAAAATTCAAGTAGTAGCTGAACAACTTAGTTCACCATTACACACGCTATGGCAAACGGGTCAAATTAACTGGTTAAGCAAACAATTCTCTGCCGAACAATTAGCCACAGTGAGCTTAGTTGTTGTCGCAACTAATGATACAGCATTAAATCAACAAGTTTACCAATTAGCGCAACAACAAAATTGTTTAGTCAATACCGTAGATGATCAAGCACACTGTTCGTTTATTTTTCCGTCTATTATTGATCGCAGCCCAGTCCAAATTGCTATTTCTAGTGCGGGTACCGCACCCGTGCTAACACGTCTATTACGTGAAAAGTTAGAAGCATTATTACCGCAACATCTCTCCACTATGGCAGAAATTGCAGGACGTTGGCGCGGTAAAGTCAAAGCCACCATCAGTCAATTAAAACAACGCCGTTATTTTTGGGAAACCCTGTTTAATCATAGCCAATTCCAACGCCTAACTCAGAATCAACAGGTAGAACAAGCGGAACAATTTATTGCGGAGCAACTTCAACAACGCCCTGCACAATTAGGCGAGGTGACTTTAGTCGGTGCAGGTCCTGGTGATGCTGGATTATTAACATTAAAAGGGCTACAAGCGATTCAACAAGCAGATGTTGTGCTATATGACGCACTTATTTCATCACAGATTTTAGATTTAGTCCGTCGTGATGCAGATCGTGTTTTAGTTGGTAAACGTGCAGGCAAGCCAAGCATTAGTCAAACACAAATCAATAACTTATTAATTAGTTACGCGAAACAAGGAAAACGTGTTGTTCGTTTAAAAGGCGGAGATCCTTTTGTCTTTGGGCGTGGTGGTGAAGAACTACAAGCACTTAACCAAGCCAACATACCTTTCAGTGTTGTTCCCGGTATCACTGCTGCCGTTGGTGCAACCGCTTATGCAGGTATTCCATTGACCCATCGTGATTATGCACAAAGTGTTACTTTTATCACTGGTCATCGCCAAGCAGATGGTAATCCTCTAGCGTGGCGTAGTCTTGCTCAACCCCACACCACCTTAGTGGTTTATATGGGCACAATCAAAGCCAGCGAAATTCAAACTAACTTATTGGCTTATGGTCGTCGTGCAGATACGCCTGTTGCGGTGATTAGTCAAGGAACACTAGCTCAACAGCAAACACAAATTGGCACATTAGACACACTCACACAATTAGCTGAACAAGCTGAAAAACCAGCCCTATTGGTCATCGGTGAGGTAGTGGCATTACAACAACAACTGCAATGGTTTGGACAAACTGCTACTTACACTACCCCAATAACATTACAACAAAAAGTCGCTTAATCGTTTTAACCAAGGACAAGGAAATGAGTTTACAACGCCCAGCACTGTGGCAAATTCCGCAGCTTACTCAAGCACAACAACCCGAGTTACAACAAAAAATCGCGGTATTACAGCAACGCTTACAACAAATTGCCGACCAACATCAACAGGTTAAATTTGCTCACAGCTTAGCCGTAGAAGATATGATAATTATGGATGTCTTAAGCAAGCTCAATACAAATGTCACCATTTTTACCCTAGATACAGGTCGATTAAATCAGGAAACGCTGGATTTTCTACATTCATTACAACAAACCTATCCAGATTTACCCGTAGTTCGTTATCAACCTGATCAACAACAAGTCGCTGAATATATTCAGCAATATGGTGAGAATGGTTTCTATGACAGTGTTGCTTCTCGGAAACAGTGCTGTTATATCCGCAAAGTCATACCGTTAAATCAAGCTTTACACGATGCGGACGCTTGGCTCACTGGCCAACGTCAATCTCAATCTGTTACTCGCCAATCACTTGAGTTCGCTGAGTGGGATCATACTCGGCAAATTGCTAAATACAATCCTATTTTTGATTGGTCTGAACAAGATGTCTGGGCATATGTTTTACAGTTTAACTTACCTTTTAATACTCTTTATCAACAAGGATACCCAAGCATTGGTTGTGAACCTTGCACTCGTCCAGTGAAACAAGGCGAAGAAATTCGCGCTGGTCGTTGGTGGTGGGAAAACCAATCGAGCAAAGAGTGTGGTTTACATCAAGCGTAGGAGTGAATATGCAACAACAAAATTTATTACAAAACAATCATTTAGATTGGTTAGAAGCTGAATCTATTTATATTATTCGTGAAGTGGTCGCAGAGTGCCGTAATCCAGCCTTGTTGTTCTCGGGCGGTAAGGATTCTGTGGTGTTATTAGCATTAGCTCGGAAAGCCTTCCAATTAGAAGGACGAAATTCACCATTACCATTTCCTCTCGTGCATATTGATACGGGGCATAACTACCCGGAAGTCATTGATTTTCGTGATCAACAAGTGGAAAAGTTAAATGCCCGTTTAGTAGTGGGTTCTGTTGAAGAGTCAATTGCCAAAGGTACCGTGGTGTTACGTAAAGAAACAGATTCCCGCAATGCAGCACAAGCCGTTACCTTATTAGAAACCATTGAAAAATATGGATTTGATGCCTTAATGGGTGGAGCAAGACGTGACGAAGAAAAAGCTCGCGCCAAAGAACGCATTTTCTCATTCCGCGATGAATTCGGTCAGTGGGATCCAAAAGCACAACGCCCTGAACTTTGGTCACTTTACAATGCAAAAATGCATCAAGGAGAGAATATGCGAGTATTCCCAATTTCAAACTGGACAGAGTTGGATATTTGGCAATATATCTCCCGGGAAAACCTTGAATTACCAAGTATTTATTATGCTCATCAACGTGAAGTCGTTCGCCGTAAAGGTTTATTAGTCCCTGTTACCTATCTAACCCCAAAAGCAGCTAATGAAGAGAGCGAAGTGTTATCAGTACGTTTCCGTACAGTAGGTGATATTAGCTGTACCTGCCCAGTAGCAAGTACTGCTACTACTCCACAAGCCATCATTGCCGAAACTGCTGTCGTTGATATTTCAGAACGCAGCGCTACTCGCTTAGATGATCAGGTAAGCGAAGCTGCAATGGAACAACGTAAAAAACAAGGTTACTTCTAATTAAGAACAATAAAAAAGGAATGTGAGATGAATATTAATCAAAATGCCCCTTTACGCTTTATTACTGCTGGTAGTGTTGATGATGGGAAAAGTACCTTAATCGGTCGTTTATTATATGACAGCAAAGCATTATTAAGTGATCAATTACAACATCTAAATCGTGCGAAAAATAGTGCGACTGGCATTGATTTTTCAATTTTAACTGATGGCTTAGCCGCAGAACGTGAACAAGGTATTACTATTGATGTCGCCTATCGTTATTTCTCTACGGCAAAACGTAAATTTATTATTGCCGATACACCGGGACATGAACAATATACCCGTAATATGGTGACTGGTGCGTCAACCGCAGACGCGGCAGTGGTCTTAGTTGATGCAAGCCAATTAGATTTTAGCCAACAACCCTTACAGTTGTTACCACAAACCAAACGCCATTCTGCAATTTTACAGCAACTCGCTTGCCCACAAATTATTGTTGCAGTAAACAAAATGGACTTACTCAATTTTGACCAAGCAAAATTTGAGGCTATTTGTGCTGCATATCGTGATCTAGCTGCTCAACTGGGCTTAACGTCAGTACAATTTGTGCCAATTTCGGCATTAAACGGCGATAATATTGTTTACTTAAGCGAGAATATGCCATGGTATCAAGGCGAGCCACTACTCAGCTTATTAGAGTCATTACCGAATCAGAAACATATTTCGTTAGATAAAGCACAATTCCATTTTCCAGTACAACTGGTATTACGCTTAGATAGCGACAAACAAGACGATTTCCGCGGTTATCAAGGCAGAATTGAAGCTGGTAGTATTGCTGTTGGCGATCAAATTCGCATTGAGCCAGCTGGTTACACCTCAACTATCCGTGAAATTTATGCTGTATCCGGTAAAGTGCAGCAAGCGAATGCTGGCGAACAAGTAACGCTTTGCTTAACAGACGATATTGATATTTCCCGTGGCGATACCTTTGTTGCTGTCGATAATCCAATTCAATCACAACAGCAACTTACTGCAACCCTCTGTTGGTTTGATCAACGTCCATTAAATACGGCTCGTAAGTATCTATTAAAACATACAACTCAAAATGTATTTGCTCGGATTAAACATATCGATCATTTACTTGATGTAAAAACCTTAAGCAAACAACAAGCGGCAGAAACATTCCAATTAAACGATCTTGGGCAGGTACAAATTAGTTTACAAAAACCAATTTGTGCCACCACCTACCAACAAAATATTGGTACTGGTGCATTTATTTTGATTGATGAAGCAACTTATCACACTGTTGCTGCTGGTATGATTTTATCTGCAGCATAAGGAGAAAATAGGATGCAAAATCAAACAAAATTACCTATCTCCGCCGAACTTGCAGAGAAATTAGGACAATTAGATCAATTACAACTTGCTTGGCTCTCTGGTTATTGCTGGGGACAAGTTAGTCAACAAACAGTAGCTACTGATGTTGTTCCTACGTTAGGAACAACACCTGATACTGTTACAGCTACTCCTGCCGCTCGCACTATTACAATTATCTCCGCTTCACAGACTGGTAATGCACGTAAAGTCGCTGAACAACTGAAAACAAAATTGAGTGTGGCTCATGCCGTAAACTTAATCAGTGCGGGTGAATATAAGGCGAAAAAAATCAACCAAGAACAGATTTTACTGTTAGTTACCTCAACTCAAGGTGATGGCGAACCGCCAGAAGAAGCCTTAAACTTACACCGTTTCTTATTCGGCAAAAAAGCACCTTCATTAGCGGGTGTTGAATTTGCTGTTCTTGGTCTAGGCGATAGCTCTTACCCAAATTTCTGCCAAGCTGGTAAAGATTTTGATCAACGCCTTGCTGAATTAGGTGCTAACCGTTTACAACCATTAACGGAATGTGATTTAGACTACCAAGCCACTGCTGATGCTTGGATTGAAAAAATTGCACATTACTTAGATCAACATAATAGCGGTGCAGCTAACACCACCACACCACAAACCGCCACTGTCACCGCAGCTCAAGAAAATACGGCTAATCAATATACCCGTGAACATCCGTTTCCAGCGACTTTAAGTGTTCGCCAAAAAATTACTGGTCGCCACTCTAATAAGGATGTAGAACATATTGAAATTGATTTATCAGGTTCAGGTTTAACCTATCAAGTGGGTGATGCATTAGGTGTTTGGTTTAGTAATGACTCAGATTTAGTCAGCGAAGTGTTACAAGCAGTTGGTTTATCTGGTGATGAATCTGTTACTCACAATCAACAAACATTAAGTTTACGTGAGGCATTAACCACTCAATTTGAATTAACACAAAATAATGCAAAATTCGTACAAAACTATGCTGAAATCAATTCACAACCGGCATTAACCGCCTTAGTTGCTGATCGTCAACAGCTACAACAATATGTGCAACAAACACCATTAATCGGTGTCTTGCAAGAGTATCCAACAACGCTAACTGCAACCCAATTACTTGGTTTATTACGTCCGCTTACTCCGCGTCTTTACTCTATTGCTTCTGCACAAAGTGAAGTTGGAGAAGAAGTCCATTTAACAGTTGGTGTAGTTCGCTATCAATTTAATGATAAAACCTATACCGGTGGTGCATCAGGTTTCCTCAGTGAACGATTAGCTGAAGATCAACAAGTAAATGTCTTTGTTGAAACCAATCCACATTTCCGCCTCCCAACCAATTCCCAAGCCGATGTCATTATGATTGGTGCGGGTACTGGAGTTGCGCCGTTCCGTGCCTTTATGCAGCAACGTGCAGTTGATGAAGCTGAAGGTCGAAACTGGTTATTCTTTGGCAATCAAACCTTTACCGAAGACTTCCTTTATCAACAAGAGTGGCAAGAGTTTGCTAAACAAGGCTTATTACATCGCTATCACTTTGCTTGGTCACGAGATCAACAACAAAAAGTTTATGTGCAAGACAAAATTCGTGAACAAGCCCAAGAGTTATGGCAATGGTTACAGGCTGGTGCTTACATCTACGTTTGTGGGGACGCCAATAAAATGGCAAAAGATGTAGAAAAAGCCTTACTCGATGTGATTAGCCAACAAGGCAATTTAGACCAAGAACAAGCCGAAGATTATCTTGCTGAATTAAGAGAACAAAAACGTTATCAGCGTGATGTGTATTAAACAGGAGTGAAACAATGAGTGATAAAGCAACTGAATGGAAAAAATTTCCTTTAGCCGATAATGAACGCCTAAAAGGTGAAAGTGATTATTTACATGGCACAATTGCCGCAGATCTGAATGAACAATTAACAGGTGGCTTTAATAAAGATAATTTCCAATTAATCCGTTTCCACGGTATGTATGAGCAAGATGACCGCGATATCCGAGCAGAACGCCAAGCCCAAAAATTAGAACCTAATAAGAACGTCATGTTACGCTGCCGTTTACCGGGTGGAATCATCACCCCAAAACAGTGGCTAGGTATTGACGAGTTTGCTACACAACATACTTATTACGGCAGTATCCGTTTAACCAATCGCCAAACATTCCAATTTCACGGGGTTTTAAAGCGTGATATTAAACCAATGCATCAATGGTTACATCAACTTGGTTTAGATTCGATTGCAACTGCCGGTGATGTAAACCGCAATGTTCTCTGTACACCTAATCCGGTAGAAAGTGAATTACATCAACAAGCTTATGAGTGGGCGAAGAAAATTTCTGAACATTTATTACCAAGAACCACGGCTTATGCCGATGTTTGGCTAGATGGTGAGAAAGTCTTTGAAAGCGAAACAACCAAACCGTTATTAAAAGAATCCAGCGATCCAGTTGAACCTATTTTAGGGAAAACCTATTTACCTCGAAAATTTAAAACGACTGTTGTGGTGCCACCATTGAATGATGTGGATCTACACGCAAATGACCTTAACTTTATTGCTATTGCAGAACAAGGGCAATTAGTTGGTTTTAATGTTCTTATCGGTGGTGGCTTATCTATGGATTTCGCCAACCATAAAACTTACCCAAATATTGCACAAGAGCTTGGTTTTGTTACGTTAGATGAGGTATTAGCTTGCGCAGAAGCAGTGGTTACGACTCAACGAGATTGGGGTAACCGTAGTGATCGTAAAAATGCGAAATTACGTTACACCCTTGAACGCGTAGGCTTAGATGTCTTTAAAGCAGAAGTAGAAAAACGTACTGGTATTACTTTAAAGCCACTTCGTCCTTATCATTTCACTGAACGAGGTGATCGTATTGGTTGGGTAAAAGGTGAGGATAAAAAATGGCACCTTACTTTATTTATCGAAAATGGTCGATTGCTAGATTATCCTGATCGACCATTAAAAACTGGCTTACGTGAAATTGCGAAAATCCATAAAGGGGATTTTCGTCTTACCGCTAACCAAAATTTAATTGTGGCTGGGGTAGTGCAAAAAGATAAGGCTAAAATTGAGAAACTTGCTCGTGAATATAAGTTAATTGATGACAGTATTACCCCTCTACGTCAGCAAAGTATGTCTTGTGTTGCATTGCCAACTTGTCCACTTGCGATGGCAGAGGCTGAACGTTTTCTTCCTCAATTTATCGATAAAGTAGACCTCTTAATGGCAAAACATGGGATGGAAAAAGAAGGCATTGTATTACGTGTTACTGGATGCCCTAATGGTTGTGGTCGAGCTATGTTAGCTGAAATAGGCTTAGTTGGTCGTGCGATTGGTCGTTATAACCTTTATATCGGTGGTAATCGCGAAGGTAGCCGTATCCCACGTTTATTTAAAGAAAATATTGAGGAAGCAGAAATCTTACAAATTCTTGATAGTTGGATTGGCGATTGGGCGAAAAATCGCCATGCTAATGAAGGTATTGGTGATTTCGCTATTCGTACCGGAATTGTTAAACCTGTTACCAATGCACCAGAGGATTTTTGGGAAGTGAAGATTGCTTAATTTCGTAAATCGCTACATCTCCTCCTTACTCCTCTTCATAAATGAAGAGGAGTGATCACTCAGCACTTGAATAGCTTTCAGTACATTTTGGCACGAATAAATAGCTCAAAAATAATTAACCTTGATTGACTAAAATATAAACATCAATTAACCAAAATACTTAATACAGGCAAATCAAAAATCACTAACCTTACCTATTTCACAGAACGGTTCCCCACTTCAGACTTGAAGAGGGGCTAGGGGAGATGCAGTCCTTGATAGTTTTTTTCTAAGATAATAAATCCACCTTACGCACTAGCTCAGCTAAATTTTTCGCTTTCATCTTCTCCATAATATGCGAGCGATGAACTTCAACAGTACGCACTGCAATATTTAACTCTTCTGCTATCTGTTTATTAATTTTGCCATTCAACACTAAGGCTAAAACATCCTTTTCTTTTTCGCTTAGCTGTTGGTAGCATTGTTCAATTAAATATTGTTGATAGCGTTTTTCACTACGTTTAATCGCTGTATCCAGTGCAACTTTTAATTGATCAAAGGCAACAGGTTTCTGTAAGAAATCAACTGCTCCTGCTTTTAACTCATTTACCGCCATTTGAACGTCAGCAAACGCAGTCATAATAATAACTTGCAACAAACTATTTTGTTGTTTCAATAAACGGTGCACTTGTCGTCCATCGAAGTGTGGCATACGCATATCTAATAACACTACTCCTGGTTCAAACGGATCAATCTGTTCGATAAATGTTTTACTGTCTGACCAACTTACGACATCATAACCTGCCTGCGTTAACATAAATGTTGCCGCATCTAAGATTGTTGGATCATCATCAACAACATGCACTTTCATTATTGTTTCTCCAAGGGTAATTCTAAAACCACTACAGCGCCCTTTTTATCTTGGCGATTATGAAAATGAATATCGCCAGACATAGAATGCATCAACCGCTGACATAAGGTTAGACCTAATCCTAGCCCTTCTTTTTTCCGGCTTCTAAATGGCACAAAAGGGAATTCTAATTCAGCATCAGAAAACCCGATACCATTATCAATCAGTGTAATTTGTATTTGAGCCTGTCTCTCCGCAACATTAACGACAATTTTATCCGCTTGTGCTTGTAAGGCATTTAATAAACAGTTACAGATAACTTGTTCTAACATTGTCTTTTTTATTTTAACTTGCCATTTTTGCCGGCAAATTAATCTAATCTTCGCTTGTGCTCCGTAATGTTTATTCACAAAGTCGATTGCTTTTTCAAGATGTGGTTTTAATTCCAATAGCTGAATCTCTTCATCTTCTTTCCCTTTCACCCATCCTGTCAAATTACGCATAATTTGCCGACTACGATCAACTTGTGTTTGAATTTTATCAAGGATTTCTAATTCTTTTTTTGCGTCAGATCGTTGTTTTAATTGATGTTTCAATCCTTCGCTATACATTCCTATTGCGGTTAATGGTTGGTTAATTTCGTGGGCAATTCCTGCGCTCATTTCACCTAAAATACTTAATCGATCTGCTTTCATTAATTGGCGTTCATACAAACGCATTTCATGATGGGCTTGGGTTAACGCTTTACTTTTTCGATGAACTTGATATGTAATCCACAAATAGTTCAATAAGATAAATAACAGTCCTGCCAATAACTGCCACTTATGTTGCACCAACCAATATTTAACATCTTGCCATAAACTCTGCTGTTGAGGGTGACGATAAAGATTACGCAGAATATTGTCTGCTTGTTGATCTGAATAAGGTGCATTCCATTGCGGCAAATCTACCGGGATATCCCCCAGTAAAATCGTCATTAATTTTTTTACTAACGATTCTGGCACTTGTGGCATCGCCGCTAATGACCAGTTAGGTAATAGATCGGTACTTGACCAACATCCAATATCATTAGTACGTGAGGCTAATACACGAAAATCACGGATATCCACTTTGCCTTCTGCGGCTAAATCTTCCAAAATACAAACAGGTGCAATTGCACCATCAACTTTGCTCTGTTGTAACCACAGCACGGTGTTATCCGCAGGAAAGCCACTAAACCGGAAAAAGATGTCCTGATTTTCTTCCAGCCCAGCTTGATATAACACATTATAACCAAGCAAAAAACCACCAAAGGCATTAGCGCCGACTGCACTTAAGGTTTTCCCTTTTAAATCTGTGAGCTGATGATATGGGCTATCAGCTTTAACTAAAATAGCACTACCTACTTTGCCACTTTCCGAATGTTTTTGTCTTGGTGACTGCAATGTAGCTAACCAGCGCACTGTACTATTATTCAGATAAAAGAATTGTGATTGATTGGTTAACACAAAATCGACATTTTTTGCTTTATCTTTTGATAGTTCATCCAGTTGCAAAGGGACTAATTGAAAATGCTGTTGTGGTAATTGTTGATTTAACCAATTAATCCATGGTTGCCATTGTTGCGAAGCATAACTTTCGCCACGTTGTGCTAACACCCCGATTTTCCAATTTTCCGCCATCACCAATTGAGGAATTACCGCCAATAGCACTAAGCTAAAACGGCAAATTGCTGCTAACTTTCGCAAAATCTCCTCCTGTTTCTTTGACTCAGATCAATACCCATACTATTTATGTGGAAAACCACAATAGCTACCAAAAGTTGGGTAATTAACAATACGCTAGAACAATAACATAAAACGCTAATTGTGGGGAAAATTATGGATAGTTGTAAACGCACAACACTAAAAACGCTCACTGCGCTGACTTTTGGTGCTAGCTTGGTACCACTGCAAAGTGTTGCGTTTCAACCACCAAGACGAGGTGGTGATCAAAAACATCGCTATGCAATGATTATTGACTTACGTCGTTGTATTGGTTGTCAATCTTGTACAGTGAGTTGCAATATTGAGAATCAAACACCAATCGGTGAATTCCGTACTACTGTACGTCAATATGAGATCACAGATGGCAAACAAACGGTAAATAATGTGTTATTACCTCGCTTGTGTAACCATTGTGATAATCCGCCGTGTGTACCTGTTTGCCCGGTACAAGCAACTTATCAACAAAAAGATGGCATTGTGGTTATCGATAATGAACGTTGTGTAGGTTGCGCTTATTGCGTTCAGGCTTGTCCTTATGATGCACGTTTTATTAATGAAGAAACCAAAACCGCAGATAAATGCACCTTCTGCTCGCATCGCTTAGAAGTAGGCTTATTACCAGCTTGTGTCGAAAGCTGTGTGGGCGGGGCTCGTATTATTGGTGATCTTGCTGATCCAAATAGCCAAATCAAAAAACTTTTTGACGCACACGTTAATGAATTAAAAGTATTAAAACCAGAAGCTGGAACACAACCGCATGTGTTCTATTTAGGTTTAGATGAAGCATTCGTTAGTCGCGTTAATGGTCAACCTATGCTTTGGCAAGGGGAGGAAACATTATGATTCGAGAAGTATTAGTTGAACCGCAAGCTATTGCTTGGCTTCCTTGGGCAGTCAGTTATTTCTTTTATATTGGTATTGCGCTATGTGCCATTTTAACTGCTCTTTGCTTACGCTTTTTTGTTAAACCTTATCAAATGCAAGCAGAACTCATTGCTTTAATTGTGGCCTTAAGCTTCGCTATTGTTGCTCCTGTTGCTTTGACCGCAGATTTACACCAACCTGGTCGTGTTTGGCATTTTTATGCCTATCTTGCGTCTTGGTCTTGGATGGCATGGGGTTCCATTTTCTTACCAATTTTTATGTTAAGTTTAGTTGGCTATATTCTATTTTTATTACGCCAATTACCAAATCGTCCAAGCCAAAAATGGCTTTCTTGGTTATACCTAGGTAATTTTAACAATGTACTCTGGTGTCATATCTTCCGCTTCTTAACTGTTGTTAGCAGTGTTTTAATTCTGCTTTATACTTCAATGGAAGTTTATAACGTAGCAGCACGTCCGTTATGGCATCAACCTTGGTTAATTCCATTAATTATCTTTAGTGCGTTACCAAGTGCTTTAATGTTAGTTCATTTTGCTATTCGTTTTGCTACTAATGAAACTCGCCCAGTCTTAATGAAACCATTAATGTTAGTTAGTTTAGTGCTACTTGCAGTCACTATCTTTGCTATCAACGCATCTTCACCAGAAGCACAATACGATTTAGCACTACTTTGGCAACATCGCCCATCAGTCAGCTTTACTTTAGGCATTGGTATTATCACTTTAGTGTTAGCTTTAATTAGCGGTCGTAACACAATAATTCAATGCCTATTATTAATTGCTTCTTTAATTCTCACTGCAATGGTTCGTTGGGTATTACTTCTCGAAGTACAAACTGTGGCGAAATATAACGCTTTAATGAATCCATATCATTTTAATTGGGGTGTAGATGGTGCTTTAGGTATGTTGTCTGTCCTCGGGTTATGGGTTGCTGTTAGTGTCATCTTATGGCAAATCTTCACATTAATTAATAAGGAGTACCATCATGGATAATAAACGTCGTAATTTACTAAAAGGTGGTTTAGTTGTTGGTGGTGCAGCAACCTTTGTTGCTGGTTATTCACCAAAAGTAAAAGAGATTGCTCATGGCGTATTAAATGGTACTTCTGGCGAAAAAACACAACATAATTTACATGGCAACTCTCTCGCTCCAGAATATCAAGTTACTCAAGATAAAATTATTCCAAATGCCGATCAAATTGTATGTAACACGCAATGTATGGGATGTTGGACACTTTGTGGATTACGTGCAAGGGTGGATCTCAAACAGAATAAAGTTATTCGTATTAGTGGCAACCCTTACCATCCTCTTTCTGCTGATGAATATCTCAGCTATAACAGTTCGTTACAACAAGCGGAACTTAGTGTTGCCGGTGAATCTGGTTTAGAAAATCGCTCAACAGCTTGTGCTCGTGGTGCAGCATTTATGGAGGGTGTTTCTAGTCCTTATCGTATTACCCAACCGCTTAAACGTGTTGGTAAACGAGGTGAAGGAAAATGGAAAACTATTAGTTTTGAACAGCTCATTGAAGAAGTTGTAAATGGCGGTGATCTATTTGGTGAAGGCCATATTGATGGCTTAAAAGCTATTCGTGATTTAACCACACCGGTTGATCAACAAAATCCAGATTTCGGACCAAAAGCTAACCAACTTTTTGTAACCTTTGCTGGCCCAGAAGGTCGTCAACCTTTATTACAGCGTTTTGCTAATGGCAGTTTTGGTACTATCAATTTTGCCTCTCATGGTTCTTATTGTGGTTTATCTTATCGTGCTGGTTCAGGCGCGGTAATGAACGACCTTAATAACAACGCTCACGCAAAACCAGATTGGGATAATTGTGAATTTATCCTATTTATGGGAACATCGCCTGCCCAATCAGGTAACCCATTTAAACGACAAGCACGTCAACTCGCGAAAAAACGTGCTGAATCGGATTTTGATTATGTTGTCGTTTCCCCACGTTTAGAGTTAACTTCAACTCATGCGACACAAAATAATCGATGGGTACCTGTATTACCGGGCGGCGACCTCGCATTAGCTCTCGCTATGTTGCGCTGGATTATTGAAAATGAACGCTACAATGCAGATTATCTTGCCTTACCAAGTGAATTTGCGATGCAACAAGCGGGAGCTGCTAGCTATTGTAATGCAACACATCTATTTGTTAGCGATCCAACACATCCTCGTTTCGGCCAACCGATTACTGAGCAAGATCTATTCGATATCGTACCAAACCCTGATGACAAAGTGTTGGAAAACTACAATATTGTGAAAAACGCTGAAGATAACCAATTTATTGCGGCAAAATCTTCTGCGAAAGCTTTATTGTGGGTAGATGAAACCATTACGTTAAAAGATGGTTCCACTGTTGCAGTGAAATCTTCTCTTACTTTATTAAAAGAATCTTGCTTAGAACATACTCTTGAAGAGTACTCTGCTTTATCTGGCGTGCCTGTGAAAACAATTACTGCACTTGCTGATAAATTTACTTCTCATGGTCATAAAGCTGCCGCAATCACCCATGGTGGCACAATGCAAAGTAATGGCTTCTATACTGCATGGGCTATCTTGTTGTTGAATGTTATGATCGGGAATATGAATAAAAAAGGTGGTATGAGTGTTAGTGGCGGTAAATTTAAAGATTTTGCCCCAGGTCCTCGTTATAACCTTGCTACATTCCCAAATATGGTAAAACCAAAAGGTACCAATCTCGCACGCAGTAAGAAAGCTTACGAAAACTCAAGTGAGTTTAAACGTCGTGCCGCTGAAGGTTCACCATATCCAGCACGCGCGGCTTGGTATCCATTTGTCGGCGGTCAAATGTCAGAAATGATCACTTCAGCATTACAAGGTTATCCTTATTCATTAAAAGCGTGGATTAGCTATATGACCAACTCTTTATATGGTATGACCGGTATCCATCATATCGCAGAAGAAAAATTACGTGATCCGAAAGTATTACCGTTATTTATTGCGATTGATGCTTTTATGAATGAAACCACAGCACTAGCAGATTATATTGTTCCAGATACCCATAATTTTGAAAGCTGGGGCTTTAGTACGCCTTGGGCTGGCGTACCGACTAAAACCAGTACCGCTCGTTGGCCAGTAATTAAATCTGCCAATGCAAAAAATGCTCAAGGTGAAACAATCTGTATGGAAAGTTTTATTATCCATGTTGCTAAAGCAATGGGATTACCGGGCTTTGGAGATAATGCGATTACAGATAACCAGCAACAAACTTATCCATTAAATTGCAGCGAAGATTATTTCTTACGTGCCGCAGCAAACATTGCCTTTGATGGTAAACAGCCTGTCAATGATGCTTCTACCGAAGATCGTTTGCTTTCTGGGGTAGAACGTATTATGCCGTTACTTAGCAAAACCTTAAAAGAAGAAGAGGTCTTAAAAGCAGCCACTATCTTCTGTAAAGGCGGTCGTTTCGCACCATATAACAGTGCTTGGGATGGTGACAATATGGCTGCAAAATGGAAAAACTGCTTACAAATTTGGAATCCAATTGTGGCAAAAGCACGCCATCATCACGATGGTAAACACTATCATGGTTGTCCAAAATATTTTGCACCGCAATTTTCTGACAATAGCACCGTAGAAAGTCGTTATCCAAAGAAAGAGTGGCCGTTTGAACTTATTTCATTTAAATCTAATTTAATGAGCAGTATCACTGCACCATTACTTAGATTGCATAGTATTAAACCGACAGGTATCGTGGCTATGAATAGTCAAGATGCAACAAAATTTGGTTTCACTCACGGTGATTTAGTGGAATTAGCAACACCGGGCGGTAAAGCAAATGTTCAAGTAATGGTGCTTGATGGCGTAATGCCGGGTACGATTGCGATTGAACACGGTTATGGTCATAAACAGCTTGGTGCTGCAAGTTATGAGATTGATGGCAAGTTGATTGCAGGGAATAAGCAAATTCAACAAGGCATTAATATTAATGATCTTGGTTTATTAGATAATACTAAACAAATCACTTCCCCATGGGTGGATTGGGTTTGTGGTTCTGCGGTAAGACAAGGCTTACCAGCAAAATTACGCAAAATTTAATTCTTACCCCACATAAAATAAATAAGGTGCATGGATGCACCTTATTTTTTAGATCTTAATCTCTCTTATGTGAATTGATTCTCCAATTCAATCGCCTGCATAAAACAACCGATCTTACATTCACCACATCCATTACAACGTTCAGCATTTAACTGTAATAGCTGCTCTGCTGGATTAAATTGAATTGCCTGCGTTGAGCAAACATCAATACACGTTGTACAACGTTGCCCTTGCTGATAAACACAAGTGGATAAAAACTGAGGTCGTAACTCCGTATCAGCTTTAAATGCTGGATGTAAGGCTTTGGTAGGACAAGCTTCGACACAAGCCTGACAAAAATCACATGCGGAAAATTGTAAATCCAACACAGGATAATGTTGTTGCAGTTCAATCAGACCATAAGGACAAGCTTTTACACACTCACCACAACCAGTACACACAGCAAGAAATAGACTCTCTTTCGCAGCAAAAGGCGGTCTATTCGCTTGTCTTTTCTCAGATATATGTTGTGGTTGCGGTGCAGTAAAAAGACTACGTAATAATCCTCGGCGAGAAATCTGATTATGCGCTAAATACGCAGAGTAATAACGTTCGTCTTTTTCCATTTATTAAAAATACAATGGCACATTCGCAGGTACAATGCCTAACTCTTCTTCCCATAGTTCGAGCGTTTGCTTCGTCACTAACGCAAGACCTTGATAAAAAGGTGAATCTTGTTGTTCTGACAATAATTCCAAATAACGCCATACCCAAGAGAACAGATGTTTAGATAAATATTCCGGTAAAATATCTGGTCTAGTATCTGCAATATAGGCAGCAAACATCAACATTAAGCCAATATGATCTTCTGGAACATTTTCATTAAGTTCCGCTTTGATCCCATATTTACGCATAAAATCACGTAATTGCAGTAGAGAATCACCAAAAATGACCGCTTCTTTATCTAAATAAACTGAACCCCAAGGTGGCGCAGGCAGCGCATTTGGGCCAATAAATTGTCGTTGAAATTGTTCAGAAATGTCTTTGGTTTGTGTTAATAGGTTCTTAATTTTGAAATCTGGTTTAATGATAGGGCGCCAATCTTGCTGCCAATTAATTTGTTTAATTGCATCAACTAAACCTGATGCTTTAGGATGTGTTGGTTCAAAATAAAAAAGTGATCCTAAAAAACCACCACTCATTGATACCCAAGTCAAAAATGCATCCTGTTCTTGTTCCATGTGCCCTCTCCTTAAAAGATACACTGTACTTGGTTATTACAAGTACAGTGTTGGGTTATGATTAAACTGCCATGCCAACAGTCATGTGTAAACCGTAGAATAAAATTCTTCCTAAAACTTCACCACCGAATACTAACATCACTGCTAAAACTAAGCCAGCCTGATAGTGACTTTTACATAACAAAATATTTGCTAACACTAAACAAAATAAATGGATAATACTTACCCAAGCATAATCAGGCACTAAAGCGACCGCTTGTTGAACAGAACTTTCGATTCCTGATAAAGAGAAACCTTGATAAATCACCACAGCCACACTCGCTACTAACGCTAAGCCAAATAGCCAGCGTAAGCCACATAATGAGGTGACTTGATGCAATAAGGTATAACCTAACGCACAACCTATTAACACAACGGTTAAATAAAATTGCCAAGATGTTATTGCGTTATCCCATGTTGGTACAGTGCTAATATGATAAACATTATTCATCATGTACATAAAGACAGCACCACACAACGCCATCACAATTAGCCAAATTCGTCCTAATCCTACTGACATTTTGCCAGTAATCGCAATTAACCAATACAAACCTGCAACAGCAAAAAAGATTGCTCCACTTGCAATTTCATTACTAAGCATAGATTCACCAATACGATTTAACGAATTAAATGCGCGCATAGGTGATCCTAAATGGAGAATAGAAGCAATAAAACCAATACCAAGTAAAACTAATGGTAACAACATCAATTTATGGATATAGCTTTGTTTAGCTTCTGCATCTTTTTGAAACAAAACATAAGCAAAAACCCACAACGATCCTACTGCTGCTTGAGCTAATACTGTAAAAAAGACTAATGGTAATTCATGTAATCCTGCATTCATCTTACACCTCTCTTGGATTTGCTAGGAAACCAGTTGTATCACCGCTCGGACGAGCATTTTTATTTGGTTTTACCACCAAGTTTGGCTGCGTAAATTCTGCTGGTGGTAAAGGTGCAATCGAAGCTTCTTCACCATATTTTTCACGTAACTCTTTGATTGGTGCAAAATCTAAAGCTCTTAATGGACAAGCTTCAACACAAATTGGTTTTTGCTCCGCTTTTACCCGTGAGTAACAACCATCACATTTCGTCATATGTCCTTTTTTCGCATCATATTGCGGTGCATCATATGGACACGCCATATGGCAATAACGGCAACCAATGCAAATCTCTTCATTTACAATCACAAAACCATCTTCATTTTTGTGCATTGCCCCTGTTGGACAAACTTTTGTACATGCAGGATTTTCGCAATGATTACAAGAGATAGAGAGATAATAAGCAAAAACATCTTGTTGGAATGTGCCATCTGGCTGTACATTCCAGTTTCCTCCAGCATATTCATAAATACGGCGGAAATTAACGTCTGTACCAAGGTCTTTGTAATCTTTACAAGCTAACTCGCAAGTTTTACAGCCTGTACAACGTTCTGAATCAAAATAAAATCCATATTGTTCCATAAATTACTCCTTAGGCTTTCTCAACTTGTACTAAATTAGAATGTTGTGGATTTCCTTTTGCCAATGGTGATGGTCTTTGAGTCGTCAAAACATTGATACAACCAGAATGATCAACACGATTGCTATCTGGTGCGTACCAAGCTCCTTCTCCTAAAGCAACAACCCCCGGAATAATTCTTGGTGTAACTTTGGCATGGATTTGAACTTCACCACGATCATTAAATACGCGAATTAGATCACCATTTTTAATTCCTCGTGGTTCAGCATCAATTGGATTAATCCACATTTCTTGCGGATTTGCTTCTTTAATCACATCCACATTACCGTAAGTTGAGTGAGTACGCGCTTTGTAATGGAAACCACTAAGTTGTAATGGATATTTCTCCATTAATGGATCACCATAATGTTCAAAGCTATCAACATGGATTGGTAATGGATGAATCACTTCATCTTTATCTAATTCCCAGGTTTTCGCAATTTCTGCTAAACGTTCAGAATAGATTTCAATTTTTCCTGATGGTGTTTGTAGTGGATTTTTTTCTGGATCTTCACGGAATTCTTTGTAAGCAACATAGAATCCTTTTGGATCAACTTTTTTGAAAATACCTTGTTTTCTAAATTCTTCAAAGGTTGGTAATTCTGGTAAATTAGCTCTAGATTGTTCATAGAGGTGACGTAACCATTCTTCTTGTGTACGTCCTTCGGTAAATTGTTCCTTAACCCCTAGTTTTTCTGCTAGTGCTGACATCATGTCATAAATATTTTTACATTCAAACGGTGGTTTAACCGCTTGGTCAGCAAAAATGATATATGCCATATTTGAAACGAAAGCATCTAAACAGAAATCCATTTGTTCTGATGTGGTGCAGTCAGGCAATAAAATATCGCTATATTTTGCTGTTGATGTCATATGGTTATCGATAGTTACGATCATTTCGCATTTCGATTCATCTTGCAAAATATCATGAGTACGATTGATCTCTGCATGTTGGTTAATCAAACAGTTACTCGCATAGTTCCAAATAAATTTAATCGGTGCTTTTAATTTTTCTACACCACGAATCCCATCTGCAGTTGCTGTCATTTCTGGACCACGAACAATCGCATCTGTCCATAAGAACATTGGAATACTTGCTTCAACTGGATTAGTTAAGGTTGGCATCCGCACAAACGGAATACTATAAGCACTTTCTCTAGCCCCAGTATTACCTCCATTAATACCAACATTTCCTGTTAAAATTGGTAACATCGCAATCGCACGAGAAATTAATTCCCCATTACTACGACGTTGCGGTCCCCATCCTTGTGTGATAAAAGCAGGCTTAGTTTGTGCAATTTCTCTTGCTAACTTGATAATACGAGTCGCTGGGATACCGGTAATTTTAGATGCCCATTCAGGCGTTTTCGCAAAACCATCTTCGCCTTGACCTAAGATATACGCTTTATAATGCCCATTTTTTGGTGCCGATGCGGGTAAGGTTTTCTCATCATAACCAACACAATATTTATCTAAGAAAGCCTGATCAACTAAATCTTCTGTAATCATCACATAGGCTAACGCAGACACTAAAGCTGCATCTGTACCTGGACGAATCGGGATCCATTCATCTTCACGACCTACACCAGTATCGTTATAGCGAGGATCAATAATGATCATTCTGGCATTCAATTTTTCTTTTGCTTGTTGAATACTATAAGTTAAGCCACCACCGCTCATTCTGGTTTCAGCTGGGTTATTACCAAATAGTACGATAAGTTTGGTATTTTCAACATCTGCAATACCATTCCCATAAGCCCAACCACCACCATAGGTATAATCTAAACCAACAGTAATTTGTGCTGTACTATAATCACCGTAATGATTTAAATAGCCACCAATACAATTCATTAACCGTGCAACAAGAGTAGATCCTGGTGGCCAAGATTTTGTTACTGTTCCACCTAATGTTCCTGTACCATAATTAAGATAAATAGACTCATTACCATATTGTTGAATATTCTTTTGTAATGATTGTGCTATTTCAGTTAACGCTTCATCCCAACTAATTCGTTTAAATTTACCTTCACCACGTTTACCAACACGTTTCATTGGATATTTCAAACGATCTGGATTATATACACGACGACGCATTGAGCGCCCACGCAAACAAGCCCTTACTTGATGATCAAGATTATAGGTTTCTGTTCCTGTGTTATCTGTTTCAACATATGTAATCTTATCGTCTTTAACATGCATTCTTAACGCACAACGGCTACCACAGTTTACTGTACATGCACTCCAAACGATTTTTTCTTCATTTTTACTGGTTTCAGCTGTTTTTTGATCCGCTGCAACTGCGCTAAAAGGCAAAGTGAGTTCTGTTGCGGCTAACGCTGCTGCAACCCCAGATGAAGCTTTAAGAAAACTCCGTCTGTTAACAGTAGGATTGATAATCGACTTCTCCATATAAACTCCATTATTTATAAAATATGCTTAATAAAATTAAACTTATTTTTATACTTACAACGAGGTAATTATATAGAGTTAGTTTTTATATAAGAGAAAATAGCGTAACAAATATGATATAAATCAATAAGTTACAATTAATGAGAATTATTTTCAGCTCTTTTGGTAAGATTTTTGTACAATTTGTATAATAAAAAGCCAGTTATGTATTTACATAACTGGCTTTTCTTGAAGCTAATATCTAAACCTAGCGTTTATTTTTCACTGCTTTTTCTGTTAATTCATAAGCACGTAATTTTGCAAGTTCTCTCGATAGTTTAGAAGCCATAAGCTCATAATTACCATCTTTATGCGAACTGCGAATATTTTCTTCTGCACGACGTTTCGCTGCAAGGATACGTTCTTTATCAAGATCTTCTCCTCGAATAGCAGTATCCGCCAATACAATCACATTTCCAGGTTGAACTTCAAGGAAACCACCAGACACATAGATAACTTCTTCTTTGCCTTGTTGCATAATTTTTACAATACCCGGCTTAATTGAAGTTAACAATGGAGTATGACCCGCGAGAATTCCTAATTCCCCTTCGCTCCCTGTTACTTGAATACTTTCAACAACACCTGAAAATATTTTTTGTTCCGCACTTACAACAGTTAAATTAAAAGTTGCCATTATTTATCTCCTTAGCGAGTGATTTGCCTTAGGAGCAATTACATTTTCTTCGCTTTTTCTAATACTTCATCGATTGAACCAACCATATAGAACGCTTGTTCTGGAATATGGTCATATTCACCGCTTAAAATACCTTTGAAGCCACGAATTGTTTCTTTTAATGGCACATATTTACCTGGTGATCCTGTAAAGACTTCAGCAACGAAGAATGGTTGTGATAAGAAACGTTCGATCTTACGAGCACGCGCTACCACTAATTTATCTTCTTCTGAAAGTTCATCCATACCAAGGATTGCGATAATATCTTTCAACTCTTTATAGCGTTGTAAAATTGATTGTACGCCACGAGCTACTTCATAGTGTTCTTGACCAACTACTTGTGGATCAAGTTGACGTGAAGTTGAATCTAATGGGTCAACCGCTGGGTAAATCCCTAATGATGCAATTTGACGGCTTAATACCACTGTCGCATCCAAGTGAGCAAAGGTTGTTGCTGGAGATGGGTCAGTTAAGTCATCCGCAGGAACATATACTGCTTGGATAGAGGTGATAGAACCAGTCTTAGTTGAAGTAATACGTTCTTGTAATACCCCCATTTCTTCTGCAAGTGTTGGTTGATAACCTACCGCAGAAGGCATACGTCCAAGCAACGCAGATACTTCAGTACCAGCAAGGGTATAACGATAAATATTATCTACGAAGAAAAGTACATCACGGCCTTCATCACGGAATTTTTCCGCCATAGTCAAACCTGTTAACGCAACACGTAAACGGTTACCTGGTGGCTCATTCATCTGACCGTAAACCAAAGATACTTTATCTAATACGTTAGATTCTTGCATTTCGTGGTAGAAGTCGTTCCCTTCACGAGTACGTTCACCTACCCCAGCGAATACAGAATAACCAGAGTGCTCAATCGCAATGTTACGGATAAGTTCCATCATATTAACGGTCTTACCTACACCAGCACCACCGAATAATCCGACTTTACCCCCTTTTGCGAATGGGCAAACTAAGTCGATAACTTTGATACCTGTTTCTAATAATTCTGTACTATTTGCTTGTTCTTCATAACTTGGTGCTGCACGGTGGATAGACCAACGTTCTTTTTCACCAATTGGACCCCTTTCATCAATAGGTTCACCAAGTACGTTCATAATACGTCCTAATGTTTCTGTTCCTACTGGTACAGAAATTGGACTGCCTGTGTTAGTTACAGTTAATCCACGTTTTAATCCGTCTGAAGATCCCATTGCAATACAACGTACAACACCACCACCTAATTGTTGTTGTACTTCAAGTACAAGCCCTGTTTCAACATTTAAGGCTTCGTGCACTCTTGGCACTGTATCTTGTGGAAACTCAACGTCAATGACGGCACCGATGATTTGTACAATTTTTCCAGTTGCCATTATCATTCCTCTAATCTACTTTAAATTGCAGCCGCACCAGCGACAATTTCATTTAATTCATTTGTGATGCTTGCTTGACGAGCTTTGTTATAGATAAGTTGTAACTCTTTAATTAAGTTACCTGCATTATCTGTCGCAGCTTTCATTGCTACCATTCTCGCCGCTTGCTCAGATGCTAAGTTTTCTACTGCTGCTTGATATACTTGTGATTCAATATAACGAATCAATAAACTATCAAGTAATACTTTTGGATCTGGCTCATAGATATAATCCCAAATACCACTTTGTAAACGATCGTTTTCCAATGAAGGTAATGGAAGTAATCTCTCTAAAGTCGGTTTTTGCGACATCGTATTAATAAATTTATTAAATACGAAATAAACCGCATCAACCTCTCCATTTCGATAAGCTTCAACCATTGTATTTACAGTACCGATAAGTTCTTCCACAGAAGGCGTATCACCAATACCAGAAGTTTGAGAAACCACTTTAGCTACGCCCATTGATTGGAAGAAATTAATACCTTTAGCACCGATCAAACTTAGCTGAACACCGACACCCTTATCACTAAACGTTTTCATTTCATTCATAACGCGTTTAAATAAGTTGATATTTAAACCGCCACATAATCCACGATCCGTTGAAACGATAATGTAACCAACATTCTTTACTTCTCTTTCGACTAAGAAAGGGTGTTTATATCCAATGCTACCTTTTGATACATGGCTAATTACGTAACGTATTGTGTCAGAATACGGACGTGAAGAAGACATGCGTTCTTGCGTTTTACGCATTTTGGAGGCAGCAACCATTTCCATCGCCTTAGTAATTTTCTGTGTACTTTGTACACTGGCGATTTTGGTTCTTATCTCTTTCGCACCTGCCATTTCATCTCTCCGTGACGTCTTTGGTAATTACCATGCACCGTTTTGTTTAAATGAGTCTAAAATTGCCTTTAAGGTATCTTTTACAGCATCATCATAGTTACCAGTCTTTGTTAACTCTTGCATAAATTCACTGTAATTGTTTTCAGCATATTCTAATAATGCAGACTCAAAAGAACCGATACGGTTAAGCTCTACATCATCTAAATAACCAAATTCAACAGCAAATAACACTAAAGACTGTTGAGCAACGGTCATTGGTGAATATTGTTTTTGTTTCAATAATTCAGTTACCTTTTGACCATGAGAAAGTTGTTTACGTGTTGCATCATCTAAGTCTGATGCAAATTGTGCAAACGCTGCTAACTCACGATATTGTGCAAGAGCAGTACGAATACCCCCTGACAATTTCTTCATTACTTTAGTTTGTGCTGCACCACCTACACGAGAAACAGAAATACCTGGGTTTACCGCAGGACGGATACCTGAGTTAAAGAGGTTTGTTTCAAGGAAGATTTGACCATCGGTAATCGAAATTACGTTTGTCGGAACGAACGCAGAAACGTCCCCTGCTTGTGTTTCAATAATTGGTAATGCTGTTAATGAACCTGTTTTACCTTTAACTTCACCATTAGTAAAACGTTCAACGAAATCAGCATTAACACGTGCTGCACGCTCAAGTAAACGAGAGTGTAAATAGAACACATCACCAGGGAATGCTTCACGTCCAGGTGGACGACGTAATAATAATGAAATTTGACGATAAGCTACTGCTTGTTTTGATAAATCATCATATACGATTAAGGCATCTTCACCACGATTACGGAAATATTCACCCATTGCACAACCTGCATATGGCGCAAGATATTGTAATGCAGCTGATTCTGCTGCTGATGCAACAACAACAATTGTATTTGCTAATGCACCATGTTCTTCTAATTTACGTACTACGTTAGCAATAGTTGATGCTTTTTGACCAATAGCAACGTAAACACATTTAATACCTGAATCACGTTGATTAATGATAGCATCAATAGCTAATGCTGTTTTACCGGTTTGACGGTCACCGATAATTAACTCACGTTGACCACGACCAATTGGAATCATTGAGTCAACAGCTTTATAACCAGTTTGTACAGGTTGATCAACAGATTTACGATCGATTACACCTGGTGCAATCACTTCTACTGGTGAGAAACCATCATGTTCAATTTCACCTTTTCCATCAATTGGTTGGCCTAATGTATTAACAACACGACCTAATAAACCACGACCAACTGGAACTTCTAAAATACGACCTGTACATTGAACTTCCATACCTTCTGCTAAATCTGCATAAGGTCCCATTACCACCGCACCAACTGAATCTCTTTCTAAGTTTAATGCGATTGCATAACGGTTATCTGGTAATGCAATCATTTCACCTTGCATTACTTCAGTTAAACCATGAATACGGATGATACCGTCATTCACGGAAACGATTGTGCCAGTATTGCGTGCTTCGCTAACGACTTCAAACTGGGCAATACGTTTTTTAATCAGTTCACTAATTTCTGTAGAATTTAGTTGCATCTTTTTTTCCTCTTACAATTGCAACTCATTAGCTAAACGAGCAATTTGACCACGACTACTTCCATCAATGACAAACTCATCGGTACGAATAACTGCACCTGCAATTAATGTACTGTCCACATTGCAATTTAATTTAACTTTACGAGCAAGCCTTTTTTCCATTGCAGCAATAATATTTTGTTGTTGCTTATCACTTAATGGAAAAGCGGAGGTAACATTAACTTCTGTGATTGATTGGTAATCATCCACATACTCTTTAAATTGTGCTAAAACGGCTGGTAATACATTTAAACGTTTATTTTCAGCCATAATACGAATGAAATTTTCACCGTATTGATCTAACTGATCACCACAAATTTTAATGATCACATCGGCAATTTTTGTTGCTGATAAATCGCTGACTAATAGATTTTGCATTCTATCATCAGTAACTACAGCCGCCGCAAAACCTAACATTGTTTGCCACTGAGCTAATTGATCATGTTCAATTGCAAAATCAAAAGCCGCTTTCGCATAAGGACGAGCTACTGTAGTAAATTCTGACATAGCCTACCTTCCTTATAATTCAGACACGAGTTTATCAATGATGTCATTATTAGCCGCTTCATCAATATTACGAGCAACAATTTTTTCAGCTCCCGCAACGGCTAATGAAGCAACTTTAACACGTAATTCTTCTTGAACACGTTTACGTTCTGCTTCAATTTGTGCATAACCTTGTTCAACAATTTTAGCTTTTAAAGCTTCCGCTTCTGTTTGCACTTCTGCCAAGATTTCATTACGACGACGATTTGCTGCATCAATAATTGATTGAGCTTGTGTTTTTGCCGCATTTACTTCTTGTTCAATTAATGCTTTAGTATCAGCTTGTTCTTTTTTCGCTACTTCAGCTGCTGCCAATGCATTCGCAATTTGAGTTTGGCGTTCTTCGATAGCTTTAATAATTGGTGGCCAAACATATTTCACACAAAACCATACAAAGATGATAAAGGCTATTGTTTGTCCAATTAATGTTGCGTTGATATTCACAACGGACCTCCTATTGAAGTTGGTGATTTACTCTATAACAGAGTAATCCGTTATGTATTAACCTAACAATGAAACGAATGGGTTTGCGAACGCAAAGTATAAACCGATACCTACCGCAATCATCGCAATCGCATCAAGTAAACCAGCAACAATGAACATTTTGGTCAATAAAGAGTTTGCTAACTCAGGTTGACGAGCTGCTGATTCTAAGTATTTACCCCCTAAGATACCGAAACCAATAGCAGTACCTAAAGCAGCAAAAGCGAACATGATAGATGCAGCGATAATTGTTGCACTAATTACAGTTTCCATATTTTTCTCCAGTTTGGTTAAAGATAACAGCAAAAATGCTGAGGTTAAAAAAAAATTAATGTTCAGATTTATTATAAGCAATACTTAAATAAACCACGGTTAACATCATGAATATAAATGCTTGTAATGTAACAACTAAAATGTGGAAAATTGCCCAAATAATTTGTAATGGAATCCCCATTGCAGCAACTACCATATTGGCTGAATACATCACAGCAATCAAAATAAAGATTAATTCACCAGCATACATATTTCCGAATAAACGCAAAGATAACGATACTGGTTTAGAAAGTAAGGTTACAGACTCAAGAATAAGGTTAACCGGGATTAAAGCCCAATGATTAAATGGATGCATTGTGTATTCTTTAACAAAACCACTTACACCTTTAGACTTGATTGTGTAATAAATAATCAGAACAAAAACACCTAATGCTAAAGCAAAAGTTAAGTTCATATCTGTTGTAGGTACTGCACGAAGATGAATATGATCGTCTCCAGATAAAATCGCAGCTAATTTAGGTAAATAATCAACAGGAACTAAGTCGATAGTATTCATTAAGAATACCCATACAAAAATACTTAATGCTAATGGTGCGACTACATTACGGCTACCATGAAAGTTTTCTGTCACAATACCGTTGATCCATTCAACCAAAATCTCTACAGCAGCTTGTAATTTCGTTGGTTTTCCTGTAGTAACGTTTTGTGCAACACGATAAAAAATATATAAAAATGCTACACCGCAAATAACAGAAAATAAAAGGGTATCGAAATGGAATGACCAGAAACCTTCACCCGCTTTTAAATTACCTAGGTGGTGGTTTATATATTCCATAGAAGTGAGAGTTGAACCTTCTGCAGACATATTTGTTCCTACTGATTTGTTAAAATGCTGATTAAGTTAAATTGCTATTTCTCAAAATAAATAGCAATAGGTTATTCAAAATGATTACACCAAAATAACCACCGAATAGACCTAATGGTGAAATTGTTTTATCTATGACAAACAACATCACAAAAAACAAAATTGTTATACAAACTTTAAAAATTTCTGCTTGATATAACACTTTAATCTTGTTTGCTTGAGGCGTATTTAATCCTCTAAACAGCAAAAAGCCAACAAATAAGATTTGTGGAATTAAGCCAATTAGTGCACCAAATAGAAAAGGCCAAGCATAAACAGATTGAAATGGATATAATCCAACAAAAACAATGGCAATAAAAACTGCCATTATTATGAAAACCTTTTTATATAATGTTTTAGTATGGTTAAACCATATTGACATATTTTAGACACTTACTACTAAATACAAGGGCCATAGCCCTTTCAAACACCATCAATTATACGAGGTGTTCTATTTTATGCAATCAATTTAATACTATAAAAGTGTTACAAACTTAACATTTTTAAGAAAAAATTTAACTTTTGAGCCGCTATGTACTTTTTTGTTAAATTTTTGCTACAGATTTTAAGCAAATTAAGTGTCTTTCACCCACCAGTTCAGGCACAGTTAATTTAATAACATCAATAATTTGAAAATTATCATTTAACATTTTTACTTCATCTTCTTGGTATTGTCCTTTTAAAGCATAAAAAATACCTTTTTCACTTGGTAAATGCTGACACCACTCCGCCATATCCTGTAAAGATGCAAATGCCCGACTTAAGACACCATCAAATTTTTGTTCTGGTTGATACTCTTCCACTCGACTTAGAACAGGTTCTACATTCGTTAATCCTAATTCTCGAATTGCATTACGGATAAAACGAATTCTTTTACCTAAACTATCTAATAAATAAAATTGTTTATCTGGATTGATAATCGCTAAAGGTAAGCCAGGTAAGCCAGGACCTGTACCAACATCAATAAATCGTTCACCTTGTAAATAAGGGCTAACCACTAAACTATCTAAAATATGTTTAACCAACATCTCTTCAGGATCACGCACAGAAGTCAGGTTATAAGCCTTATTCCATTTATGTAAAAGCTCAACTAGCTTCACTAGTTGAGCTTTTTGCTGATCGGGTAGAGAAATGTTAGCTTGTGCCAATAATTGAGTTAATTTGCCAAGTAACATACTGTTGTTATTCTCCACGCTTAAGCATACCTTGCTTCTTCAAATAAACTAATAAAATTGAAATCGCAGCGGGCGTAATTCCAGAAATACGAGAAGCTTGTCCAATCGATACTGGTTTATGTTGTTCAAGCTTCGCTCTTACTTCATTTGATAAGCCAATTACCGCAGAATAATCAAAATGTGCTGGAATTAAAGTATTTTCATGGCGTTTATGACGCTCAATTTCTTCATTTTGATGTTCAATATAGCCTTGATACTTAATTGAAATTTCTACTTGTTCTACCGCTTCTTTATCTGCCATCGCAGGTTGGAATGGCGTTAAAGAACATAATTTCTCATAAGTCATTTCTGGACGACGTAAAAGATCCTCACCACTAGCTTCTCGCATTAATGGTGAATTTAATGCCGCATTAACTTCTGCTAAATATTCTGAACGTGGATGAATCCAAATCTGTCTTAAACGTTGACGCTCTAATTCAATATTTTCTAATTTTTGATTAAATCTCGCCCAACGCGCATCATCAACCAAACCTAATTCTCTACCTATCGCTGTTAAACGAATATCTGCATTATCTTCACGTAACAATAAACGATATTCAGCACGAGAGGTAAAGACACGATAAGGTTCTTTTGTACCAAGTGTACAAAGATCATCAACTAAAACTCCGATATAAGCTTGATCACGGCGAGGATACCAAGCTTCTTTATCTTGGACATGCAACCCTGCATTTAATCCCGCTAAAATACCTTGTGCTGCAGCTTCCTCGTAACCTGTTGTACCATTGATCTGACCAGCAAAGAATAAACCATTGATCGCTTTTGTTTCTAATGAAGGTTTGAGATCTCTTGGATCAAAGTAATCGTACTCAATAGCATAACCCGGTTTCACGATCCTTGCATTTTCTAAACCTTGCATTGAATTTACGATCCCCATTTGTACATCAAATGGCAAACTTGTTGAGATCCCATTTGGATAGATCTCATTACTGGTTAATCCTTCTGGCTCTAAAAAGATCTGATGCCCATTGCGATCACCAAACCGCATAACTTTATCTTCGATCGAAGGACAATAACGAGGCCCTACTCCTTCAATGATCCCAGTATACATTGGACTGCGATCTAAGTTAGATCGGATAATATCGTGCGTTTTTAAATTGGTATGCGTGATGTAACAAGGTACTTGTTGTGGATGCTCATCAACACTTCCCATATAAGAAAATACAGGAAGAATTTCATCTCCATGTTGTTGTTTTAATACAGAAAAATCAATTGTACGCGCATCTAGACGAGGAGGTGTTCCTGTTTTTAAACGAGCAACACGTAAATCAAGATCTCGTAAACGTTCTGCTAAACGTACTGATGCAGGATCACCAGCACGACCACCTTCATAATTATCTAAACCAATATGGATCTTACCTGCTAAGAAAGTCCCTGCTGTTAATACCACCGCTTTTGCTTTGAAAGTCAGACCCATTTTAGTTGTAACACCTGTAACATGACCATTTTCAATTAAAATATCTGTTACTTCTTGTTGGAAAAGATCTAAATTAGGTTGATTTTCAAGAGCTGTTCTTACTGCTTGGCGATATAAAACACGATCAGCTTGAGCACGAGTTGCACGTACCGCAGGCCCTTTACTGCTATTTAATGTTCTGAATTGGATCCCAGCTTTATCAGTAGCGTGAGCCATCAAGCCACCGAGTGCATCGATCTCTTTTACTAAGTGGCCTTTACCAATCCCACCAATAGCAGGGTTACAAGACATTTGTCCTAAAGTATCTATATTATGTGTAATTAATAATGTTCTTAATCCCATTCTTGCTGGTGCGAGAGCGGCTTCTGTACCCGCATGTCCGCCTCCAACAACAATGACATCATAGTTATTTGGATAAAACATAAAAAACCTAAAAATTGAAATCTATAGAGTGGTAAAAAAATCGAGCTATTTTAACCGAAAAATTAAGATCTGTTAAAAGTTAATTTTATGGTGGATCTTAAAAAGGATCGCAAAAAGTAATATAAGATCTTTATATAGAGATCTTTTTATTATTGTTATTAATAGATCGCGAGATCCTTGTGGAGAAATCCATTTTCTTAATAGATCTTAATGAGTTAGGATCTTTTTTTGTTTGTTAAGATCAGCTAGATGAAAGTGATCTTTCTTGTGGATAAAATGCTTAGTTATCCACAGGTTAAAAAAGATCCAAGATTATATTCAAGAAAAAAACAGTTTTTATAACGGAAAATAAGCAAGTTATCCACAGAGGATCGTGTGGATTATTTAATCATTTTTAAGCTGATCTAGTAGTGAAGGTAACCAAATTTCAGCATCTTTATCTGGATCATTAGTGGATAAAACATCGATCCTTAATGAAGGGCAAAGTTGAGTTGCTTTTAGATCAATTAAGCTTTTTTCTACACGATCTACTGCAAAACAGAAAGTGTCGTAGTCACTATTTCCCAAACCAACAACAGCAAAACGTAAAGTACTTAAACCAGGTTGATCTTCAGCTAATTGTTCAAATAAAGGTTGTAGATTATCTGGTAAATCGCCAGCACCATGTGTAGAGGTAACAACTAACCAAATTTTATCCTCGATCACCTGATTTAACTCAGGACCATGAAAAATACGAGTAGAAAAGCCGTGTTGTTGTAAACAATCATCGATATGTTCAGCTAAGTATTCAGCACCGCCTAAAGTGCTCCCTGTAATAATACAAATAGACGTCATAAGAGTTCCTTAAATTTAATAATACTAAGAATAAATCTATGGTAGCGGAAAAGTAGAAAAGAAGTAAAAGGAATTTCATTAAGGCATAAAAAACGGCATCTTGAAGATACCGTTTTAAAAATGAGAAATTAGTTTCTTGGTAAGTAAGTGGTTGGATTAACTGATTTACCTTTATAACGAATTTCAAAGTGAAGTTTTACACTATTAGTTCCAGAGCTTCCCATTTTAGCGATCTGTTGACCAGCAGTAACTTGTTGCTGATCTTTAACTAAGATCGTTTCGTTGTGAGCATAGGCACTAAGATAATCATCATTATGTTTAATAATGATCAAGTTACCATAACCTCTTAAAGCATTACCAGCATAAACTACACGACCCGGAGCAGCAGCATAAACGGCTTGTCCACGTGATCCGCCGATATCAATCCCTTTATTACCACCATCACTGTTAGAGAATCCTTGGATAACATTACCTTTGGTTGGCCAGATCCAAGTGATATTACTATTATTAGTGGTTGCAGCTGGCATTGTAGTAACTGGTTGGCTTACTGGTGCTGTTGGTTCCGCAGTAACAGGAACTGTATTTACAGAATTAGTTGCGGTTGTAGGTGCTACACCAGCAGTTGATTTAATCGGACCAACAATAGTACCGTCTGAGCCGTAAGCAGTACCATTAGGACCAGGTGTATAAGTAACTGCTGGTTGCTGTGGTTGAGTAGCAGCTGCTGGCGCTGAATGAGTTGGTGCAGGTGCAGAAGCTGATGTTGCTGCTGTACTATTATTAACTTTTAATGTTTGTCCTACACTTAATTTGTAAGGTTCAGGAATATTATTTAATGCAGCAAGATCACGTACATCCATACCAGAGATATAAGCAATCAAGAACATTGTATCGCCTTTACGGACTGTATAAGTTGAACCTTTATAGAATCCTTTATCAATTTTACTGTAGTCAGGCGCATTAGTTTGCGGATTTCTTGGAATTGTAAAATCTTGAGAAACTTGTTGTTTTGCAGCTGGAGCAGGTGTTGCTACAGGTTTTGGTGTAGCTACTGGTGCTGCGGCAGGTGCAGGTTGTTGATAAGTTGGTTGTGGTTGTTGAGTTACAGGTTGTTGTTGGGTTGGCGTTGCTGCCGGTGTTGCCATCATATCTGTTGGCATTTGTTGTTGTTGTACTTGTGGTTCCCAAGTTGAATTACTGTCATTTCCAACAGATTGCATAATTCCCGGCGTTAAGGTTCCGTCTGCATCTTCAACAGGTGCAGAATTATTACTACTACAGCCAGCAAGAATGGCTGCAAGCACAGGAAGAAGTAAAAAAGATTGTTTCATAAGTATTCCTATTAAATGATTATTTCAAGAGGAAGTAGGCACAGACTGCTAATACTACAACGGCCCAGCCAATGATTTCAATATAATTGCGTAATTGAGCAGCAAAACGTTCTCCACCCCAAGCAGATAATTTGGCAACAAGAATAAATCTTGCTGTACGAGAAACGAATGCGGTGGCAACAAAAGGTAGGAAAGCCATATTCATCACACCGGCACAAATTGTGAATACTTTGTATGGAATTGGCGAAAATCCCGCAACAAAGACCACTAAAATTCCCCAGCGTTCAAACCAAGAAACCGCAGTATCCCAATGCGATTGGTATCCTAAAGTAGTGATATAATCTTTAATTAAATCAAAAGCATAATGCCCTATTGCATAACCTAACATACCACCAATAGTTGAAGCGAAACCACAATAAATTGCATAGTGTAATGCTTTTTTGGGTTTTGACATTGACATAGGAACTAACATTACGTCAGGAGGAATTGGGAAAAAAATAGCTTCGATAAAACTTACAAATAATAACCAATAAAATGCAAATTGGTGTTTTGACCATTTCATTGTTTTGTCATATAAACGACCAAACAAATTCATAGAATATCTCCCTTAACTAGAGGTACAAATTTAATTTCCTCTATATTTTCGACTTTATATTTGTCTTTAATACGAGTAATACGTTGTAATACTTGGTAATTTTCATCACCAACAGGTAATACTAGGCGTCCACCATCAGCGAGTTGCTCTAATAAGGCTGGGGGAACTTGTGAAGGTGCAGCAGTAACAATAATGGCATCGAAAGGAGCATGACCTTTAAGCCCTTCCCAACCATCACCGTGTTTTAAACGAATATTATGTAGATCAAGTTTTTTAAAGCGGTGCATTGCACGCCATTGTAATTTTTTAATTCTTTCAATACTAAAAACGTGCTGAACCAGTTTAGCTAAAATAGCGGTTTGATAACCGCTACCTGTACCAATTTCTAAAACTTTGTCCGTTGGTTGTAATGCGAGTAAACAAGTCATTTTGGCGACGACATAAGGTTGAGAAATGGTTTGCCCTTCACCAATCGGTAAAGGCATATCTTCATAACTATGTTTACTAAAAATTTCCTCAACAAAGAATGGGCGAGGAATTTCATACATTGCACGTAAAACAGCCTCATCTGTAATTCCTCGATGATAAAGTTCATTTACCAAGCGTTGTTGCTCAACGGACATAGTGTTTTATCCTAGATTTAACCAATCTTGCATAGCTTTTAATGAATGATGTGCCGTCATATCAGCTTGGATAGGCGTAATTGAAACATATCCATTCGCAACTGCATGGAAATCTGTTCCGTCACCAGCATGTTCTGGTAGGCTCGATAAACCTAACCAATAAATTGATTCTCCTCGAGGATCAGTTTGTTTAATAATTTCGCCTTCGCTTGATCTGTATCCTAAAGTGGTTACTTTAATCCCCTTCAGTTGATCGTAAGGAATATCTGGCACATTGATATTTAAGATCTCTCTTTTAGACAAAATGTTTGAATGTAATTTAGGAATTAATTCACAGACAATTTGCGCTGCTGTTTCGTAATGCTGTCTGCCATCAAGTGAAACGGCTATCGCAGGTAATCCTAAATGGCGGCCTTCAAAAGCTGCGGCAACAGTACCAGAATATAAAATATCATCACCTAAATTCACGCCAGCATTAATACCTGAAACGACAAGATCAATCTTACCTGAAAGTAAATGATTCATTGCTAAATAAACACAATCCGCTGGTGTGCCATTAACACAATAATCCCCATTATCCAGTAATCTTGGACGTAATGGTTCTATTAACGTGAGAGAAGAAGAGGCGGCACTACGGTTACGATCGGGAGCCACAACAATGACATTAGCGATTTTGCGTAGATATGTTGCTAAAGTTTGAATGCCTTCAGCATGAATTCCATCATCATTACTTAATAAAATATTCATTATTTCAGCTCCTATTATTTCTATGGATAGAACACGTTATTGCTTAATGATTAGAGCAACAGCTTCACAAGCAATACCTTCACCTCGACCAGTAAAACCTAATTTTTCAGTTGTCGTTGCTTTAACATTTACTTGAGAAATATCGCACTGTAAATCTTCCGCAATATTCGCCCGCATTTGATCAATATAAGGACGCATTTTTGGTGCTTGAGCAATGATAGTGATATCTACATTACCAATTTGGTATCCCAGTTGTTGAATTTGGCGAAATGCTTCAATTAATAAAAGACGGCTATTGGCGTTTTTATAAGCCATATCAGTATCAGGAAAAAGCTTTCCAATATCACCTAATGCAGCGGCACCTAATAACGCATCAGTTAAAGCGTGTAAAGCAACATCGCCATCAGAATGGGCAAGTAAACTTTTTGGATAAGGAATTTTTACCCCACCAATGATCACAAAGCCTTTACCATCATCAGTAAATGCATGAACGTCAAAACCATGTCCAATTCTTATCATGTTTAAAACTCTTTTTGTTGTTGAAGTAGATAAAATTCAGCTAAGGCTAAATCTTCAGGACGAGTAATCTTTAGATTATCACTTCGTCCAGCAACTAATCGTGGATGTTCACCAACTAATTCAAGCGCTGAAGCCTCATCAGTAACAGTAAGCCCCTGCTGTGTTGCCGAGATTAATGCGTTTTTTAATCGTACGGCAGGAAAAAATTGTGGTGTGAGAGCGTGCCATAACTGTGACCGATCTTCTGTTTTTTTGATGACTGTTGTAGTAGGAAACGCTTTTTTTATTGTATCAACAACAGGCTTCGCCAAAATTGCACCACTTTGATCAGTAATTTGTAATAACTTATCTAAATCTTGATGGGTAATACAGGGTCTTGCAGCATCATGAACCATTACCCAAACATCTTGTTCTGTAATTGCGTTTAATGCATTCAATACAGATTGATCTCGAGTTTGTCCACCAATAACCCATTGAATTTTTTGATGATCTTTTAATGGAAAATGAGTTAAATAGGGATCATCTTTTGCTACTGCCACAATAATTTTCTCAATTACAGGGTAATTTAATAATTTTTCTAAAGTATGTTGTAAGATGGTTTTTCCTAATAAGGAAAGATATTGTTTGGGACGATCAGACTGCATACGAGTACCAATACCTGCAGCAGGCACAATCGCAAAAATACGTCGTGTTATTTGGGATGAATCTGTACTCATTGTTTTTCTGATTTTAAAATTCGATAAAAGGTTTCGTTTGGTTTAACCATCTCGTAATTAATTCTTGCTCTTTCTTCAACTGCAGAAAAACCTTGTTTTAAATCTTGGGTTTCTGCTTTTGCTTCTTGGTTTAATTGGCTTTGTTTCTCATTTTTTACTTTTTGTTCAGCAATCTCTACTTGAGTTTGTTGATAGGTTCTATAACCAGAATCGCCAAACCAGAAGTTATATAGAGCAATTAATAATAAGCAAAATAAACCGACAACTAATAAACGCATGAAAAATAAAAGCCTAAGTAAAATTTAGTGGCACATAGTTTACCTTGAAATAAAAGAAAACAAACTATTTATTATTAAATTTGTGTTAGAACAAAACAGAGTACAGATTGTTCACTTTTCTTTGATCAAGCCCTAAGGTAAGATAATTGGCTTGTTTATTATTCAATTATTCTAAGTATTGGTTGTGAATTTATGAAACCGTTGAAGATTATTTTTGCTGGAACACCAGATTTTGCTGCACAACATTTGCAAGCACTTTTATCATCGCAACATCAAGTTGTTGCTGTTTATACTCAACCAGATAAACCTGCTGGTCGAGGTAAAAAATTACAACCAAGTCCTGTAAAACAACTCGCGTTAGCACACAATTTACCGGTATATCAACCAAAATCATTACGTAAAGCAGAAGCTCAACAACAACTCCAACAAATTGATGCTGATGTTATGGTAGTGGTTGCGTATGGCTTAATTTTACCTAAGGCTGTATTGGAAATGCCTCGTTTAGGTTGCTTAAATGTACATGGATCTTTATTGCCGCGTTGGCGTGGGGCAGCACCAATTCAACGTGCAATTTGGGCTGGAGATCAACAAAGTGGTGTAACCATTATGCAAATGGATGAAGGATTAGATACAGGTGATATGTTATATAAAGTTGCTTGTCCAATAGCTACGGATGAAACGTCAGCATCTTTATATGCCAAGTTAGCTGAGTTAGGGCCACAAGCATTAATTGAAGTGTTGGATCATTTAGAAGAGGGCAAATATTCACCAGAAGCTCAACAAGATCAATTAAGTAATTATGCGGAGAAATTAAGTAAAGAAGAAGCGAAATTAGATTGGACTCTTTCCGCAGCACAATTAGAGCGTTGTATTCGAGCATTTAATCCTTGGCCTATTAGTTGGTTTGAAGTCAAAGATAGCCAACAACAAACACAAACATTAAAAGTTTATCAAGCAAATGTACTGCCTCATCAAGAGGTTGCAGCTGGTACAATTATTCAAGCAAATAAACAAGGAATTCAAATTGCAACTGCAGAGGGAGTGTTAAATTTAACCTTGTTACAACCAGCAGGTAAGAAACCAATGTCGGCACAAGATTTATTAAATGGACGCAGTGAGTGGTTTGTCATTGGTCAGCGGGTAAGTGAGTAATGATGAAACAACAAAATTCAGGGAAAAAAGTAACATTACGTGCGGTAATGGCGGAAGTGATATTACAAGTTTTGGATCAAGGAAAATCACTTTCTTCTTTATTACCTATGGCGCAACAGCAAGTAAAACCACAAGATGTTGCGTTATTACAAGAGGTTTGTTTTGGCGTCTGCCGAGTATTGCCCCGTTTAGAACGTATTATTCAGCAATTAGTGACGAAACCATTAAAAGGTAAAACGCGAATTGTTCACTGTCTGTTATTAGTGGGGTTATATCAGTTGCTATATACCCGCATTCCAGCCCATGCAGCGGTGGATGAAGTGGTTAATGCCACAAAATCAGTAAAAGCAGATAGTTTTCGCGGTTTAGTAAATGGTGTGATGCGGCGTTTTTTACGAGAGCAAGAGGCGATTTTGGCGGTTGTAGATAAGCATTGGCAAACATTACATCCTGAATGGTTAGTGAATTTATTAAAACAACATTATCCTGAACATTGGCGACAAATTGTGGATGAGAATAATCTCAAACCGCCAATGTGGCTGCGGGTTAATCAACAACATACGACACAAACCGAGTATCAAGCGTTATTAAATGCTCAACAAATTGCGAGTGAAATTGTATTGCCAAAAATGGCACTTTGTTTAGAAAAAGCGGTAAGCGTCGAGCAGTTACCGCATTTTGTAGAAGGTTGGGTAAGTGTACAAGATCGCCATGCACAATGGGCTGGTGAGTTACTTGAACCAAAAGATGGTGAATTGATTTTGGATGCCTGTGCGGCACCGGGCGGTAAAACGACACATATTTTAGAAATGGCACCAACAGCAAATGTTATTGCTTTGGATGTAGAGCAAGGGCGTTTACAACGCGTATCAGAGAACTTAAAACGCTTAAATCAACAAGCAGAGATTATTTGTGGTGATGCTAGTCAGCCAGATCAGTGGTTAGAGGCAGGAACACTCTTTGATCGTATTTTATTAGATGCACCTTGTTCGGCAACGGGGGTTATTCGCCGTCATCCTGATATTAAATGGTTACGACAACAAAGTGATATTGAACAGTTGGTTGCATTGCAACAGAAAATTTTAAATGCGCTATGGCAGCGTTTAAAAGTAAACGGCGTTTTGTTATATGCAACTTGTTCTATTTTACCAGAAGAAAATAGCCAGCAAATTCAACAATTTTTAGCAACACATTCAGATGCAAAATTAGTTCCTCTCCATTTAGAAACAATGGGAATTGATACTGGATTTGGTTATCAGTGTTTCCCAGCACAGAAGAGTGGTGATGGTTTCTTTTACGCAAAACTTATTAAACAAAGCTAAAGGTAAAAATCGTGAAAATTATCATTTTAGGTGCAGGACAAGTTGGTGGCACATTAGCTGAAAACTTAGTCAGTGAAGATAATGAAATTACGCTGGTTGATAATGATGCAGATCGTTTGAATCAACTGCAAGATAAACACGATTTGCGTGTAGTGCATGGTAATGCGTCTTCACCAAGAACATTACGTGAAGCGGGGGCAACAGATGCCGATATGCTAGTCGCGGTTACCAGTTCTGATGAAGTGAATATGATTGCCTGTGAGGTCGCTTATACCCTATTTAAAATTCCGACTAAAATTGCTCGTATTCGTAATGCTGAATATATTCGCGAAAGAGAAAAGTTATTTAAAAGTGATGTGATTCCTATTGATCATATTATTTCACCAGAACAGTTAGTCATTGAAGATATTGCTCGTTTGGTAAATTATCCGGGGACATTACAGGTAGCAAATTTTGCCGATAATCTTGTTAGTTTGGCAGTAGTCAAAGCTTACTATGGTGGGCCATTAGTCGGTTATTCAATTTCAACCTTACAAGATCATTTACCCCATATTGATGCACGTATAGTGTCAATTTGGCGACAAGATAAAGTCATTCGTCCACAAGGTTCAACCATTATTGAAGCAGGTGATGAAGTAACGTTTATTTGTGCTAGTCAACATTTACGTGCGGTAATGAGTGAATTACAACGTTTAGAGAAAAATTATCGTCGGATTATGATTGTTGGTGGCGGTAATGTGGGGTCTGGTTTAGCTAAAACTTTAGAAAATGATTACAGTGTCAAATTGGTTGAACGTAATCAAAAACGGGCAGAATTTTTAGCTGAAAAACTTTCAAAAACAATTGTTTTTTGTGCTGATGCTTCAGATCAAAGTTTTTTATTTGAAGAACATATTGAGAATATTGATGCGTTTATAGCTTTAACCAGTGATGATGAAGCCAATATTATGGCGTCTTTATTGGCAAAACGTTTAGGTACCAAAAAAGCGATTTCATTAATTCAACGTATTGCCTATTTACATTTGGTGCAAGGCGGGACCATTGATATTGCGATTTCGCCACAACAAGCAACAATTTCTGCGTTATTAAGTTATGTGCGAAAAGGGGATATCGTGAATGTTACGGTATTACGCCGAGGTTTATCAGAAGCAATCGAGATTATCGCACATGGAAATGAACAAACTTCACAAGTTATTGGGCGACCATTAAATCGTTTAAAATTGCCACAAGGTGTCATTATTGGGGCAGTTTGTCGCCATGGTGAAGTGTTAATTGCAACACATGATTTAACTATTCAAGAAGAGGATCATGTGATCTTATTTTTACAAGATAAAAAGAATATTGCTGAAATTGAGAAGCTGTTCCAACCAAGCCCATTCTTTATTTAAGGTAGGATGTAACAATGTTTAATCGTCCATTTATACTTTATATTTTAGGATCTGTGTTGTCTAAAATTGCTTGGCTAATGATTATTCCATTAATTGTGACTTTTTTTCACAATGGGGAAGGCTTAGTCGGTTTTTTAATTTGTATTGGGATTACACATTTTGTTTCCTTTATTTTAACGCGTAAAAAACCACAGGATATGCGGTTACGTGTTAAAGATATGCTATTACTCACAACATTAATATGGTTAATTAGTTGTGTATTCAGTGCATTGCCTTTCATTGTTATTAGTGATTTTAGTTTTACAGATGCTTATTTTGAAACAGTATCTGGGCTAACAACCACAGGTTCTAGCATTATTGTGGATGTGAGTGATACATCGCCTGCATTATTAATGTGGCGTTCAACATTACAGTGGATGGGAGGCTTAGGGTTTATTGTGATGGCAGTAGCGATTTTGCCATTTTTAAATGTTGGTGGAATGACGTTATTCCGTACAGAATCATCAGATAAATCCGATAAAATTTTGCCGCAAGCACGAGATGTGGCAAAAAGTATTATTCAAATTTATGTATTTCTGACAGCAGTCTGTTTATTGGCTTATATGTGGTCAGAAATGGATTTTTTTGATGCAATTAACCACGCTTTTACTACCCTTTCTACAGGGGGATTTTCTACTCGTAGCGGATCAATGAGTGAATTTAATAGTACGACGCAATGGATTTGTACTTTATTTATGTTTTTAGGATCATTACCGTTTTTATTAATGGTGCAATCGATTCATCGTCGTAATATTTTTGTCTTATTTCGTGACCAACAATTAATGGGATTTTCTATTTTTGTGTTATTGGTCGGCTTATTTTCTGCTATATGGTTAAATTATGAGGATGTTTTTAATTGGCAAGATAGTTTTCGTTATGCTTTTTTTAATTTAATTAATATTATGTCCACTAGTGGATTTAGCTTGGGAAATTTTGATACTTGGACTGCAACAACAACAATGGTGTTTACAGTTGCTTTTATTTTAGGGGGCTGTTCAGGTTCAACTACGGGGGGAATAAAAATATTCCGTTTCCAAATTATGTTCCAAGTTTTAAAACATCAAATATTACGATTAATCCATCCAAATAGTATTTCTGCTGTACATTACAATCGCCATGTTGTTTCGAGTGAAACTGTATTCGGTATTGTTGGTTTTATTTTTAGCTATTTTATGATTATGGTGATTTTAGCTGTTTTAATGGGAATCTCTGGAATGGATTTTCAAAGTGCATGGAGTTCGGCAGCAACAGCTATTAGTAATGTTGGTCCTGGATTTGGTAATGAAGTTGGTGCATCAGGGAGTTTTTCTAATATTCCTGTTATTTCTAAATGGTTGATGATTATAGGGATGTTATTAGGGCGTTTAGAAATTATGACGATATTAGTGTTATTGTTCCCACATTTTTGGAAGAAATAAAATATCATCAAAAAATTTTTATAAAAAATTTGTATGAGTCTAATATTAAAAATATAATCAGCACACTTTTTTATTATGAGATTTAGGAGAAATAATATGAGTTTTTTGAAAGAATTTCGTGAATTTGCTATGCGTGGCAATGTGGTTGATATGGCTGTTGGGGTTATCATCGGCGGTGCATTTGGTAAAATTGTAAGTTCATTAGTTGCTGATATCGCAATGCCAATTATTGGATTATTAGTGGGCGGTGTCGATTTTAAAGATTTGAAAATTATATTACGTGGTCCAGTTGGGGATATTCCAGCTGTTACATTAAATTATGGTATGTTTATTCAAACTGTTTTTGATTTCGTAATTATTGCATTTGCTATTTTTGTTGCGATTAAATCGATGAATAAATTAAAACGTGAAAAACCAGCAGAAGAGCCAAAACCAGCTGAACCATCAGCAGAAGAAAAATTATTAACTGAAATTCGTGATTTATTAAAAAATAAATAATTAATTAAGGATTTTATGCAGAATACAGAACCATCAATACAACCAAATTTTATAGCAAAAATCATTTTTGCTAGCCGTTGGGTACAATTACCTATTTATTTAGGATTAATTATTGTTCAAATTGTTTATGCTTATAAATTTTTAAAATCATTATGGCATTTAGTGGTAAATCTTAACCAAATGGATGAAAACACGATTATGTTAGCAGTGTTAAATCTGATTGATGTGGTAATGATTGCAAATTTATTGGTGATGGTGTTAGTGGGTGGATATGAAACTTTTGTATCCAAATTAAATACAGATAATCACCCAGATCAGCCAGAATGGTTAGATCACGTTAATGCCTCAGTATTAAAAATTAAATTATCAATGGCGATTATCAGTATTTCATCTATTCATATGCTACAAACCTTTATTAATGCAGGGAACTTGCCAGAAAAACAAATTATGTGGCAATTATTCCTCCATTTAGGTTTCTTAGCTTCTGCACTTGCAGTCGCTTATACGGATAAAATATTGTATAGCACGACGCATAAAAATCATTAATAGAAAAATCCTCCGTACTTGCTTCAGTCGGAGGATTTTTTTATCTACTATTTTTGTTAAAAGATAAAAGCTTATTTTATTAATTAAATAAAGGGTAGGTTTTAAGAGAAATTTATTGCTAAATAATATTCTGCTATCTTTATTAATTCCTGTATTTCATATTTTCCATACAAACTTTAGTGTTGTCACCATCTTGGGCTAAGCGCCAATATAATGGAGCTTTAAAACGGTAGCCTAAATTATATAAACATTTATCTATCAGGTGCTGTTTTTTCCATTCAAGTTCCTAAAACTCATTATATTTGATTTTATTTTTTCTCAAATTAGAATAATCATTTCTAAATTTATTTAGTAAATAAAAATAACGCTTACTTATATTTTTTTAGTATTATTTTTGCATTCTTTAAATAAACTATATGAAACTTTCTTTTCATCTTTAATCCAATAATTACTTGAATCTGGAGAACCATTTGCTAAATAACATCCTGATAATAAGAAACAAATAATAAAAACTATATACTTCATTATAGATTTATTCCTATTATTTTTATTTATAAATTACATTTTCCTGTATCCCATTTTGGATTTTGGTAACCGCATTGGGCTGGTGGTAAGAATATATATCCTTTTTCAAGCATACATTGATCTAATCCAGTATAAAAATTGCCATTTAATTTATAATTTTGAGGATAATAATCTATATTAATATCACCATATTTCCCACCACAACTTACCCAATCATTCCATCTTTTATTTGGATCAGTTTTTCCTAGTGTTTCAGGCTTTTGATAACCTGCAATAAGAGGATACGTCTTTCCTTTATCTATACAAGAAACCATTTGTGGACTAATCCAACAGCCTTCAGCATAAATACAGCCTTGTAAAAATAAAATAAATAATAATGAAATTAAGGCTTTCATATTTAATTACTCCCTAATTGATATAGGATTTCAATAAAATCGGCTGAAATTAGATCCGCCATAGCAAATGGTGTAGCAATAGGAATAGCAACAATAGTTGTTATTTGACTAGCTGTTTTTGTATTGAGTATTTTATTTATATGTAGGGTTGAAAATATAACCCTTATGTTCCATACATAGAGTAAATTCATGAACTATATTTTGATTAGGATACTTTTTATATAAGTCATAAAATATATTTTTTTATAATCAATATTGTCTCCATATTTTCCAAGGCAAGTTTTCATATCAATTTCGATATTTCATATTTTCCATACAAACTCTAGTATTATCGCCATCTTGGGCTAAGCACCAATATAATGGAGCTTTAAAACGGTAGCCTAGGTCATAGTAACATTTACTCATTAGTTTAGATGCTATTTCTAAGTAAGAATAAAATTCTTTATATTCCGTTTGATTCTTATAAAATTCAGTCCAGCCAAGTTTGTCTTGTTTTTTAGATAAAGAAATGTATCTTTCTCCTAAATTTGGATAAACTTTACTACTGCATCTATTATCATCTTCAATAGACATTTTCTTTCCATTTTTTATCCAATAATTGTTTAGGTGGGGAGAACCATTTGCTAGGTAACATCCTGATAATAAAAAACAAATAATAAAAACTATATACTTCATTATGGATTTATTCCTGTTATTTTTATTTATAAATTACATTTTCCTTTATTATATTTAGGTTCTTGATAGCCACATTCTGCAGGCCAGAATCTTTTGTAACCTTTTGATTCCATACACTTTATAAATGAATCATAATCTGAATTTGGCAGTTCTTGTAGTTGTTCATCACCATATTTTGCTCCACAAGAAATAGCATCTTCCCAACGTTTTTTGGAATTTGTTTTCCCAATAGAATTTATCTTTTGATAGTGAGCTATAGATGGGAATAATGTACCTTTCTTATTTTTCTCACAATTATTTGAAACTACACTAATAAGTGGACTAATACATCCATCATAATATACACACCCAGACAATGAGATAATTATTAAAAATAGAATTTTTTTCATATTAATTACCACTTAATTTAAATATGGTTTCTACAAAATCTGATGACATCAGATCTGCCATTGCAAAAGGTGTTGCAACAGGAATAGCAACAATAGTTGTGGCTTTAGCTGCTTTATCTTGAAAAGTATTTTTTTCAGATGTGTTACCTTGCTGGTCATACCAGCCCCAAATCTGTCCACCGAGTAAATCATGTGTACCTGCATAAGATTCGACTAAGTGATCAGATATACTACCTATACCATAAGGAATACGAGTAAAGTGTAAATTCCATTCTCCTGATATGGATTGGAATCCTCCAGTTTCACCATATAAATCTTTAGCAAGCTCATTTTTACTAGGATCTATAGCATCTTCTAACCTAGGAAAATTTTCGTCTCCTTTATATGTAATCGAACCATCTGAACCAATAATACATCTATTTGTGCTACAAATAGCATTAATATCAATCCGCACCCCACCTAATTTAACACCATCAAAATACCCACTATCGTAAGAATCATTGCGCAATATGGTGCCTGTTTTGGCGTCAATAATTCCCTTAAATTTTCTTGAGTTAGCAAGACTCTCTTCACGCATTTTAGTCGCTGCAAGTTGTAATGTTCCTTGAGTAATCGCAAGATCAGGCGAACCTGCAACAATACCAACAACGGTTTCTAATAAACGTTTTTGATACTGTAATTTATAGATTTCTTTATACAAAGCTGTTTTTTCTGCTTCTGTGTTAGCTTGCTTGATCTGTTCTCTTAATTTAGCTTGCTTTGGTAAAACATAATTATTAATTGTCTTAAACGCATTCTTACGAAAATCTTGTGTAACTTTTACTTGAATATTTAACTCTTTTAAGATCTTTTCTTTATTGAAATGATTTGTTAATGCACCACTATTTTTTTCGGCATTTTCTGTCGTGATAGGGGTTTTTATTTTTTCTCTAATCTGATCAGCAGATAATCCTGTTTTTTGTTGTGCATCAAGATCACTGATCACAATATGATTAGTCCCAATACCTGATTGAGTGGTTGTACTTTCTTGTGATTGATCTGAACCCAGTCCAATAGAGGTTGTGCCTGTAAGAGAACGCAAACCTGTGGTTAATTTTTTTTGATTAGCTTGCCCTTCTGGATTATGGCTCGCAGTAGTTTCATTACCTTGAGGATCAATATATAAAGGCTGACCTTGTTGATTAGTGGCTTGTTTATTGCTTTGTACTTCACCACTTTCAGCTAAAAGTGTGGCAAAATTCATCGCAAGCGAACCGCCAATATCAAAAGCCGTACCTTTATAATTACTATGGTTTTGGATATCTTCTGCGGTAAGTGTCCCCGTAGTAAATTGATTTTTACTCTCCTGTTCGGCGAGTTCAGTTGAGGTAATTAAGCCACCTTTTAACTGAGTATGTTGATTAACTTCAACATTAAAGCCTTGATCACCCGCTAAAATCCCTGATTGTTGAGTAGCACTAGCATAGTAGGCATTAATATTAGACTGATTATAATTACCCGAAAGAGAAGCACCATAACCTACTGTTGCTTGAGCAAAGATTTGTTTTTGTTTGCCTTGATAAGTGGCGGTATCTTGCAGACTGGTAATATTTAGGTTATTTGCTTGAATGTTTACATCTTGACCAATAACTTGCCCGCCTTGAATCGTGAGATCTTCACCCGAAACCAGTGTTGTTTGACTCTGTTTATTACCAATACGACTATTAGTCCATGTGGTTTCATCGTCATTTCCATAACCTTTTCCTATATTTCCTCCAGCAGTAATGCCAAAGGCAACGCCATTACTGCCATAATTTATGGCAACACCAGCATTCCAACCACTGGATTGGTTATGACTTCGTTCTTGGTGAGTTTGTTGTTGTGCAGTAATCGTGAGATCACCAGCAGTAGTAAGCGTTGTTCCTTGTTGTCCCACAATCTCCGAACCTTTAACTGCTATATGTGCAGTATCTTTATCTGCCGTTGTGTAAAGCATAACATTCCCTGTTGCATTGACTTTACTTGGGCTTGCCGTTGTCGTTTCCGTATGTATCGTTTGTTCGCTTTTCTGCTTACCATAGCCTAGGCTAATACCAATATTTTGCGTTAAACCTTGCACCCCTTGATTTGCAATGGCGTCTGCAACATTACCTACAACATCAGCTGTATTGGCTAAATCAAACGCTGCATTGATTGCTGCCAATGCATTAATGCGGTTGTCTTTTGCATCGCCAATACGTTTGATAGATTTACTGGTTTGTTGCACTTGTTGTACGGCTTGCACAACAGGAATATTCACGCCTAACGTGACGCCACTTTGTTTAAATGAATGTTGATAATCAGTCGTTGCTTTATCTTCTGTCGCAGTAATATCAATTTGCTTTGCCGCAATCGTAATATCACCATTACCTGCTGTTACTCGGCTACCTTGTTGTTGATAATTTTCTTGGGCGATTAAGTGAATATCTCCTTGTAATGATCCAATTTGACTACCTTGTGTTATTTGTTGGCGATTGATAGTATCTGTCGCTTCTTTTCGATTACCTAGGGTAACAGACATCCTACTACTCATTACACCTGATTTCTTCTCTGAGTAAAAATCATGTTCTTGTCTGGTGTTTTTAGCCGCAGTGATCTGAATATCTTGAGCTTGTAAGCTCACATTGTTATCAGCAACCATGGTGCTGCCTATGACACTGAGATTACCTTGTTTAGAAACAAGGGTAATCTGTTGTCCATCAAGTTGACTTCCTTTTTGTTCTATTATTTCGTGAATATGTTTGGTGAGAGTTGTGGTTTTATTGAGTAACCCAGAGGAAACCTCTTTTCGGCTTGAACTTACCTGTTCTTGTTGTTGACCTGTTGTTAACGTAATATCGCCTTGTGAACCAACAAAAATATTACCTTGTGTACTTTGAATAGTCGCCTGGCGTAATTCGGCTTGTTGTTTGCCAATAATCGTGATGTTTTCTTTTGCTGTAAGTGTACTGCCTTTCTCGCCTTGTTGATCGAGGCGGTAATAGTTATCCGTATCTGCATTATAATGTTCTTTATTACTTACTTGATGTGTACTAATTGCTAATTTCTTGTCTGCTATTGCAGAGAGTGTACCTTGGCTAGTAACCTGAGTTGCTTTAATCGTGAGGTCACCATCACTATATAAATTGAGTGTCCCATTTTTTCCAGTGATCTTCACTACACCTAATTGGTCTAGTGTTTGGTGAGCAAATCGCCCTTGATCACTTTCACTTTGAGATAATGTACTATTTAATTCAAGTTGTTTTCCTGCGGCAAGTAATAGTTTATCTACCGCTTCAATTCTACCGCCTAAATTAACAAGCTGTTGTTTTGCTGATAAAGCCACACTTTGTCCAAGAATAACACCACGATTTTTCAGTTGTGTCGTATCGAGTGGGTAAGATCTCTTCCTGCAATGACACCACTATTTTGTAAGTTGTCTGTCTGTCCAATAATGGTATTTGCCGAGATTAATCCCCCTTGTGTGGTGACATCACTATGTCGGGCGATGAGATAAACTTGAGGTACTAATACTGTCAATTTTCGCCCATCGGCTAAACTCACTTCTTTGTTAACAAACCAGACTATATCGGTGGTTAACTCTGACATCTGTTGTGCTGTTAAGCCTACACCAATAGAGAAGTTAAATTGTTTAGCATATTTCACGCCATTATCCATTAAGGCTTTATATTGTTCTAAATCGTTAGTATAACCAGGTAAATAACGTTGTCCTGTGAGTTGGTTAATTTGTTTATTAATCAGACGTTGTTCATAAAAGCCGTCACCAAGTCGCTTTAACATATGTTGTGGATCTGCACGCAACGCATTAAACATATAATCGCCACCGATCCATTGGTTGCGGTCAATAAATTTGGGATCAGTTTCTATCAAATAACCATGAGGCGCCTCCGGGTTAATTTGGTATAAACTGGCGGTCGGTAATTGGATTGTGGTTAAGTGTGTTTTAACGGGTGGTAATGCGAGCGGACGTATAACTTCACCTGAAGTCACAATTTGGTTTTTTAGTACATTATCCACTTCTGGCGTGATCGCAATCTGATGTGGATTTAATTCAGGTAAGGTTGTTTCTGTTAAATGATTTGCTGCCTTTCCATCCGTAATGGCGATAGTGGATAACTGTACGTTTTTGCCAGCGGTTGGTTGGGCAACAGTATTGCTGAGAACTGTTGTTTCTGTGCTATTTTCGACATAATCCCAAAGGTCGAAAGGTTTTGTTTGTCGTTTTTCATCTTGATAAGCAACGGTATTGCTTTTTGTTGTTCGATAATAATCGATACATTTACCGAAAATCTTTTTCGCACAAGCTCTACCATTATAAAAAGAGGTGAGCTTACCTTTATCTGTCGTAATGAAAACACCTTGTGTGGCATGATTATCAATACTCGCACCTTGGTGAAGTTCAATACCTGTATGGGCAATTATTTTACTGTCGTAATTTTTGATATGACTTTGGTAAAAATCTATTTTGTCACCACTTAAAATTTTCGCTTCAGCATAAGGCGAAGGCAGTAACATAGATTCATTGATCGTACGAATATAATCATACTCTCGCCAAGATTCACTCTCTCTACCATCAGGTAAGCGTAGGGCATATAAGTTTTCAACTTTCTTATTAAAACTACCTTTATCATCCCGTTTGATTTTAATTAATCCTGGAGTATTTTTACTATAACGAGGTGCTTCATTGGTAAACCCATATTCAAAAATAGGGGTTCTTGATGTTTCTTGTATCTCCATTTTGACAAAATGATGCAAATTCTCGAGAGATTTGACATTAAAGGTTATCTGACCAAGTGCCTCAATCACAGCATTATGGTTTTGTATTGTATCAGCTTGTCCAGTGGTATGTTGTTGTTCATCTAGTGTTTTTCCAAAATGGATTGAGCCTAAACTAATAATTGTGCTGCCATAACGATTAAGTATGCGATCAACACCGAAATCTAGGCGTGTTCTTGCACCAATGGTTGCAGAAGAATGATTTTCTTCTAGATTACTGAGTTGGCTTGCTTGTAAAGCTAAATGGTTACCATAAATGCATCCTGTGCCTATGTTCGTGATAGTGGTACTATTAATGGTTGTGGTGTGACCATCAATTAAACCTCGGTTGGTTAAAGTGTTGCTGATGAGGTGTGTATCCTGTGCAGATAGTTCAGCCGTTGGTTGGTTGATGATATTCGCCGCTGAAATCATCAGATTATGGTTAATATTTTGTGCCACATTGTTGGTAAAGTTACCTTCCGTGGTTAAAGTGAGGTTGTGTCCGACTACAAAGGCATTATTTAGGGTAAAATCATCTTGTAGTGCCAGCGTAAGATCTTTTCCTGCTTTTATGTTTCCTTCATCAATAAGGCGTTTTGCCGCTAGCTGAATTGCATTATTTCCCTGAATTAACCCAGCTTGATTGTTCACGGTAAGATTACCACGATGTTGGAGAATGATACTATCTAATGCAAGTAATTCACCTTGTTGGTTATTTAGCGTTAAGGCATTTAGGATAATATTTCTCCCTTGAATACCTTGTGTCGGAATGAGGCTAGTTGCTTTTGTCCCGTCATTATTAAGTGTCTGCGTTGTTAGGGTTAATAAATCGCCGGTGATTAAGGATTGATGATTAAGAATCGCATTATTGAGAATCGTTTGTGCGGTAATATTTCCTTGGTTTTTCGCCTTGATTATCCCTGTTTGATTTTCAAGAGTAGTGGCAGTTAAAACCAATATCCCATCAGATTGGATAATCCCTTGTTGATTGTGTATATCCGTTTGAATTGCCAGCGAGAGAGCATTACCTGCATAGAGATGACCTTGCTGGTTGGATAAACCAAATGTAGTTAAATTTACTCGATCGGCTGCCTTGAGTAAGCCCTGTTGGTTATTTAAAGTGGTTTGTGTTGTGATATTCAGCGCAGCATTAAGAGACACTAATTTTCCAGCTTGGTTGTTTAGGTACTGAGTGTTAATTTGTCCCGTTTGAGCAAATAACATTTCACCAACGGTATTTTGTAGATCTTCAGTGTGTAATGTTGCTGTATTAAAAGCAGTAATTCGCCCAAATTGATTATCGAGAAGTTTTGTTTCTAAGATTAAATCAGTGGCAATAATACCTTGAATAGGCTGTGTGAGGGTATTGCGATTAGCTATTGTTTGTTGTGCGTAGATGTCAGCTGTTTTTGCAAGGATCAGTCCTTGTGTATTGTCTAACGTGTTTGTTTGTAAGGTAAGTGTGCCGTTTTGTACGGCAAGCGTACCTGCCGTATTGTTTAGTTCAGAGTTATGAGTGTTAAGTGTAAGATTATCACCTAAACTAGCAATCGTCCCTTGTTGATTTTGGATGCCTTGTTGTACATCAATAAATGCCTTTTGTTGTGCAAGTAGAGAGCTATTTTGATTCACAAATGTATCTGCGGTGAGAGAAAGTTGTTTAGCAACGATATTGCTTTGTTGGTTTGATACTAATGTATTAGCAACAAGGCGAAGATCATTGGCTGAAAGTAAGCCTGCTTGCTGGGATAAATCGGTTACTTTAATATTAAGTTGATCGTGACTTTGCAATATACCCTTATGGTTAGTAAGGGTGGTTGCGGTGATTGCACCTTGATCTTGGGAGAAAATATTACCGTAATTATTGTTGATTTCTCTACTCTTTATCGTTAGCGTTCTTTCCGCCCATATCTTACCGTTTTCATTATTAAGAGTTGCAGTGTCAAGTTGTTGCTGATGATGACTTACTATCCGCCCTTGTTGGTTAAATAACTGACCTGATGTGATGGTTAATCTATCTAATGCGATGATACCTTGCTCTTGTGTAGCGGTAAGTGTTTGTTGATTAGATAATCTTTGTCCTTGGGTATTGATGCTGATACGTTGGTTAGATTGAATTAACCCTTTATCATTGATTAGTTCACCTGAAAAAATTGAAAGTGACTGATGAGATAAGATCATGCCTTCTGTCGTATCCAGTTTACCTTTACCCATATTGAGGATTAATTGACCTTGTGTTAATAAACGTCCTTGTTGATTATCTAATCCTTCCGCATTAATGAAAAAATCCCCTTGTGTTTTAAATGTTCCACCTTGATTGTATAAGGTATCAGCTACATTTAAACTAAAATCTTCCTTGCCTAGTTGTTCCCACACAGCGTGTTGGGTATTTAATGAATGTTGTGTTGTCGTTATCTTTTTTGCAGTCAAAGAACTTGCTTGGGTTGACAATAAATGCGGCGTGTTTAACGCTAAATCTTGTTGTGCAACAAAAGTGGCTTGGTTCGCTTGGATGTTTCCTTGTGTGGCATTAATATTAATTGTGTATGCAGCCGTATGGCTGTGATTTAAATCGGTTGTTGCACTATTTACTTGCATCTTCCCTGAGGCAAGATTTTTTCCCTGTAAACTCGTTTTGCCTGTGGTCGTGATGAGGAGGGTTTTACCTTGTTCTGAATAAGGTTCAAGTGTGTGTTTTTCTCCTATTGAAGATTCTTGAATATCGGTACCTGCTACGATAAGAGAAGAGGTTGAGGTAGAAACTGTTGGGGCTTGATAAGTGATATTCCCCTCTGCCAAACTCTCACCAGATTGATTAATCGTTTCTTTGGCTTTTAAGGTAATATTGCCTTTCCCTTGTGCTTTGCCTTTGGCAATTAAACTGCCTTGTTGTTGAATCCCTTGCTGTTTACTCGTTGCTTGCAGATGACCTTGTTGGCTATAGATCACGCCAGCGGTTTGATTTTCAATCTGCTGTTGGCTTTGTAGGGTAATATCTTGTTTGGCACCGAGATAGCCTGTATTGACTAATTGTCCTTCGGTAGTAATTTTTACTTCACCTGCGGCGGCACCAATATGCCCTGCATTGCGAACGCCTAAGCCATTTCCTTTATCAATAAGATGAATGTGTCCTGCATACATTCCGCCTAATTGGCTGACATCTACAGAAAAGTGAGGAGATTTGTCTGATATGGATTGACCAAGATAAATTACGCCATTTTGAGCAGTTATATTTGCATTTACGCGGTTATCGCCAGTAATTACAGTGAGTTCTTTTGCCCAGATACCTGCATCAATTTTGAGATTGTGGGCAATAATATCAGTGTAGTCTGATTGTGAACTATCTAATCCTCTACCTGAAATCGTAATGTTGCCTTGATTTACACGATAATGTGTAATTTTATCTTGGTTAAGATAAGGTTTGCCCGTGGTCAAAGTTGTTCGGCTAGCATTAATGGTGCCACAGCTATTGCAATGTAAACCGTTAGGATTAGCAATAATAACTTCAGCGCGTTTACCAGCTACCTCAATATAGCCTTTTAATTCACTAGGGCGTTGGCTATTTACTTCATTAAGAATAATTTTGGCTTCACCACCGAGTAAATTGGGATTGGCTTGTACCCAACCTGCAAGTTGAGTTTGGCTATTTTGGCGAGCGTTATTTAAGATAACGCCTTTTCGATCAACATCAAATTGATGATATTGATTATGAGATAATCCTTTTTTATTTGGTGTTTGAATATTGACCTGTGGAATACCGTTTGCTGTAGCTAAAACGGTTGGCCTTTGTGCTATTGGTGCATTTTTATCAGGTAAAATCGCAAGTTGTTCAGCTTGTGCGGGGAGAATGAATAAATAACCTAAAATACTAAAGAGATGTACAGCTAAAGGGGTGAGAGGATAACGGTGCATAAAATTCTCCTTTAAAACTGATAACTAATATTGAAGCCACTAGTAATGCGAGAGGTTTGAAAGCCTTGTGGTTTTTTCAGTGGCATACCTACAAAAAGATCGTAATTTATTCCTCGTAATTGTCCTTTAAGCCCTAGAACAGCCCCGGTTAATTGTTTTCCTAATAACTCTTCTGTACCGATACCTGCCACACGGCCATGATCAATACCTAAATAAATTTCTTGTCCTTGATGAGCAATATTCCAAGCAATTTCATTACGCCATAGCCAGCCACGATTACCAGATAGCGTTAACTCACCATCAAATCCACGCACGGTATAACGACCACCAATACTAAATTTATCTTGTTGGATAAGAGGTGTTTTATTCCATTGAGCCTGCCAAGCACTATGAAATCGCCAAGGTTGTTGTCCGAGTGAAAAAGGATAGTCAAGTTGGATTTTGGTAGTAATAATTTGCGGACGGGATGTGCCTTGATTAAATTGTTCTTCTGGTGCAGGTAATGAGCGATCTGCGCCTGTTCCTTGTTTATAATCAAGGGAAAGTTGCCAAGTAGCATTACCGATATATTCGATATGAGAAAGATTTGCTTGCCAACCCGCCATACGACGGCGTTGGATCGCCAATTCATCGCCATCAACGTAATTAAAAGAACGCTTTGACCAGAAACCAGCAGATAGCGTGGTTTTACGGTGGGTATCTCGATATAACAAACGACTTAAATTGGCTTGCCATTGAATACTTTTACCGGAATATTCAATATCTTCAAATGCGCCTTGAACAGTTTGGTGATAATGAAAGGTGGAATGTGAAAGTGTAAATAACCAATTTTTCCAAGGAATCGCATAATAAAAGTTAAGATTTTGACTACCTCGATCACCTTTTGTCTCGTCATTGTTTGTTTTAATACTGTGGGAGATACTGCCATATAAAAGATCATTCCAAGAAAATAGGTTTTCTGCAGCAAGTGCCGCACTTGCTTGAAAACGTCCTGTTGCTTTAGTTCCTGCATCATCTAAGGATAAGGTCAAAGCAAATGGATTACTTTGTTGAAAAGCAATAATCACATCTGTGCTACCAATTTGTTCGGGATTAGCAAATAACTCAATATTTGCGGTAACGGAGGAGTTACGCCTTAAATTTTCTAATCCCGTTTCTAAATCTCGTAAATTGAGTAAATCACCTGCTTTAGTTGGCATTGCAAACCAAAGTGTTGCATTAGTAGCTTTAGGAAATTGACTTTGGTCTTGTAATTGTAAATGACTAATTTTGCCAGGAATAATCGTGATGGTAAGAATACCTTGGCGTAAATCTTGAGGTTGAACACGAACTCTGGTGGTAATAAAACCTTTATCAATTAATCTATTTTGCCATTGGTTAAGTAATTGATTAAGGCTAGCTTCATTTAGACATAAGGGTAAGGCAATATTTGATTTTAATAGAGAGGTAAATTGACTCGGTGAGGTTATGCCTGGTGTAACTGTTTCTGACTGTGTTTGATAGTCGATAAAATTAATTTGTCGAATTGGAAAACACTGCTTATCTGTGGTGGATTTGATTAATGGGGTGGTAGTAGCTTGTTCAGTCTGTAATCGAATGTGGGGAGTCTGTTTAAGTTGTCCTAGTTTTTGCTGTTGTTCAAGTTGTTGATGCTGAAAGAGTTGTTCTGGTGAAATTACAGCAGATACAGCAGTTATCTTAAACAATAAAAGAAGTTGGATACTGAAAATTAGACCTATTCTGTTATACATAACCACCACCTTAAGGAAAATAAAAAAAGTGATGTGATTGTAAAAACAGCACAGGAAAGGCAAAGCCTAGCAATAGAGAATTGGGATCTATGTCGAGAGATTAAAACTCTTTTTTATCTTAGAAAGATGTTGTGTGTTATTTGTATTAAATACAGATAACTTTAATTGTAAATACAAAAAAATTGATAATTTAATTGTACATACAATATAATCAACGAAGGTTTTTTCCTCTAGATGAAAATTAGCTACGATCCAAATAAAAATAATAGGAATCTTTTATTACGTAATCTTTCTTTCGATTTAGTGTCCGATTTTGATTGGAAGAATGCATTGGTTTGGCAAGATACTCGTTTTTTCTATCCTGAGCCAAGGTTTATTGCGTTAGGTAAGATTGAACAACGTGTGTATGTTATTTGTTTCACACCTATAGAAGATGGGATTAGAGTAATCAGTTTTAGGAAAGCAAATAAACGAGAGGTGAGAAGATATGTACAAAAATAAATTAAATCAACAAGATATTTCATTAACAGATAAAGAATTAAATCAATTTAAGCCTCTTAATCAAGTTATGTCGCCAGAGTTTGTGGAAATGGTTACCACTCATCAAGAGGAAATGGAGAAGAAGCGTACTCGAGGTAAACAAAAGTTGCCTACTAAACAATTAGTAACGATTAGACTTTCACCTGAAGTTGTTGAGAGTTTTAAAGCAACAGGGAAAGGTTGGCAAAGTAGAATTAATGAAGTATTAGTAAAATATATTGAACAAAAAACTCTTTAATCATTACCAAATTACTAGGGTCTGAAATATTGTTTATAACAATACAAGTCAATTATCAGACCCTGCTGATATTAATTATTGAAACGGCTAAAAAGTAAAATACCCTTCAAATTACGATTTCAACCATTCTCTATTCGCCAGTAATTGTGAAATTTCAGGCATAACCTCTTCCCAAAGTAAGAAAGCGTGAGCTGCTTGAGCAACGAGCATCCCTAAGCCATCACTGTATTGCTGAATATTTAAATTTTGGCAATGTTGAATGAATGGTGTTACGCCGTTTACAGAATATTGCATATCATATACGTGAGTACATTGTTGTAAAACATGATCGGCAACAGGCGCTACTTGACCATGTAAACCGCTAGAAGTGGCGTTAATGACTAAATCAAACGTTTGATTCGGTATTTGTTCCAGTGTGGTAGCTGTAATCTCTCCAAACGGAGCGAATTTATCTGCTAAATGGATTGCCTTTTCTAAGGTGCGATTTGCTAATGTGATTTTTTGCTGTGCTTGTAGTAAGGGGTACAGTACACCTTTTGTAGCGCCACCCGCACCAAGCAATAAAATCTGTTGATTAGGTTGCAGCCAATTTAACTGTTGGAGATGGGTAACTAAACCAGCACCATCGGTATTATCGGCATAAAGTGAACCATCTTCCATTCGTTTTAATGTATTGCACGCTTGAGCTAACTGACAACGCTCACTGTGATGATGGGCTAATTGAAATGCTCGTTCTTTAAATGGTGCTGTGATATTGCAGCCATTTGCACCCTGTTGAAAGAATTGAATAAGTTGTTGTTCAAATTTGGTTAAATCGCCTAGTTCAGCAACATAGGTGAGTTGTTTTCCAGTTTGTTGAGAAAAAAGGTGATGAATAAGAGGCGATTTACTCTGAGCAATGGGGTTTCCCCAAACGGCATAATGATGTTGTTGCATAATGACTATTATCCTTGTCGAACAATGTTATTAGTAAAAAGATCCCTGATTTCAGATGGATTTTTAGCTGATCCCACTTCTGCCCGTAATACGGGAAAATCTTGACCAAATTGTGTTAAAACTTCTTGAAAATGGTGGCAGGGTGGCTGTCCGCTTAAATTTGCACTAGTTGAGGTAATTGGCATTTTCGCCTGTTTACATAAAGCAATTACTGCAGGATGCCGACATAACCGTACTGCGATACTGTTGAATTTTCCAGTAAGCAAAGGCGAAACCGTAGATTTCACAGGAACAATCCAGGTTGTTGGGCGTGGATACACCTGTTGTAGACGTTGTAGCTGTTCTGTAGAAAGTTGCTTGAATGCAATAATCTCCTGGAAAAAATCTAAGGTGGGTGCAATTAAAATTAATCCTTTTTCCACAGGACGTTGTTTTAAAGCTAATAATTTTTGTATCGCTTGATCATTAAAAGGATTGCACCCTAAGCCAAATACGGCTTCTGTTGGATAAGCAATGACATCGCCTTGTAATAAATGGGCGACAATATTTTCTAAGTTATTCATTTGATTCATAAAAAGTATGTTTACAGCTTTTATTTAAACATTGATAACTAATTTGTTGATCGGTCATTTTTTTTATATAGACCAATGGAAAATGGCAGTGTGGGCAGGCTTTTGCTATCGGCTGTTGTGCCACATTAAAACGACATTGTGGGTAATGATCACAAGCAAAAAAGAGCTTTCCTCTAGCCCCACGTTTCGCCATAAGTTTACCTTGTTTACAAGCAGGACAACTCACTGGCTGATAATCATTTTTTTCTGGTTCATTACTCACAATAAAATGACATTCAGGGTAATTACTGCAACCAATAAATAGACCAAACTGCCCGCGTCGCAACACTAAAGGGTGTTCACATTCAGGACATTGTTCTGGCAATATTTTCAGGACTTCGCCTAAAGTTTGAGATTGCAATGGTCTTAGATAATCACATTGAGGATATTGGGAACAACCAAGAAAAAGCCCTTTTTTACCACGCCTTAATTGTAAAAAATGCCCACATTGCGGGCATTCTTCGACAGATTTATGAGCTGTAAAAAGTGTATCACGCATAATTAGTCTTCATCATCAAAAAATTCGCCATCTTCCCCATATTCATCTTCGTCATCATTCGGATCTTCAAAATAAGTTCCCCAGCCGTCATAGGTACCTTGATGTTTTTTGATAAGAGGGAGTAACTCTACTTGTTGCGCATCAATTAACTCTGCTTTTAATTCAATTTCACTAATAATATCAAAACAATAGACTTCAACGCCGTCTTCATTTTCTAATTCTTCTGCTTCAGATACTTCATAGCCTAATTTAAAAGCATCTACAGCAATTTTTTCAAGTTTATCGAAATCGTGATGAGAAACATGGTGCTCAATAATGTATAACGCATCTGGATCGCTACCATCATTTAACAGTTGATCAATAATTTCTCGGGTTTCTTGTTGTAGCGCAGTAAGTACTGACATAATTAAAGCCTCGTTTTGCGTGATAAAGATTGTATTCTAGGGATTAAAAGCTTGTTCTACAAGCAACCAGATCAAAATAACCAGGTTTTTTCATTTAAAATAGCTTCATTCCTACTGAGAGAACGTAATCCTTTAATTGATCGAACTAAAAGCCAAATTAAAGTAAATAAAAGAATAAAATAACCTACAAAGATTAAAGAAAGAATTACCCCGATCGCACTGTATAACAAGCCAATCCAGAAAGTTCTAATTTGGTAGGTAAAATGACTTTCTAAAAAAGAACCTCGAGCATCATCACGAAAAATATAGGCAATTACAATCCCAACAATACTTAAAAAACCAACAAGAACGGAAAGAATGTAGAGCCAGTACGTAATCATTGCCCATTTTTTTGTGTTATCAACATTATAGATCATCGGTTCCATTTTATTTTCCTTATTCAAGTTAATTTCATTCTTAATATAGAACGAAAAAAGGCAAAGATCACACAAAAATTAGTAATTTATCAAGAATTAAGAACGAGAGAACAACAGATCCTAAACGATTGTAACAAGTGGATAACACAGAAATTGAGCTAGATCAGATAATGATGGAATACCAAAAAAAAGGTAGCTTCAAAAAGATATAATTTTATCAGTTAAAATAATTTTTAATTTTTGGAGAAATCATTATGAATAAGACAACTGAAGTTGCTGTCAGTCCAGCTCAAGCAGAAGTGGATCAACTTGTTGCCAATGGTTTAGTGGCGTTAGAAGAATTTCGTCAATTAAATCAAGAACAGGTTGATTATATTGTGGCAAAAGCCTCTGTTGCTGCACTTGATCAACATGGTGTGTTAGCGATGCACGCTTATGAAGAAACAGGTCGTGGTGTATTTGAGGATAAAGCGACAAAAAACTTATTTGCGTGTGAGTATGTCGTCAATAATATGCGCCATTTAAAAACAGTTGGTGTAATTAAAGAAGATGATGTAACGGGTATTACTGAAATTGCAGATCCAGTGGGTGTAGTTTGTGGTATTACCCCAACCACTAACCCAACCTCGACCACTATCTTCAAATCATTAATTGCTTTAAAAACACGTAATCCAATTGTTTTTGCTTTCCACCCTTCAGCACAACAAAGTTCAGCGCACGCTGCTAGAGTTGTGTATGAAGCAGCAGTAAAAGCAGGCGCACCAACAAATTGTATCCAATGGATTGAACACCCATCAATGGAAGGCACCCAAGCATTAATGAAACACCCAGGAATTGCTACTATTTTGGCAACAGGGGGTAATGCGATGGTTGAAGCAGCTTATTCTTGTGGTAAACCAGCACTTGGTGTTGGAGCAGGTAACGTGCCAGCTTATGTAGAAAAAACTGCTAATTTAAAACAAGCAGTACACGATATCGTGATGTCAAAATCATTTGATAACGGTATGATTTGTGCCAGTGAACAAGCTGCGATTGTTGATAAAGAAATCTATGATGATTTCGTTAAAGAAATGCAATCTTATGGCGTGTATTTGGTGAATAAAAAAGAGAAAGCACTATTAGAAGAGTATATCTTTGGTGCGAAAGCAAATAGTACTAACTGCGCATCAGCAAAATTAAATGCAGCAGTAGTTGGTAAGCCAGCAGCTTGGATTGCAGAACAAGCCGGATTCAGTGTTCCAGCAAATACCAATATTCTTCTTGTAGAATGTAAAGAAGTTGGCGTAAAAGAGCCATTAACTCGTGAAAAACTCTCTCCAGTATTAGCGTTATTAAAAGCAGAAAGTGTCGAAGATGGTTTAAATAAATCAGAACAAATGGTGGAATTCCACGGTTTAGGACACTCAGCAGCAATTCATACTTCTGATGCAGAATTAGCGAAAACGTTTGGTGAACGTGTGAAAGCGATTCGTGTGGTATGGAATTCACCTTCAACATTTGGTGGTATTGGTGATGTTTATAACTCTTTCTTACCATCATTAACCTTAGGTTGTGGTTCATACGGTAAAAACTCCGTAGGTAACAACGTTAGTGCGGTGAATTTATTAAATATCAAACGAGTAGGCAGACGGAGAAATAATATGCAATGGTTCAAAGTGCCTTCAAAAATCTATTTTGAACGCGATTCAATCCAATATTTACAATCAATGAAAGGTGTTAAACGGGTTGTTATCGTTACAGACCGTGTGATGGTAGATTTAGGGTTTGTGGAGAAAATTGCGAACCAGCTTACTATGCGTGGTGATCATGTTACTTACCAACTTTTCGCTGATGTTGAGCCAGATCCAAGTATTGCAACTGTTCGCCGTGGGGTAGAGTTATTACGTAATTACCAACCAGATACCATCATTGCATTAGGTGGTGGTTCAGCGATGGATGCGGCTAAAGTAATGTGGTTATTCTATGAACAACCAGAAGTCGATTTCCGTGATTTAGTGCAAAAATTTATGGATATTCGTAAACGTGCGTTCAAATTCCCACAATTAGGCCGTAAAGCGAAATTCATTGGTATCCCAACAACTTCAGGTACAGGTTCAGAAGTTACACCATTTGCGGTAATTAGTGAGGGCGATAAAAAATACCCAATCGCAGATTACTCATTAACCCCAACAATTGCGATTGTGGATCCAGCATTAACGATGACTGTGCCAGCGCACGTTGCCGCAGACTCTGGTTATGATGTGTTAGTTCACGCAACAGAAGCTTATGTTTCTACGTTAGCGAATGACTTTACCGATGGTCTTGCATTACAAGCGATTAAATTGGTATTTGAATTCTTAGAACGCTCTGTGAAAAATGGCGCAAGCGATCCAGAAGCAAGAGAAAGAATGCACAATGCTTCAACCATTGCAGGTATGGCGTTTGCTAATGCATTCTTAGGTATGACTCACTCTTTAGCGCATAAAGTCGGTGGTCGTTTCCATACACCACACGGTAGAACCAATGCGATTTTAATGCCTTATGTTATTCGTTATAACGGTACTCGCCCAACTAAAACGGCGACATGGCCAAAATATAACTACTATAAGGCAGACGTTAAATATCAAGAAATCGCCCGTGTGCTTGGTTTACCTTGCTCAACGCCAGCAGAAGCCGTGGAAGCTTATGCGAATGCGTGTAAAGCATTAGGTGAACGTATTGGAATTAAGATGTCCTTCAAAGATCAAGGTATCAATGAACAAGAGTTTATGGATGCACGCCGTGATTTAGCGTTACTTGCCTTTGAAGATCAATGTTCACCAGCAAACCCACGTTTGCCAGTGGTTGAAGATATGATTGAGATCTTAACTAAAGCCTATTATGGTGAATAATAATAACTGATAAATACTCCCCATTGATCCCCGCGTAATGCGGGGATTTTTTATTATCACTAGTTTGGGAAATATTGAGAGTTTATTAGTGGAATTATGTTTAATCTTGATTAGTAACCAATAAATCAGATTTAATAATGAATGAAAACTCGCTGCCTTTACTAATTTCACTATTAATTTCTAATACGGTATGGTGCTGTTCTAGAGCGTGTTTAACAATTGCTAATCCTAAACCGCTGCCGCCTGTTTTGTTACTGCGAGATTCATCTACACGATAAAAACGTTCTGTTAAGTGAGCAAGATGTTGGGGTTCAATCCCGATTCCATTATCTTTCACACTAAAGCGAACGCCTTGCTTACAAGGGTGCAAACTAATTTCGATAGTTGCCTGATCGCCAGCGTGACGAAGCGCATTGTAGATCAGGTTAGATACCGCACTTTGTAATTGATGTTTATCTCCCATCATTTTAATGTCAGGCGTAACCGAGAAAATAATGTGCTGTTGAGCGTGGTTAATGATGTCGGTATTTTTTTGGAATGATAGCACCAGTTGAGAAAGATCGACTAACTCGTGTTCAGCATTATTAATATTTTCAATTTTAGCCAGTAGGCTTAATTGTTGTAATAAATTCGCCATTCGTTGGCTCTGTTCTTTCATGGCTTGAATGGCTTTTTGTTGTAGTTGAGGATTATCAAGATCGCCATCCAGCATTTCTAAATAGCCTTGTAGCACAGTTAATGGGGTGCGTAGTTCGTGATTCATATTAGATAGAAATGTTTGCCGTGAGTGCATTAAGCGGATAAATGAAGTTACATCACGGGCGACAATCAGATAAGATTCACTGTCATAACTATTCAGGTTAAATTCGATATAGCGTTTATTATGGGTGAGTAATACCAAAGGACGATTACGCTTGCTTAAACGTGGCTGACGGAAATAGTGTTTAAATTCTGGATAGAAAATGACTTTAAAAATATTTTTCTCATTCTTTTTATCCCAGACGAATTCAAACATCTCTTGAGCCATCTGATTGCACCAAGAAATATCGCCGTTATGCTCGCAAATAATAATGGCATCAGGCAGATATTGGATATTTTTATTTAATTTGGAGAGTAAGCGTAATGTTTTTACCTTTTCTCGGCGTGAAGTCTGATTGTAGTAAGCTGCTGTACGCGAAATATGTTCTATTGTGGTGAGGGCTTTTAGCTGTTTAGTAGGCTTATTCGGATTTAATAATTCTAATAGACGATATTCATTGTAATGGTGCCAAATCAGTAACAGAACGAGGAAAACTAATAACCAAAATAGGAAATTTTCAGAAAAGAGGCTAAATAAAAATGCGGCTAGACTAACTAATATAATTTCAATAATAAGATGTTTAAGCGAAATATTTAGCTTCATAGCTTAATCCTGAAAGTGGTTTGAAAAACGATAACCAAAACCGCGCACCGTTTGTAGGTAACGATCGCATTGATAAGGTTCTAAACTACGGCGTAAACGGCGAATATAAGAATCTACGGTACGATCTTCAACGTAAATATCATTTCCCCAAATAAAATCGAGGAGCTGTTCCCGAGAATAGACTTTTTCAGGGTGCGTCATAAAGAAATGTAATAATCGATATTCAGTGGCACTCAGTTCAACTAAGTGATTATCTACAGTTACTCGTTGTGATTGCTCATCCAGTAACAGATTATCCATACTAACTAAGTGGCTTGGTGGATCATAACTACGCCGCCACAAGGCTTCGATACGTGCTAGCAGGATCTTTGGCGAGAAAGGTTTGGTAATGTAGTCATCTGCACCAGCATTTAAACACGTAATACAATCTTCTTCGGCACTACGTGCGGTAAGCATAATAATTGGAATCTTGGCGGTTTCTTCTTGCTTCTTGAGATAATCAATAAACATAATGCCCGGGCGACCGGGCAACATCCAATCTAATAAGATTAATTCTGGTTTTTCTGCCATTTTATTTACGGCACTTTGGTAGTCTTCTGCCTCAATCACTTCATATTGTTGTTTGAGTAAATACAGTGCAATCATTTCACGGATTGCACGTTCATCTTCCACGACTAAAATTTTTCCAGCCATATTTTTCTCTTAAGATCAAAAGGTTAGATGATTATGTTGTGTCTAAAATGCTGTAAAACTAACCCATTTTACCTTTAATGTAATCTTCTGTCCGTTGATATTTCGGTTTATCGAAGATTTTCTGCGTTTCATCAAACTCAACTAATTCACCCAGATACATATAAGCGGTGTAATCTGAACAACGTGCTGCTTGTTGCATATTATGGGTAACAATCGCAACGGTATAATCGTGTTTTAGCTCGGTAATGAGTTCCTCAATTTTCATGGTAGAAATAGGGTCAAGCGCAGAACAAGGCTCATCAAGTAGTAATACTTCTGGTTTTACTGCAATGCCACGTGCAATACAAAGGCGTTGTTGTTGTCCGCCAGATAAGCTATCGCCACTTTGATTTAATTTATCTTTTACTTCATTCCAGAGCGCCGCTTTGGTCAATGCCCATTCAACACGATCATTTAATTCTGATTTTGGCAATTTTTCAAAAAGGCGAATTCCAAAGGCAACGTTATCATAAATCGACATTGGGAAAGGCGTTGGTTTTTGGAAAACCATACCGATTTTAGAACGGATAATCGCAATATCAATATCAGACGTGAGGAGATTTTCATTATCGAGATTAATTTCCCCCGTTGCATATTGTTTTGGATATAGCTCAAACATACGGTTAAATGTTCGCAATAATGTTGATTTGCCACAACCAGAAGGGCCGATAAATGCGGTGACTTTATTTTTGGCAATTTGCATATTGATATTTTTTAGTGCGTGGAAATCGCCATAGTAGAAATTAAGGTTATTGATAGTGAGCTTTGCTTCAATATGATTTGGTAATCGGTTCATTGGTTATTATCCTTGTTTATTATGTTTCTTTGAGCAGGTACGCGTAATGATATTTAATGACAAGACGAACAATGTAATTAAGGTTGCGCCAGCCCAAGCCAAATTGTTCCAATCTTCAAATGGGCTTGCCGCATATTGGTAAATTACGACAGGTAAGTTTGCCATTGGGGCATTCATATCAAATGAGGTAAATTGATTCGACAATGCGGTAAAGAGTAGCGGTGCAGTTTCACCTGAAATACGTGCAACCGAGAGGAGAACGCCAGTTAAAATTCCTGAACGTGCAGCACGATAACACACCATAGTAATTACTCGCCATTGCGGGCAGCCAAGCGCCGCTGCTGCTTCTCGTAAGTTATTCGGCACTAAATTCAGCATACTGTCTGTGGTTCTTACTACTACGGGAATCACTAACATCGCTAAGGCAAATGATCCTGCCCAACCAGAGAAATGTTTTACATGTGATACATAAATGGCATAGATAAATAGACCAATAATGATCGAAGGTGCGGATAATAAAATATCATTTAAAAAGCGCGTAATTTTCGCTAAACGGGTGTAACGACCATATTCGCTGAGATAGGTCCCCGCGAGGATCCCAACGGGGGTCGCAATAAAAGTAGCAACAGCCACCATTAAAATAGAACCAATTAAGGCATTAATTAAACCACCTGATTCATTCGGTGCAGGTGTTGGTTTTAGGAACAGTTCTAATGATAAAGCAGGAATCCCTTTTAGCACTAAGGTAGCGAGAATCCAGATCAGCCAAAATAAACCAAACACAACCGCTAAATAAGCTAAACCTAACATAAATTGGTTTTTGGTTTTACGCCAATAGAAACGTTGATTTTGATGTTGTTTCATTATTTTCTGCCCTCGTGTTTTGCCATTCGCATTACTAACAAACGAGCGGCAGCTAAAACTAAGGTGGTGATGAGGAATAAAATTAAGCCTAATTCCATTAACGCTGACTTCTGTAATCCCCCAGCTTCATTAAATTCATTAGCGATTGCAGAGGCGATAGAGGTCGAAGGTGCAAAAATAGAGTCTGGGAGTTGGAAAGCGTTACCAATGACAAAGGTAACTGCCATGGTCTCACCTAACGCACGGCCAAGCCCAAGCATAATACTGCCGATTACCCCACTTTTGGTGTAAGGTAAAACCACTTTCCATACCACTTCCCATGTTGTTGAGCCTAGACCATAAGCGGATTCTTTTAACATGGGTGGTACGACGCTAAATACATCACGCATTACAGAAGCAATAAAAGGAATAATCATAATGCCGAGCACTAAACCAGCAGTGAACAAACCAATACCGAATGGTGCACCTGTAAACAGTAATCCTACTAGTGGAATATCACCTAAACATTCAATTAAGTAAGGTTGTATGTATTCTTGGAATAACGGTACAAATACGAATAATCCCCACATGCCATAAATAATTGAGGGAATTGCAGCAAGCATTTCGACCGCAGTTCCGATAGGACGTTTTAGCCATTCAGGGGAGAGTTCAGTTAAGAAAGTTGCAATACCGAACGAGATTGGGACGGCAATGAAAAGCGCAATGCCAGCAGAAATTAATGTACCGATAATCGGTACTAACGCACCATATTTTTCTTGTACGGGATCCCAATCGTTAGTCCATAGAAATGCTAGATTGAATTGACTGATAGAGTCCCAGCTTCCCACAATTAAAGAAATCAGGATGGCACTTAATACAGCAAATACAAATAAAGCAAAAAAGCGAGTTGTATGTTTAAAAGCCTTTTCCATCCAAGCGTGATTAAGACATTTATTATCTATTTTATGCATCGTATTGATCTCGATGTAGTAAAGACTGTGAGCTATCCTAGTTCACAGTCTTAGATTTGAATCTATACTGAATTAGTAAAGTGATTTTCCTTGTGAATCTTTCACATCCGAACTCCAGCGTGCTTTGATTTGTGTAACAACACTGTCTGGAAGAGGAACATAATCAAGTTCTAAAGCCGCATCTTTACCGTTTTTAAATGCCCAATCGAAGAACTTAAACACATTTTTGGTATTTTCTGCATTCACTGCATTTTTATGTAATAGGATGAAACTTGCTGCGGTAATTGGCCAAGATTGATCGCCCGGTTCGTTAGTTAGAACAACGCCCATACCTGGTGCACTATCCCAATCTGCATTTGCTGCGGCAGCCATAAAGCTATCACGAGAAGGTTGTACAAATTTGCCTGCTGCATTTTGTAATGATACCCACGCTAATTGGTTTTGTTTTGCATACGCGTATTCCACATAACCGATAGAGTATTTTAATTGTTTCACGTAAGCAGCAACGCCTTCGTTACCTTTACCACCTTGTCCGACAGGCCATTTTACTGATTTACCTTGTCCTACTTTTTCTTTCCATTCTGGTGACACTTTAGATAAGTAATTTGTCCAACCGAATGTTGTACCAGAACCGTCAGAACGGCGCACAACGAGAATATTTTTCTCTGGTAGTTTTTTACCTTCGTTTAATGTGGCAATGGCAGGGTCATTCCATTTAGTAATTTTGCCTAGGAAAATATCCGCAATAACCACACCAGAGAGTTTCAATTCGCCAGCTTTCACTTCAGGAATATTCACCACAGGCACGGTACCACCGATGATGGCTGGGAATTGTAGTAATTGATGTTCGTTTAATGCTTCTGGTTTCATTGGGTCATCTGAAGCACCAAAATCAATGGTTTTTGCAATAATTTGTTGTTGTCCACCACCTGAGCCGATAGATTGGTAATTAACTTTGTTGCCAGTTTCTTTTTCGTATAAGCCAGCCCATTTTGCATAAATTGGATAAGGAAAAGACGCACCTGCACCAGTAATTTCAGCTGCATTGGCTTGAGAGAGGATAGGTAATGAAACTGCTAAAACAGCGAGTTGTTTAAGCACTTTAGATAGCATATTTTTCTCCTGATTGAGTGAATTAACTTTCTACGCTGAGCAGTTTAAACAGCAAATATGACAGAATGATGACAAGAGAAAAATTTTGTAGAAAAAAATAACCTCACATCGTTAAGTAACAAATGCGAGGTTATCAGGGGGTTAGCTTTAGTGGATTTTGCTTAGAAAGTTACTGCATTTCTTAATTTTTTCAATGCGTTATTTTCTAGCTGTCTAATTCGTTCTGCGGAAACACCATAGTGATCAGCTAACTCTTGTAAGGTCGCTTTATTTTCATCTAACCAACGAGTTTGAATAATATGGCGACTTCTATCGTCTAGCTGCTCTAATGCTTCACTTAATTGTTCTGTTGCTTGGCTTTCAAAGTTTTCTTCTTCTAGGTCCGCAGCAAAGTTAGAACCTTTATCTTCTAGATAAAGTGCTGGCGCATAAGTTTCTTCAGTATCATCAGTAGGCAAATCATAAGCCATATCAATACCGCTCATACGAGATTCCATCTCTTGTACATCTTCAGCAGAGACACCTAACTCATTCGCGACCATATCTACTTCGTTCGCATTAAACCAACCTAAACGTTGTTTTGTTTTACGTAGATTAAAGAAGAGTTTGCGTTGTGCTTTGGTTGTTGCAACTTTCACAATACGCCAGTTACGTAAAACATATTCATGAATTTCAGCTTTAATCCAATGGACAGCAAATGAAACAAGACGCACACCAACTTCAGGATTAAAACGTTTTACCGCTTTCATTAAACCAATATTACCTTCTTGGATTAAGTCTGCTTGGGGTAAACCGTAACCTGAATAGCCACGTGCGATATGAATTACAAAACGTAAGTGAGATAAAACTAATTTTTTAGCTGCATCAACATCTTGATGGTAATACAAACGTTCTGCAAGCTCCTTTTCTTCTTCTACGGTCAGCATCGGATATTCGTTTGCTGCGCGGATATAAGCTTCTAAACTACCTTGTGGAACAAGCATCATGCTTTGCATTTCTTTTGTCATTATTACCTTCTTAATTAAAAAATTCGTTACAGTTATAACACAGTTACTATTTAATGTAAAAAACCGTATTTCTGGAACGGGTGCTTGGACATATTATAATGCAAAAAGTTTCATATGGATCGCAAAAGATCACAATTTTTCTAAGTTGGCGAGTTTAGCGATCAGCCATTTAACGCCTTGATTTTGGAATGCAATTTGTAGGCGAACATTTTGATCGCTTCCTTCTACATTGATCACCGTACCATAACCAAACTTAGCGTGTTTTACTTTTTGACCCAACTTCCAATCTTGATTTGCTAATAAAGGTTTTGTTGAACCAATGGCTTCGCGATTGATTGCTCTTGTTACTGTACCACGTAAACGAATTTCTTGAATATTTTCTTTAGGTAACTCATTGATAAAACGAGAAACAATACGTTTTTCTTCTTGAGAATAAATACGGCGTTGTTCAGCATAACAGAGGGTTAATTTTTTCTTTGCACGGGTGATGCCAACATAAGCTAGACGGCGTTCTTCTTCTAATCCGCCGATTTCATTAGCTGATACACCACTTGGAAACAGCCCTTCTTCCATACCAACAATAAAGACGCGATCAAACTCTAAGCCTTTTGATGAATGTAAAGTCATTAAATCAATACAGGCTTGATGCGGTGCAGCTTGTCCTTCACCTGCTTCAAGAGAGGCGTGAGTAAGAAATGCCAGTAAATCACTCATCTCTTCTGCTTCATCAGGTTTTTGGAAATCTCTAGTTGCGAACACTAACTCTTCTAAGTTTTCTAAACGAACTTCACCCTTTTCGCCTTTTTCATTCTTATACATCTCATGTAAGCCAGAATGTTTAATCACAAATTCTGTTTGTTCTGCCAATGGCATCTGTTCCGTATCAGAGGTTAAGGCATTAATTAATTCAATAAAACGCAACAGTGCGGACGAGGCGCGACCTTGTACTAATTTCTCTTCGATAGCTAAATGGGCTGCCTGCCAAAGAGTAATCGTATTTTGACGTGCGATTTGGCGTAGTATTTCGACGGTACGATCACCAATTCCTCGTGTTGGGGTATTGATAACGCGTTCAAATGCCACATCATCTTGTCGATTGGCAATTAAACGTAGGTATCCTAATGCATCTTTAATTTCTTGGCGTTCAAAAAAGCGTAAACCACCATAAATTCGATAAGGTAAACCTGCTTGTAAGAGAGCCTCTTCCAACACCCGAGATTGACGGTTACTGCGATATAAAATGGCACATTGATCGTAACTGCCACCCTCATCAACCCATTGTTTAATTTGGGATGTAACAAAACGAGCTTCATCTAATTCATTAAAGGCTTGATAAATGCCAACTGGCTCACCTTTATTTCCCTCAGTCCATAGATTTTTACCTAAGCGCCCCTCGTTATTTGCAATTAGTACGTTAGCTGATTGCAAAATATTTTCAGTTGAGCGGTAGTTTTGTTCTAAGCGGATAGTTTGGGCCTGATAATCTGCTAGGAAACGATGAATATTTTCAATTTGTGCACCACGCCAACCATAGATAGATTGATCATCATCGCCAACAATCATTACTTTACCGGTTTTTCCTGCTAATAACTTCACCCACGCATATTGGATATTATTGGTATCTTGGAATTCATCGACCAAAATATGTTGGAAACGTTGTTGATAACGTTGCAAAATCAAAGGTTTTTTCAACCATAATTCATAAGTACGTAGTAATAATTCGGCAAAATCGACCAGTCCTGCACGATCACACGCATCTTGGTAAATTTTATAAATTTCTACCCATTTATGGGATTCTGTGTCTTTAGCTTCAATTTGTTCTGGTCGGAGACCTAAGTCTTTTTTGTTATTGATAAACCAACACGCCTGTTTTGGTGGGTATAAACCTTCATCAATACTATAAGATTTAATTAAGCGTTTAATTAAACGTAATTGATCTTCAGAATCAAGGATTTGGAAATCTTGTGGTAAACCCGCATCGAGGGCATGACGGCGTAATAAGCGGTGTGCTAGGCTATGGAATGTGCCTACCCACATACCAAAGGGAGGTTGTAATTGATCCTTTAATAACGATTCAATACGATGCCGCATTTCTGCAGCGGCTTTATTGGTAAAGGTTACCGCCATAATTGAGTTTTGGCTTACGTTTTCTACACCGATTAACCAAGCAATACGATAAGTCAAAACACGTGTTTTTCCGCTTCCTGCCCCAGCAAGCACTAAATAATTGCCTAAGGGTGCAGCCACAGCCTCACGCTGACGATCATTTAAACCATCTAATATTTCTGAAAAATCCATGAAAAAATCCTTGTGATTCGCGTATTTATTGGTGTTTTGTCGAATTATAGCATTAATAAGCAGTAAATCTGGTGAAGTGCTGGATAAATAATCATATTAGTAAAGCGAGTAGTGTTAAAATTTTTATCCTAAAATAATAGCATGCGTATTTAGGTATAAACGAGAAATAAGGATAATCAGATGATTAATAAAGATACAACATTGTGTATTTCTTTGGCAGGACGACCAGGTAATTTTGGTACACGTTTTCATAACTATTTGTACCAAAAATTAGGTTTAAATTTTATTTATAAGGCATTTACCACCCAAGATATAGAACATGCAGTCAAAGGCGTACGTGCTTTAGGTATTCGTGGTTGTGAAAAATAAAAATCATTAATTTATTAGGAGTAGAATAACCAATTAGTCATTTTTTATATGTTTATTTTTAGAAACTTCATTTTTCTTTTAATTATTGTTTATAATGAGAATTATTATTAATTGTTAGTTAAGGAAAAATATGTTCTCATTATCTGGTGAAACAATGGCATCTGTTTGGAATATTAAAATAGCAGAAACTGTTTCTAAATCTGAACAAGAAAGGATTGAGAAAGAAGTTAAGCGAGTCTTACATCAGGTAAACCAGCAAATGTCTCCATTCCTTCCTTATTCAGAAATTTCTCAATTTAATACGAATACTAGTACGGCACCAATACGAATTAGCCCAGAAATGAGGTTGGTTGTAGATAAGGCGCTTACAATTTGCCAAGAAACGCAAGGAATTTATGATATTACTGTTGCTCCACTTGTTAATATCTGGGGATTTGGTGCATTAGATGTGGATAAACATCCTAGTTCAGAGCAAGTCGCCATTGCGTTAAAAAAAGTTAACTATCAGGCTTTGTGTTTAGGTGACGATGGATTGAGTAAGCAACGAGCCGATATCCATATTGATTTATGTTCTATTGCAAAAGGATATGCTGTAGATAGGCTTGCAGAGATTTTGGAAAATCAAGGGTTTAAAAATTATTTAGTTGAAATTGGGGGCGAACTACGATTATCTGGAAATCGTTATGGTAAAGCTTGGGTAGTAGGTGTGGAACGTCCACAATGGGGTGGTGGTGTTTATGAACAAATTCTTACATTTAAAGATGTAAATAAAGGAATTGCGACTTCTGGAAATTACCGTAATTATTTTAAAGATCGAGGAAATATTGCCGCCCATGAAATTAATGTAAAAACTGGGTATAGCAGTAATTCTAGTATTTTATCTGTTACTGTGATCGCTGATAATTGTATGACTGCGGATGGATATGCAACAGCTTTATTTCTGTTGGGAGAGAAGGCTTTTGAGTTTGCAGACAATCATAAAATTGCTGCATTATTTATAGTATCATCACCAACCTCTGCTCAATCTTATAAACTTCAATGTAGCCGTTATTTTTTAGATACTATTCAACAAGAATCACTTAACTCTTATTAAATCTTTTTATATAGAATAGATAATAATTTATTTTGTTAATGATATTAATTATCATTTTCTTTTGATGGGTTGTATGTTACCATTTTATTACTAAACTGTATGATAACTCTTTGTAAGTAATTTTGCGGGTAACAGTTTCTTTTCATTGGTGTAAATCTATAACTCAATATGTATTAGTGTTTCTATCTGTTGCTAGCAGTATTTTCAAAAATCTCTTTTTCTTATCATCTTTTTAGTTTGTCTTTTTCTCATTATTCTTTATTTTTAAGGCACTGATATGAAGAAATTCCAATTCCCTATGAAAACAACTGCATTAGTTGTACTAACTGCTTTGAGCCAACAAGTTTCAGCACATAAAGTTTATAATGAAAATGATCTATATATTCAGGATAGAGATGTACCTCATGCTTTAGTTAAAGATTATGTAACAATAACAACATTAGCTGAGGTAACGGATCCTAGTCATGAATATAGTGGCTTATTCGTTGGAGTACATAATCGTACAGGTAATCCAGTAAGGGTTAACTGGTATGGCGATATGGATGGACTCACAGCACAAAAAGGAGTTATTAATGATGGGCGAATTTATGGGCGATTATTTATTAATGCATTAAAGTCTGACGATAAATATACATACGAATCAACGGAGTTAAAAGATTATCGCAGTAGTATCGCTCCAGATGGTCAGGCCAACGGTATCGATGCTTACGGCTGGGTGCCAGTAAGTAATGAAAATGATATGACATTTGCTTTGGATAAAATTGAGAATAATGGTGTTACATCAGGATTTGCTCAACTTCAAACAGGTGCTGGCACACATCGTAGCTTAGTTGTAGTAAATGCTTCTGCGAATGGCATTTCGCTTTATGGTGCAGGAGATTTTGGTAAGTATATTATTGGGGCAGATGGCAGTGAAGTGGCTGTTGATGCAGGTACAGGTGGTTCTCGTAGTGCACGTTCAGTGCGTTCAGCTCTTGAAGAGAGTAATGTTAGTAGTATTGGTGAAATTCCCGCCTCTTTAAGCTCTGATGATAAAAATTTCTATGGTAAAAATATCCGTATTGCTCTAGATAAGTTGGAAAATAGCGGTCTTATTCAAGGTAAAGTAGTAGCACAAGGAAAAGAAGTGCTAGACATCAGTCATGATGAGGCACAAGATTATACAATGACCAATTGGGCATCGGGTAATGGGGTTTCTTTACGCACACATCTAATTACACAAGATAGACGTACATATTCTTATGAGAAAATTAATGAAGCGAAGTTAGGCAACGTCAATAATAATGTAGGCGGTAGAATAGTCGGGGATGCCTTATTGCGTTCAGTTGATGTGAAAAATGATGGCTCGACTAACTATACACGATCTTATGATACTGGAAACGGCATTAGTGTTGCAGCACGTACGCTAAGATTTGCAAAAGATCAAACTTTTGCAGAGATTGGTAATGTGAATAATCAAGGGAATATTAAAGGGCATTTGGTTCAAATCTCTGGAGATAATCAGTCTCGTGCGTTACATAATTATTCGCAATCACAAGCCTATAACGCAGGGAATGGTATTGGTTTATCTTTAGAGGCAACACAAAATATTTTAGGGACATCAGATGAATACGGAATAAGAGAAGCTGGAGTCCGCCTTTCTATGGGAAATATAGATAATAAAGGTAGAATTGATGGCTTTGCTGATTTAAAGGCGGGCAGTGGTTATGGTGTGATTAATGTTGAAGCTATGGGGGTTGGCAATGGTATTTCAGTTTCTCTAAAAGCAGGCTCATCTCAAGACTATATAGCTAGTGTAGGAAATATTAATAATGATGGTGTGATTTCTGGATACTTAAAAGCTCAAGCTGGCATGGGTGGTGGTGGAAAAACAGGAGAGGTTTTAGCTAACAAAAACCTGCCTTTGGAAGAGGTTAAGCTAATTCTTACGAATAATTCAAACTGGAATCAAAATTATCGAGTAAATCAGGCTCCACCAGCACCCGAAGAGGCAGTAAGTTGTATTCGATATGGAAGAACTAAACATAGTAATTGCATACAGATTAACGCCATCTCAGACATTAAAGGTAGTGGTAATGGCGTATCTATTTATACGGAACGAGCTAGTAACGAGCTGACTTTAGGTAACGTGAATAATCGTGGGGTAATGAGTGGATATAGCGAAATGTACCATGGGTTCTCGGATGGTGAATATAGACGAGTAGATTTTTTAGGAACAGGGGTAGGTTTATTTGTTGATCAACCCCTATCTTCTAATATTAATAACCAAGGGATTATTTCGGGTAATCATGCTGCGTTGCTTGCCAAAGGTTCTATTAGTGATGCTTACAGCACAAGTGAACCTAGTTATCAGTCTGCATTTACAGGTACGATTAATAACTATGGGTTAATGGCAGGTCAGCTCATTGCAGGAAATTATAATGGTGAACGTACGGATGCTGATGCAAAGCATCAGACTTACTTATATTTCAATGCAGATAAAGATCCTGTTAATAATCTGGGAACATATGTTTATTTAGGAAAACGTGCGGTGATGAGTCAGCGTGTAGAGAGTGCTAATATAGCTTCGGCTCGAAATGACTTTATGAACCCAACAAGTTCGGCTACGTTGGGTGGCTTAGCAAGTGATATTGCAATGCTAAATAATCACTACAAGACAAATAATGGGGTTTTATCTACATATAAAACTTACGCAGTTGAGGATATTAAGAAAATTGAAAAAGCCTATGGTAGTGTGAGTAATTCATTAACTGATGATCAGCGTATTGATTTATATTTCAAATTAAATGAAGCTCTTACTGATACTAAGACAGCGGATACTTTTAAGTTAAGTTATGAAGATCAATGGCTTCCTAAAGCGAAATGGCGTGATGAAGATAATAGAACTGAGATTCTAGCTCAGAAAAATAAGCTAAAAAACCGACAGGAAGCTCTTACAGCGGTTATTAAGTCATTAAGTGATGATAGTGGCTTTAAAGTTATTTATAACCAGTATCTTGCATTTTATAATGAGCAAATTAAGCAACTTAATGAAAAACTGATTAAGTTAAACGACCATCTTAAGGATGTGTACCATGTTGATAAGCCTGTCGTTGTGGCAGAAAATGGCGTTGTTGAATTACCTAATGCTAGTTCTTCTACTGATGCTTTAGTTTCTGTGCCATATGGTGTACTTGATCGTATTGAATCAGCCTCAGATAGTACGCAAACGATTGGTGGGGTAGAGTACAAGATTATCAATGCACCTATTAGTGGTCGAGACAGTAGCTATACTGCAGTGGATAATACGATTGATCGCACTATTATCAATGGTGTAGGGGTAGCGAATGGAGCGTTAGTTGCCAATAAGGATTTGACGCTTACTAATAGTATTGTCAATGGCTTTGTGACTGCCTTAAATATTCAAGGTAATACGGTTGTTAGGTTAGAAAATACCATCCTTAATGCGAATGGCTTTGCCGTCAAAGTACTTAAAGATGATGGTAGCGTGGAAACCAGAAAACCACATGCTGTATTAGGGGATGATGCAAATAATGTGCTTTACATCGGACGAAATTCTATCATTAATGGTGATATTGATTTAAAAGCGGGTAATGACAAGGTAGTTATAGCAGACGAAACCGTACGCATCAATGTAACTGACCATACCTTAGATTTAGGTGAGGGTAATGGGGATGAGTTAGTGCTAGGGGAGAACGTCACTGCCTCAACAGCGTTACCAATTGTGGTTGACTATACAGTGGCAGGTGTAGAAAGACTACGAGTTAATCAACCTAGCTATATCATGGCAAATAGCATGAATCTTCCTGATGATATTGAGTTACATAATAAATTGGTTTATCAAGCCACAACTAATGCAGCAACATCTTTACATCCCGATGGTACTACGCCTCCAGAAATCAGTTTATCAGGTAAAACCCTCAAGATAGGTATTCGTTCACAAGAAGATTATGGACGTTTAGAAGTGGAAGACGCTAGTTTGAATGTGGAAGGAGCTAAGTTGATAATTGATTCCTCTTTACTGGATAAAGCAACAGTAGAAAATGAGAATTGGGTTATCAATGATGTGGTTGGTGTCAAACGGACAATTTACCAATGTGGAGATGATGCTTTCACTAACCAAAATTGTGATGGTTTCGAACGGGATACTGGGATTAAGGATAGCTTTGCTTTAAAAGGTAAATTTGCTTCTATCATAGATAATAGTGCGATTTTCTCTATGGAAGAATATCATGCTGGGCGTGATAAGGCGGGTAATCTGGTTGCTCTTGATGATGATAATGCAACAAGTATTGCACTAAATTTACGTGTAAAACAGAAGCAGAAAGTAGCTGATATTGCTAGTGATATTCCTAATGCAGAAGCAATAGATATTGTTATTGATAAAGCAGTAAAAGGCAAAGGCGATGAAACTGCAATGGAGTTAGCTAGAGACTTCGGGCAGTTACAAAGTGATGAACAGGTAAGGGCTGCTGCCAATGAGGTTACTTCTGTGATTAATAGTGCAACAGGTGGAATAATTACAGGTGCCAGTCGTTTCTTGATGTCGAATGTCGTATCGGGTGTAACAGGCATTATTAATCCACCAGTGACAACAGCGTCATTAAATACTTGGGTACCACAAGATAATTACCGAGATCATCTTGTATGGGGCAAGTTTATCAGTAATTGGGATAGACACTCTGCAAATAAAGGGATTGCAGGCTACAAAACAGATAATCAAGGTTTTATTCTAGGAGGTAACAAACGTGTTACTAAGGATTTAAATATAGGCGTTGTCTTAGGCTATGTAAAAACTAAGTCACATTCAACAGGTTCAATTCAGCAACAATCTCTTTCTGCAGAAACTTGGCAAGGTGGTATCTATAGTGACTGGTTCTTTATGCTGAATGTTGCATTAGAAACTCAATTTGGCTATGGACATAGCACGATTAGTACTAAGCGAGATCAAACTATACTGAATAAAGTTGTAAGTGCGAAATTCGGAGCGAATCTAGGTTATGCAACCGCAGGTATTCGTTATTATCAAGGGAATGATGACTATTTAATCACCCCATTCTTACGAGCTAACTATGTATGGGCGAAGACCAATGCTTATCAAGAAACAGGGGCTTCAACACGTTTAAATATTAAAGCGAATACGGATCAATCTCTAACATTACAAAGTGGTGTTGATGCTGAAATGATTGTAGGTGAACGTTGGAAAATAGGTGGTACTTTTGCGGCTGAAGTTGAAATGTTAAAAATTAAACAATCTACGACAGCCTCTTTTGTAGCATCACCAACCGATACTTTTGTTATACAAGGTTTGGATAAGCAACGGGTGCAAGGGATTGCAGGAATTCGTACAGAATATACAATTACACCATTTAGTGCAGTAACATTACGTTATAACACGACTTTTGGTAAAAAGTATTTAGGGCAACAATTAGATCTTAACTTCCGATTTACTTTCTAATTCTTATCTCTTTAGTATTAAGGATAGTAAAACTAACCCTTTAAACAGTTGATAAAGGTCTAGACAAAAAGCTAGACCTTTAATCTTTAGAGAATATCCAAAGATTAAATTATTTATCCTGCTTTATCCACCTTAGTGTGATCTAAGGTGGATAAAGGCTATTTTGTTTGTAAGATTGATTTAAGATATAGATTTTTCATTTATTCGAGAATTGGTTGTTCCTATTTATTGGACTAATAATGATTGTTCCTAATAATCAACAAATTAAGCACTTTGACGACGCATAAATTTAAACGGTAATTCGATTGTTTGATGTTCTGGTGTTTGTCCAGATAAAAATTGGATCAAAGTTTGTGCACCTAATTTACCAATTTCAAAACGAGGTGTGGAAATTGTGGTTAAACTTGGGTTAAGAACTTTTGCAAAATCAAGATCATTAAAGCCAACAATATCTAAATCTTTGCCAACTTTAATTCCTCGGCGCGAACATTCCATAATGGCACCTGCCGCAATATCATCATTAACAAAGAAAATTGCATCGGTGTCTGGCCATTGATAAAGAATTTCAATTAATGCTTCAGCACCACTCACAAAAGAGGTTCTCTCTTTTAAGGTGAAGTGGCGATCAAGTGAAAGTTGATAATGGGCTAAAACATCTTCCCACGCCATTTTCCTTAATAACGCCCGACTATCTAACCAAGAAGAACAGAGTGCGATATGTTTACGTTGTTTTTCTTCAATTAAAAATTTAATGAGATATTCTGCTGCGACATATTGGTTAATACCAATATTGGCTAAAAAATTGGGATTTTCATAAATATTCATTAACTCCACAGCAGGAATATTAGCCATCTGTAATAGATCTTTGGTTTTTTGCGTATGAAAAGTTTCAGTCAAAATAAACCCATCAACATTTTGTTGTAGATATTTCTCAATAATGCGTTGCTCTTCAAGGGGAGTATAAGAAAAATCACTGATTAATAAGTTGTAATTGTATTGATCACAAATCTCTTTTACGCCATCAATCACTTCTTTAAATACATCATTACTAAAAGAAGGAATTAATAACACAATGGAATTGGTGGAAGAAGAGGCTAAGGATTTGGCAATGCTATTAGGAATATAGTTCATTTTCCTGCACATTCTTTCAATTTTTTCTCGCATTTCTGTGGATACGAGAGAAGGGTTATTCATTGCCCTAGAAACAGTAGATTTATTGATACCCAAAGCTTTCGCAATATCATCAATAGTAGTGCGTTTTCTCATATAAAAATAGTGTCATGTAAAAGAGATCATAATCGCTCGTATTCTATCTGAATTTATTCTTTTTTTGAAATTGATCACAATTTGAACAAATTATGATTGAAAGTTAAATTTAAAAACACTACGTTAATGCAAGCGGTTGCATTAAATTATAAAGAGGGGTAAAAAATGACGCAACATCTTCAATCAAAATGTATAAAAGTGTCTGGTGCACATCAAATTCAGGTTACTACAACAGAGATAAAACCTATATATAACAATGATATTATTGTGAAAATTGTACGTGGCGGTATCTGTGGTTCAGATATCCATTATTATAATCATGGTGGAATTGGTAATTTCAGTTTACAGCACCCAATGATTCTAGGACATGAAGTTGTTGGTATTTTATCTAAAAATAAACAAACGGTTGCAATTAATCCAAGTAAGCCATGTTTACAATGTAAGTACTGTTTAAGTGGTAAATCAAATCAATGTCTAAATATGCGTTTTTTTGGTAGTGCAATGCTAAATCCTCATGTGGATGGTGGTTTTTCTGAGTATGTAGTAGTGAGAGATGATCAAGTTATTCCATATAACAATGAAATACCAAGCAAAGTAATGGTTTTTGCAGAACCTTTAGCGGTTGCAATTCATGCTGTTAATCAAGCGGGATCGCTTGTAGGTAAAAGAGTATTAGTTTCAGGAGCAGGCCCTATCGGCTCTTTAGTTGTTGCGGCTTGTAAACAAGCTGGCGCGATTGAAATTGTCTCTTCTGATATTCAAGAATCTTGCCGTGAAAGTGCAATAAAAATGGGGGCAACCTCAGCGATTAATCCGTTAGATAATCATGACGAATATTTTGCAGATAAAGGTTATTTTGATGTGAGCTTTGAAGCTTCAGGGGCAATAAGTGCAATTAATTTTGCCATTGATGCAACAAAAGCAACAGGAACGATTATACAAATTGGTATGGCAAAAGGCGATGCACCAATCCCAGTAACTAAGTTTTTAGCGAAAGAATTGACTTATCGCGGAGCTTTCCGGTTTACCAACGAATTTGAGGTGGCTGTACGTTGGTTAGAGCAAGGTTTAATCAATCCATTACCACTGTTATCTCACGAATTTTCATATAAAGATGCAGAAGAAGCATTACAAACAGCAGGGGATAAAAGTAAAGCGATTAAAGTGCAATTAACATTCGGGGAATAATTATGAAAGATCTTTTTGATTTAAAAGGAAAAAGAGCATTAATCACAGGATCAACAAGAGGGATTGGATTTTTATTGGCAACAGGCTTAGCGGAGTATGGTGCAGAAATTATTATTAATGGAACAAATGCGGAACGGGCAATAGCAGCGGCAAATACCTTAAAGGAAAAAGGCTTTAAAGCTCATGCAGTACCTTTTGATGTAACGAATAAAGCAGAAATTGAAAAGAGTATTGCAATGATAGAGCAGCAAATTGGTCCTATTGATATTTTAATTAACAATGCTGGAATCCAACGCCGTCACCCAATTCTAGAATTCCCTGAACAAGATTGGGATAGTGTGATTAACACTAACCAAAAAGCCGTGTTCTTAATGATTCAAGCGGTAGGGAAATATATGGTTGAGCGTAAAGCTGGGAAGATTATCAATATTGGCTCGATGCAGAGTGAATTAGGTCGAGATACGATTACACCGTATGCAGCATCTAAAGGTGCAGTAAAAATGATTACACGGGGCGCGTGTGTCGAACTAGCGCGTTACAACATCCAAGTAAATGGTATTGCTCCTGGTTATTTTAAGACTGAAATGACAACAGCATTAGTCGAAAACCAGCAATTTACTCAATGGTTATGCCAAAGAACACCTGCTAATCGTTGGGGGGATCCTGATGAATTAATTGGTGCAGCGGTATTTCTTTCTTCAAAAGCCTCTGATTTTGTCAATGGCCATCTGTTGTTTGTTGATGGTGGTATGTTAGCGGCTGTCTAAACAACTACTATTTTAAGGAGTGTATTATGAACCTCAAAAAATCTTTATTATTTATCTCATTAGCAAGCATGATGTCATTTGCTGTATCAGCAGCTGAAATCAATTTGAAGTTTGAAAGCTCAAATTTTGCTGGAGAAAAGGTATATGAAATCCAGAAACAGTGGACGGATAATATCGAAAAAGCTTCTAATGGTAGAATTAGTATTGAGTTATTACCATTAGACTCTGTATTGAAAACCAGTGATATGTTGTCAGGAGTTCGTAATAAAATTATTGATGGTGCTGTAGCGACAGCAGCAATGTATGCGGGTACAGATCCTGGATTTGGGCTTATCGGGGATACTATTTCTGCATGGAATAGTGATGAAGATATTTTAAGTTTCTATTATAACGGTGGTGGTTTTGAGGTCGTAGATGGTATTTTCCAAAAATATGGTGCGAAATTAATCGGTGTATCTGTTACTGGGGCAGAATCTTTACCATCAAAAGTTAAAATTTCTAATGTTTCTGAGTTTAAAGGAGTGAAAATTCGTGCTCCATCAGGCCCAATTCAAAAACTTTTTGCAAAATTGGGGGCTGCACCAGTCGGTTTACCTGGTTCAGAAATTTATACCAGTTTAGAAAAAGGGATTATTGATGCTGCTGATTTCTCAACTTTTGCCAATAACCAGGCTCAAGGTGTTCATGATATTGCTAAGTATCCTATTTATCCAGGAATTCACTCTTCACCAGCAGTACATATGATAATGAATTTAAAAACTTGGCAATCTTTATCTCCAGCAGATCAAGAGTTCTTAATTTCTTATTTTAAAGGAATGGCACTAGATACTTTAATTAAAGCTCATTACGAAGATAAATTAGCGTATAAAGAAGCAATTGGAAAAGGTGTTCAGCCAGTTGCATGGAGTCCAGAAGAAACAGCAAAAGTGCGTGCTGCTGCAAAAGAAATTTGGCAAGAAATTGCACAACAATCTGAAATCGGTAATCAGTATTATCAAGCCTTATTAAAATTCCTTACATCTCAAGGAATGATGCAGTAACCCATCACAATGGGCAAGATATATAGTCTTGCCCATTAAGGAGTTGGACATGTCTTTTTCTCAATCTTTATTACATCTCTCAGATCGGTTAGATCAGCTATTTATTAAAATAGGTTATTATGTTTCTTATATTTTCTTATTTATTGTAGCTATTGGATTTTATGAGGTTCTTGCGCGTTATATCTTTTCTAGCCCAACAATTTGGGTTCATGAATTAACAACGTTTTTAGTTAGCCTTTCATTGTTATATGGTGGAGTAGCTTGTTATGCGAGTAATAAACATATTGCGATGACATTTATTCGCCAACAATTTTCTCCAAAAGTACGATGGGCTTTAGGATTATTAGTGGAGATATTGGTTTTTATCTTCTTTATCTTATTAAGTTATGGTTCATATCTTTCAGCGATGGAAGCATTATTTACTCCAATGGGAACATTTAAAATGCAAACATCAGGGACTGTTTTAGATACGCCATTCCCCGCAATTGAAAAAACATTCTTCTTTATTTCTTGCTTAATGGTTCTATTTCTTTCTGTATTACATATTTTTCGTCATATTTGCACCAAAAATGATCAGGAGGTGGTATCATGATTAGTTCTCTTGGTATTGGTGTGGGAACACTCATTATTTTTTTGATGATGCTTTCTTTACTGTTTGTTGGTATGCCATTAGGTTTTTTAACAGGATTAATCGCATTAGTTATTTCTTATCTTTGGTTTGATACAGCCTCTATTATGCAAATGGTGGCAGCCAGGGTTACAGACTTCACCTCTTCTTATACTTTTGTTGCAGTACCAATGTTTGTATTAATGGCGACATTATTGGATAGAACAGGAATTGCTAGGGATCTTTATAATGCAATGCGTATTATTGGCGGACGTTTAAAAGGTGGAATTGCGATTCAATCTATGTTTGTTGCCGTATTACTAGCAACAATGTCAGGCATTATAGGCGGTGAGACAGTTTTGCTAGGTATGTTAGCTTTACCGCAAATGTTACGTTTGGGATATAATAAGAATTTGGCGATTGGTACAGTTGTTGCTGGTGGGGCATTGGGGACTATGGTACCGCCGAGTATTGTATTAATTATTTATGGTATGACAGCAAATGTTTCTATTGGTGGTTTATTCCTTGCTGCAGTTCCAGCATCAATTTTATTATCAGTACTTTATATCCTCTATATTTTGATTCTTTGTTATTTAAAACCAAATTATGGTCCTGCAATGGCAACAGAGGAAAGACAAACACTTACAAAAGAAGATATTAAAAAGATTATCCATGATATTGCGATTCCGGTGGCGATTGCAACCTGGATTTTAGGTAGTATTTATGGTGGTATTGCTTCTATTACAGAATCTGCTTGTATTGGTGTTGTTGGCGTTATTTTAGCTGCTTTTTATCGTAGAGAATTAAATTTCAAAATTATTCAAGAATCGCTTAAACATACAATTAATACTGTGGGAATGATTATTTGGGTAGGTATTGGTGCAACGATGATTATTGGCATCTATAATTTGATGGGGGGCGATCGTTTTATTACTCAATTATTCTCAAGTTTAAATGCACCTCCAATTTATACCATCATTATTATGATGATTATTCTACTTATTTTAGGAATGTTTTTGGATTGGATTGGTGTTGCTATGTTGACAATGCCTATTTTTGTACCAATTATTACAGCGCTTGGTTATGACCCTATTTGGTTTGGTGTATTATTCTGTGTAAATATGCAAGTTTCTTTCCTTAGTCCTCCATTTGGACCAGCTGCATTTTATTTAAAAAGTGTGGCTCCGGAAGGGATTGAATTAACAGATATTTTTAAATCTGTATGGCCATTTATTGGATTACAAATTTTAGTATTAGTAATCTTACTTGTTTTTCCTGAACTAACTTCTTTATTACTTTAAAACAAAAGGAAATTCTCTATATGAACGCCCCTCCCTAACCGGGGCGTTTTTTATTTAATTAGTTTATTTGTTGCAAAAATGCTGGGATAGCTAGGATGATTAATAGTAACAATACTATCTTTTCATACCCTCGTAATTGCCATTTACCTAAGAATTTGCGTTGTGAATATAAAAATAGTAATACGCCTGGTAAATAAAGGAGTACAGAGAGTAGTAAATATTCAACTCCAGCAGCATAAACAATCCATACCGCGTAGAGAGTAGCGATACCACCAACAAGTTTATAGCGCCAATGAAGATTGTGTTGTAGTGCATATTTTAATAAGAAGCCACCGACCAATAGATAAGGGATTAATATCATTGAGGTGGAAATTAGCAGAAGTGTTTCGTAGCTGTTTCCCGTTTTCCAAACTAAAAATAAACAGAGTTGTACTGTGAGTGTTGTAAATAATAGGGAAAAGTGAGGCACATTATGTTGATTTAGTTTAGTAAATGAAGGCGGAAAGACACCATTTTTAGCTCCTAAATGTGGGATTTCAGTAGCATATAATGTCCAACTTAAATAAGAGGATAAAACAGAAACAATTAAGCAAAAGGTGATTAGCACTTTTCCCCAATTCCCCATCATTGAAGTAAGAATACCCGCCATTGATGGATTCGGCATTTCTGCGATTTCTGCACGAGGTAAGATACCTTGAGAAAGTAACGTAATTGCGACATACATTAATAGGGTAATCACGACACCGATTACTGTTGCTCGACCGATATCGCTTCTTCGTTGTGCGTGTTTAGATAAAACGGCTGCACCTTCAATACCTGTAAAAACCCATAAGGTAATTAACATCGTATTCTTAACTTGATCAATTAAGGTAGCAGGTTGTTGGTCATCAGTGATGATGCCCTGTCCTTGCCAATCAGCAAAAAAACGTTGGCTGTCAAAGAAGTAAATGGCTAATCCAATAAAGAGCAGTAATGGAAAAACCTTAACGATAGTTGCAATTAAATTCACACCGGCAGCTTCTTTAATTCCTTTGGCGACTAAAGCATAGACTAACCAAGCGATGCAAGAAGCACCAATAAATGACCACAAAGTATTACCTTTACCAAAAATAAGAATGTCAGGCTGATCAGTAAACGTACCTAATGCTTCAAAGGCAACCACGAGATAACCAACAATTCCAATCGTGGTACAAAGCCAGTATCCCCAAGCAGAGAGAAAACCCATTAATTCGCCGAATCCTGCTCGAGCATAGCCATAGACACCACCATCTAATTCAGGACGTAAAGATGCTAAACAAGCAAATGAAAGGCCTAAGAAAATAATACCCACACCAGTAATTAGCCAACCAATTAATAAGGCTTGAGAACCTGCAACAGCAGCCATATTTTGCGGTAAGCTGAAAATACCAGAACCGATCATAGAACTAATCACTAATGCAGTTAATGCAGAAAGTCCGATTTTTGTTGTTGTCATACTGTCTCCATTAACGTAAGTGTTGGGCAAGTTGTGCAATATGTTCAGGACCAATACCACAACAACCACCAATGACATTAGCGCCAATAGCCCACCATTTCTTAGCCCAAAATAGATAGTTTTCAGGGGTACTATCTTGACGAATTTCATCAATCGCTTCGTTAGCCGCTTGCATCTCTTCTGGTTGTGGCTCAAAGGCATTGGCATAAACACCAAGATTAACTGGGTAAGGTTGTTGATCGATAACTGTTTTTGCTTGACGTAATGCAGCTTCCATAACTTCAATTTGGCTACAATTAAACGAAATCGTGGCTGCTTTTAGTGCTAAGGCTTGTTTTACTGCATCTACAACTAATTCACCAGAACGCAATTTAGGTTCGGTTTGCATAGCGGAATCATCTAAAGTAAAAGAGCTCCAGAATGGACGAGGATCATCGCCTAATAATTTGCGCCAAGTCTGCATTTCAATAATGCTGCTTTGTGTTTCGGCTAACCAAATATCAACATAGGGAGATAACCCTTGAATTAATGGCTTCGCAAGCATTTCTGCCTGTTCCGGATTAAATAGATCGGGACGATAAGAACCAAATAGAGGCGGTAATGAGCCAGCGATTAATACAGATTTGCCACTTTGTTGTACTGCTTGTTGTGCTATTTTTCCTGCTCGGGCAGCAAGTTGTTCACCTTGTTGGTAAAAACGTTCTCCAATATGGAAAGGTACAACAGCATAGCTATTGGTTGTAATCACGTTAGCGCCAGCATTGATATAGTCTAAATGAACATCACGGACAATATCTGGCGTTTCCATTAATGCTAAGGCAGACCATTCTGGTTGACGAAAAGGTGCATTACGGCGATGTAATTCACGCCCCATACCACCATCAAGAATTATTAAAGATTGCATAAATTGTTCCTAAAAAATCAAAAAGGTTGCTAAATTAGCATAGGTATTAGAGATTACAAGTAAATTAAATTGATTAGATATAATCTAAAGTTATATTCTGTTTTTTCTCTATTTGAAGTTGTATTTTCTAAAGTTTCCTTGTACATTAAACAGCGTTAGTCGGGGTGCTGCTGAGCAGCTGAGATAATACCCGTGAACCTGATACAGTTAACACTGACGTAGGAAACTAATTATGCAAACAGTTCAAATATCTTCATTTATTTCTATTTTTCTTACCCATTCTATTTTCTTTGTGCGTAATCTAGATCGTTGTTAATTGTGGATCTAGCGATGAACGCAGTGCAAATACGCCACTTAAACCTCGCTTTTGATAAGAAAGCGTTGTTTGTTGATTTTAATTTTTGTTTGAAGCAAGGTGGCTGGACAGCAATTTTAGGGCGTTCTGGGGTAGGTAAATCTACCTTATTACGTGTGATTGCTGGTTTAGAGCAAGATTCAATTCAATCAGGCGAAATTGTTTTTCAACAGACAGACAAACAAACGCAACAAGTTGCTTTTATGGCACAAAATGATGGTTTGTTTCCTTGGTTATCTGTCATTGAGAATGTGCAATTAGTCCAGCATTTACAGGGATGCAAAAATAAAGCGAGTTATGCACAAGCAGAAACACTGCTACAAGCAGTCAATATGTTGGAATATCGAGATAAGGCGTGTTATCAGCTTTCTGGAGGGCAACGTCAACGAGTTGCCTTAGCGAGAACATTAATGCAGTCAGCCGAAATTGTATTAATGGATGAGCCTTTTTCAGCGTTAGATGTAGTGACTCGATTACAACTGCAAACCTTATCCCGTCAATTATTAGCAAACAAAACGGTACTATTGATTACCCATGATCCGCAAGAAGCATTAATGCTTTGTGATCAGATTTTTGTTTTGCAAAAGCAGTCAGCACAAGTGGTATTAACGCCGCCAATTACGCCAACAATACGTTCTCCAGAACAAGCAGAATTTTGGCAATTACATCAACACTTATTACGCCAATTACAGCAAGGAGAATGATAAATGCAGCATTTTTCTTCTTTGATTAAATCGCTTTTATTGTCCTGTTCACTTTTGTTGGTATGGCAAGCCACAGTGGTTGTTTTTGATTTACCTCACTATATGTTACCCAAACCGATTGATGTATTGGATCAACTACAATCAAAAACTGCCTTACTATTGGCACATACTCAAGTGACTTTATTGGAAATTTTATTAGGGCTTTGCTTAGGTTTTTTACTGGGGTTACTTTCCGCTTTATTGCTCTCCTTGTCTAGTTGGCTTTCCTCTTTGTTATTACCTTTATTAATTGTTTCTCAAGCGATTCCAGTGTTTGCGATTGCACCTTTATTAGTGCTTTGGTTTGGTTACGGAATGGCTTCAAAAATCGCAATGACGATTTTGATTATTTATTTTCCAGTGACAGCAGCTTGTTATGACGGTTTACGTAATACGCCAACAACCTGGTTAGAACTCAGTAAAACCATGAATGCCACGCCATTACAAATTTTATGGCGAGTACGTTTGCCTGCGGCATTACCTTCATTAGCATCTGGATTACGAATTGCCGTCACCATAGCACCAATTGGTGCCGTGATTGGTGAATGGGTAGGTTCTAATCAAGGTTTGGGCTATTTAATGTTACACGCCAATGCTCGAATGCAGGTGGATTTAATGTTTGCGGCGTTGTTTGTGTTGATGTTTATCACATTACTGTTCTTTTTCTTAACCGACAAATTGTTGCGTTACTTTCTCCCTTGGGCAAACCAATTACGTTAATTATTGTGAGAAAATTATGTCGATTACCCAGCAACTAATACAAAATGCCACACCTTATTGGCAAGATTATGTTGAACATCGTTTTGTGCAACAACTAGCAACAGGAACATTAGCTAAACCATGTTTTCAACATTATCTTAAACAAGATTACCATTATTTGTTGCATTACAGCCGTGCTTTAGCGTTAGCTATGTATAAATGCGATAACTTTTCTGCATTAACAGCGATTAGCCATGATTTACAAGCGATTTTAACAGAGGTAAAGACACATATTGCGTATTGTGAAGAATGGCACGTGAGTTTAGAAGAGTTACAACAAACACCAGAGTCAGCTGCGTGTATTGCCTATTCTCGTTATGTACTCGATTGTGGCGCGCAAGGAACATTAGCGGAACTGTATGCAGCCATTGCACCTTGTATTTTAGGCTATGCTCAAATTGGGCAACGTATTGCACAAAATAAAATAAGTCCAGCCAATAATCCCTACCAATCCTGGATTGATACTTATGCTTGTGATGAATTTCAGAACGTGGCACAAGCAGCCAGTCGTTTTCTAGATCAACTTTGTGAATCAGTTTCAGCAACACAACTACAAAAAATCCAACACATTTTTACTACTGCCACTCGAATGGAAATTGCGTTTTGGCAGATGGGCTTAGATCTTTCGTAAACACAACAAAGGACAATATGATGAAAAAATCACTATTCTTAACAGCGCTCGTTGCCTTGGCATTTCACCTAAATGCAGCAGCAGATAAGCTACAAAAATTAACTTTACAACTAGATTGGTTTGTTAATCCTGATCATGCTGCATTGATTGTGGCACAACAAAAAGGCTTTTTTAAAGCAAATGGACTAGATGTTGAGATTGTTGAACCAGCAGATCCCTCATTACCTGCAAAATTAGTAGCTGCTGGAAAAAGCGATTTAGCAGTAGGGTATCAACCACAATTACTTATGGATATTGATCAAGGGTTACCATTAGTGCGAGTAGGAACATTAATTGCTACACCGCTCAATAGTTTGGTGGTATTAAAGCAGAGTGGTATCCAATCTTTAGCTGATCTAAAAGGCAAAAAAGTAGGGTATTCAGTGAGTGGGTTTGAGGAAGCTCTACTTGGCACAATGTTGAAATCAGTTGGTTTAAGCTTAAAAGATGTTGAACCGATCAATGTGAATTGGTCATTATCGCCTTCTTTGATTAGTGGACAAGTAGATGCGGTAATTGGCGCTTTCCGAAACTTTGAGTTGAATCAACTTGCCCTTGAACATCAGCAAGGTGTTGCCTTTTATCCAGAAGAACATGGTGTACCAATTTATGATGAATTGATTTTGTTAGCGAATAAAAAACAGTTAGCTGATCCTCAATATCGCAGCAAAATTTCAGCGTTTATCAGTGCATTAGAACAAGCTACCGTTTATCTCATCAACCATAACCAAGACGCTTGGCAAGCGTTTGTAAGTTATAAAACTAATGAATTAGATAATGAATTAAATCGACGCGCATGGCAGGAGACTATGCCTCGTCTAAGTTTAAGTCCTCGTGCTTTGGATCAACATCGTTATCAACAAATGGCGAAATTTATGCAGCAACAAGGGTTAATCAAACAGATACCAACATTAAATGATATGGCTCAACAAGTTGAGTAAGGATAGTTTATGCAACACACCTATTTAGAAAAGATTCGTCAAACAAATCCACTGATTCACAATATTACTAATATTGTGGTTGCCAATTATGTCGCTAATGGTTTATTGGCGTTAGGGGCTTCGCCGATTATGGCGGATGCAGAACAGGAAATGGAAGAGTTAGCACAGTTCACGTCAGCATTAGTATTAAATATTGGTACCCTAGATGCAATGAAAGTGAAGTCGATGTTATTGGCTGGTAAAGCAGCAAACCGTCAAGGTATTCCTGTGATCCTTGATCCTGTTGGCGTGGGTGCAACCGGTTATCGTAAGCAGGTAGTTGCTGAGTTGTTACAACATATTCAGTTTACCGCGATCCGTGGTAATGCGGGTGAAATTGCACAACTGGCAGGGATTGCTTGGCAAGCAAAAGGCGTTGATGCAGGGAGTGGTGAGGGTGATCTTGCTTTAATTGCAGCGACTGTGGCTCAACGTTATCAATGTGTGGTGGCAGTAAGTGGTGAAGTTGACTATATCAGTGATGGGGTACAGCTTGCCAAAATTGCAAATGGTACCGCAATGTTTCCCAAAATTACCGGTTCTGGCTGTTTACTTGGTGCCGTATTAGGGGCATTTTTGGCGGTCGATCAACAAAATCCATTTCAAGCAGTAACCCAAGCATGTACTGCCTATGCGATTGCGGGTGAGATTGCGGCTAAGACCTTACAACCTAATCAATATGGGCAGTTTTATTTAGGATTACTTGATAGCCTAGCCCAGATAGATGATCAGCAGGTTGCTGAATATGCGAAAGTTGAAGTGATTGGAGGATAAAATGAGCCAAATAGCACAAGCATTAACCATTGCTGGATCTGATAGTGGCGGTGGTGCCGGTATTCAAGCTGATTTAAAAACATTTCAAATGCGATGGGTGTTTGGAATGAGTGTTGTGACTGCGGTGACTGCCCAAAATACATTAGGAGTGAGTGATATTCATTTAATTCCAACTTCGACCATTAAGTCACAACTTGCTGCGATTTATCAGGATTTTTCACCTAATGCGGTCAAAATCGGTATGTTAGGTACCGCGGAGATTATTGAATGTGTAGCGGAACAATTACGGCATTATGCAGTAAAAAATTTAGTAGTAGATCCTGTAATGATTGCAAAAGGTGGCGCAAGCTTATTAGAACAGAGTGCAGTTACTGTGATGCGTCAGTTATTACTGCCGTTGGCAGATGTAATTACACCAAACTTACCTGAAGCAGAAACTCTAACGGGTGTACAGATTACAGATGAGCAAAGTGTGGCTCAGGCAGCAAAGATCTTACAAGAGTTGGGAGCCAAGACAGTTGTGATTAAGGGTGGACATCGAGATAACTCTCGTAGTGATGTGTGTCGTGATTGGATTTTCAGTGCAGAAGGTAATTTTGTGTTAGAAAGTCCTCGTTTTGCTACGCAACAAACACATGGGACAGGTTGTACCTTTTCAGCTTGTTTAGCTGCAGAATTAGCGAAAGGGAAATCCGTATCAGCAGCGTGTCAAATTGCTAAAGACTTTGTTACTGCCGCAATTTCTCATCCTTTAAATATTGGGCATAGCCATGGACCAACCAATCATTGGGCTTATGCTCAATTAGGAGCAAATAATGAATAGTGAAATTTTGCGTTGTTATTTAGTGGCTGGAACCCAAGATTGTCGGCATTTACCTGAATATACACAAAATCCGCAGTCTGCATTATTAACTCGGTTAGAAGCCGCTTTACAACAAGGAATAACCTGTTACCAATTCCGAGAAAAAGGGGATTTTTCGTTACAAGATCCAGAACAAATTGAGCGGCTTGCTCGTGACTGCCAAATCTTATGTCAGCAATATAATGTGCCTTTTATTGTCAATAATGATGTGGCATTAGCCAAAAAACTGAATGCAGATGGTATTCATGTGGGGCAGAAAGACTTTCCAGTAGTACAGCTAGCGCAACAACTCTCTTCTAAAATGTTGATTGGATTGTCTGTTAATACGTTGGAACAGGCACAACAGCATAATCAGCCAGCATTCGTTGATTATTATGGTTGTGGGCCTATTTTTCCTACTATTTCTAAAGCGGATGCGGCACCAGCGGTGGGGATTGAATTTATCCAAAGATTGCGTGAGTGTGAGATTACTAAACCATTAGTGGCGATTGGCGGAATTAAAGCAGAACACGCTCATCCTTTACGTGAAGCAGGGGCTGATGGGGTAGCTGTGATTTCTACCATTATGCAAGCAACCGATCTCACCACAACAATCCAGACGATTTTGCGAGGTTAGTTATGCAGTTATCAGCCTTTGGTCAGAAATATGGGCCAGGGATTATTATGGCTTGTTCTTGTGTGGGTGGTTCGCACATTATCGCTTCAACTCAAGCTGGAGCATATTATGGGTATCAGTTGGCAGGGCTTATTGTATTAGTGAATCTGCTGAAATATCCGTTTTTCCGTTTTGCTTTTGATTACAGTGCAGAGAAAAAACAGAGTGTATTACAAGGATATGCTAGTAAAGGGAAATCTTATCTTTGGCTATTTTTAGTGTTTAACCTCTTTGCAACGGTAGTCAATGTTGCGGGTGGTACATTACTTTCTGCCGTATTATTAGCACTATTGTTGCCAGTTGAAGTAAATCTCAATGTTTTAAATATTGTAGTATTGCTGAGTTTTTTGCTGATTCTGTTTTATCGTCAATATCAACGTTTAGATCAGGTGTCTAAAGCTATTATGTTGGTATTGTCAGTGATTACTGTTATTGCCTTATTTTTGGCTCAAGGAAAATCATCACCATTACCGACAGATTTTATTGCACCTAATGCTTGGAGTATCAGTGCAATTCCATTTTTAATTGCATTAATGGGATGGATGCCTGCTCCTATGGAATTAAGTGTTGCGAGTTCTTTATGGGTTGTGCAAAAAAGTCGATTAGAGCCTGATTATCAACAATCTCATCATCGAGATTTTAATGTGGGTTATGTGGTAACGATTATCTTAGCGTTAATGTTTATGGCATTAGGGGCATTAGTTCAATATGGCAAGCCGTTAGAACCTCTAAGCGGTGGAAAGTTTATCCATCAATTTATTGAGATGTATGCAATCAGTATTGGTGAATGGACACGCTGGTTTATGGCGTTAGTGGCTTTCATCTGTATTTACGGTACGACAATAGTCGCTGTCGATGGTTATTCTCGTTGTAATCAACAAACTATCCAATTACTGCGTTTTGGTAAACAAGCGGACGTAAATAGCGAACAAGGATTACGTTATTTTATGATTGTCGCTGCGTTAGCGAGTTTTATCTTGATCCAATTTTTCAGCGGCGCGATTGGTAAGATGATTCCATTTGCGATGACCGCGTCTTTTATCTCTGCACCAGTCTTTGCGTGGTTAAATCTTAGTCTGGCAAAACAGTTAAATACTCAACAACGTTGGTTACTTGTTTTAGCTTGGCTCGGATTGGGGTATTTGGTGGGGATGGTGATTCTTTATACTATTTATCATGGGTAGATAAAAAAATATAAATATTCTTTGATCCTATTTATTCATTTGTACTTGTATTAGTTGATTATAATCAGTGGGCTTGTGATTTGTGTTGTAAGCAAAAATTGCCATAGATACAGAAGAAAACTGGGTAAAAAGCAGTACTATTTGCAAGATTTCTGATACAGTATGAAAATTATCACCATAGTCTCTAAGATAAGTGCAAAAATTATTAAATAGGAGAAGTTAATGACCGCCAGCCAACAAAGAGCAGAGCTACAACGCCGTATTTGGCAAATTGCCAACGATGTCCGAGGTTCAGTGGACGGATGGGATTTTAAACAATATGTTTTGGGTACGTTGTTTTATCGCTTTATCAGCGAAAATTTTGCCCATTTTTTTAATGATGAAAACACCAACTATGCCTCTTTATCTGATGAAGTGATTACCGATGAGATTAAGGATGATGCCATCAAAGTCAAAGGTTATTTTATTTATCCCAGCCAATTATTTGAAAATGTTGCCAAAAATGCCAATACCAATGAAAAATTAAATACTGATTTAAAAAATATTTTCAACGAAATTGAAGATTCGGCGGTCGGCTATCCGTCAGAGATGGATATTAAAGGCTTGTTTGCTGATTTCGACACTACCAGCAACCGTTTAGGAAATACCGTTGCTGATAAAAATAAACGTTTGGCAGCGGTGCTAAAAGGTGTGGCGGAGTTGGATTTTGGGCATTTTGAAGATAATCAGATCGATTTATTCGGTGATGCTTACGAGTTTCTGATTTCCAATTATGCTGCCAATGCCGGTAAGTCAGGCGGAGAGTTTTTTACTCCGCAAAATGTATCTAAGCTGATTGCACAACTGGCGTTACATGGGCAAACCACCGTCAATAAAATCTATGATCTGGCTTGCGGTTCGGGTTCATTGTTGTTACAAGCCAAAAGGCAATTTGATGAGCATCTGATTGAAGAGGGTTTCTTTGGGCAAGAGATTAACCATACCACCTACAACCTTGCCCGTATGAATATGTTTTTGCATAACATCAATTACGACAAGTTCAATATTCAACTTGGTGATACCCTATTAAATCCGATGCATAATGGCGATAAGCCTTTTGATGCCATTGTTTCCAATCCGCCGTATTCGGTGAAATGGATTGGCAGCGATGATCCGACCTTAATCAATGATGATCGTTTTGCACCTGCCGGAGTATTGGCACCCAAATCCAAAGCCGATTTTGCCTTTATTTTACACGCATTAAGCTATTTATCCGCCAAAGGTCGGGCGGCTATTGTTACCTTTCCGGGTATTTTTTACCGTGGCGGTGCCGAGCAAAAAATCCGTAAATATTTGGTAGATAATAACTTTGTAGAAACAGTAATTTCATTGGCACCAAATCTGTTTTTCGGTACATCTATTGCGGTGAATATTCTGGTTTTGTCGAAACATAAAACTGATATGATGACGCAGTTTATTGATGCCGGCGAATTATTTAAAAAAGAAACTAATAATAACGTATTGACTGATGAGTATATTGCCAAAATTCTCCAATTATTTAGCGAAAAAGCGGACGTGCCGCATTTGGCGAAATCGGTGGATTATCAGACAATCGTCGATAACGATTATAACCTGTCCGTCAGCAGTTATGTGGAGGCGAAAGACACTCGGGAAGTGATTGATATTTCGGCACTTAATCAGGAAATTGAGCAAACTGTTGCCAATATCGATCGTTTGCGTGTAGAGATTAGCAAGATTGTAGCGGAAATTGAGGGTTAATTGATAAAAACAAAAACATTCGGAGCATAGATGGACGATAAACTGCCAATCAATATTCAAGATTTATTGAATAGAAAAACTATAGAAGATGAACGGATTGAGTTTAAAGAAAACTGGAATCCGGAGGCTGTGCTGCATACTTTATGTGCATTTGCCAATGATTTTCACAATTTGGGTGGCGGTTATCTGATTATCGGTGTAACCGAAAATAACGGAATGCCTCAATTACCACCAACGGGGTTAGCCTATGAACAGGTGGATAAAATCCGTAAGGAGTTATTACAACTGGAAAAAAGTGCGATTGTACCTACTTTTCATACCCTTACGGCAACTTACGAAATTCAAGGAAAATTGATTTTAGTTCTATGGGCAGTCGGTGGTGAAATGCGTCCCTATCGTGCCAAAAAATCGTTATCTGATAAGCATAGTGAAAATTGGGCATACTATATTCGCCAACATTCCAATACCATTGAGGCTAAAGGTGAAATTGAACAAGAGCTGTTATCGTTAGCGAATAAAGTGCCTTTTGATGATCGATTATGTCTTAATGCGACGTTAGATGACTTAGAACCGCATTTAATCCGAGAGTTTTTGGCAGAAATTAAAAGCGAACTGGCAACCACCGCCAAACACCTTAGCATTGAAGAACTGGCAAAACGGATGAATATTGCAGGCGGCACATCGGAAGCCTTATTCCCCAAAAATGTCGGATTGTTATTTTTTAATAGCCAACCCGATAGATTTTTTCCTTATACCCAAATTGATGTGGTTTATTTTCCCGAGGGAACAGGAGCTAATCGGTTGGAAGAAAAAATATTTAAAGGACCGTTAGCACGCATTACCCAAGAAGCATTGCAGTATATTCAACATCTGTATTTAAAAGAGATTGTGCTTAAAATTCCTCATCAAGCCAAAGCGAAGCGTTTTTGGAACTATCCTTTTGCAGCGATTGAAGAAGCGGTAGTTAATGCCGTCTATCATCGCTCGTATGAAATAAGAGAGCCGATAGAAATCCGTATCAATCGGGAGAGCATTGAAGTGATTAGCTATCCCGGTCCTGATCGTTCCATCAAATTGGACGATTTGCAAAACGGCAGAGCCGTAAGCCGCCGCTATCGCAACCGCCGTGTAGGTGAGTTTTTAAAAGATTTGGATTTGACGGAAGGACGTTCTACAGGAATACCCAAGATTATTCGTGTGATGCAAGAAAACGGCTCGCCCGATGCTGTATTTGAAACCGATGAAGAACGCACGTTCTTTTTGATCCGTTTACCGATTCATAGCGAAGCAAAAACTGTAGATCGGAATACCGACCTAGATACCGACCTAGATACCGACCTAGATACCCCTCTAGATATTGGTCAAGATAAACAGGGAGAAATGGAACTTGTGCCACGCCTTTTAAATGTTCTGATGCAAGGGGAGCAAGGCATTAGCCAACTTATGCAGCAGTTGAATATTCAACATAAACCACATTTCAGGAAAAGCTACCTTGCTCCTGCACTGGCACAAGGCTTAATTGAAATGACGCTGCCTGAAAAGCCAACCAGCCGTCATCAGCGGTATCGTTTAACGGCAAAAGGTCAGCAGTGTTTAATAGCAATTAAAGCTAAGGATATAAAGGATTAAAGATGAATAACAACGCATTTTTAGAAAAACTGCTACAGGGAGCCAAGGTGGAGTGGAAAACGTTGGGGGAGGTTACTCTATGGGATAAAAGATTCCGAGGAGTTACAGCACAAACAGAAATTTTATCTTTTGTTCATATTTCTGCAGAACATTTAAAAAGTTTAAATGTAGAAGATGGAAATATAAAGCTTTTATCTACAGGTAATTTTGAAGGATTTACCAAGGAATGTCTTGCGAAGAATTTTATAAATTCAGGAGAAGTTGTTACTATTCCAACGGGTGGAACAGCAAATATAAAATATCATAAAGGTCGTTTTGTAGATAGTGGCAATTTACTTGCAAGCTCCATTGATGATAAATTATATAATTTAAAATATATATTATTTTTTAAAAAATAAAAATGATGTTATTCAAGGCTTTTTTAGGGGTTCTGGGGTACAACATCCTAGTATGCCTGATATTCTTGCAATCCAAATTCCCATCCCACCGCTATCGATATAACAAGAAATTGTAAAAATTCTGGATACACTGACCGCCCTGACCAGCGAGCTTAACCTACGGCAAAAACAATATCAATACTATCGTGATAAATTACTCACCTTTGGCTATGAAGTGGAATGGAAAACGTTGGGGGAGATTGGGGAAGTCAGAATGTGTAAACGTATTTTAAAAGAACAGACTGCAGATACAGGAGAAATACCATTTTATAAAATAGGAACTTTTGGAAAAGAAGCTAATGCTTTTATTTCAAGAGAGTTATTCAACGAATATAAGTCTAAATACTCTTATCCCAAGAAAGGAAATATATTAATTTCAGCAAGTGGAACTATTGGAAGAACAGTCATTTTTGATGGAAAAGATGCCTATTTCCAAGATAGCAATATTGTATGGATTGAAAATAATGAAAGTGTTGTGCTTGATAAATTTTTATTTTATTTATATCAAGTTATCAAATGGAATATTGCGGAAGGTGGAACAATACAACGACTTTATAATGATAATTTAAAGAAAATAAAAATCCCTATTCCACATATAGAGGAGCAAAAACGTATTGTTGATATTTTAGATAAATTCGACACACTAACCAACTCCATCAGCGAGGGCTTACCCAAAGAAATTGAGCTTAGAAATAAGCAATATGAATACTATCGGGAAATGTTGTTGGGGTTTGAGCGAGTATAAGCAAGATTCACTATTAAATAAGCAAGGTAATTTTATTTTTACAACTTATTGAAAAATAATGAAATAGTTCTATTAAGCAATATTTGTTACGAAATAAGCAAGGAAATTTATGACAACGCCAATATCAAAAATTAATAGCATTGTTACTAGGGATTACCTAGAAAAACAGCCAGAGAATCAGTATTTTGAGCGTAAAGGCTTAGGTGAGAAAGAAATTAAGCCAAGTAAAATTGCTGAAGAGCTTATTGGTATGCTCAATGCAGATGGTGGTATTTTAGTATTTGGTGTGAGTGATACTGGCGAGCTACAGGATTTGAAACAAATCGCAGAGAAGTTAGGTGATTATCGTAAACTTATTTTTGATTTCATTAAGCCACCTTGTCAAATTCAGCTTGAAGAAATAGAAATAGATGGCAAGTTAATTTTTTTGTTTCATGTTGAACAAGACTTAGAGCGTATTTATTGCCGTAAAGATAATGAAAAATTTTTCTTGAGAGTGGCAGATAGTAATAGAGAATTGAATCAAGAACAAATAAAGAAATTGGAATATGATAAAAATATACGCTTATTTGAAGATGAAATTGTCAGTGATTTTAATGAAGAGGATTTAGATCAATCCTTGCTACAGGAATACAAGGATAAAATGAATTTTAGTGGGGATATTTTTGAATTGCTCTATAAGAGAAACTTATTGAATAAAAAAGAGGGTAATTATCAATTTAAAAAATCACTTGTTTTACTTTTTTCACAAAATCCTGAACGCTATATTCCTTCAGCATCTGTTCGCTATATTAGGTATGAAGGAACCCAAGCAAAAGTTGGGAGTGAACATAATGTGATAAAGGATCAACGATTTGAGAATAATATTCCAAAGTTAATTCAGGAAGTATCTTACTTTTTAAGAACATCACTGCGAGATTATTATTTTTTGGATATCTCGCAGGGTAAATTTAAAAAAGTTTCTGAATATCCAGAAGAAGCTTGGTTAGAGGGAGTTGTTAATGCACTTTGTCATCGCTCTTATAATGTACAAGGAAATGCTATTTATATTAAGCATTTTGATGATCGATTGGAAATTAGTAACAGTGGTCCACTACCAGCTCAAGTAACGATTGAAAATATAAAAACAGAGCGTTTTGCTAGAAACCCACGAATTGCAAGAACATTAGAAGATTTTGGATATGTTCGTCAATTAAATGAGGGAGTTGCTCGTATTTATGAGTCAATGGAAAAATCAATGCTTTCAAAACCAGAATATCAAGAAAAAAACGGTAATGTATATCTAACATTGAGAAATAAAATTAGTACACATAGTAAAACTGTTTCTACTGAATTAATGGCGTTAGTTGAGAATAAGTGGGCGGAGATAAATGATACCTAAAGAATGATTTTGACATATTTATTTGCAAACGGCTCTGCGACACTATCTGATTTTGCAAGGGTTACAAATATCAATAAAAATACTATTCGTACTTATTTAAATACTTTTGTAGATCAAGGTATTATTGAACGGCATAGTAAAAAACAAAGAGATCCAGATGCTAAATATACATTTAGCAAGATGTAAGCAAGGTTTTATCTGGCTTAAGCAAGGTGATTTTATTTTTATAACATATTGAAAAATAACAATTTATTTTTATTAAGCAAGATCCGCTGTTAAATAAGCAAGATTTTAAATGGTAACGAGTATGCAACACACCATTCCCATCACCGAAACCAACAATTTTATTATTTTGGATAAATACACCAAAATTGAACAATCTGGCAGTTATCAAAGCGAAGCCGATTTGGAACGTGAACTGATTGCCGATTTGCAACAACAAGGCTATGAATACCGCAGAGATTTAAATACGCCGGAAAAATTACTTGCCAATGTGCGTGAGCAGTTGCAAAAGCTGAACAATATGCAGTTTAGTGATGCGGAGTGGGCACGTTTTCTGGTGGAATATTTGGACAAACCGGCAGAAAGCTTGATTGATAAAACCCGCAAAATTCATCATAACCATATTTATGACTTTGTGTTTGATGATGGACATATCCAAAATATTTATCTGCTGGATAAAAAGCATATTCACCGCAATGTGTTGCAAGTAATCAATCAGTTTGAGCAAACCGGCACACACAGCAACCGCTACGATGTTACCATTTTGGTTAATGGTTTACCGCTAGTACAAATTGAACTGAAAAAACGTGGTGTAGTTATTCAAGAAGCATTCAATCAGGTACACCGTTACAGCAAAGAGAGCTTTAACAGCGAAGCGTCTTTATATAAATACCTGCAAATTTTTGTGATTTCCAACGGTACCGATACCCGCTATTTTGCCAATACCACTAAACGTAATAAAAACAGCTTTGACTTTACCATGAATTGGGCAAAGTCGGATAACAGCCTGATTAAAGACTTAAAAGACTTTACCGTTACTTTCTTAAGTAAAAACAGCCTACTTAGCGTGTTGCTGCATTATTCGGTCTTTGATGTCAGTGATACCTTGCTGATTATGCGACCTTATCAAATTGCTGCCACTGAACGGATTTTATGGAAAATTAAAAGCACTTACGAAAATAAAAATTGGAGCAAACCCGAAAGCGGAGGTTTTATTTGGCATACCACAGGTTCGGGTAAAACGCTCACCAGTTTTAAGGCTGCCCGTTTGGCAACTGAATTACCGTTTATAGATAAAGTGTTTTTTGTGGTCGATCGCAAAGATTTGGACTACCAAACCATGAAAGAATATCAGCGGTTTTCACCCGATAGTGTCAACGGTTCGGAAAGTACGGCAGGATTAAAACGCAATATTGAAACCGATGATAATAAAATCATTGTAACTACCATTCAAAAACTCAATAACTTAATGAAGTCAGAAGAGAATTTAGCTATTTATCAAAAACAGGTAGTGTTTATTTTTGATGAATGTCATCGCTCACAATTTGGTGAAGCACAAAAAAACTCAAGCAGAAATTTAAAAAATTCTGTCAGTTTGGCTTTACCGGTACGCCGATTTTTGGCGATGAAATTGAAAATGGTCAAGTTATTCGTAAAGGTAACGCCATAGGTTCTGAAACTACTGCTAGCGTTTTTGGGCGAGAACTACACTCTTATGTGATTACCGATGCTATCCGTGATGAAAAAGTATTGAAATTTAAAGTGGATTACAACGATGTACGTCCACAATTTAAATCATTGGAACAAGAGCAGAGTCTGGAAAAATTATCTGCACTGGAAAACAAACAAGCCTTATTGCATCCGCAACGTTTGCGAGAAATTGCTCAATATATTTTGCAAAATTTTAAGCAGAAAACCCACCGTTTGAATGCTTCTGGAAAGGGCTTTAATGCGATGTTTGCAGTGAGCAGTGTCGATGCTGCCAAACTGTATTATGAAATTTTTAAGGACTTACAAAAAGATAGTCCGAATCCACTAAGAATTGCCACTATTTTCTCTTTTGCCGCTAACGAGGAACAAAATGCCAAGGGTGAGATTGCTGATGAAAATTTTGAACCTACCGCAATGGATAGTTCGGCAAAGGAATTTTTACAGGCAGCCATCAACGATTATAACGCTTATTTTCAAACCAATTATGGTGTAGAAAGCAACGGGTTTCAAAACTATTATCGTGATTTAGCCAAGCGGGTAAAAAATCAGGAAATTGATTTATTGATTGTAGTCGGTATGTTTTTAACTGGCTTTGATGCCCCTTGTCTAAATACTTTGTTTGTCGATAAAAATTTGCGTTATCACGGTCTAATCCAAGCCTACTCTCGCACCAATCGTATTTTTGATAAAACCAAACCGTTTGGGAATATCGTGACTTTCCGTGATTTGGAACAAGCCACCATAGATGCCATTAAACTGTTCGGAAATGCTAATACTCGCAAAGTCGTTTTAGAAAAAAGCTATGAAGCGTATATGAATGGCTATACTGATGAGATAACAGGGGACGTATGTCGAGGGTATTTGGCAGTAGTGAAAGAATTAACATCACGTTTCCCTGATCCAGCCAATATTGAAACCGAAGCTGATAAAAAAGAATTTATTAAATTATTTGGTGAATACCTACGGATTGATAATATTCTACAAAATTATGATGAGTATGTAGATTTGCGTAAAGCGAGTGAGATACAACTTGTTGATGATAAGTTAAATGAAGAGAATGGGCATTATTCATCTGTATCAGTTCCCACTTTGTCAGAGCATCTGATTCAGGATTATCGTTCAACTTATAATGATATTCGAGATTGGTTACGTCGCCAGAAAACAGAAGGTGATAAGGGGCAATCTACTATTGATTGGAGTGATGTTGTTTTTGAGGTGGATTTATTAAAATCTCAAGAAATTAATTTGGACTACATTCTAACGTTAATTTTTGAACAGAATCAGAAAACACAAAATAAACCAGCGTTAATTTCAGATATTCGTAAAATAATTCGTGCTAGCGTTGGCAATCGAGCTAAAGAAGGGTTAATTGTTGACTTTATCCATCAGACTAATTTGGATCAAATTAAAGATAAAGCAAGCATTATTGATGAATTCTTTAAATTTGCACAAAGAGAACAGCAAAAAGCAGCAAAAGAATTGATTATAGGAGAGCAGTTACGTGAGGAGGCTGCAAAACGCTATTTAACTGCTTCTCTCAAGCGAGAATATGCAAGTGAAAATGGAACAGAGTTGAATGAAGTATTACCAAAATTGAGTCCGTTAGATCCAGAATATCGAACAAAGAAGCAAACTGTTTTCCAAAAAATAGTCGCCTTTGTTGAGAAGTTTAAAGGGATTGGTGGAAAATTATAGAGATATTAATAAATAAGAAAAGCCTGATTGAATCAGGCTTTTTATTCTTTAGAGTAATCTAATCTTATTTCTCATTCACTTGCACTTTTGCTTTTTGACGTAGAGATTCTACGTATTGTGCAATTTTTTGTTGAGTAAGATTGTTAACTAATGTGCCTCTAAGTTGTTCAAATGTTGGGATACTTACAGGACGTTCATCTTGAACTTGGAGAATATGATAACCGGCTTGTGTTTTGATTGGGCCAGTAAGTACATTTTTCTTCGCATCTTTTACTGCTTCAGCAAAACCTGGGATAAAGTCATTACCATTACGCCAGTTTAATTCACCGCCATCAGTAGCTGCGTTAGTATCAATAGAGAATTTTTTTGCGGCATCAGTAAAGCTAATTTTATTTGCTTTTAAGTCAGCAAGAATTTCTTTTGCTTTAGCTTCATCTTTTACCACAATGTGGCGAACACGATATTCACGGCTGTCAGATAAGGTTTTAACGATATTATCGTAAGCTCGGGTAAGTTCTTCTTCAGACACTTGGTTTTTGTTTGCCCATTGTTGTAAGAGAGTGTTAATTAACACATTCTCGCTGGCTGCCTGCATATTAGCTTTGATATCTGCTTTTTTATCTAAGCCTTGTTTTGCTGCTTCTTGTAATAAAACATCACGATTAACTAATACATTAATCGCTTGTTTTCTTTGATCTGCGGTTGGCTTATCGATACCAAGTGTTGCGAAAATATTGGTTACATCATTATCTGAAATTGCTTTACCATTTACAGTCGCAACATCTTTTGCCATTGCTGGTAACGCTAAGCCAAGCGCGATAACTAATAATAAACGTTTCATCTGTTGTCATCCTTTTTTGTAAAAACTTGAAATTGTTTAGTCTGAGTTGACGATGCTTTGCAGAACATAGCAATTTATGATACCAGTAATTGAGAGAAAAGATCACACTTAATAACAAAAATTAGGAAGGCAAGTTGAAAATTTTTAAAAAATTTACAGGTTTATTAATAATTTTATAGCCCAGCGGATTAAAATTCCGCTGGACAAGAGAATGTCATTGATTCTTTAGTGATAGGGTGAGTAATGGTTAAGCTTTCTGCGTGTAAGCATAAACGGGATGACATTGCTCGGACAGCTGGTGGTGAATAAAATTTATCGCCCAAAATAGGATGCCCTAATGCAAGCATATGTACCCGCAGTTGGTGTGAGCGTCCTGTAATTGGGGTAAGTTTTACGCGAGTAGTATTATTAGGGTAACGAGCAATCACTTTATATAAGGTAGTCGCTTTTTTTCCGACCAGAAAATCAATTCGCTGGCGAGGTCGATTCTCCCAATCACAAATTAACGGGAGATTAATTTTACCGCAATCTTGTTCTAGATGCCCCCAAACTAATGCTTGATAAAACTTTTTCGGTTCTCGTTCTCGAAACTGACGTTTAAGTTCTTTTTCTGCTGCTTTAGATAAAGCAAACAATAAGATGCCACTGGTTGCCATATCTAAACGATGTGCAGGTTCAGTAAAGCCAAACTTCGCTGCAACACGGGTCATTGCACTATCTTGATATTGTGGTTGATTCCCTGGAACTGAAAGTAATCCACTCTGTTTATTAATTACCGCAATGTGGTTATCTTGATAAAGAATATTTAAACCAAGTGGTGGTTGATAGTCGATTAATGCCATAGATTACTCTTTATTACTAATAATTACACGTAAGCTATCCAAACGCCAGCTTGCTGCTTTTAATTGGTGTAATGATTGTTGGATAAGCTGTTCTAGCTGTGTAATTTCATCTGGACGAATATTTTTATTAACAGCTTGTAATGCTGTGAGTCGATTCAACTCAGCATATAACGTTTTATCTGCATTTTCTGTTGCTTGTTGAATAATCTCTGCTGCTTTTGGTTCAATCATAGTTTGTGACAATTTGATCAAACGTTCCACATCAGATTTGGTCATTTTGACCATCTTATTCGCAACGTTTTTATTAATTGGTTTAAGTTGTTTCTCTAATCCTTTAAATGATACCTGCGGTGCAAGATCATTGCCTTTAATATCCAACAATAAACGTACTGGTGTTGGCGGTAAGAAACGAGTGAGCTGCAACTCTTTTGGCGCTTGAGCTTCAACAACATAGATTAGTTCAAGCAATAAGGTACCCGCTGGCAAACCTTTATGTGGTAATAGGCTTACTGCGGTTTTACCAATATCGCCAGAGGTAATTAAATCAATTCCGTTGCGGACCATTGGGTGATCCCATGTGAGGAATTCAAGGTCTTCACGGGCAAGTGCTAATTGACGATTAAAAGTTACGGTAGAACCATCTTCTTTTAATCCTGGAAAATCAGGGACTAGCATATGTCCAGTGGGTTGAATAACGATAGAATCTTCGCCTAAATCCTCTTGTTCTAACCCAATGACATCAAATAGATTTAAACAGAAATTAATAAGCTCAATTTGACCATCTTGCTGTTCAATATCCGCAGCAAGTTGTTGTGCGTTTTCGCCACCATTTGAGTTAAGTTCTAATAGACGATCTCGCCCTTGTTCTAATTCTTGTTGTAATTCGGCTTTTTCTGTAGCCACTTTTTCAATAAATTGATTAAATTGTTCACTATCTAATTCTGATGTGGTTAAGAACTCTTGTAATTGTGAACCATATTTAGCGAATAGTGTCGCTCCCATTGGACAAGTTTGTTCAAATGCACCAAGACCTTGTTGATACCAATCCATTAATACCATTTGTGGTGTTTGGTTAAAGTATGGCACATAAATTTGAATATCTTTATTTTGCCCAATACGGTCCAGACGGCCAATAGATTGTTCCAACACATCAGGATTGAGTGGTAGGTTAAATAACACTAAACGGCTTGCGAATTGGAAATTACGACCTTCAGATCCAATACTGGAGCTTAATAAAACTTTTGCGCCATCTTCTTGCTGAGCAAAGTAAGCTGCGGCACGATCGCGCTCTACAATCGACATTTTTTCGTGGAAAACGGCGGAGCGGATGCCTTCTTTTTCGCGTAAAATCTTTTCGAGCTGTAATACGGTGCTGGTTTGTTGGCAGATAATTAAGACTTTTTCTTGGTTATGATTTTTTAAGAAAGTCAGTAACCATTCAATACGTGGATCGAACTCCCACCAAGCAGCATCTTGATTTAATTGTTGGAAGATCATCTCTGGATAGAGTGAATCGTGCTTATTTTGCTGATTGAGTAAGTTCACAACTTTTTGAGCATTCGCATATTGTTTAGGAAGCTCAAGTTTAATTTGATGCAAAATCCGTTTTGGGAAACCTTTCACCGCTTGACGCGTGTTTCTAAACAGTAAACGGCTAGTACCATGGCGATCAACTAAATTGGCCATTAATTCATTTTTTGCCTCACGAATTTGTTCTGCATGACTGTTAGCCCCATTAATTACGCGTAATAGTGGCTCAATATCTTGTTCAGCTAATAATTCAGTTAATGTGTTTTGTTCTTCATTATTCAATTTATGCTCAGACAATAAGCTATTTACTGCATCAGCAACAGGACGATAGCTTTTCTGTTCTGCAATAAATGCGTTGTAATCATAGAAACGATTTGGATCGAGTAAGCGTAATCGTGCAAAATGGCTCTCTTGGCCAAGTTGTTCTGGTGTGGCGGTTAAGAGTAATACAGAAGGTGTTTTTTCGGCTAATTTTTCTACAAAACGGTAAGCCTCACTAGGTGCATCAACGTGCCATTGTAAGTGGTGGGCTTCATCAACAATTAACATATCCCACTGAGCATCAATCGCTTCTTGCATACGATTAGGTTGTGTCACTAACCAATCTAAAGAACAAATAACTAAGGATTCGCTTTCAAATGGATTCACTTTAATACTGCGTCCATCTTCATCTTTACGATCAAAATCTTGGCAGCGTTCTTCATCAAATAATGAAAAGTTAAGGTTGAAACGACGCAACATTTCCACTAGCCATTGATGTTGTAGTGTTTCTGGTACAAGAATAAATACACGTTGTACACGACCAGAAAATAATTGTTGCTGTAAAATCATACCCGCTTCTAAAGTTTTCCCTAGTCCCACTTCATCCGCTAATAACACGCGCGGTGATAAACGACTACCAACTTCTTGTGCGATGTGAAGTTGATGTGGAATTAAACTGGCTCTTGTACCCCGTAAACCACGCAACGGTGATTGAAATTGCTGTTGTTGATGTTGCAACGCTTGATAGCGTAGCGAAAAGCGGTCGTTACGATCAATTTGCGCAGAAAAAAGACGATCTTGCGGTTTACTAAAGGTAATTTGATGAGCAAGTTCGATCTCTTTAATTACCACTTCTTGTTGTGTGGTTAAATTTTTAGCGAGATATAACGCAATACCATGATTTTCCATCACATCAATCACTTCAGCTTGCCAACCTTCATGATGACTAATGGTATCTCCGATTTGAAATAGGACGCGGGTCATTGGCGCTGCAGCAACAGAATATACTCTTGTTTCATCTGCGGCAGGAAATAAAAAGGTTACAGTACGGTTATCCACCGCAGTTACTAGGCCTAAACCAAGGTTATTTTCACTTTCACTAATCCAACGTTGTCCAATCGTAAATGACATAGTTTTTGTTCTTCTCTCGTTTGTACTAATCAATCATAAAAAAATAAGGGCGGATTGTACTCTGAATAGCGTTGAAAGCCAAAGGATTTGCGTTGAATAGCAGTGAATTTTTTCGATAAGAAATAAGTGTGTTATGTAGCATAGATGTTTTATTTAATTAAAAGATGCTACTTCATGTTAAGGCAATAATAGATTTTAACCTTGCTTTCTTACAAAAAATAATTTTAAAGCTACATTTTTTATCATATTTTCTATTTTTATTATAAAAATGGTGCGTATTTATTACAAAGTGGATAGAATGTAATTTCTAAAATCATCCCATCAGGAGGGGCAATGTTTACACTTAAAGATCTCCAACAAGAGTTTTTTGGCGGTTGGACAAAATTTGAAGCATTTTGGTTATTACTATTCTTAGCATTACAAATTGGTACATATGTTTATCAGCCAGATTCATTATTAGCGATGATTTCTGGGATTGCAGGTATCTTATGCGTAGTCTTTGTGGGTAAAGGAAAAATTAGTAACTATTTGTTTGGCTTAATTTTTGCTTATACGTATTTTTATGTGTCATGGGATAATAAATTTTATGGTGAAATGACCACTACACTCTATGTTTATATTCCAGCACAATTTATTGGTTATTTCCTTTGGAAAGCCAATATGCAAAAAGATGGTGAGGGCGCAAGTGTTGTCGCTAAGGCACTTGATTTCAAAGGTTGGTTAGTCACTATTGCGAGTATTGCAATCTGTTCAGTATTATTTATTGCTTTCTTAAGAACAACCGATGGTAACTCTGTAACCCTTGATGGGGTAACAACCGTAATGGTGATTGCTGCGCAATTATTAATGTTATTACGTTATCGTGAACAGTGGGTGCTTTGGATTGTGATTAATGTACTTTCCATCATCTTATGGGCAGATACTGCGCCAATGTATATTATGTATGGTGCTTATTTATTAAATTCACTCTACGGTTACTACAACTGGACTAAATTGGCTAAATAATAAAGCGTTTTAATTTAGTTAAATGACGGGGCAAGCGATGTTTGTTGTGATCTTTAAAGCAGAAATTGCACAATTAGATGCAGAATATCATCAATTTGCATTACAGCTAAGAGAAAAGGCGTTATCAGAATATGGTTGTATCAAATTTGAATCTTATACTGAAAACCAACAAGAGATTGCCTTGTCATATTGGAACAGTTTAGAAAATATTCAGCGTTGGAAACAGGATTCACTACATCAACTTGCACAACAGAAAGGGCATGAACGTTGGTATAAACGATATAGTGTAGAAGTTTGTGTTGTACAACGCCAATATACTAAAGAACAGTAAGTAAGATGATTAGATAAACTTCAGTTTGCTGACAAGGTTTATTTAATATTTTTCTCTTATGATCATTTAGATTTTGCCATAGAGTAAAGTAAATAATATATGCCCACACTTGCTCATTCTTATTCAGATTTTCTCGGCAAGTGGGGGCTTATTCAACATTGATTAAGATGACAGAATGTATGCTTATTAATGTAAGCTTTGTTGTTTAATCTCTCTTACCATTTGTTCAGTAAACACATAATGCTTACCACAACATTCACATTGCATATCTAATGTTGGCGTTTCAGCAAAGATTTCTGTTATTTCTTGATCAGAGAGTAAACTAATTGCACCGCTAGAACGTTCTAATGAACAGCCACAGAAAAATTGCGTGTTGTGTGGTGGATAGATCTCTACGGTTTCTTCATGATAAAGACGATAAAGCATCTCTTCAGCAGTTAAACCAAACAGCTCCCCATCTTTTACTGTTGCAGTTAATGTTGCTAAGTGTTCAAAATCGTCTGGGGAACCTTGTCCATCAGGCATGATTTGCAACAACATTCCTGCTGCCACAGCTTCGCCTTGATATTCACCAAAATGGATAAAGAGTTGAGTTTGTAATTGTTCAGAACGAATAAAATAATCTTCTAAACATTCGGTGATTGTTGGCTTATCTAGAGCAATAACGCCTTGGTAACGTTCACCTTCATCTGGAATAATTGAGATAACCAAAACTGCTTTACCTACCATATCGGCAAGTGTCATTTCGTCAGTAATTTCTCCTTGCAGACGAGCTAAAGCACGTAATTGTTGTTGGTCATTTCCATTAACTAAGGCAAGCTTTAAAGGTCCATCGCCTTGGATTTGTACCGTAATATTGCCTTTAAATTTTAAAGTTGCAGTTAATAGACTGGTTGCAACCAGAAGTTCACCCAATAAATTTTGTACTTTACGTGGATAATGGTGAGTATTTAATGTTTCAGTAAAGGTTTTATTTAAACGAACCCATTCACCGCGTACAGCACGGTTTTTAAATAAAAAGCGATAAAGTTTATCGTTATCCTGTGTATAAGTTATTGTCATATAAATGTCCTTCAAAAAAATCCCACCCTATATAAGGCTAGGTTATAGATTTACAAGTAACAGTCCGCAAAGAATTATAGTTATTTTTTTGTCGTTACAGATTTTAATGTGATGAAACCTAAAATCGCAGATAAGGTAGAAGCGGTTAAAATACCTATTCTAGCTAAAATATTTAAATCATGGGCTTCTTCTTCAAATGCTAAACCTGATAAGAACATCGACATCGTAAATCCAATTCCACATAACAGAGAAACAGCGAAAATATGGCGGAAATGAACGCCTTCAGGTAATTTGGTTAATTTTAGTTTGATTGAAAGATAACTTAAACCAAAGACCCCAACTGGTTTGCCAATAAATAAACCAAGTAACACAGCAAAAGGTAATGGTGAGGCGAGAGTTTGCCAATTTACCCCTTCGAATGAAATTCCTGCATTGGCGAAAGCAAATAGTGGCAAAATCATAAATGTAACCCAAGGAGATAGACTGTGTTCTAATCTATGGACGAGATTTTCTCCACTTTTGGCTTTTAATGGGATCGCAAAACCAATAATCACTCCTGCCAATGTGGCATGCACACCTGATTTTAATACACATACCCAAAGGATCAGACCCACAACACCATAAGGGGTAAGAGAGCTAATTTTATAGCGATTTAAGAGAAATAACACAATAATTGATAAAGCTGCACCAACTAGAGCAACTGTACCTAAATCACTTGAGTAAAAGAGGGCAATAACAATAATGGCGCCAAGGTCATCAATAATAGCTAAGGCGAGTAAGAATATTTTTAATGCAGGTGGGACGTTTTTACCAACTAACGCCATAATCCCTAGAGCAAAAGCAATATCTGTTGCCATAGGAATAGCCCAACCTTTGGTTAATTCTGGGGTAGCAATGGTCGCAAAATAAAAGAATAAGGCAGGAACGATCATCCCACCTAATGCAGCAATCGCAGGAAATAGTGCAGTTTTATAATTGGATAATGAACCAGTAAATAATTCTTTTTTCACCTCTAAACCAATTAATAAAAAGAAAATTGCCATCAAGCCATCATTAATCCACAGTAATAGTGGTTTTTGTAAACGAAATTCTCCAAATTGGAACGCCATAGTGGTATGGAGTAATTGTTGGTAGAAATCGGCGGTAATGGAAAAATTAGCTAAAGTAATGGCTAAGAATGTAGCGATGAGAAGCAAGATCCCACCAGCGGGCTCACTACTAAAAAATTGTTGCAGACGTTGAGATAATTTTTGCATTGATACTCCCTAGCTAGATAAAAATAATAAAAACAGATGTTTAGTAAAAACACTAAACCAAAAGAAAATTTATAAAAATAATAGAATGGAGATTCTTTATACTACATTATGGTGAGTAATTTGTGAAATTTGCCAGACCACCTAGCAAGAGGCTAGGTGGAACGAAAATTAAATCCCGTATTGCTGGCGATATGCAAGCATTTTTGGTAGGAACTCAGCGTATTGGCTAGATTGTTGTAAGTAAGCTAATAAATCTTCAAAAGTAATAATTGAACTCACTTTGCAATGATAATCACGTTCTACTTCTTGGATCGCGGAGAGATTGCCTTTGCCTCGTTCTTGACGATCAAGCGCAATCATTACGCCAGTTAATGTTGCTTGATGAGCTGCAATTAACTGCATTGATTCACGAATCGCTGTTCCTGCGGTGATCACATCATCAATAAGTAGCACTTTCCCTTGTAATGGACTACCAATTAAATTGCCCCCTTCACCATGATCCTTTGCTTCTTTGCGGTTGAAACAAACGGGTTTATTAATAGCAAATTGATGATAAAGTGCGACAGATGTTGCGGTTGCAATCGGAATTCCTTTGTAAGCAGGTCCAAAAATTAGGTCATAATCTAATTGTTGAGCTTGGATCGCTTCGGCATAAAAACGACCAAGTTTGGCTAAATCTTCCCCAGTGTTAAATAATCCGGCATTAAAAAAGTAAGGACTCACTCGACCAGATTTTAAGGTAAATTCTCCAAATTTTAGGACTTGGCGACTTAAAGCAAATTCAATAAATTGTTGTTGATAAGCTTGCATATTTTTTCCTATTAAGCCTGTTGTAACGCTGCTTTTTGTGCTTGATTGATTTGTTCAATACCTTGTTTTGCCAATGCTAATAACTCTAGAAGTTCATCATGACTAAATGGTTCGCCTTCAGCAGTGCCTTGAATTTCAATCATTTTACCTTCATCAGTCATTACAACATTCATATCAGTTTCGGCATTGGAATCTTCAATATATTCTAAATCACAGACTTTTTGATTCTCCACAATTCCTACGGAAACGGCAGCAACTAACCCTTTAATTGGGTTTTTAGTTAATGTGCCATTATCTAATAAGGTTTGAATCGCATCATGCAGTGCTACTGCAGCACCACTAATCGCTGCGGTACGTGTACCACCATCGGCTTGAATTACATCACAATCTAAAGTGATAGTGCGTTCACCGAGTAATTCCAGATCAATCATTGCTCGTAATGAACGACCAATAAGGCGTTGAATCTCCATAGTACGACCGCTCTGTTTTCCTTTGGCTGCTTCTCGTTGGGTACGAACGTTAGTTGCACGAGGTAACATACCGTATTCAGCTGTAATCCAACCTTGATTTTGACCTTTTAGGAAGCGAGGGACGGAATCTTCAATAGAAGCATTACAAAGCACTTTCGTATCACCAAATTCGATTAAGACAGAACCTTCTGCGTGTTTTGTATAGTGGCGAGTAATTTTTATTGGACGCATGGCGTGATTAGCACGATTGTTCGGGCGCATAGAAAATCTCCAATTTTATAAAAATGGGCGTAATTTTAGCACAATTACAGTGGTGTTTGGTTAATTTCAGGCAGATTTGTTGGATCAGGCAATTCATCATGGGATTGGCTTTGTTCCTGAATTCGATAGTAATTCACAATACTATTATGATAGCGGCGAATATTTTCGACATATTGATAGGCTTCATAGCCACGGGCATATCCAAATTTTAATTTGCTGTAATATTTTTTATCAGCCAGTAATGGTAGGTTTGCCTTAACATCAAGCCAATTATTCGGATTACCGCCTAGACTTTCGGTTAAGCGGCGTACATCGAGTAAATGACCTAAGCCTAAGTTATAAGCAACTAACGCAAACCAAATACGATCTTCCTGAGCGATAGTTTCAGGCATCTTACCTAATAGCATATGTAAATATTCTGAGCCAGCTTTGATACTTTGCTCAGGATCATTACGATCATCAATTTTCATGCGCTCAGCTGTTTCTTTGGTCAGCATCATAATGCCTCGTACCCCTGTAGGCGAAGTAGCATTTTCATCCCAATGTGATTCTTGATAAGAAATGGCTGCAAGCAGTTTCCAATCTAGTTGATTTGCATATTGTTGAAATAGCGGTAAATAGGTGGGAAGTGTATTCTCAATTGCTGCAATATAGGTTCGTGCATCAACATAATCAAAACGTGAAAGATGACTAAAATATTTTTCCTCAATACGAGAGATTAACCCTGACTCTTTCGTATTATTCATAAAATCGAGGAGTGCAGCCTGTAATTCATTATAAGGGTTATGAGGTAGATACCAATTCACGGAAGTTTCTTCTGTTAAATCAAAACCGACAGCTAATACAGGTTTGACTTGCTGAATAGAAGCGACATCAATTGAGCTTGCAATCGTGTAATCTGCTTTACCATCAGCGACAGCGAGTAACGCTTCTTCTGGCGAGAGCGTTGTATCGACCTGCCATTGCAGATCAGGATATTGTTGTTTTAGCTGTGATAATTTTTTTTGTAGATCAATGTTATTCGTAATTAATAACTTGCCTTTTAGTTGCCCTAAATCGTATGGGCGAGCAGTATTCTTACGATAGACTAGTTGCCATGATGAAGAGTAGTAACTTGGGCCAAGTTGAAAATGTTCGGCTTTTTCTGGTTGATACATTAAATTTGCCGCAGCAAGATCAATTTGATTCTCTTCTAATGCTTGTAATAGCGTTTCGGAATTTTCAAATGTCTGTATTGTAAGTTGTACACCGAGGTAATCTGCAAAAGCTTTGGTTAATTCATATTCTAGGCCAGCTGCACCATTTGCATTCACAAAATAAGAGAATGCGTTATTGATGGTACCAACGACTAATTCATCACGTTTTTTAATTGAGGAATAGAGATTGTCATCAGAACGCATAATTTTTTGCCATGGAAATACCATATCAATAGCCCATAGCAATAGGGCAAAAGCTAAGATGATACGAATTGATAACCCTTTCAAATAGACCTCAACAGATGCTGTTCAAAAGTGCGCATTGTATAAGATCTAATCGGTAAGTACAAATCAAGTGTTACGCAAACGTTTCCGTTTTGAGTTCAACTTAGGTATAATATGCCCCGATTTTTTTCTTTAATTTACAGTTAGGTAATAATGCTATGATGCTGATTTTCCGTGGTGCGACCGCGCTTTCTGATTTTCGACTCTCCCGCCTTTCATCACAACTTGCAGAACAACAAATTTCACTGCAACGCTGCACGACAAATTATCTCTATTTTGTGGAAGTAAAAAATCCACTGAACCAACAACAAATTGATCATTTAGTTCAGCTATTTGAGGCAAATGCTGTAATGAGTTTCCCAGCAGCACAAGGAGCAGATAATTTCTTACAAGGACAAATTGTGATCCCGCGCATTGGAACTATCTCACCATGGTCATCAAAAGCAACAGATATTATTCATAGTTGTGGATTAAGAGATGTGGTGCGTGCAGAACGAGGAATTTTATATCATTGTGAATTTGCCACAGCACTTGATGCCACTCAACAAGCACAATTTGTGAAGCTAATCCACGACCGAATGATGGAAGAAGTTGTCGAAGATTATCAACGTTTAACTGAAATTTTCGCACAACAAGATCCAAAACCACTAAAAACTGTAGATTTATTAGCTGGTGGTCGAGTGGCATTAGAAAAAGCGAATGTAGAACTCGGTTTAGCTTTGGCAGCAGACGAAATTGATTATTTGCTTGAACAATTTACCCAATTAGGCCGTAATCCAACCGATGTTGAATTATATATGTTTGCTCAAGCTAACTCAGAACACTGCCGTCATAAGATTTTTAATGCAGATTGGACAATTGATGGTGAAGCACAACCAAAATCATTATTCAAAATGATTAAAAATACTTATGAAAAAACACCAGATTATGTGCTTTCTGCATATAAAGATAATGCTGCTGTGATGGAAGGTTCACCAGCAGGTCGATTCTTTCCAGATCAAGATGGAACATATCGTTATCACACAGAGCAAATGCCAATTTTAATGAAAGTAGAAACCCATAATCACCCAACAGCGATTTCACCATTCCCAGGAGCGGCAACAGGATCTGGTGGGGAAATTCGTGATGAGGGCGCGACTGGTCGAGGCTCAAAACCAAAAGCAGGTTTAGTCGGTTTCTCTGTTTCTAACTTGTGTATTCCAGGCTATAACCAACCGTGGGAAGGCCCTTTATCCAAACCTAATCGCATTGCGTCAGCGCTAGAAATTATGTTAGAAGCGCCGCTTGGTGGGGCTGCGTTTAATAATGAATTTGGTCGCCCATCATTGTTAGGTTATTTCCGTACTTATGAAGAGAAAGTGAATAGCTTTAATGGTGAGGAAGTTCGTGGTTACCATAAACCAATTATGCTCGCTGGTGGAATGGGGAATATTCGTGAAGAACATATCCAAAAAGGTGAAATTCCAGTAGGCGCAAAATTGGTTGTTCTTGGTGGACCTGCGATGAATATCGGGCTTGGTGGGGGTGCAGCGTCCTCTATGGCTTCGGGAAAATCAGCGGAAAATCTTGATTTTGCTTCCGTGCAACGTGATAACCCAGAAATGGAACGCCGTTGCCAAGAGGTTATTGACCGTTGTTGGCAAATGGGTATGGATAATCCAATTTTATTTATTCATGATGTGGGTGCTGGTGGTTTATCTAATGCGATGCCAGAGTTAGTACATGATGGTGGTCGTGGTGGTCGCTTTGAATTACGTAAAATTTTAAGTGATGAACGTAATATGAGCCCATTAGAAATTTGGTGTAATGAATCGCAAGAGCGTTATGTATTAGCGGTTGATGAAGAAAAATTACCTTTATTTGAAGCATTGTGTGCACGTGAAAAAGTGCCTTATGCAGTAATTGGTGAAGCAACGGAAGAACAACATCTCACCTTGCATGATGACCATTTTGCTAATAAACCAATTGATTTACCAATGAATGTGTTGCTTGGTAAAACACCAAAAATGCAACGTAATGAGGTTTCAAAACAAGTACATTCACCAGCATTAGCAACTCAACAGATTGATTTAACGGAAGCATTACACCGTGTATTACGCTTACCGGTTGTTGCTGAAAAAACTTTCTTGATTACGATTGGCGACCGCTCTATTACGGGGATGGTGGCACGTGACCAAATGGTTGGTCCATGGCAAATTCCAGTCGCGGATTATGGTATGACAACTGCAAGTTTTGATACTTATCATGGCGAAGCGATGTCAATCGGAGAACGTGCACCAGTTGCATTATTGGATTTTGCCGCATCTGCACGTTTAGCTGTTGCTGAGGCAATTACTAATTTAGCACCAGTGAATATTGGTGAATTAAAACGAGTTAAACTTTCTGCCAACTGGATGTCGGCAGCAGATCACCCAGGAGAGGGGGTGGGATTATACCAAGCTGTTAAAGCCATTGGCGAAGAACTTTGTCCGGCTTTGGGATTAACGATTCCAGTGGGTAAAGATTCCATGTCAATGAAAACCACATGGCAAGAAGATGGGCAACAAAAAACAGTAACTGCTCCGTTATCATTAGTAATTAGTGCGTTCTCACGAGTAGAAGATGTGAGAAAAGCGGTAACTCCACAATTACGTACAGATAAAGGAGCGAGTGAACTTATCTTATTAGATCTTGGCGAAGGAAAGAATCGTTTAGGGGCAACAGCATTAGCACAAGTTTATAAACAATTGGGTGATAAGCCAGCGGATGTAGAAAATCCACAACGTTTAAAAGCTTTCTTTGATGCAATACAGCAGTTAGTACAAGAACAAAAATTATTGGCATACCATGACCGTTCTGATGGTGGTTTAATTGTGACCTTAGCGGAAATGGCTTTTGCGGGTAATTGTGGTGTAACCATTGATATTGAGAAATTGGGCGCTGATGATTTAGCTGTACTCTTCAATGAAGAATTAGGTGCTGTATTACAAATTCGCCAACAAGATCACCAAGCGGTTTGGGAACTCTTGAAGTCATATCAACTAGATCGGATTGCGACAGTATTGGGTCATGTTACCACTGATAATCAGATCATTGTAAAACGTGGTGAGAATGTTGTGTTGCAACAGAAACGTTCAGAATTACGTCAAATTTGGGGTGAGCTCACCTGGCAAATGCAACGTTTACGCGATAATCCGGCTTGTGCAGATCAAGAATATGAAGCAAAACAACAGGCGGATAACCCAGGATTATCGGCAAAATTGAGTTATAACCCAAGTGAAGATGTGGCAGCGCCATATATCGCGGTGGGTGTCAGACCAAAAATTGCGATTTTGCGTGAGCAAGGTATAAATAGTCATGTAGAAATGGCTGCAGCGTTTGATCGCGCAGGCTTCCAAGCATTTGATGTGCATATGAGTGATTTAAGTTCTGGTCGCCATAATTTAGTGAAATTTGATGCATTAGTTGCTTGTGGAGGATTCTCTTATGGCGATGTATTAGGTGCTGGTGGTGGTTGGGCGAAATCTATTTTGTTCCATCATGATTTACGTGAACAATTTAGCCGCTTCTTTGAAGATCAAAATAAAATTGCATTAGGCGTATGTAATGGTTGTCAGATGATTTCTCATCTAAAAGAAATTATTCCTGGCGCTGACTTATGGCCTAAATTTGTACGCAACCGCTCAGAACGTTTTGAAGCCCGTGTGGGATTAGTGAAGATTAACGAAAATAATTCACTTTGGTTTGCGGGAATGGCAGGTTCACATATGCCAATTGCGGTATCACATGGTGAAGGTCGTACAGAATTCGCATCCCCACAACAAATTGCGGAATTACAACAAAATCAACAGATCATTGCTCAATATGTAGATAATTACATTAATGTGACAGAACAATATCCAGCTAATCCAAATGGTTCTCCATTAGGTATTACTTCGGTAAGCAATAAGGATGGACGTATTGCAATTATGATGCCTCATCCAGAACGTGTCTTCCGTAGTGTGACTAACTCGTGGTATCCAGATGACTGGAGTGAAGATGGAGCGTGGATGCGTTTATTCCGTAATGCACGTGTTGCATTGAAGTAAAAGTTAAGCAAAAAGTATGGAAATTAGACGTTTCGTTGAAAAAAACAGCGAACAGTTAAAAAAATAAAAAATGGGGTTGCAAGCCAATAAAAAATCCCTATAATGCCGCCTCACGCAACAAGAGCAAGGCAATCCACTGCCAGTAGGTAAGCGGATTCGTTTTAAGAGAGTAAAAACTTCAAAAAAATCTTGTTGACAAG